>NZ_JAYDYX010000001.1:0-700948 GCF_034556155.1 Sphingomonas sp. CD22 | reverse complement strand
CCGCCGTCGCGGGGATGACGAATGGGGAGGTCGAGGACCAATCGGACCCACGAAGCCCCCCTCCGCTCACCGCCCCAACATATGATCCACGAACTCCCCCAGCGTCCGAAACCCCGTCAGCCGCAGCGCGCTCTCCTCCTTGGCTACCGCCGCCGGCACCAACGCCCGCTCGAACCCGAGCTTGCCCGCCTCCTTCAGCCGCAACGCGCCATGCGCCACCGGCCGGATCTCGCCCGACAGCGCGACCTCGCCGAACGCCACCGCGTCGATCGCCACCGGCCGCTCCGACAGCGCGGAGACCAACGCCGCCGCTACCGCCATGTCCGCCGCCGGGTCCTGCACGCGATAGCCGCCGGCGATGTTGAGATAGACCTCGGCATTGGAGAAGCTTAGCCCGCACCGCGCCTCGAGCACCGCGAGGATCATCGCCAGCCGGCCGCTGTCCCAGCCGACCACCGCACGCCGCGGCGTCGCCCCGCTCGCCAGCCGCACCACCAGCGCCTGGATCTCGACCAGCACCGGCCGCGTCCCCTCCAGCGCGGGGAATACCGTCGTCCCCGTCACCCCCTCGTCGCGCTGCGTCAGGAACAGCGCGGAGGGATTGGACACCTCCGCCAGCCCCTCGCTCTGCATCGCGAACACGCCGATCTCGTCCGTCCCGCCGAAGCGGTTCTTGATCGCGCGCAGGATGCGATATTGATGGCTGCGCTCGCCCTCGAACGCGAGCACGGTATCGACCATATGTTCGAGCACGCGCGGCCCGGCGATCGACCCGTCCTTGGTGACGTGGCCGACCAGCACCAGCGCCGTGCCGCGTTCCTTGGCGAAGCGGATCAGCTCCTGCGACGACGCGCGCACCTGGCTGACGGTGCCGGGCGCGCCTTCGATCAGGTCGGAATGCATCGTCTGGATCGAATCGATCACGAGCAGCGCGGGCGGCGGCCCCATCGACAGCGTCGTCAGGATATCGCGCGTCGAGGTCGCCGCGGCGAGCTGCACCGGCGCATGACCGATGCCGAGCCGCCGCGCGCGCAGCCGCACCTGATCGGTCGCCTCCTCGCCCGAGACGTAGGCGACGCTCTTGCCGGCGAGCGCCAGCTTGGCGGCGGCCTGCAACAGCAGGGTCGATTTGCCGATCCCCGGATCGCCGCCGATCAGCGTCGCCGACCCCTCGACGAACCCGCCGCCGAGCGCGCGGTCGAGCTCGGCGATCCCCGTCGCCATCCGCTCGGGCAGCACGATATCGGCGTCCAGCCCGACCAGCTCGAACGATCGCCCGCCGGTGCGCAGGTCGTGCTTGGCCTGGAACGGCGTGACCACCGCCGCCGCCTCCTCGACCAACGTGTTCCATTCGGCGCAATCGCCACACTGCCCCGCCCAGCGATGCGAGACCGATCCGCACGCCTGGCACACATATCGTTTCTGCGGTTTCGCCATGCCCGGCGATATAGGCGGAGGAGAACGGGAAGGGAACAGATTTCGGGATGGATCCGTCAGGACCTTCGACGGGGAGGGTGACGAGTATCCTCCCCGGCACGGGGAGGTGGCACGGCGCAGCCGTGACGGAGGGGGGCTTCCCCAAACGCCGTTCCCCGAGGAAGCCCCCCTCCACCACCGGCTCTTCCGGCGGTCCCCCTCCCCGTACCGGGAAGGATCAGCCGCGATCCGCGCCGCGTCCCCGTTCCCTAACGGTAAAGCACCACCCAAGTCCTCCGCCGCCAGGGGGAGGAAGACACGCGTCACCCATGCAGCACGCTCGATATCACCCCGGAATCGCCAACCCCCGCTGCACCGCCGGCCGCGCCAGCCCGCGCGCCAGCCATGCATTCACATTCGCGAACCGGTCGATCCCGACCAGTTCGCCCGCCTCATAGAAACCGACCAGCGCATTCACCCAGCCGAGATGCGCGATGTCCGCCACCGAATAGTCCGCGCCCAGCAGCCAGTCCTTGCCCGCCAGCGCCGCGTCGATCACCCCCAGCAACCGCACCACTTCGGCGACGTAGCGATCGCGCGGCCGCTTGTCCTCGTATTCGCGCCCGGCGAATTTGTGGAAGAAGCCGAGCTGCCCGAACATCGGCCCCACCCCGCCCATCTGGAACATCACCCATTGGATCGCCTGCCACCGCCCGGCCGGGTCGATCGGCAGGAATTGCCCGCTCTTCTCCGCGAGATAGAGCAGGATCGCACCGCTCTCGAACAGCCCGAACGGCTGTCCGCCCGGCCCGTCGGGATCGAGGATCGCCGGGATCTTGCCATTGGGGTTGAGCGAGACGAACGCCGCCGATTTCTGATCGTCCTGGCCGAAGTCGATCCGGTGCGGCTCGTACGGCAGCCCCGTCTCCTCCAGCATGATCGACACCTTGACGCCGTTGGGCGTCGGCAGCGAGTAGAGCTGGATGCGATCGGGATGCTGCGCCGGCCAGCGCTGCGTGATCGGAAAGGCGGACAGGTCGGTCATCGGCGACACCCTTGGCTGTTGAACCGCCGACATAGTCACGCCGCAATCGCGCCGCTATGGCCGGCGGCAGCATGCAACCATCCGATCTTCGTGTCGCGCTGTTCAGCGGCAATTACAATTACACGCGCGATGGTGCCAATCAGGCGCTGAACCTGCTCGTCGGGCATCTGCTGGCGCACGGCGTCACGGTGCGCGTCTATTCGCCGACGATCGATCCGCCCGCCTTCCCGCCGACCGGCGACCTCGTCTCGGTGCCGGCGATCCCGATGCCGGGCGGCCGCGCCGAATATCTGCTCGGCCGCTATCTGCCAGCCCGGACCCGCGCCGATCTCGAAGCCTTCGCCCCCAATCTCGTCCACGTCTCCGCGCCGGACCTGCTCAACCATGGCGCGGTGAGCTGGGCGCGGCGCAACGGCATACCCAGCCTCGCCTCCTTCCACACCCGGTTCGAGACCTATTTCCGCTATTATCGGATCGGCTTCGTCGAACCGTGGATCAAGGCGCTGATGCGGCGCTTCTACAATCGCGTCGACCGGGTGATGCCGCCGAGCCCCAGCATGGGCGCGCTGCTGCGCGAATGGGGGGTGACGACGCCGATCACGATCTGGTCGCGCGGCATCGACCACGATCGTTTCGTTCCCGAACGGCGCAGCCTCGCGTGGCGGCGCGAATTGGGGATCGGCGACGACGAGATCGCGGTCGGCTTCCTCGGCCGGCTGGTGAAGGAAAAGGGCCTCGACGTCTTCGCCGAGGTGATCAAGGACCTCACCCGCCGCGGCGTGCCGCACAAGGTGCTGGTGATCGGCAAGGGCCCGGCGCAGGATTGGTTCGCGCAGCAGGCGCCGGGGGCGATCTTCGCCGGCTTCCAGTCGGGCGACGATCTCGGCCGCGCGGTCGCGTCGATGGACGTGTTCTTCAACCCCTCGATCACCGAGACGTTCGGGAACGTCACCACCGAAGCGATGGCCGCCGGCGTGCCGGTGGTGGCCGCGCGCGCGACCGGCGCGGTCGATCTCGTCGAGCATGGCGTGACGGGATTTCTGGTCGAGCCGACCGATATCGCCGGCTATGCGGATGCGATCGAGCGCATCGTCACCGAACCGGGGCTCAAGGCGCGGATGGGCGCCGCCGGCGTCGCGCGCGCCGCAACCTATCGCTGGGACACCGCCAACCAGACGGTGCTGGACACCTACCTCGAACTGGTAAGGCCCTAATCCTCCCCCGCCAGGGGGAGGGGGACCGCCCGGCGCAGCCGGGTGGTGGAGGGGGGACAGGGCGGAAGCCTTGTTACGACGCTCCCGCCCCATCCTCCCCCTCCGTCAGCGCTTCGCGCTGCCACCTCCCCCTGGCGGGGGAGGACGTACGCCCCCTACCCCTCCCGCCAGTCGAAGGTCAGCGGCGCCTCGCGGAACGCGAACCGGTCGAGATGGCTCGCCACCACCTCGCGCATCCGTGCATCATCCTCGCCGTCCGGCACGGTCAGCACCAGATCGAGCGTCTCGCTATCCGCCTTCATCGCCAGCAGCGATCCGTTGGGAAAGGCGATGCTGCCTTCCTCGGCGGTGAAGCTGACCTCCATCTTGTGGCTCCAATGCTTCGCCAGTTGCTGGAGATAGCGGCTCGCCGACCCCGTCGGCACCCGGGCGACCGAGACGCTCACTTGAGCCGCTCGATCTTCTGGACGATGCCGTCGATCAGCGCCGCGACCTCGTGCACCGCATCGTCGGACAGGTCGCCCGCCTCGACCCGATCCATCACCACGTCGCGCAGGTTGCGCATCGCCCGCCGGATCGGCGCCCGATCATGGCGCGCACGATGCGCGCCGATCTCGGCCAGCCGCGCCATCAGCATCACGACCTGCTCTTCATGGTCGGCGAGATGCGCCTCCCCCGCCGCGGTGACGACGAAGCGCTTGCGTGCCGTCTCCGACGGCTGCTCGGCGATCAACTCCATCTCGGCGAGCATCGTCAGCGCCGGATAGACCATTCCCGGCGAGGGCGCATAGGCGCCGCCGGTCAGTTCCTCGACCGCCTTGATCAATTCATAGCCGTGGCGCGGCTCGTCGGCGATCATCCGGAGCAGCACCAGCCGCAGCTCGCCGCCGTCGAACATCCGTCGCCGGCCACCGCCGCCGCCACGTCCTTCGTGGCGAAAGGGGTCGAACCGCCCTTTGCCATGGGCCGCCCATTGGTCCCAGCCGCCACGCGGCCCGCGACCGCGTTCACCGCGGCCATGCATATGTCCAAACATCGTCATTCCTTTTGCTATCGCGATGCACCGAAGATATATCTTATCGAAACTGAGGCAAGACCATTCCAAGATATATTTTGACGTGGTGGCATCGTGTCTGAGCGTCAGCCTAGCGAAGTTGGCAGGGGGGTGACGCGCCCGCCCTGCCCGCCTATCTCGGCGGGATGGCAGACCTGCTCACCGGCCTCGAACCGGAGCCGACCCCCCACGTCCCGGGCGCCGACGCCCCCCTCGCCGATCGGCTGCGCCCGCGGACGCTCGCCGACGTCGTCGGGCAGGAGCATCTCACCGGCCCCGACGGCGCGATCGGCAGGATGGTCGCGGCGGGCCGCCTCTCCTCGATGATTCTATGGGGGCCGCCGGGCACCGGTAAGACGACGATCGCCCGCCTGCTCGCCGCCGCGGTCGACCTGCGCTTCGTCGCCATCTCCGCGGTCTTCTCGGGCGTCGCCGACCTCAAGAAGGCCTTCGCCGAGGCCCGCGAACACGCCCGCATCGGCAAGCGCACCTTGTTGTTCGTGGACGAGATCCACCGCTTCAACCGCGCCCAGCAGGACGGCTTCCTGCCGTTCGTCGAGGACGGCACCGTCATCCTCGTCGGCGCGACCACCGAGAACCCCTCGTTCGAGCTCAACGCCGCCGTGCTCAGCCGCGCGCAGGTGCTCATCCTCCACCGTCTCGGCGCCACCGCGCTCGCCAAGCTGCTCGACCGCGCCGAGGCCGCCGAGGGGCGCCCGCTTCCGCTCACCCCGCCGGCGCGCGACGCGCTGCTCGCCAGCGCCGACGGCGACGGCCGCTTCCTGCTCAACCAGGCCGAAACTTTGTTCTCGGTCGCCATCGACGCGCCTCTAGACCCCGCCGGCCTGTCGAGCTTCCTCCAGCGCCGCGTCGCAGTCTACGACAAGGACCGCGAGGGCCATTACAACCTCATCAGCGCGCTCCACAAAAGCATCCGCGGCTCCGACCCGCAGGCGGCGCTCTATTATCTCGCACGCATGCTCACCGCCGGCGAGGAACCACTCTACCTGCTCCGCCGCCTGACCCGCGCCGCGGTCGAGGATATCGGCCTCGCCGACCCGCAGGCGCTGGTCCAGTGCATCGCGGCGAAGGACACCTACGACTTCCTCGGCTCGCCCGAGGGCGAATTGGCGATCGCGCAGGCCTGCCTCTATCTCGCCACCGCACCCAAATCGAATGCGGCCTATATGGCGCAGAAGAAGGCGTGGCGCAGCGCGAAGGAGACGGGCTCGCTGATGCCGCCCGCCAATATCTTCAACGCACCCACCAAGCTGATGAAGCAGATCGGCTATGGGGCGGATTACGCCTACGACCACGACACCGACGACGCCTTCTCGGGCGCCAATTACTGGCCCGACGAATTGCCGCCGCAGACCTATTACGAACCGAGCGGCCGCGGCTTCGAGGCGCGGTTGCAGGAACGGCTCGCGCATTGGGACGCGCTGCGCCGCCAGCGGCAAAGCCCTCTGGACTAGCCGCACCGCTTGATCCATGGAGTGCGCCGATTGCCGGTTTAGCTCAGCTGGTAGAGCAGCGGTTTTGTAAACCGAAGGTCGCGGGTTCGATTCCTGCAACCGGCACCATCCCCACGCCCGGCAGGTGCGGTCCGTTCCGGCATGCCGCCGAGCGATCGGCGACGTGGCAGGAGCCATCGAAAAACGGCGACCCCGCCGAGCAGGATCGCCGTCCGTCAGGTCATTTCGTAGCAGGTACCGATGCCGCCGGTGCAACCTTGATCGGTGCCACCACCGCCGCCGGAGCGGCCGGCGCGACGACCATCGCCGCCGGAGCGCCGCCGGCAAAGGCGACCGGCACGTCCTCGTCGATGAAGCCGGTCGCCGGCGCCCCGAGCGGAATGTTGGCGCTGGTGCCGGTGACGAAGAAGCCTGCGACCGGGATGACGGCGATCGCCCCGACGACGCCGACCGTCCCGGTCGTGCCCTTGTCATCCAACTGGCCCGACATGCGGATCTGACGGCCGTTCGCCCGCACGAAGAGCACGCGGGCGTTGATGCGGCCGGACTTGCCCCACATGCCCTTGTTGCGCACTTCGGTGACTTCGCCGGTCACCGGGCTGCCCGCCGGAATGACCGTCATACCATTGAGTGCAATCGGCTCGGCGGTCTGCAACTGGAAGCGCTGCCCGACCTTGAGCTTCTTGCCGTTGGTCGTCAAAGCTTCCGCCATCTTCAGCGGCACGCTCGTCCCGGCGCGCAGAACAGCCGCGTCCTGTGCCCCAGCGATGATCGGCATTGCCGTCTGCGCCGTGGCCGGCGCACAAACAAAAAGCGCGCTCAACAGCGCGCAATACATTACCTTCATGATCACTCCCCTTCGATTCGACTTCCCCCGGTCGATCAGTGAATTAGATCGTGAGCGCAATTCGACGTCAAGTCGATCATCATTGATAATTTTCCGAGATTCGTCTCATTTACAGACACAGTATTGCATTTTGGCTGGCCTGTTAACTTCTGAACAATACTCCGAAATGGTTGCATATCTTTTTCGCCAAGCCTTACCTTGAGCGACCGCCGGTGGGCGGGATCGTCGGCGAGCATCGGCATTGGATGGGACACGGCTTCGCCGACGGGGAGATCGGATTGGCGCTTGCGTCCCCCATCGCCCCGCGCCTAAGGAGCCACGCGTCGGGGAGTGGCGCAGTCCGGTAGCGCGCCTGCTTTGGGAGCAGGATGTCGCAGGTTCGAATCCTGTCTCCCCGACCAGTTTTCTGCCGCTTCTGACGAAGTGCAGGAAACGGTTTACACCCCGGTTTACAGCAAGGCGGAGCTCCGCCCGATGCTTGATGTCTATCCAGCTTTTTACTGCGGAGGCGGGGGGGGATCGACGGCTGCGATGCAAGTGATCGTTCTGCTCATCGCGGATCATGCCCCATTCCAACCTGGGGGGGGCTTGGCACCGGCTCTCAGAAGGCGCGTCCCGCAGCTAGAAGGCCTGCTTCCTAAGCGAATTATCTGGAAGGGGGGCTGGACTTACCGCCTGGCGCCAGCTTGAACCTCTCAACAAGGTTTCTTCTCTAGGCCAAACGGGCGCACCATATTTGCTGGCTTTGCATCGACGTGCAAAATCAGGCAACACTCCCGGCTCTTGGGAGGGGGAGCTAAATGCCGATCGACGAAGCGTGGTCAGAGATTGTCCCGAAATTTATTCGGGTTCCATTGCTGGCGTACAAGTACCGCAACTTCATCAGAACGTGGGCGTATCGCGGGCTTGTTGCCTTAGGCTGGGGCCGCACTGACGTAGTTGTCGTAGGAAGAGCAGGCGCAGGAAAGTCAGTCCTGATGGAACGTCTCAGCGGCCAGATTGGTGATGTTAATTGGCAGCCCCCGCATTTATCCACGAAGGTGGAAAGCGCTGTCCTTAATTTGGGACAACGTCCGCTCTTGATCCGAACGATACCCGGGCAGGATTCGCGAGAACGGGCAAATGGACTCCACGAGGCGCTAAACCGTCACAAGAAGCTTCAAGGTATCATATATGTTGCCGACTGGGGCTACAATGCGGAACGGCAGAGTGCCGTTGCCGCGGACCGAATAACCCGTGAGGGTATCGACACGATCGATAAGCTCCGTGAATTCAACCTTGAAGCTGAACTTCGGGATTTTCGTGATATTGTGCAACGAATGAAAGATGCCCATTCTCGAACGGGCGGATCATTTTGGCTGATGGTAATCGTCAATAAAGCGGACCTCTTCTTCGATAGGCTGGACGCTGCACAGACCTATTACCACCACGCGACCCCTGCGGGCTTTGCCGATGCAGTGGACGATCTAGTAAAAAGGATCGGCGGCAACCGCTTTCGATATGAAAGCCTACCCGTTTCGTCGTGGCACGAGGAATTTATTTGGAACGGTCAAACGCAGGAATCACGGCTAAATGATTCGCAAACGCGAGCACTGTTTGCCCACATGCGTGATCGTATAAATCATTTGTCAGACTGGTGGAATAGTTGAAATGGCTAGCAGTATCTTTGATGAGCTACCTAGTTCTGCGCAGAAGTCCCTATCCGAGCTTCATGAACTTATCAATGTTGCGGAGCAAGTGACCTACGATTTGGCGAAGTCTCGCTCGCAGGTTTGGAAACAAGTTGGCATTTTCGCGGCTCTAGCGTTGGTAGCTGCCAGCATGACCATTATTTTGATATCAATTAGACCGGATTTATACCAACTATTTCCGCGCGGCATTGTCTCCGCAGTTGGAATTACTTATGGAATAGCTGTAGTATTGATTTATGCAGTTACAGTCGTTTCATTTGCTGTCAATCAGCGCAAGTGGCGCTTGGAGCGTGAAATAGTGGCGGAAATAATTGCAATCGCAGCCGGCATTCTTGATAGCCTGCAAAAAACTATAGGATCGGTGGAATACACACTGCTGAAAATGCGTATGCGTCGTCTTGGACTATCGGAAAAGCGCACATTTGGTAGCCTATGGTTTAACTGAATACTACAATACTTTTCACCTGGCTCGTAGGGAAAATGTGTAGATGTGGCCTCGCAATCTTTATACCGGCCCAGGGGGTGGAGCATACACCGGCCCCGGTGGAGGGTTATACACTGGCCCTGGTGGAGGGGCCTACACTGGTCCGGGTGGAGGGATGTACACAGGTGCTGGCGGCGGAATGTATACGGGCCCCGGCGGCGGCCTATACACCGGTCCAGGCGGCGGCCTTTATACTGGAGTTGGAGGTGGCCTCTACACTGGCCCGGGCGGCGGCCTGTATACCGGTCCAGGCGGGGGGCTTTATACTGGTCCGGGTGGCGGAATGTATACTGGCCCAAGTTCACCGGGCTATTGTGCGATCATACCTCCTTGGAACGTACTAGTTCTCGAACTTAAAAAACGAGGTAAGGATCATTTTGCTGATCGCATCTTACACTTCCTTCGCGGCCGCCGGGGTTGAGGACCATTATGGCGCCGCGACTTAGACGTCTTAATTATTTGGTTTTGTCAGCCGTTTTGACGCCGACGCTCATCGAAAGAGCGTCGTTCCCACATCCGCCAACGCTTAGCAGCGACTAAGGCGCTTCGGGCTCTGAACTCGCGTGTTACCTCAGCTAATCGTTGCCTTCGCCAACCGCTCCCCGATCGCTACGACGACCCGCGCCTGATCGGCATACTTCGCACGAATTGCGGCGACGTCTTTTGTATGCCAGCCGACAATGTCGCTAATCTCGCGATCGTTGAGGCCGGCGATGCAGCAGCGCGTCACGAACGTGCCGCGAAGGTCGTGAAGGTGCTTCGTAATCCCGGCGGCCTTTTTGGCGTCGTCGAAGCGGCTGCCGAAGCCAGTCGCCGTCCAAGGTTGCCAGCGGCTGTTAGCGAGCACCGTCGCGGGTAGCGGCCGACGCTTCGCCTCGGGCCTGCCGGCCATGTCTGCCGCGTGGCGCTCAACGATCCGCGCGAGCAGTGCCTTCGTTTCCGGCAGCAGCGGGATCGTCGCGAGGTTGCGCCCGCGGCTCTTGTTCGTCTTCCAGATTATCGCGTGCTCGCCGATGGCATCCCATGGCAGCTCAACGAGATCACCGCGGCGCAGGCCAGTAAATGCCGCCAGGGCGACACCCTCGTTGACCTCGACCGACGCGGCCGCGGCGATCCGCGCGAAATCGTCGGCGTTCCAGATGACGTCCGAGCGATTCGCATCATAGAGCTGACCGAAGCCCTTCACGACGTTGACGGTCAGCTTCCCGCGGTCATATCCCCAGCTCAGCAGCCGCGAAAATGTCTGCATCGCAGCATCGGCACTGCGCGGCTTGTCAGCCCATTTGTCGCGCCAGTCGAGCACGTCGGCCCTGACCCGGCGATCTTCGAAGACAGTCAGTGGCGTATCGCCAAATTCTTCCTCGATCCGTCCGAGCCATGTGTTGTGCGACGTGCGCGTCGACTGCGCGAGCTTTTGAAACTCGGGCGCCGTGCGGAAGGCCGTGATCAGCCCGGCGATGTTCGACGAGCTGCGCGCAGGCGTTTCGCGCCCGGCCTTTCGCGCCTCGGCGGCGGCGTCGGTCAGCGCGGCGGTGATCTTCGGCCGCGTCCCTTCCGACTTGTGAATGAGGGGGCCGCCGCGCCACGCATAGACATACCAGCGGAGAGCGCGCCCCGCCTTTCGCTTCGATACGATATGGAGCCCGGCCGCCATCAACCGCGCGCCCGCTTCGCAGCCCATTTCGCATAGGCGTCGTCGGCAGCCGGCAGCGTCCGCTCTGTCAGAATGCGAACGGTCCCGTCGGGATCGACCTCGAAACCGCCGATCTTCATGCCGGCATCCTTCGCCGCCGTGATCGCGCGATCTATCACCGACCGGCGCGGATAAGCGGCCTTTGCGCGGGCGGTCATGGCCGTCTCTCCATCATGTCGACAGCGCGAGCGCGAAGGGCGGCGGCGGTATGGGCGCGGCGGTTGGACTTGCCGAGCTGCTGATGCGTCCAATCCCACGGCCAATGCGTCGTCTCGTTGCCGTCGGCGTCGGTATAGATGACCTTCGTTCCGGCGGCGTTCGCCCGGACGCTGACAGCCTTCGGCGAGGCGGTGAACAGCGCGATTTCGACCAACACGTCTACGGAGCTGTCGCTCGATTTCAGCGCTTTCACGCGATCCGCGAGGGCGATCAGCTCGTCGGCTGGCGTGGGCGGCGGCGTGGCCGGCGGCGAGCAGGCCGAGACGCTCCCCGGCAGCTCCCTCGCGTGCGCTTCCGCGCTCCACGGCCATACAGCGACGACGGAGCGCACAAATGGCCACAGCGGGTCATTCTGGCGGCCGGCTTCGACGGTGTATTGCTCCGCCAGCCGATTGTTACGATCGGCCCATTCGGCGGCGGTATCAAAGTCGGGTGCAGCGTAAACGTCATCCGGCCCGATCGTGTGCATGCACCACAAGCGGCGATCGACTCGGCCGACGGCTTGATCAGCGGGCATTCTTGCCTCCCATGACGAGCAGCGGAAGCATGCTTCCGATCACCCAATCGAGCACGCCCGCCGCTACGACCGCGTCGCGTTCCGTTACGCGCTTCCCCGCGACGATGCCGCCGCCGGCCGCTTCCAGATTGAGCCAGCCCAGCCGCGACGCCTCGAATTGAACCGCGATGCGGCGCGCCTCGCCGGCGGCAGCGGGCGACAGCCATGCCGCGGGCAGCATCGCAAGGAAGTGATCGCGGTGATCCGCCCAAGCCGTGCCGGGCTCGCTCTCGATCGCCTGCGGATACCGCTCGACGAGGTCACCACGGTCGACGCCGTCGGGCGACTGCCCGACGATCCAGCCTTCGCGGAAGCCGGCGCAGAACGCCCCGCCCAGCGCTTCCTCGACCGCGGCGGCGACGTTCGGCCCGTGCTGATCGCCGATCATGGGGTCACCTCGGCAGCGCCATCGTTCATCATGGCGGCGACCGCCGCTTCGGCGGCCTCCCGCGTCGCGAAAAGGGTATAGGAAACCTCATCGTCGACGCCGAGTAGCTCGCATTCGTCTTCGGTCAGCACGCGCACGGCGGCATAAACGTCGGGGAGGGAGACGGCCCGCTCGATCACGCAAACACCGGCACGGCCGTCGAAACCCTCGACGAAATGGTCGACCACCTCACTGGCCGAAAACATGCAGGAATCCGACGAAGTGTCGCCGTCAGGATACCACCACGATCCCGCCGTTAGCGCGACCGGCGGTGCAGCCTCAACCGCCCCGCTAAGCTTCCGGTTCGTGTCGCTTAGGCGACGGGTCAGCGCGCGCTCGTCGTGGAGCTGCTTCTTCAGATGCTCAACGTTACCGGCGGCTCTTTCGAACATGATGCCCTTGGACGGGTCGCAATGCTTTGTCCGCAAATAGGCTTCGTCCAAGGTGAAGCGACCCGCGTCATAGTCGGCGGCGGCGTACCCACGCCCACCAGCCCGCCAGTATCGGCGATGCTCGCTCGACCAGATCAGGCACGTGTCATCCGCGAACGCGGCGACGATCGTCGGCGTCAGCTCTTCCAGCGCGACGCGCGGCGGAAGGGCTTGGTCGGCGGCGGCGGTCATCGTCCGGCGCTCCCGAACCGGGTGCGCGTCATGTCGGCGAGGCACGCGACGGCGAGCAGCGCCACGCCGACGATCGTGACGAAGCCGGCGACGATATTCTCGACGATCGTGAAATCGCCCGCGGGTCGATCGGTCATGGGTTGAGCTCCAATCCGAGGGGAAGGTGCGCGCCGCGGCGGCGCTGCGTGCGAGGCGCGAAAGCACCGCTCGCATTCGAGGGAAGACTGCTCACCGTGCGAGCAAGCGCCAGGGCGGCGCAGGGCTCGCGCGAGGCGCGTCACGATCCGGGGGCGCCTCACTGCGCCACCTGGGCGTGCTGCGCGGCGGCGGCATCGTGCGAGCGATAGCGGACGGTGAGGACCGGCGGCGCGGCGACCTCGGGCTCGATATTGCCGGCGCACAGATACTTGATCCGCTCCCAACGCGGCCGGATCGTCAGGACGATGACGGCGGCGGCGGAAGCCCCTGCCCCGGCGAAAACGGAGTGCGACAGCACGCCGACGGCGTGAAGAAAGTGATCCGTCAGCGTCATTAGAATCTCCGCACGTTATAGGCGGCGGGGGTGCGCAGCGGTCGCCGCGCCCAGCCGTCGGGATAGACCCAGGCGGCGGCGCCGCTGGGCGTGATGACTTGAATTTTGCCGTCGGCCTTCACCTCCCCCGTCGTCGGGCATTCGAAGTGGAAGACCTCGGGGAGATCGAAGGGGCCGCATGTCAGCTCGTCACCGGCCTGCCGCTTCACCAGCATGGCCGGCGCGGTCGGCACGTCTCGCCCGAGCGAGACCAGGGCGGCCTCCTGCTCGTCGGTGAAGCGATCGCCGCCGACGAAGGCTATCGCCGAGCGCTCGCCGCCGCGGACGGTGCCGAACCACGGGTCGCGCGGCTTGCTCGGCGTCCACATGGCGGAAAGCGCCTGACGGCCGACCGGCGGCTTATCGAAGACGGCGAGGATACCCTTTGCCATCAGAGCACCATTGCCGCGTCGGCGGCGGCGCGGGCGGCGAGCCAGTCCCTGCCCTCGCGCTCGATATGCCACGCCTCGACGCGCGGCTTCGCGCGGGTGCCGCCGAAGCGCGCAAAGCCGCGATCCTTAAGGGCGACGAGCGTCTGATTGCTGCGCGCATAGTCGCAGCCGTCCGGGCCTATATCCCGCAGGAACACCAGCATAGCGGCCATGTGGGCCGAAACTTCGGCCCGGCTCACCGCCACCCCCACAACTTCAGCACGCCGGACGCGCCGGCGGGATCGTTGACGAGCGCCCAGGGGATTCCGAGCCCGAGCAGCACGTCGCGCCACGTGACTTGATCCGGATCGAGGTCCGTCCGGCCCTCGCGCTTCACCTCAACGAAGCCGATGCGCGGCATGGTCTGATCGATGATCGTCAGGTCGGGAAAGCCAGGGCTGACGCCATCTTTCTTGAGCGCCGCCATCTGCATCGCGCGCGCCTTCGCATCGCCCGCGAGTTGGCTGCCGTTCGGCGTGTGGACCGCATAGCAGCCCAGCGCCGCGAAATGGCGGATAAGCGCGCGCTGCACCGGCCGCTCCGCCAGCATGTCAGCCTTGGCGCCGGTCGCCGTCTTGCGCTTCGCGCGCCGGCGGCCGCCCACAAGCGAGTGCAATACGTCGGTCTTCTGCTCGAGCGTCAGCGCGTCGCACCGCTGCAGCGCGGTGCCATCGACGGCGGCGCCGTTGACGATCACGCCGCCAACTCCGCAGCGTCGACCATCTTCACGCGTGCCACCTCTTGGATGACGACGAAGGTGCTGGCCGGGTGCAGCGCGTTCAGCCGCTGCGCCTCGGCGATCGCCTCCTGCATCGTCGGGTGCCGCTTCCATGGGAGCTGCTTGCCGGCGACCTTGTGGGCGAAACCCTTGCTGTTGAGCTTCCAGACGAGGAAGCCCCCGGCGAAGAGCTTGGTATCTTGCTGCTGGTGGACGGCGTCGGCCATCGGGTGGTCCCTCGTCACCGGCGGCGGCGCGGAATGCGTCGCTCGGCTATAAGGCTGACCTATAGCTGCTCCTATGTTCTGTCAATAGGCTAAGCTATATAGCTATTCGTCAGGGTATATCGGATCGGGATAGAAACCACTGTCATCGGCGCTGCTCGTTTGACCGTGCTGGCGCGGCTGGAACGTAGACAGTGGAGGCAGGTCGGGCTCGCAATTGATGCCCACGCGCAGGGCGGCCCCCCAGGGCGTTTCCTCTTGAAACAAAGCTGTGAGGTGGTGCCCTGCCCTGATCAGGCCGCCGACATAGACGGCACGTTCCGACGAAACGTAGCCAATTTGCACGCCCCGAGACGAGAAGACGGCCACCGCATGCTCATCGAATTTGTTCTTCGGCTCGGGCAGCAGGTCGCAGCGCTCGCCCCGATCGCAGAGCTTGATTTCGAATTGCCGATTGCTGCCGTCGCTGTTCGGATACGGCGCACCAACGACGGACGCCGAGAATGATTTCAATGGCATGCCGGCAGAATGCCTTAGAAGCGGCGGCCGATCCAGATGACCCGGCCAACAACATGCATGTCAGCTTCGGACGCGGTGATCGAGCGAACCGCTTGGTTGTCGCTCATCAACTCATAACCGCCCGACGGCAGGCGGCGAACGCGCTTGATCATCCCCATACCGCCGTAAGCGATCGCCCAGATGCGATCCGGGCGGTCGATGACCTTTTGCGCGGCATCGATCAGGACGGCATCGCCATCCCGCAGGGTCGGCTCCATGCTGTCGCCGTCGCCGTCCGCTACGAACAGCTTCGCCAGGTTCCCTTCCGATAGCGACCGGAGCCACTCGCGATCAAAGGCCCGAACGCCGCGCTGCTCGAAAACGTCGAGGAACGAACCGGCACCCATGGCAAAGCTCAACTCCATTTCGGGCACAAGCCAGAGGCCAAGTTTTTCGGCCATAGCATCGCGATCGAGCGCGCCCAGCGCACCCGCGCCCGCGTCTTCCGTCTCGCCGAGGAGCCACGCTTCGGTCGTCTCTAGCTCCAGAGCGATAGCGCGCAGGTGCTTCGGCCGTTGGGTGTCGCCATTGAATATGGCGGAAATGGTAGGCTGAGACACCTTAACGCGGCGCGCCAACTCAGCTTGGCTAAGACCGAGTGCCTTCATGCGGGCAGCCATTCGTTCGCCGAGTGTCATCGGTTCGCATGTATAGGATTCCCTATCGGCTAATACTAAAGAATGCCTATTGCTTGGGGTATAGGCTGTGCTATACCCCGTCATATGGAAAAGGTCGCAGTGCAACGCGCGGTGGATGCCGCAGGAGGACAGGCCGGGCTCGCTCGCGCTGTTGGTGTATCCCAGCCTTCGGTCTGGCATTGGCTCCGCAAGTCGCATCGCGTTCCCGCCGAATATGTGATCCCGGTCGAAGCTGCGACCGGTGTTTCCCGGCACGAATTGCGGCCCGACATATACCCGGTCGAGGCCGAACCGACGTCGCAGGCGGCGGCATGATGTGGCCCGCGCTCGCCGCCGCATGGCTGTCGATCTGCGGCGTCGCCGCGCTCGGCCACTCGACGTTGCTCAACCGCCGCCCGCGCTACGATCGCCCGAGCCACCGCCAGCCTGACGGCCTTAGGCGCGCTTCCAAGATTTCCCCTGTCCATGGTGCTCAATATGACCGCTGATAGCGCGACTGTACGCCCGTCCGTGAATTTGCTGACGGAAGACGATGCCCGTGAAATGCTGGCAAGCGTCCTGCTGCCGCTCTGTCAGACGCACGGGCCGACGCGGGTCGCGCGCAACCTGGGCGGCGTCGACGAAAAGACGGTGCGGAACGCTCGCGATGAGAAGTCGCTACTCTGCTTCGACACGGCGGCGAACCTGCTCGCGCTCGATCCACACGCCTTCGAGCCCGTGCTGAATCACTTCGGCCGTCGGTCGGTGCCGATCGGCGCCACCTGCGACACGGACGCGCTGCCGGCAATGACCGGCGCGGTTCACAAGCTCGTCGTCGCGGCGGCGCCCGGATCGTGCGGCGGCTCGTCGCTGTCCAACGCCGAGCTGCTCGACGCGCACCGCGATATTCAGACCGCATTCGACGCGCTGGGCGTGCTGCTCAATCGGATCGCCCAGATCAAGCGCGCCGCCGCCTAACCCAGCAACCCGCGGGTCACCCGCACCGGAGAGAATGACCATGACGATGCAATCCGCGTCGATCCCGTCGAAGGACGGGACGGCGGTCGAACCTTTGCGCCCTGCCGCCGTCGAGACTGCGACCGCGGTCGTGCTGGTGCGCGGGCGCCTGATGAGCTGGCACCCGGTCGTCGGCCTGCCCCTGTCGGCGGCGGCTTGATCATGGGCCGCCCCGCTCATCGCGCCGCCATCGGCGAACCCTCCGCCAATACCCCCGTGCTCGACGTGCTGCGCGAGAACGCTGCCCGCCTGGGTTGCCTAGCGCTGCTTCAGGCGCAGCTCCGCGCCGGTGCGCATATCCTGCCGCTACCGCTTGCCCGAAAGCTCGGCGCCACCATCGGCTTGCACCGCGACGAGGTCCGGCCTGCGGTCAAATCGAAGGCATCGGCAATATGAGCCGCGCCCCGAAAGAAACGCGGTCGAGCAAGATCGCGAAGGAAGAGACGCGGCGCGAAGGCGTGCTCGCCGATCGGGTGCGCGCCGGAGGCTCACCGTTCGATCCCGCCAGCCTCGCCCGCTCCTACGCGCTGCCGGTCGACCGCGGCCGCGAGATCATCACCCGGAACGGAGGCCGATATGCGTAACGACGGACGCCTATTCTCCCAGGTCGCCGCCGAAGCTGGCGTGTCGATCGAAAAGGCAATGGTCGCCTGTTACATGGCGAACCTCGCACGCGAAGGCCGGACGCTCGACGAGACGGCGGCGCTGCTGCTGAAGCCTCGCAACGAAGCGCGCGATTTTGCTCGCGATTGGGGCATCGCCTTCCCCGACTATGTCGCAAAGCGGCCGCTGGTGCTCACCTGGGCGCTGGAAGAGCGCGGATGCTGGTCGCTGAAGGTCGACGGCCTGCTGCTCGCCAGCGCGACAGCAAATCGCAACGGCGGCGGCGCATATACCGCTAGGCGCGAGGATATCGACTTCGAAACCGGCGGCTCGACTGCCGAGATCGCGATGCGTCGCATGTCCGTCGAGCTTGAGCGGGAAGCGGTCGCAATCTTTGGCGTCGATGACGTGCAAATTTGGATGGCCGGCCCTCACCGCGACGACCTGCTCGCCCCGGACGTGACGGAAGATCCTTCCGCCCTTCGATCAGCGCTGGCGACCGCATGACCGCGTCGGCCGCCCCCCTGCCGCCTACCGCGCTTGCCGAACCTGCCGAAGAAGCGGCCCGGCTATCGACTCCCGCCCAGTTAGACGCGGCGATGCAGGCGCGCGGCGACGCCCGGCGCGCTCGCGAGGCGGCGGAGGCGGCGAGACGGCGCACGGCCAAGCGGGCCGCCAGTGCGGCCCATGCCTCGCACCTTATCACGATGCCGCGGATCGCAGCCCTGATGAAAGCCGGGGCGCTGCTCGGCAGCGCGCAAGCTCTAGCGGATGCGCTCGGGATCAACGCGCGCAGCCTGCGGAAGAAGACCGACGCGGAGCGCGGCGTATCGAGCGGCGACCTTTGCGCCGCCGCGGATGCCCTCGACATCCGCGCCGCCGCCCTCAACCTTCATGCGCAAAAGATGCGCGACGAGGCGGGCGCGTGAGCTTTGCAGCACTGGCAGCCGTTTCGAAGATGAAGGCGGGGTCGGCGGCGGAGAAGCTTATTGCCCTCGCCTATGCCGACCGGCACAACGAAGAGACGGGCAACGCCTATCCGTCGATCGTATGGCTATGCGAGTTCGGCAGCCTTAACCGCAAGACGGTGATCGCGGCAGTCGGTCGCTTGGAGGCGTCTGGCTTTCTGACCGACACCGGCGAGCGTCGTGGCAATACCCGACAGATCAAGGTCTACCGCCTCAATCTCGAAAGCATCCCAAAAGCGGAACCGTTCCTAAAGCGGAACCGTACCGAAAACGGAACAGTACCGAAAACGGCTCGGGAAGAGTCCCAAAAACGGGACACGGATACTGTTAGGGAACCTACTTCTCCGAAGGCTTCGCCTTCTACGAAGCGCGCGCGCCCGTCCGCGCCGCAACAGCAGCCTTTCCGCCTTCCTGCCGACTGGCAGCCGATCCGGTTCGCCGATGACACCGTCGCCCGCGCCGTCGTCGATCGGCGCGGCGGCGACTGGTCGCGGGCTGCGCTCGAAAGCTTCCGGAATTGGGCGGCGAATGCCGACGACCGCAACGGCCTGGGTCGCAAGCTCGACTGGCAAGCGGCGTGGGGAAATTGGATCATCAAGCAGGACAGAGACGATGGGCGAACAGGATCAAGCAACGGGCGGCACGGCGGCGGCGGGAACGGTGGTGACCGGACCCTGGGCGCCATGCAGGATTTCGTCAGCGGCGGCGCTGCCGACCACGATCAAGCCGGCTGGTGACGGCGACCGCGACCGCTTCGCGACGGCGCTGGGCTCGATCCTCGCCCTGGTCGCGCCAACCGGCATGGATCGGCTCGGGCGGCGAGTTTGGATGGAGGCCGCTTTCGACGCGCTGCGGCACCTGCCGATCGACGTGATCGAAAAGGCCGCGACGATCGCACGCCGCACGGCGGATCACCCGAGCAAGGTCGTCCCGGCGATCATCGCCGCCGCTGAGCCGGAAATCGCATGGCGCCGCCGCCAGCACGAAGGCCGCCCGGCCCAGGCGGCGGCCCTGCCCGCGCCCGGCGGCGAGCGCTGCACCGGCGGCGAGCTGGACGATATCTGCAAGCGCTACGGCGTCGGGCGCTACGCCGATGATCGCGCGGCGAGCCCGCACCGGCCAACGCGCATGGCGGTGACGGCTGACCCTGATCGCCCCTGCCGGACGCCGTCGCGCGCCGATTATATCCGCCTGTTCGGGATCGATCCCGGCGCACCGGCGGCAGTCGCAGAGTGACGATGTTCTACGATTGTTCTATAGCTCTGCTTAGAAGGGGTGCAGATTTTATGGCGGCGAAGTTGAAGCGCAGCACGAAGATCAAGCGCAAGGCTAAGACGCCTGCGGAGCTTGCGGCGGAGCTGGTGCAAGCGAAGGGCGAGGCGATCGGCGTGCCGGCGGCGCAGCTCGCGCGCGGCGGCTATGTCGAGGTCGACGTGCCGCTGCGCGACGGCGGCCGCGTCGTGTCGCTGAAGACGCTGTCGAACCGCGGCGCGACCCCTGTCGGGCGGTGGAAAGCGGCCGGGCTGCTGTCCGCGTCGCAGATCGCCGCCATCGACCATTGCGAGGCGCTATGGTCGCAGCTTGGCGGTAAGGGGCTGGTCATGGACTTCGATCGCGTCGGCGGCGCCGGTCAGGGCAACGGCTGGGCGGAGCAGGAAGCCCTCGACGACCTTGCTCGCTTCAAGGGCTATATCCCTGCGAAATATTGGACCGTCTTCGAGAACGTCTGCCGCTTCGACGAGCCGGCCGGCACGGCGGGGTCGAGCCTGTCGACCAACGCCCGGTCGGCGATCGACACGGCGCGCGTCGTGGTGATGTTCGTCGCCGACATTATCGCCATGCGGGAGCGCCTTGCCTGATAGATTGCGCTTGACTGGTGCGCACCACACTCTATGCCCGACGTCAGTTGTTAGAGCCGCGCCCGACGGGGCCGCGGCTCTTTTGCGTCGATATGTTACGCTTCAGGCTCAAAGCCTTTAAACACCTTCGATAACGGAATGACCCCGTCGTTCCGAAGTCCGCTAAGAAGAACCTCGGCTCGGGCCAGTTCATTTAAATTTGTGCTTTTCAGAGGCCCCAAGATAATCTGCTGAATCAGTAACGCTGTCACCACAAAGGTATGACGGACCATCTCTTGAGCGTGATCGTCGATGAAACTCTGTGTTCCGCTATCAAGCATCGACATAACCATGCCTCGCATTGGCTCATCTTCAAATACGATTTGATTTTGTAGATGCGCCGCTTTGTTGCGCATTGCTCGGACATGATCGATAATCTCACGCAGCTCTGGCGTGATTATTCCAAAAGCAGTGGCGCATAAGGCTAGTTTGCTAAACGATCCAAAAGGCGCATCATAGCCGAATATCTCTTCTTCTTTAACCGTAGGCAGGGCTGGGATCACCTCTTTCAAGCGGGTCTTCAACGCGTCTTCTAGAAGAGTGGCTAGCAGGACTATCACGCCTCGATCGCTTTCATCGCGAAGCTGTTCGACGTATACGCTGTTAGGCGTCGAGTAGACACCGTCACCGCTAAGCTTGTTCAGAGCCTTCTTAGCTATAGAACGAGCACCTTTCGCCTGTTCTTTGGTCACACCTGTTCTCCCGCGTTCATTATGCCCTGTCGATGCGTACTTCTAATTGATGCCGCCGTGTCGTGTCTTTCCGGTTAACTTAACGAGGCGCCTTCAGCGGGCGCCTATCGTCATTCCATCGCCCTTGAGCAGCTTGTTCATAACTCCCATCCCGTGCTTTCAAGCAGGTGATCGCATGGCATGGCCGACCACCAGCCGGCACCAGCGCGGCTACGGCACGGCGCACGACAAGATTCGGAAGCACCTGCTCGCGACCGTGATCACCTGCGAAGAGTGCGACCGCCAGGGCCGCACCACTGCCGGCACGATCGCCGACCACATCGTGCCGCTTGCGAACGGCGGCACCGGCGAGCGCACCAACTATCAGTTGCTCTGCAAAGACTGTTCCGACGCGAAGACGCTCGCCGACAAGGGTCACGTCGCCGCGCCGCAAGGTGGCGTCGATCGCGCCGGTCGCCCGACGGCGCGCAATCACCCTTGGAATTCCAAACATAGGCCCTGACTCGACTCGCAACGTCAGTTGTGCTGCCATGCTCATCCCAACAGGAGAGTATTATGGCTGACGATAAGCCTAGCCCACCGCCACCGCCACCGCCACCGCCACCGCCACCGCCACCGCCGCCGCCGCCGCCGCCACCGCCACCGCCGCCGTCACGATCTTACGAGCAGAAAGACAGCACCTTTGCTGCCGATGAACGCAGTAATACGGTGTCGTTCGATCGACCAATACCGCCGCCGAAGGATCAAAAGTAAGTCATGACAACGCGCGCCGACGTCCTATTCATCGTAGAGATGTCGGTGCGTTATCATCGGCGTCGAGCTTCTTTCCTCGATCTAACAAGTTCGCTGATGTCAATCGTCACCGTCATTGGAGGTGCCGGCGCATTCCTGACACTGATCGGTGGTGACAATACCACTATAGCTAAGGGCGCGACGCTGATTTTGAGCGTTATTGGCACGATCCAATTAGTGTTTCGCATTGATACTGCGGCCGCCATGCATAAGCAGTGGCTGAAACAGTGGCTTCGCATCTTGTATGAAGTGCGCACCCATGACGATCCATCACCGGGCGTCATCTCGCGATGGATTCAGGAACGTTACGCCATCGAAGCAGACTGCGTGACTGAAATGCGTGCTCTTCAAGCCGACTGCTACAATCGGACGATTACCGCGCTCAACTTGGACGGTTCGCCGTATCCTCTGCGCTGGTGGCATCAAGCGTTCAAGCAGGTGTGGCCTTTCGAATCGGGAATCGCCTGACCCCCCCTTCGAAAGTCGCGGGGTAGCGCCGGATAGTACCGACCACGTGGTGCATGCGCACCGCAGGCAGATTTGAGGGGGGGAGGGTTTCGGCCCGGCCCGCCCAGGGAGCCCCGCATGACCCTCGACGTGATCGACGGCGGCGACGGCTATCCGCCGGAGCCGCGGTGGGCGGCCATCTTCGGGCGCGCCGCCGATCGCGCCGTCGCCGCCGAGCATTGGAAGAGCATCGTCGCCGAGCTGCGCGCCGCCGAGAAGCTCGCCGCGGCGAACGGTCACGCGATCCTCCGGCTGGTCGTCGCCTACATGACCTTCGACCGCTCGGCGAAAGAGGTCATGAAAAGCGGCCCGGTTATGAAGGCGCCTAAGACCAAGGTGCCGACGTACAACCCGTGGTGGACGACCATGTCGAACGCGGCGTCGCAGGCGTCCGCGCTGGAAAAGGAGCTTTGCATAACGCCGCGCGAGCGCAACGCCGGCGGCAAGGTCGCGAAGAAGAGCGCGAAGAAGACGGGTGCGGCGGCGTACCTGAAACCCGTTGCCAAATAGGTTTCTCACCGAAGCCGACCCGACGACGGCCTGGGCGAAGGCCGCGGTCGCCGGCGAGTTCGTTGTGGGCGAGCTGGTGCGCCACGCTGCCGAGCGTCACCTGCGCGACATGCGCGACGGGGCGCGGCGCGGCATCTACTGGCGGCCGGAGGAAGCGGCGCACGCGCTGGGTTTCCTACCGGCGGTCTTTTCGGTCACCGACGGGCCGGCGGAGGGGCAGCCCTTCCACCCGCTCGAATGGCATACGTTCGTGATCGGCAGCCTGTTCGGCTGGCGCAACTCAACCGGGCGATGGCGTTTCCGGCACGCATGGCTCGAAACCGGAAAGGGGCAGGCCAAGTCGCCGCTGATGGGCGCGATCGGCCTCTACGTCATGGGCTGGTGCGGCATCCCGCGCGCTCAGGTCTTCGCGATCGGCCAGGACAAGGCGACCGCCGGCGTGCTGTTCCGCGATTCGGTTGCCATGTGCCGCGGCCAGATACCGGACGAAGACCCCGGCGACACGCTTGAGCAGCGTCAGGAAGTGATCATCCGCGGCGAAGGCGACAACGCGTGGATGATCGAGCACCCTGAAACGCAGTCGTTCTTCCGCAAGCTGGCCGGCGGTGACGCTCAGTCGGGGCCGCGCCCCGCGTGCGTGCTCGCCGACGAGATACACGAATTCAAGTCCGACCACTCCATCGAGACGTGGCGCCGCGCGATCGACAAGATCGCCGGCAACGCCATCATGGTCATGGGGACCAACACGCCGGCCACGAACCAGCACGTCGGGCAATCGTATTCGAACGTCTATCAACAGATCGCCCGCGGCGAGAAGCGCGACGATAGCGCGTTCGCGTTCATCGCGCGGATCGACAAGGCCGATCGCGAGACGGTCTTCGAGAACGAAAGCTGTTGGAAGAAGTCGCTTCCCGCCCTCGGCGAGACGTTCCCGATCGAGAATATCCGCGAGACGGTCGCGAGCGCGGTGCTCCGACCGTCAACGAAGTCGAGCGTCAAGCGCCTCTATTTCGGCATCGACGTCGGCGCCGCAGACTTCTGGATGGACGAAGAGCGGTTCAAGGCGGTGCTCGGGCCGATCGACACCCGCGCGCTGAAGGGGCAGCCCTGCTACCTGTCGCTCGATCTGTCGCTCAAAAACGATCTGACCGCGCTCACCGCGACGTGGATCGGCGACGAAGGCCACCTGTCGTCGAAGAGCTGGTATTGGACCGTCGCCGACGGGCTCAAGGATCGCGCCGAGCGCGACCAGGCGCCCTATGTCGAATGGGTCGAAGACAAGTTTCTGACCGCCCTCCCCGGCGCGGTCATCGATTATACCTTCGTGGCGAAGCAGGTCGCGGCGCTCAATGCCGAGCAGGAGATCGATTTCCTCGCGTTCGACGCCGCGTTCATGGCGGAGTTCGAAGCCGCGTGCGTCGAGGTCGGCTTGCAGGTGTGGCGCTGGGAAGGTCCGGGCAAGCCGGAGGGCAAGGGCCTGAAGCTCGTCGCGCACGCGCAGGGCACGAAGGTCATGTTCGAAGACCGGCAGCTCTGCATGCCGACCTCGATCACGAAGCTCGAAGACTCGATCCTCGATAACCGGATCACGATCGACGACAGCCCGGTGACCTATAGCTGCGCGTCGAACGTCGAGCTGATCACCGACGGGCAGTCGAACCGGGCATTCGACAAGAAGAAGTCGCGCGGCCGGATCGACGGCATGGTGACGATCGCCATGGGCGCTGGCGCCGCGCGCATGAACGAAAAGCCGAAGAAGAAGTCCGTCTACGCCGCCCGCGGCGTGATCCGGGTCTGAAGGAGTGCGGATGGGTATTCTCGACCGCATCTTCGGCGCCAGCCCCAGCGCGTCCTTTGCCGACGCACCGAAGACGATCGCGCGCGGCGGCGGCATCGTCCAGGCGTGGAACAGTTACGACATGGACAGCCCCGTGCTGGCCGAATTCCTGCGGGATGGGAAGGTTTCCTCCGGCGGCGTGACCGTCAACGAAATGACGGCGCTGCGGAACAGCACCTTTTTCCGCGCCGCAAACCTCATCGCCTCATCCATCGGTATGCTTCCCACGCACCTCATGCGGCTGAGGCCCGACGGGACGCGCGAGAAAGCGAAAGATCATCCGCTGTACCGGCTGCTGCATAAGCGCCCGAACAGCTATCAGACGGCCTTCGAGTTCAAATCCTACATGCAGTTGCTGGCGCTGCTCGACGGCAATGCCTACGGCCTCATTCTGCGCGGCCTGCGAGACAAGCCGGTGGCAATCGTGCCGCTCGCCCGCAAGTCGATCACGCCGAAGCTGTCGGCCGATTGGCAGCTCAGCTTCGAATATCGCCGTCCGAGCGGCGGGACCGTCAAGCTGCCGGCGCAGGACGTCTTCCACTTCCGACACCCGATGACGCGGGACGGCCTCAAGGGCATTGATCTGCTCGACGTCGCGGTGAACGCCATCGGCATCGCCAGCCAGGCGGAACGGGCGGCCGGCAAGATGCTCAAGGGCGGCGTGATGGCGGGCGGCGCGCTCGAAACCGACGCGTCGCTCGGCGACGAGGCCATCGAGAACCTCAAGGTCAGCATGCGCGAGCGCAGCATGGAGGGCGAAAACGCGGGCGAGTGGCTGGTGCTCGAAGAGGGCATGAAGGCCAAGCCGTTCATCGCGAGCGCGAAGGACGCGCAGTATGACGAAATGCGCAAGCGTCAGGCGGAAGAGGTGTCGCGCTTCACCGGCGTCCCGCGCCCCCTGCTCATGTTCGATGAGACGAGTTGGGGCAGCGGCATCGAGCAGCTCGGCCTCTACTTCGTCACCTACTGCCTCATGCCGTGGTTCGTCGCTTGGGAACAGGCGATCGAGCGCTCATGCCTTACGGTCGCCGAGCAGGACGCTGACGAGCTCTACGTGAAATTCAACGAGGGCGCGCTGCTCCGTGGTTCGCTGAAGGACCAGGCCGACTTCTTCGCCAAGGCCCTCGGCCCGAACAGCGCCTACCGGACCCCCGACGAGGTGCGCGGCGCCTTCGACCTCAACCCGATCGAGGGCGGAGACAAGCTGCCCGTGGCGACCGCTGTCGCAACGCCGGCCAAACCATCGAAGGAATCAGCCGATGACTGACAAGCCGCAGGCGCCAGGGAAGCCGTCCGCCGTCCAATCCATCAACGGCCGCCCGGTGCCCGGCAAGCCGCCGATCGCCACCCCGGACCGACCCATGCCGCGCGCCATCAACGGCGTGAACGGGCGCGACCGACCGTCGGCCCTCCCCCTTCCCCCGGATCGCTCTGTCTCGGCGCTCGCCCGGCCGAACGTGCTCGAAAAGTGGTCCGCCGATGCGGCGGGCATTCGAGCGGTCGAGGTCGGCGACAACGTCATCACCATGTTCGGCGCGATCGGCGAGGATTATTGGTCCGGCGGCGGCATCACGGCCAAGACGGTGACGGCGCAACTGCGCGCGATCGGCGACCGCGCGGTCGAGGTCCAGATCAACAGCCCCGGCGGCGATATGTTCGAGGGCATCGCGATCTACAACGTGCTGCGCGAGCACTCGCAGGCGGTCACGATCAAGATCATGGGGATGGCGGCATCCGCCGCGTCCGTGATCGCAATGGCCGGCGACACCGTCGAGATCGGCGCCGCGTCGTTCCTGATGATCCATAATTGCTGGGTCGTGGCGGTCGGCAATCGGCACGACATGACGGAAACGTCGACGTACCTCGAACCCTTCGATCAGGCGATGGCGGCCGTTTACGCGCAGCGCAGCGGCAAGACCGCGGCGGAATGCGCCAAGTGGATGGACGCCGAAACCTATATGTCGGGGTCCGTCGCGATCGAGCGCGGCTTCGCCGACAGCCTGCTCGCCTCCGACCAGACCACGCGCGACGAGAACGCGAAGGCCGCCGATCGCGAGCGCACCGCCATAACGGCGTTGGAGCTGAAGCTGGTCGCCGGCGGGGACACCCGCGCACAGGCGCGCGAGCACATCACCAAGATCAAGGGCACGCCAGGCGCTGCCCAAGATGACGGCACGCCGGGCGCTGCCACCACCGACCTGGGCTTGCCGCTGGCGGGCCTCCTCGAAGCGTTCCGATAACCGGAGAAGATCATGTCCAAGCTGATGACCAAGACCGCCTTGCTGGCGGCCGGTGCGACGATCGCGCCGATGCCCCGCGCCATCGCGGGTTCGCGCGTTCGTATGGACGGCACCGATCCGAAGGCCCTGATCGCGCAGATTCAGGCCGCGGTGAAGGAAATGCGCGACACCAACGATCAGCGGCTCGACAAGATCGAGGCCAAGGTCGACCCGCTCGACGTGGCGAAGTTCGACGCGATCAGCGCGAACGTCACCGACCTCGAAAAGGCCCTCGAAGGGATCAACGCCAAGCTGGCCGCGTCCGCGCTCGAAGGCACCGGCGGCCACCGCCCCCGCTCCGCCGACGAAGAGGATTACGCGAAGAAGTTCTTCTCGTATTTCAAGGACGGCCAGAGCGAGCACGAGATCAAGGCCGCGCAGCGGACCGGCATCCGTGCGGCGATGACCGAAGGCTCGAACGAAAACGGCGGTTATACGACCCCGGTCGAGTGGGACCGTACGATCACCGGCCGCCTGAAGCTCATCTCGCCAATGCGCCAGAATGCCACGGTCCAGGCCATCACGAGCGCAGGCTTCACCAAGCTGTTCACCGATCGCGCGGTCGGCAGCGGCTGGGTCGGCGAGACGGCATCGCGTCCCGCCACCTCGACGCCGCAGTTCACGGCGCTGACCTTCGGCGTGGGCGAGATTTACGCGAACCCGGCGGCATCGCAGACGCTGCTCGATGACAGCGAGATCGACATCGAGAAGTGGCTGGCGAGCGAGGTGGAAGCCGAGTTCGAGCGGCAGGAGAGCATCGCCTTCCTGTCGGGTGACGGCACGGTCAAGCCGTATGGTCTGCTGACCTACGTCACCGGTGGCGCGAACGCTGCGCGGCATCCGTGGGGCGATATCAAGCAGACCGTGTCGGGCAAGGCGGCGGACTTCGCGACCGATCCGATCATCGACATGATCTATTCGCTGCCGGCGGCCTATGCGGCGAATGCGAAGTTCTACGCCAACCGCTCGTCGCTTGGCGCGATCCGCAAGCTGAAGGATGGCCAGGGCAATTACATCTGGCAGCCCACCTTCGTCGCCGGCCAGCCCTCGACGCTGGCGGGTTACGCGCTCGTCGACATGCCCGACATGCCGGCCGTCAAGGCCGACGCCACGGCGCTGCTCTTCGGCGACATGGCGCGCACCTATCTGATCATCGATCGGATGGGCACGCGGGTCCTGCGCGATCCCTTCACGAACAAGCCGTTCGTCAGCTTCTACACCACGAAGCGCGTCGGCGGCGGCGTCCAGAACCCGGACGCCATGAAGGCCATGAAGATCGCGGCTTCGTAAGCTGCGCCAACCGCCCCGGCCATCCCGGCCGGGGCGTGACACGCCGGGCCTATCGCTCGCGCCCAACCTTCCCGAGGTAGACATGACCGAAGAAGCTCCCGCCGCGCCCAAGGCGAAGGCCACCACCGCCAAGACTCGTACTGCCACCGTCCGCAATGAGGGCGACAGCGCCGTCGTCGGCACCGCGGCCGCGCTCGACACCTCCGGGCCGGCGGACCTTGCCGCCGCCAGCGACTTCTCGCCGTCGGGCGCGCCGCGGCAGGTGACCGATATCGACGTCGACCATCCCGCCGTCGACAACGACCCGCGTGCCGGCACCACGGTCGATCAGAACCGCATCGACTTCAACGACCCCGCGCGCCCCGGCCACGAGATCGTCGAAGAGCAGTTGAAGGCGTCGCCCGACGCCTGACCGAAGTTGGCGCCGGGCTGCCCCCTTGCCCGGCGTCAGCACCCGCTTGCGAGTGAGGTGACCGATGCCCTTTCCCGTCTCGTTCGAGGAAGCGCGCCGGCAGCTCCGGCTCGAAAGCGACGACGCGTCGCGTGACGACGAGCTGCGCGGCTGGATCGAGGATGCCGCCGCCTGGGTCGAGGGCTATACCGGCCATCTGCTGACAGAGCGCGAGGTCGTCGAGCACGTCGCCGGCTTCAAGCCGGTCGCTCTGACCGCATGGCCGATCGCCGCGACCGCGCTGCCCGCGTTGGCATACCTCGGCGCCGACGGGTCGCCGATCGGCATCGCCAACGCGCGGCTTGACGTCACCCGCCGCCCGGCCCGCATCTTCCCCGCAACGGGGCTATTCTGGCCCTTCCGCAACGCCGCCCAGCCGTTCACCGTCACGATCACCGCCGGCTATGCCACCGTCGATGAGGTGCCGCGCGACATGAAGCGCGCGATGCTCATCCTCATCACGGCCTATGACGAGGATCGGGAAGGCGGCGACCTGTTCCTGAAGGCGGTCAAGGCAGCGGAACGCCTCTGCGGCCGCTTCCGGCTCCGCCGCCTCTGATGGCGACCGGGAAGGGACGCGCCAGCCGCTACAATCGGCGCCTCATCATCGAACGCCCCGTCGCCGACGACAGCCTCGACGGCGCAGGATCGGGCGAATGGCAGAAGGTGTCCGGGGCCTGGGCGGAGGTGCAGGACGTGCTCCCAAGCCGAGCCGAAAGTCTCGCCGACGGAATCAACATCGCCAAGCGCCCGGCGCGCGTCCGCATGCGCTACCGCGCCGACGTCGACGCGAGCATGCGCTTCGTCATGGGCGCCCGGGTGATGCAGATCATTTCCGGCCCCGCCGAGCTCGGCGTCCGCGAGGAAGTCGAATTCATGGTCGAAGATTACACTTCGGCAGGCAATCCCGCCTGATGCCGACCGTCCGCGGTCGCGCCGAGACGCGGCGCTACATCGAAGGGCTGCCCGCCCAGATCGAGGCGAAGCTGCTGCGCGGCGCAGGGCGCGCGGGCGGCGCGGTGCTGCTCGACGAGATGAAGCGCCGGTCGCCTGCGGAGGAAATCACCGAAGCGCTGACGCTCCGCACGAAGAGCGAGCCAGGTCGGATCGTGGTCAAGGTGAGCGTCAAAGGCCAATGGCCGCGGTCGCTGGCGACCTGGGCGGAATATGGCACGGACCCGCACTTCATATCGGTGGACGACAGCCAGCGGGAGGGGCGCACCGTCCGGCGGATCAACGACACCGAAACCGGGTCACTGCTCATCGGCGGCAAGTTCGTCGGCAAGACCGTGTGGCACAAAGGCGCCAAGGCCAATCCGTTCATGCGCACGTCGCTCGACTTGAGCGCGAGCGCCTCCCGCGCCGCGATGCAGAGTTACATCAGCGCGCGGGTCACCCCCTCGGGGATCATCGGCAGCGACGAACCGGAAGGGTCGAGCGAATGAGCGGGGTCGAGATCATCGGCGCGCTTCTGCGCGCATACGAACCCCTGACCGCGCTGGTGCTGCCCGCCAGCATCAAGGCGGGCAAGCTGCCCGACGGTGTCGCCCTGCCCGCTATTCTGGTGCGCAGCGTCAGCGTCGTCGATCGCCAGCGGTTGAAGCGCGGGCCGCTCATCCGCTCCGAAGAGCGCGTTTCGGTGGCGGTGCGCGCCGCCACGTATCGTGATCAGAAGGCCGCGATCCGCCTCATCCGCGCGTGCTGCGCAGGGCTGACGGGCGATTTCTCGGGCTGCTTTCGCGTCTCGATCCTCACCGCCGGCACAGGCCCCGACGTCGGCGGCCCGGCGAACAGCTTCGAGCAGACCCAGGACTTCCGCGTCAGCTTCGACGCGGCAGCATGAGAAAAGAGGAACCTACCATGGCCGATACCACCGCCGCGCCGATCAAGGCTGTCGTGCTTCGCGACTTCACCGACGCCACCACCGAAGAGCGCTTTTCCGCCAACGATACGCCCGAGCTGGAAGCCGGCCGCTTCGAGAATTTCAAGGCCGCCGGCTTGGTCCGCGCCGCGCCCGTTCGCCGGGCGAAGGCCGCCGCGTAACCCGCTCGCCCGCCGCCCGGCGGGCGATCCCCCGCCGGCGCCTGCCGGTATGACGACACGAGGATCATCACTATGGGTTCCCTTACCGCCGCAGGCTCGGCGCTTGCGATTTCGGTCGCCTCGCCGGCCACCGCCGACGCCACCGGCTATGCCGCCCTCACCTTCACCGACGTCGGCCAGGTCGAGAAGCTCGGCTCGATCGGCGCGAGCTTCGCGAAAGTCGAGTTCCAGCCCCTCAAGGGCGCGAAGCAGAAGTTCAAGGGATCGGCCGACTACGGCGCCCTGCAACCGTCGATGGCGCTCGACAGCTCCGATGCCGGCCAGGCGATCATGCAGACGTCGGCCGACGACGAGAGCCAGAAGCTCTATTCGTTCCGCGTCACCTATCCCGATGGCGCGAAGCGCTACTTCCAGGGCCGGAACTTCGGCATGCCGGAAACCGCCGACGGCGCCGACAGCATGCTGACGGGCGCGCCGACGATCGAAATCTGCACGAAGATTGTCAAGGTCGCCGCACCGACGACCTGATCCCCTTCCCTACCCGGCGCCCGCGACGCCGGTCCTTATGCGCCAGCTCGCCCCGTCGTCGCGGGTCGCGGGGTGGGTTGGCGCACCATCCTCCCGCGAAGGACTCTCCAATGACCAAGATTTTCAACATCGCCACGGCCGCCGTTGCCGCGACCGCCCCCCTGCATATCAAGAGCGCCGACGGCGAACCGCTCTACGCCGACGATAAGCGCACCGTTCCGATGCGCATCATCGTCCATGGCCCCGGCAGCAAGGCATACGGCGCCGTCGAGTCGCGTCAGTCCGCCCGCGCGCTGAAGCGCATGCAGGACAATGACGGCAAGATCACCGCCGCCACGCAGGAAGAGCGCGTCGCCGAAACGGCCGAAGACCTCGCTTCGATCACGATCGCGTTCGAAGGCTTCGAATACCAGCCCCCCGAGGGCGGCCCGGCGCTCGTCGGCGCCGACATGTTCCGCGCCGCCTATGCCGACCAGGGCCTCGGCTTCATCACCAAGCAGGTGACGAAGTTCGTCGGCGATTGGGGAAACTTCAAGGCCGCCTCGAACGCGGCCTGACCCTCTATATCCGGCACATGGCGTGGCTTCAGGCCACGCCAAAACCGGACCCCCGGTCGCGGCGAGGGAAGCTCGCCGAGCAGTCGACCGCGCCGAGGCTCAGCCGGATCGCCGCACTGAAGGCGAAGAAGGTCGTTCCGCCAATGCCGCCCAACCCGGCACCGCATATTATCGACCGGTTGCTCGAAATCGGCCTGACCCAGCCGGCCGGCGATAGCGCCGCACCGCTGTCGTGGCGGGAAATCAACGCATGGTGCGAGCGCACCGCCGTTGACCTCGAACCGTGGGAGGGGCGGCTGATCCGCCGTCTCTCCGCCGCGTATCTCGCCGAAAGCCACAAGGCTGACGACGAAAACTGCCCGCCGCCATGGGCCGCGCCAGTGACCGCTCGCGAGATCGAGATCGAAGAAGCTCAGCTCCGCGCGGTGCTGGGCTGATACTGAAAGGGGGCCGCCGATGATCGACGACGACGCCGGCGGCGAAGCCCTTGAGGTCGGCTTTGTCATCAACACCGAAGGCGCATTCGCGGAAATGCTCCGCTTCGCCCAGATGTTCGATGACAAGACGGCGCAGTTCGTGCGCAAGGCGGCGGAGATCGAGGCGGCGGCCGGTGGGATCAAGCTCGGCGGCGCGACGTCGAGTGTCAAAGCCTTCGCCGATGCCGCCACGCGTGACCTCGCCACGGCCGGGGCGGCGTTCGCGGGCGTAGGCGAGGCGAAGGCTTCGCTCGACGCCACCCTCGCCCGCCCCTCGATGATTTCCGCCTTTGCGCCGGCGGCAACTCGCGGCGCGGCTGCCGCGCGCGCCGAGATCAACAAGACCGAGCGGGCGATCGAGCTGATGATCGGCCGCCTCGACGGCGAGGCCGCAGCCGTCGGCAAGACCCGTGACGAGCTGCGCGACATGAGGATCGAGACGCTTGCGCTCACCGCCGCGCAGCACGGCAACACCGATGCAGCCGATCGCCTGCTCGCCAGCACCCGCGCGCTGTCGGCGGCCCGCCAGGCCGACGCCGAGGATCGCCACGCGGCGCAAATGGCAGCGGAGGCCGCCGCGGCTCGCGACCTCGCGCGATCGATCGCTGACGCGAACGGCCAGCTTCGCGAGCGCGCGCTATTGCAGGGCGCGCTCGATCGCACGAGCGGCGCCGATCGCCCGCGCGCAGTCGATTCCGGTGCCGGCTTCGGTGCGCTGTCGGCGAAGGCGGCGGAGGATGAGGCGCGCGCGACGGCGCTGGTCGCCAGCGCCGCCCGGCAGGCCGCTGACGAGCAATCCCGCCTCGCCAGCATGGTCCGCGGCTCGCAAGCTGCAATGGAGGCTGACGCGGCCGCGGCGGAGCGCCTGCGCGCATCCACCGACCCGCTCTATGCCGCCACGCGCCGGCTCAACGAAGAAATTGCGGAAAGCACGCGGCTCTACCATGCCGGCGCGACTGCCCCGGCCGAATATGCGCGCCAGCAGCAGGTGCTCGCCGAGCGTCTGACTGCGACCGCGCGCCAGCACGAGGCGATGGCGACGTCGGCGAACAAGAGCGGCTTCGCGGTGAAGCAGTTCGCGATCCAGATGCCCGACATCGTGCAGGGGCTGCTCACCGGTCAGAAGCCGATGACCGTCTTCATCCAGCAAGGCGGCCAGATTGCGCAGATCGCCATGATGGCGGAGGGTGGGGTCAAGGGGTTCGCCAAGGAGATCGGCGGCTTGGCGTTGTCGTTCCTCCCCCTCGCCGCGGCAGCCGCGGTGGCTGGCGTCGCCGTCTATCGCTGGCAGAACCAGCTCAACGACGACGCGGACATGAAGAAGTACGCGGCGGGGCTCGGCCTCACGCAGAAGGAAATGAAGAAGCTCGGCGATCAGTCGATCACCACCGGCGACCTGCTCGCGGGCCTCTGGCAGACCGTATCCGAGGGCGCCGACCTGGGCGGCAGCGGCAAGTCGATCATGGATCACCTGTTCGCGCCCGACGACATGAAGCAGGTGCAGGGCTTTCTCGCCAGCATCTACGGCACGTTCGCGGGGACCTATGACGCCATCGTTGCCCTCTGGGGCAGCATGTCGTCGACCGTCTCGAGGTATATCTCGGCGATCGCCGCGGCGGCGTCGCAGTTCTTCGCCCCGGTCGTGGCCGCGGCGCAGTGGGCGGGCAAGACGGTCGGGTCCGTCTTCAACACCGTCTACCAATGGGTGGCCGGCTGGGTGAAGTCGATCGCCGGTTGGATTTCGCCGATCCTCGGCGCGATCGGCAAGGGCGAGGCTGCTACCGCGATCAGCAACGCCGGCAGCGGCATCGGCGAGACGTTCGGCAAGGCGTACGCGGCGCGCGTCGCCGGGTTCGTCAACGGCTCGAACGCCTTCGTCGCCAAGGTCGGCGCCAATGCCACCGAAAAGGCGCAGCAGCGGCTCAAGAAGAAGGCCGACGAGCTGATCGCCGACCGGACGCCGAAGAAGCCGGCGACCGACAAGCATGCCGAAGCACTGGTACGCGACGCGGAGGCGGTCGAGGCGCAAATCCGCAACCTCTACAAGCTCGCCGATGCTTATGGCGTGTCCGGTGCCGAGGCGCTGATCGCCGAGGCGCGCGTGAAGGCCGAAAGCAAGGCGATCAAGCAGCAGGCCGATATCACGGCGGCGGTGTCCCGCCAGGTGCAGCTCGCGATTGCGCAGCGCGTATCCGACGCCGCCAAATCGACCGCCGGCATGCGGGATCAGATCGCCGCGCAGCAGCAGGTCAACGCGGCGGTGGCGGCCGGGCTGGTTCCCGCCGAGCGCGCGAATGACCTCATCGCCGCCCAGATCGCCGACCTGCCGCTGCTCGCTGCGGTGCAGGCCGCCGAAAAGCTCGGGCTGGCCGATGCCGCCGCCCGCGCGACGAAGGCGCTTCAGGATCAGCGGAAGGCGCGCGCCGACCTCACCGACGCTGAAGAGGCCGGGCGCTTCAATTCCGACATGGCCGGCGGCCGCAACGAGATCGCCACGCTTGCCGAAGAGCTGCGGCTGGTCGGCGCCACCAACGATGCGCGCGAGATCGGGCTGGCGACGCTCAAGGCGACGCAGGAGGCCGAAGCCAAGTTCACCGACCCCGCCCGCCGCGCCGCGTACATCGCGCAGCAGGTCGAGATCACGAAGGGGCATCAGGCGGTCGCCAACGCGAATGACGCGCTCAATGCGTCGCTCAGCGCCACCGCTGACCTGTTCGACACAGTCGACCAGACAGCCCAGCGCGCCGCGCAGGGCATGGCGGACGCGTTCGGCCAGGTCGGCGCCGCCATCGGCAACGCTGCGACCGTGATGACCTCCTATTATGCGGAGCAAGCGAGCCTTCAGCAGGCGCACGATGCCGCGATCAAGGAAGCGGGCACCGACCAGAACCGGATCGCGCGCGAGAACCAGCTATTCGCGCTGCGCACCGCTTCGGCGCAAACCGCCGTCTATGGCGACATGGCTGCCGCGGCGAAGGGCTTCTTCAAGGAAGGCACCGCCGGCTACAAGGCGATGGCGACCGCGGAAAAGGTCTTCCGCGCGATCGAGTTCGCCATGGCCGTGAAGAACGCCGCGGTGCAGCTCGGCCTCATCGGCGGCGTCACCACCGCGCGCACCGTTGCGGCTGCGGCCGGCGCGGCGACCGATACCGCCTTCACCGCGAGCAGTGTCGCCAATTCGGCGCTGCGCGCGACCGCCGACGGCACTGCCGCCATGGCGAAAACCGCCGCATCCTCGCCGTTCCCGTTCAACCTAGCGGGCATGGCCGTGATGGCCGCCGCCCTCGCCTCGCTCGGCATCGTGACCGGCTTTTTTGGCGGCGGCGGCAAGAACACGCTCCCGAAGGCGAACGAAGGCACCGGCACCGTGCTCGGCGATACCGGCGCGCAGTCGGAAAGCCTGAAGCGCTCGATGGACGCGCTCAAGGAGGTCGACACCCTGACCAACACCTATGCGCGCCAGATGGCCGCGTCCCTGAAGTCGATCGACAGCCAGATCGGCAACGTCGCGGCGCTGGTCGTGCGCGCGGGCGACGTCAACGCGTCAGCGGGCGTGAAGGAGGGGTTCGCCTCCGACACCACCGGCAAGCTGCTTTCGGGCATTGTCACCGGCGGCGGGTTGTTCAGCAAAATCCCGGTGGTCGGCAGCATCATCGGTGCCGTTGGTGGCCTGATCGGATCGCTATTCGGCTCGAAGACGACCGTCGTCGGCAGCGGCCTCTACGGCAAGGATCAGCAGCTCGGCAGCATCCTGGGCGGCGGGTTCGACGCGTCGTACTATTCGGACGTCGAGAAGAAGAAGAAATTCCTCGGGATCAGCACCGGCACGTCCTACTCGACCAAATATACGGGCGCGGACGCCGGCCTCGAAAATCAGTTCACGCTCATCCTGCGGCAGTTCAACGACGCGATCACCGCCGCGGCCGGGCCGCTCGGCGTCGCCACCGGCGAGGTGCAGGCGCGGCTCAACAGCTTCGTGGTCAGCATCGGCAAGATCGACCTCAAGGGCCTGACCGGCGAGCAGATTCAGGAGAAGCTCACCGCCGTCTTCGGCGCGGCGGCCGACAAGATGGCGACGACGGCCTTCCCCGGTTTCGAGCGCTTCCAGAAGGTCGGCGAAGGCGCGTTCGAGACGCTGGTCCGGGTGGCGTCGACGATCGAGGCGGTCGGCAACTCGCTCGACCTGCTCGGCACCTCGGCGAAGGGCTTCAGCATCGACGCGAAGCTCGCGCTCGCCGACCAGTTCGACAGCGTCAGCGACCTGACCAGTGCGGCGGGCGCCTATTTCGAGGCGTTCTATACCAAGGAAGAGCAGGCCGCGGCGAAGACGGCGCAGTTCGCCCGCGTCTTCGACAGCCTGGGCTTGGCGATGCCGGCGAGCCTGTCGGGCTTCCGCGCGCTGGTCGAGGCGCAAGACCTCACCACCGCGGCCGGGCAGTCGACCTATGCCACGCTGCTCAAGCTGGCGCCGGCGTTCGCCGATCTGCAATCGGCGATGGAGGGTGCCCGCAGCGCGGCCGATATCGCCGCAGAGCGTCAGGACCTTGAGCGCAAGCTGCTCGAATTGAAGGGCGACACCGCGACGCTGCGCGCCCTCGACCTCGCCAAGCTCGACGTCAGCAACCGCGCCCTGCAACAGCAGATTTGGGCGATTCAGGATGCGCAGGAAGCGGCCAAGGCCGCCGAGGCGCTGCGCGATGCGTGGACGTCGGTCGGCGATGGACTCATGGATGAGGTGAAGCGCATTCGCGGGCTGACCGACGCCGGCAACGGCAACGGCTTCGCAGCCTTGCAGGGCCAGTTCAATGCGGCGACCAGCGCGGCGCGCGGCGGTGATCAGGACGCGGCGAAGGGCCTGCCGGCGCTCAGCCAGGCGCTGCTCGCCGCGGCCGCCGAGCAGGCGACCAGCCGGCAGGAGCTGGAACGCGTCCGCGCCATGACCGCGGCGAGCCTTGAGGCGACCTATGGCGTGATCAGCGCGCTCGGCAACGGGGCCGCCGCGCCCACCGCCGAACAGGCCACCAGCCGGCAGGAGCTGGATCGGGTGCAGGCGATGAACGACGCCAGCCGCCAGGCCGCTTATGGCGTGGTCAGCGCGCTCGCCGGCGGCGCCGCCGCGTCGGGCAAGGCCGTGATGCCGATCGACACGATGATCGCGGCCGCCGACGTCGCCACCGGCAAGGCACCGGCGCCGGCGAACGACGACCTTGCCGCCGACAACGCGGCGCTGCGCGAAGAATTGGAGGGCCTTCGCCGCGACATCAATTCCGGATTGGCCGCGATCGCGGGCAACACGAAGGGGATCGACCGCAAGCTCGACGATATCACCGCCGATCATGGCGGCATGGCGATCAGCGTCGGCAATGCGAGCGCCGCGCGATGAGAGTCGTCACCGAGGCGGGCACGATCGAGCTGGGCGATGTCGAGACGGCGCCGACGATCGGCATCATCGACCGCAGCCGGCGCGTCACCGACGACTATGGCGTCACCACCGTTGTTCAGCGCGGCTTCTCGCGCCGCATGTCGGTGCGCCTCGCCGTGCCGTTCGAAAACGTCGACGCGATCCAGCGCCAGCTCGCCGACCTGCGCGCCACCTCGGCGACGTGGATCGGAGACGATCGCTTCGGCAGCCTCACCGTGCGCGGTTTCTACAAGGAATTCGAGGTCGACCATGCGGTCGCGCCGCTCAGCTATTGCGCGCTGACGGTCGAGGGCCTCACCGGCGAGGAAGCCTTCACCGACGACGGCACCGACCCCGCGCCGGCAGGCATGGTGTCGAACCTTCAGGTGCTGCAACCGATCACCGTCACCGACGCGATTCTGACCTCGACCAGCGTCGCCCAGGATGACGCGGTCGAATGGACAGCCGCCGGCGCCTATGCGATCGGCCAGCGCGTCACCCGCGGCGCCACGCATCGCGTCTTCGAAAGCCTGATCGCGCGCAACGCCGGCAATGATCCGGCAGCGACGACCGGGGCATGGCTCGACGTTGGCCCGACCAACCGCTGGGCGATGTTCGATCAGGCGATCGGCTCTGCCACGCTGGCGAGCGCGCCGATCGCCGTGACGCTGAAGCCGACGTCGAGGGTGTCGGGCCTTGCGATCCTCGACACCAACGCCGCCACGGTGCGCGCGCAGGCGCCGGGCTATGACCGGACCCAGGCGGTCACCGACGGCTCGGGCTCCGCCCTGTTCCTCGATCTGTTCGCCGCGGCCGGCGCGAGCATCACCGTCACCCTGACGCCGCTCGGCAAGACGGCGCAGGCGCGTCCGTGGGACGACCGGGCGAGTTGGGCGGATACCGACCCATGGCGCGACGCGATCGACGGCACCGCCAGCGTGCCGACCCCGTCATGGGATGACGGCAGCGGCTGGCGCGACGTCAAGGAATGGGGCGACACCGCCACAGGCGACGGCACCGTATCAGTCGGGACGTTGCTGCTCGGCGCGCTCCGGCCGCTCGGCGTCACGGAAGGCTCGGCGACGTCCGGCATCACCGATTACAGCCGCCGCGAGACGGACGATTTCGGCGAGGTGGCGATCGTGCCGCGCGCCTGGGCGAAGCGCATGGCGGCGAAGGCCGCGATCCGCACCGACGCAGTCGATCAGGTCGTCGGCCGGATTGCCGCGGTGCGCGCGATCCCGTCCTTGTGGCTGGGCGACGCGGGTGTCGACAGCCTGATCGTCTACGGCTTCTTCAAGGATTTCAGCGTCGAGGTCGGCGAAAGCATCAGCAAGCTGACGCTGTCGATCGAGGGCTTCAGCGAGGCGGTGACCGCCGCACCCCTCACGATCCCATGGGAAAACGTCAGCGGCCCCAAGCCGGCAACCGACGCGGACAAGACCGGCGACGAAACGTCGAAGGACACCAACGCGGTCGGCGGGGTGCCGGCGGCGCAGATCATCGCCGACGCCAAGTCGGTGAAGCAGCGGTCGGATATTCTCGAAAACGTCACGATCCCGGCCGTGAACAGCGCCGTCGCGGCGGCCAACGCGCTGATCAAGACGGCGGGGCTGAAGGCGGATCAGGCGCTGGCCGACCTGAACGGCAAGCTCGTTTCCGCCGGCATCGCGCTCGACGCGGCGATCGCGGGCACGGAGGCGAAGCTGGCGGCGGCCGGCGTCGCAACCGATCTGGCGGCGAGCCGCGCGAACGCCCGCATCGACGCGGCCATGACCGACCTCAACGCCGAGGCGCACCGGGCGCAGGGCAAGGACGAGCTGCTCGATCGGCGCATCGACAGCCTGACGGTCGTCACCAACAAGAACGACGTCGAGGTTCGGGCGCTGATCGAGACGGAGCGGCTGGTCCGCACCGACGACGTTCGATCAATCGCCCAGCGCATCGACAGCGTCGTGACCGACTTTACCGGACGCGACACCGCCACCAACACGCGGATCACGACCCAGGTCACCGCCCTGTCGGCCGCCGATAAGGCGCTGGGCGAGCGGATCGACACCGTCACCACCGAATACAAGGCGGCGGACACCGCGACGAGCACGCGGATCACCGATTCGGTCGCCGCCCTCTCCGCCGCCGACACGGCGATCGGCAAGCGCGTCGACGCCATCGTGACCGACGTCACCACCAAGGACACCGCCACCCGCGCCGAGATCAGCCGGGTCGAGCTGGCATCGTCGACCCGCGACCAGGCGCTGGGGCAGCGGATCGACACGGTCACCACCGACTATAAGGCGGCCGACGCGGCGACGAGCACCCGGATCACTGACTCGATTGCCGCCCTTTCCGCTGCCGACACGGCGATCGGCAAGCGCGTCGACGCCATCGTGACCGACGTCACCACCAAGGACACCGCCACCCGCGCCGAGATCAGCCGGGTCGAGCTGGCTTCGTCGACCCGCGACACCGCCCTCGGCCAGCGCATCGACACCGTCACCACCGATTACAAGGCGGCCGATACGGCAACTGGCACCCGGATCACGACGGAGGTCGCGGCGCTCAGCAGCGCCGACGCCGCCATCGGCCGCCGAATCGATACCATCGCTACCGACTATCTGGGGCGCGACGCGGCGACAAACACGCGCATCACCACTTCGGTGACGGCGCTCAGCGATGCCGACACGGCGATCGGGCAACGGATCGACTCGATCACGACCGACTATGTCAGCCGGGACAGCAAGACGAACACGCGCGTCGACCAGGCCAACAGCGCGATGAGCGAGGCCGATCGCGCCCTCGGCATCCGCGTCGATACCGTGTCGGCGGCGCTGTCGACAACGAACACCGACGTCCGCGCTGAGATCAGCAGGGTCGAGCGCGCTGCGGTCGACCGCGACACCGCCCTCAGCCAGCGCAGCGACACGATCACGGCTTCGCTCAACGATGCGCGGGGCCGCCTGTCGACGGTTGAGACGGCTGTCACCGACGGACGGTTCGCGACCGCCCAGCGAGTGGCCGCCGTCGAAGCGCAGGTCGGAGCCGACCTGTCGGCGAGGATCGACGAGCGAGTGACCGCGGTCGTCGATCCGAAGATCGGCGTCGTGACGCAAAGCGTGACGGACCTGCGCAGCGCCTACAATGGCACGGTAGCCACGGTGCAGCAGCAGGCCGGCACGCTGGTCGACCTCGCCGGCAAGGCGACGGCTTACGTTCGACTGCTCGCCGATGGCGGCAACGGCGTCGCGCGGCTCAGCCTCTGGTCGGATCAATTCGGCGGCGCCTGGGAGCTGATCGGAAACGGCAGAATAGGCGGCGACCTCTTCGTCGACGGCTCGATCACCTCGACGAAGATGGGTGCCTCATCGGTACAACAGGCCATGTTCCTGTCGCTGCCGGGCAGCATGTCGATCCCCTATGGATGATGAACCGCCATGGCGCTCCCGTACCCGACTTATGACGATCCCGGCGACGGCGGTGGTGGGACCGGGGGGACCGGCGGTGGCCGCGTGATCGGCACCACCATCTTTCAGGCCACTTTCAACAAAGTGGAGGCGAACAGCACGCTGCGCATCCTCGCATACGCCAGCCTGCAAAGCCCCGACGATCTTCAGTTCGTCGGTTACATCACGATCGACGGCGCCCTCTACCAGACCGGCACCGTGAATATCGTGCTCGATAATCAGCGCTCGGCGGGCGCAATGCCGATCACCCTGCCCGCCTTCGTCACCGGCCTCGCGGCCGGCAATCACACCATCATCTTCTCAATCCGCAATCTTGAGCCGGACGGCGCCCTGACGGTGCTGGCGGGCTCGACGATGGAAATCACCGAGCTGAAGCGCGCAGCCGTCTGAAGGGGCACGTCATGGAATATTGGATCGTTTACGACCTCGCTTCAGGGGCGGAACGCTGGCGCGGCAGCGGCGTCACCGGGGCCGCCGCAGGGCAGGTCTTGCCGGAGGGCCTCGCGTTGGTGCTGGTGCCCTCCCAAGCGCTCGAAGGTGAGGCGCTCGACCTCGACGTGCTGCGCAAGATGAGCTCGAACCTGATCGACATGCAGGCCGAACAGGCGCGGCAGGTCTTTCTCACCCCCGGCGCCGGCCAGGCGCTGATCTACCAGCGCAAGGAAGCGGAGGCGCGGGCGTGGATCATCGACAAGCGCACCACCGTCCCGTTCCTCGCCGCTGAAGCGGCAGCTCGAGGAATGTCGGTGGCCGATCTGGTCGCAGCGGTGATCGAGCGCGCCGACAAGTGGACCGCCGCGGGATCGGCGATCGAGGGCCTTCGGATGGGGGCCAAGGCCGCTGTCGCCAATGCCAAGACACTCGGCGCGATCGTAGCCGCAAGCCGCATCGAGTGGAGCTCGATCCCTCCCTCGCCGACCGATCGAGGTGCCGCATGAACGCGACCGCAACCAGCAACTATATCGGCGAAGCCATGCGCAACGCTGCAACCCTTGCGCCGCCGTCTCTGGCGGATAACCCGACGTTGCTTGCATGGAACCTGTTCGTGATGACGGCGGCGACCTGTCTCGGGACAATGATGGCGGGGAAGCAGGCGCGGCGGCTCTGGGCGTTCCGCCACATCGATCACCCGACGCACCCCGTATCGATCTATCGGATCATCGTCTTTCTCGCCGGCTGCGCGATCGCCAGTCGCGGCGCTGCCGAGGCGATCAGCCTTTGGTCATGGTCGTCGGGGGACGTCGCCACCGTCGAGCGCGTCGCCGAAATGAAGCGGTATTTTGATCCCGCGTCGATCGCCTGCGGCTTCATATGGATGGGGCTCCATATGCTCGCCGAGCCGATGATCGAGCACCAGCTTCGTAAGACGCCGCTGCCCGTCGATATGTGGTCGCGCTGGCCGCAACTGCGCCGCCCCGCCTTGGTGCTGGTCGTCAGCCTATTGATGGCGGGTGCCGCCGTCGGGCTTCGATGATGAGGGAGGCGGTCGTTGCTGCCGCTCCCGCCGCCACCGTACCGGTGATCTGGTCGGTGCTGGGCTATTCGTTCCCGGCGGGCTCCATGTGCGTCGGGCTCCTGACCTGCTTCATGGTGCGGCTTTTCATCACCCTCGACGCCAAAGGGCCGAAGCGCTGGCTTCTTGACGGCATCGTCACCGGGATCGCGCTGCTCGTCACCGCTGTGTGGATCGTCGAGCATCAGGTCGACCTTTTCGCTGCACTCGGCACCGGCGGCATGTGCGGCGCGGCCGGCGCAGGCATCATCACCTTTTTCAAGCGCCGCGGGCAGAGCGCCATCGACGCGCTCGACGCCGTCATCCCCGGCAAGCGGCCCGTGCCGTCCGACATGACCGCCACGCTGCGCGAGATCGACAAGACCCCCTGACCCGTCCCTGCGGTTTCGCAGAGACCCCCTTTCGGAGATAATCGACATGACGACGGCCCCCGCGCCGGCGAAGGCAGCGCCGTGCGCGCTTGTCAGCCCGAAGGCGTTCTTTGATCGCGTCCGCCCGCTATTCAGGGGCGGCGCCATCAACGCGCTGCAACTCGCCGGCATGCAGTGCAAGCTCGACGCCTTCGGTGCGGTCGGCGCGCCAATCGCCTTCGTCGCCTACGGCTTGGCGACGTCATTCTGGGAAACCGGGCAGAAGATGCAGCCGGTCGAAGAGATCGGCCGCGGGCGGGGGAAGGAATACGGCGTTCCCGGCAAGCACCGCGGCCAGATCGCCTACGGCCGCAGCGACGTGCAACTCACCTGGGATTACAATTACGCCCGCGCCGACGCCGAGCTCGGGCTGAAGGGCGCGTTGATCGCCGACTATAGCCGCGCCCTCGAACCCGTGATCAGCTCGCAGATCATGGTCCGCGGCATGTACGAAGGCTGGTTCACCGGTCGGAAGCTCGCCACGTACCTGCCGCCGTTCGGGTTCGCCACGCTGGCGCAATTCACCCAGGCGCGCCGCATCATCAACGGGGCCGATCGCGCCGCCCAGATCGCCGCGATCGCCGCGGTCTTTCAGGACGGGCTCGCGTCCGGCGGGTGGGGGCCGGTCGCGCCGCCCCGCCCCGATCTGACGCGGCTCGTCTGAACCGCCGCACCAGCTCCGCCACCCATTCGATCAGTCGTCTCATGCCGCCGCGTACCAGCGCGCGGCCCGCCGGCGGCTGAACCAGCTCGTCACCCCCGGTTCACCGAAGGAAGTCCCCATGCGCGTCAAATCGTTCCTCCGTGGCCTGCTCGGCAGCGTCCTCCCGAAGGCGCTGATCAAGGTCACCCCCACCGATACGCAGAAGATCGTCGCCGTCCTGCTGACGCTGCCGATTGCGTCAGATGCCCGCGACAACATCCTGTCGCTCGCGAACGACAGCCTTTCCGGCAAGCAGAAGGCCGACCTCGTCGTGTCGAAGGCCCTGCCCGCCTTGGTCAGCTTGATCGCCGACAAGGGCATGGAGGTGCCGGCCGGCGACGTCGAGGATATCGCCCGCGAGCTGGTGCAGACCCTTTACAATCAGGTCGCATCGCCCCGCGCCGCGCTGCTCGCGCGCGTCCTCCTGCCCCTGTTCGGCGTCGAGTGAGCGGCACCGGGCGCGTCGTTCACGTCGATCCCGGCACGGTCCCCAACACCAACGAAGCAGCGCAGCGGGTGCTCATTGATCGCCCGAACGGCGACCGCCTCCTGTTCTTCATCCCCGCGGGCGCCGCCCCGCCCGAGGGTGCGGCGATCACCTGGGGGCCGCATCACGCGAGCTGGCCGGGCCGCCGCGTCCGCAAGCTCACCAACGAAATCGACCCCGCCGCGCCGCTTGGCTGACGAGCGCGCGACCTCACCCATGCCGACCCGCAGGAGCTACCGACCATGACCGTGCTGACGAACATCCCCAACGGAGCGTCGAACCGCGATATCCGCGATACCATCAATGCGATGCTGATCGATCTGGCAGCGCTGAAGGCCGCGGGCACGCCCACGCCCACCCCGGCACCGGCGTTTGCGTCGCAGCCGAGCATCAGCCCGGGCAATGGCGTCGCAGGCTCGACGACGTTCGCCGCCACCGCCGGCACCGTTACGAATGGGGCGATCGTCTCGCGCTCGTGGCTGCTCAACGGAACGGCCATCAGCACCAGCCTGACTTGCACGCCGCAGCAGTCCGGCACGCTCACCTATCAGGAGATCGCCTCCGGCCCCGGCGGCACGACCTCGTCGTCGGTCCAGGCCGCCGGCGTCGCCGCCGCCACGTCGACGCCCACCCCGGCGCCGTCGTTCACCGCGCAGCCCAGCATCAGCCCGAGCAGCGGCACCGCGGGTGCGACGACGTTCACCGCCACGCCGGGCACGGTGAGCAACGGCTCGATCACCTCGCGCGCCTGGGCGATCAACGGCACGGTGATCAGCACCGGCACGACCGCGTCGCCCGCATCGTCGGGCACCCTGACCTATCAGGAAACGGCGACGGGCTCGGGCGGCACGACGCAATCGACGGTCTTGCAGGTTGCTGTCGGCTCCGCCGCCGCCGCCGCGCCAACCTTCACCGCGCAGCCGACCGTAAGCCCGAGCACCGGCGGCGCCGGGGCGACCTTCACGGCCACGCCGGGCACCGTCAGCAACGGCTCGATCACTTCGCGCGCGTGGTCGCTCAACGGAAGCGTGATCAGCACGGGCCTCACCGCGACGCCGACGGCCGGCGGCACGCTCACCTATCAGGAGACGGCGGCGGGCTCGGGCGGAACGGCCTTGTCGTCGGTCGTATCGCGGACGGTCACGGCGGCCGGGGCATCGACTGCGCCGATCGTCATGGCATTCATGGGCTCTTCGAGCCCCGCCGAGTACCTCAACAATTACACGGGCGGCACGCCGAACGACAACGTCCTCGCCTCCGACGGGGGCACGAATTACGGTCGCCTCGAAAAGGGGCGCATGGGGATGGAGGCGGGCACGGCTATCTATGCCGCCACCGGCCGGCAGGTCCACTATATGCGCTGCGGAGCCAGCGGCACCACGTTGGCCGGCTGGGAGAGCGATACCAGCGGCGTCCTGACGGGCGTAATCAACAGCATCAAGAACGCGATCGCCACCGGCCGCGTCATGACCGCCGTCCTGCTTCAGGTCGGATACAATGACGTTGATTATGGCCAGATCAACAGCTCGTCGACGGCTGCGCAGGCGGCGTTGCTCCGATCGGTCATTTCGAAAGTCCGGGCGGGCACCGGGCTGCCGAACCTGACCTTCTTCATCGGCACCACGCAGGATGAGCCGGATAATCAAAACGCGCTCCGCTGGCAGCGCGAGGCCGAAATGCAGGTCGCCAATAACGACGCCAATGTGCGGCTGGGCTTTTCGACTTACGATCTGCCGACGCGCGACAACACGCATCAGACCGAACCCTCGCAGATCATCACCGCCGCCCGCTTCGCGGCGCAGGTCATTGCTCTGGTCAATGGCACGCCTCAGAAGCGCGCTGCTTACCTGTCAGCGGCAGTCGCCGTGTCGGATACGCAGACCGATATCACCGTTAAGCACGTCGACGGCACCGACTTCACGCCGACGACCGGCATCACCGGTTTCCGCATGTTTGACAGCGCGGGTGCGGCGCTAGCGATCAGTGCCGCGGCTCGGCAGTCGGCGACCAGCGTCCGCCTTACCCATGCCTCCCGCGGAAGTGGTGCGACGATCATCTATAACCCGACTGCGCTGGCAGCAGACGACGCCACGGTGCTGCATGACAATAGCGCCTTGGCGCTGCCGATTGACGTCACCAGCTCCGCGCTCGCGGTCGGCTCCGGCAGCAGCACCGCTGATACCACTGCACCCGTCATCTCGACGGCCAGCGCCTTCAGTCAGCCGGAAAATGCCGCCTTCAGCGTTACCCTCGCGGCAAATGAGTCGGTGACGTGGAGCAAGGTCGGCGGCGCCGACGCGGCCAAGTTCACGCTGGCGGGCGCCGTGCTCACCCTGCCGGCGCAGGACTATGAAACGCCCACGGACGCGGATGCGAACCGCTCCTATGTGGTGACTGTGCGGGCTACCGATGCCGCGGGTAATGCGACCGATAAGACGATCACGGTCACCATCACCGACGTTGCCGAGGGCAGCACCCTGAAGATGGCGCAGTTCGATCCTGGGGAAAGCGCGTCGCCGGCAACGCCCGCGGATTGGAACCGCTGGACTTACGCCGCCGGAACGGGCCTCGTCGCGACGCCCTTCAAGACCCCGGCCGGCGTCGATACGGGATGGACCGGGTCGACGGTCGTCAACGGAGACGGCGGCGCGACCAACACCGGCGTCACGACCGGCAGCAATTCGGGCGTCTATCCCGATAACGTCATGCAGAGCTATTACTTCAACCAGAACCAAGCATCGAGCACGCTCAAGATTTCGGGGCTTGATAACTCCAAGCTCTACGATCTTGAGCTATTCGGATCGCGCACGGCGACGGAGCGGTACACCGACTTCACGGTCAACGGCGTGACGAAACAGCTCGACGCTGGCAATAACTCGACCCAGGTCGTGACTTTCACCGGGATCGCGCCGACGAACGGCGAAATCGCCTTCAGCTTCAAGAATGGTCGAGGCTCGAACGGTACGTTGAGCGGCTTCGGCTATTTCAGCGGCGGCCGCATCATCGAAAAGGCGTAAGGTCTGGCGGGAAGGCGTGCGATCGCGCGCTTTCCCGTTAACCTATTGACGTGTCTCGAAAGAGGGCGGCGATCATGCTGCCGGCAATGAGTGCAATAAGCACCGGAACGCCGACGATCACTTCTGCGATTTCAATTACTCGACGCACTATCCATCCCCCCATGACCCCCGACGGTATGCGCATCCGTCTGTGTCCGCCCATAGCGATTTTATACCCCACGGATACTACAATTTGCGAGCCCGTGAGACGCCATAGACACGACGCGGCCGGCTAAAAGATGCAGAGCCACGATCATTCATTGATTGATCGATGATAAGGGCTATGCCCTGAATAGTTAATTTACTTGCTCATGGGTCAGCATGCCTGCCATTGACCGTCGGTAAGGCATCGGGAGATTCAACGATGAGCGACACAGGTTGGCGGCGAACAAAATTCCGCTCTGTGATCCTCCGCATCCAAGGGTCCGTGTTTCTCTCCGATCGGATACGGCGCGCGCTGCTCAATTACGCGGGCGCGCAGATTCATCCCACGGCAACCGTGCGCCACTCTTGCTGGCTGGCGTCGGCGGACATCGTGATGGGTCGCAATGCGATGCTGAACAACTTCGCCTACTACGACGGCGGCGCCCGCTTAACGCTTGAAGATGGCGCCCGCGTAGCCGCGTACAGCATCTTCACGACCAGCTCGCACCCGCACAGCGGCGACCCGGCGCGTCGGTCTTCGCCCAGCATCATCGTGGCGCCTATCACCGTGAAAGCGGGCTCTTGGATCATGGCGCGGGTGACCGTGAATCCGGGCGTAACAATCGAGCATGGATGCATGATCGGAGCCGGTTGCGTGGTGACGGAAGATACAGAACCGAATGGGCTCTACGTCAACGTCGCTGGGGCAACCGGAACGGTGCGCGCGCGCAGGATAAGGGATTTGGTGGATTTCGACGGCGTCGAGGCAAAATTTGGTGAGGGAGTGATCGACCTATCGTCGAGCCTCGCCCGCCGACGCCAATCGATCCCCGGCTCCGCACCTATGCCGTAACTTGCTTCGAACCCCTTATCCGGCGCTCGCGGGCCATCTTCCAAATTAATCAGCTTTGCGCTGATACCTCTTGTCTAGCAGCGGGCGCAGCGCCTTCTCGATTTCCGCGATGCTCATCGTCGCCGCTGGGCCTTGACCGAAGACCGCAGCCACTACCTGACCAGTCGCTTCGGTGGCGGCTTCCTGACGCACCTTGATCCGAGGTTCCGCAACGTAACGGACCGCAAGCTCCGTCCTCAGCTCAATGCCATGCGTGCCCCGCTCCATCGCGCCGATCGTCTCGCGAGCCATGCCGATCGCCTCGCCGAGCTCCGCCTGCGACAGCCCGGCACGGGTCCGGAGCGCCTTCATCTCTTCGCCTTGCATCACCATCGGGGTCGCCCTATTTCTGGTGCCGGCACCCCGGCCTAGTCTTCTAGGTCCGGGGGCCGGTCATGTTAGAAGCGGGTTCCGATTTCGATCGTAAACCACTTCGTGATGAACCGGATGTAGAGAGCTAGCATCTCTCGTACTCCGATTGTCAGGGGCGGAATTGCCTTCTGACAAGAGCTTTATGGGGCCTGACCTCTCTTCCGTCAATTGGAAAAGAGAGGTTGGGCCTCTTTTATTTATCTGCCAGCCCTACTCCATCAGCGCGCATTTACTGTCGTTCGACGGGCAACGCCCCGGTTGCCGCGTTGCCGGCGATCTGCTGCCAACGAAAAGGGAGCCCGCCCGCACGGGGGGGGCGGCAGGCGGGCTCGAAGGCTGCATGTCCGAATGCGAGGTCAGCGACTCGGGCATTTCGAAGGCTACGCCTAGCGCGACGGCGTGTCTCGAACCTAGGCTATTGATCTGGAAGCGTAACCGGCATTGCGGTTGGGTCACGCTTGGCTCAGCGCCTGCCGGGCCGCGACGGCAAGCTCGCGGAAGGCGGCCTGCCACGTTGCGCCCGCCTCGCTCCACGGGATCGGCCCTTCAAGGTTCGCGATCCGGCTATCCCATAGCTTCTCGGCGAGGTGTTCGTTGACGGCGTCGATGTCGTTGCTGGTGCATAGGCGACAGCGGGACATCAGCGGGGCTCCAGATCAGGATGCGGGTGCGGCTCGTCGATGCCCCAGCGTCCGAGCCACGGCGCGTGCGCTGGGCCAGCCATATCCGGCTGGAGGATCACCGTCTCGCTATCGGGCGACCCCATGATCCTACGGACCAGATCGTCGGCGACGGCCTCACGGATTCGCTCGATGTTGAGGCCAAGCGCCCGCTTCTCGTAAGGCTTGAGGACGGAAAGGGCGACCCAGATGTTCGTCCGCAGCTGTTCGCGGCCGAGCCGTCTCATATGACTGGCTCCCACGGGTCCCGTGCGCCCAGCTTGCGCTCATCCACGTTGAGATATTTTGCCAGGTGCAGCCGGTCATCCGGCTCAAGCCGCTTGGGCGATCCCCGCGTAACAAACTGGTGGAGGTAGGCAGCATTGCGCCCGATCAGGGCGGATAGGGCAGCGAGGCTTTCGCCCCGCTCAGCGGCAAGCTGGCGCAGATTTTCGCGCGACGACATGAGGCGGCTCCGATTCGATCAGCGGCCACCATGTTCCACATTTGTTCTGATTCGGGCAACCCATTGAATCGGCGCGGCCTAACCCCCGCGGGTCGGGAACACCGGCCCCCTGACGGTCATCTTGTCAGCCGGATATGGCCGCTGCAAAGCGACGACATCGTCGTACGATCCTTGGAGCCAGCGATCCCAATCCGCCTCGTGCAGGATCGTGATCATCGCTTTTGGGTGGATCGGCGCGACAAGTTCGTTCGGATCGCAGGTCACCATCGTGAACCCCTGCCCCTTGGCCGTCTGCTGCCAGAACCCCGCGACCGCAAACACCGGCTGGGCGGGCACCGCGAACCACATCTCCCCCTTGATCGGCTTGCCCTCGCCAACCTGGTGCAGATCGGGCGTCCATTCACAGAATTCGGTGAGTGGCACCAAGCACCGGTTCTCTGGTTCGGCCGCGAGCTTCCGCCATTGCGGGAGGCCGAGGTTGCGGACGTTGGTCATCGGCCACTTCGCGCCCCCGCCCAGGACGTCCCACAGCATCACGTCGACGGAGCGCCGCCCGCGCTCCTCGCGCACGACGAACGCCTTTGATTTCGGGAACAGCTCTTGAGGGTCTTTGTTCGGCCGGACCACGTCCTGCGCCCAACTCGCCCCGAAGCGCTCGAACAGGGTCTCAGGCTCGCCGGCGAAACGCGCTCGATTGCACATCAGAGCTTCGGCGCCGTCTTGGCGATCGCGTGGGTTTTCTCCAGTAGGTCGAGGATGTGGCCGAGGTCATCCGTGGTCAGCGCGCTCGCCTCATCGACATATTCCTCGCCGCTGAACCGCGCCGCGAAGGCGTGGAGGTGGTTGAGCGCTTCGCCCAGCCGGTAAGTCGCGTCGTCCTCTGTCATCTGTCGAGCCTATGCTGCAACTGAGCTTCCGTCGAGCGCGCAAAAAAAGGGCCGCTGCAAAGCGACCCGTGAGAGGTTTTAGGAGAGGATGCCTAAAAGGCACCCTTTGTATTGCTCCCGCACCTGTCGCTGGCGAATGCAAAGACGGTTAACGCGATTGCACTAATTGCAATTACTTCGCTGGCGAGCCGCTTCATCCTCGACCATCAGGTATCAAATTAGCGCGGCCCAGCCGAAAGTTCGCCTTTTCGAATCACGAATGTGACGAAACTTGCACATGCGCCAATCATGAAAAGCGCGTCTGCTTCATCGACTTCAGCCTTACTGTCGAACACAAGCGCGTGCCGAATACCTTCGGCATCGGATGCGTATCCATACAGCGCCGCGAAAGCTACTTTCAACCCCCCATGGATACGTCCGCTTCCCTCAAGCTTTGACAGAGCGGCTCCTAATTTGGTGGCGTTCGGCTCAAGAACGTGGGCGATGCTTTCAACGGCGCTAATGCTTTCGCGGACGCTTCCCGAATAATCACCACTGCCTAAGAGTCGGGACGCGGCCGATAGATGGGACCTCGCCCCGCCGTATTCCGATTGGCGGAGCGCGTTTAAGGCATCCACAAGCGCCACACCTTCCTCCAGAGAGGCTTTAGGATATATAGTATCCCCGTCTATGAAGTACGCGGCTTGATGCCTTGAAAGTGCAGCCGCAAATTGCTTGACAATTCCTTCTGGTTTGTGCGGGCTGCGAATAACGAATTGCACCAACTCCAATATCTTAATATAATTTCCATCACTGAATAGCTTTTGAAGCCGGTCGCGCCATGTAACAAATTCGTCACTAAATGTACTTGAAAACTGCCCCAATACTTCCATGTGATATTCAATAAGAACGTTTGTCCACATCACACCTAGTGAATACGACTTATTATACATCCTCATATCGCCAACGATGCTGGAATACAAAATATCCCACAACTGGACAGCTAATGGCCGTGAAATTTGCCGCAGAGCCAACTGAGATGGTATCGCTTCGGCGCCCTCCGCCTGAGAAAAGGTCAGGGTTCGCCGATCCGGCGCTGGCTGATTTTGGCTATCCAAGGGGCGTCCTCTCTGAACAGAATCACTACCGCTCAACATGACGACCTTGAGCACCCAATTGCCCTTCCGACAAGTTCCACCCCGCTAAGGGGGTGCTACGGGGAACAGAGAGGGGAAAAGTCGGAAACGTAGGAGAGCGGGCCGCTGTCTCTTAATCAGCAGCTGGCCTGACGCGCACCACTCCCTCAAGCTTTGTCAGGACCGGCGAGCAGCGACATCAACGCCCTACCCAGCTTGATTTGCGCGCCGGAAAAGCAGGCCGCCGGCGGCACGCCAGCGAGCCGCAACGCCCGGCAAACGGTTTACAGGCTCCGTCTAAGCTATTGAAACCAAAGGGGCGTGTCATGCACTAGGTTTACAGAACAGGCGGCAGGAAAGCGGCTTTATCGTCTGCTTTGGGAGCAGGATGTCGCAGGTTCGAATCCTGTCTCCCCGACCATCCGCTGCAGGTTCTGGTTTCGCGTTCTAATGACGGCGATCAGGCATTGCAGCGTTTCCCGCAGACGATCCCGCGCCGTGACCGTGACGTCAGCGATCCGGCCGATCGTCGCAGCGCGATACAGCCGTCCAGAAGCCGACATCCCGCTCAGCGGGTCTCGAACAGATCCACGACGCTCGCAGGCGCGTCCGGGCCGAAGAAGGAAGACAGGTTGCCGGCGCTGATCCGTGCGATCGGTTGGCTGCGTGCGAACAGCTGATGCTCATAAGCGGCTAGCGCGTCTTCCCGATCGTGATGGTCGATCAACGCGCGCGCAAGCTCCGCTCCGTCAAGCATTGCCAGATTGGCGCCCTCACCTGCGAACGGCGACATGAGGTGCGCGGCGTCCCCCAGCAGCGTCACGCCCGGAACGCGCGGCCAGGCCAGCGACGGCGGCAGCGCGTAGATGGGACGTATCACCGGAAGCTCCTCGCCGCCGGCGATCAAGGCACGCAGCGATTGCGCCCAGCCGTCGAACAGGGTCGCCATACGGACCGTCGCGGTCGACAGGTCGGCAGCCAGCCACTCCACAGGCCGGTTGGCCGCCAAATAGGTGTGGATGCTGCCATCGGCATTATGATGCGTCAAAATGCCCTGGCCGGGTGCCACCGCGATCAGCGTGCCCGCCCCGATCACCGCCGCGGCCGCCGCCGCGCGCGGATCATTCGCGTCCAAGTGAAGCTCCAGAAAGCAGGTGCCGGTATAAGCAGGCCGGGCGTCGGTCACGAGCGTGCGGACGCGCGACCAAGCGCCGTCCGCGCCGATCAGCAGCGTCGTCTCCACCGTCGAACCGTCGGTGAATGCGACCATGTGGCGACCATCGCCCACATTCTGCACCGACGCGACCTTGCGGTCCCAACGCACGATCCCTGGCCGCAGGGCATCCAGCAGCAGCCGGCGCAGGTCACCACGGTCCACCTCCGGGCAAGCGCAGTCGGCATTGCCCGGTCGATCGAGCAGCACCGTGCCATGCCTGTCGACGACCCGCTTGGCATCCTCGCCCGGCCGGACCAGCTTCAGGAACGCGTCATGCAATTCGAGGGTGTGTAGGGCTTGCTGACCGCTGTTTGCATGCAGATCGAGCAGGCCACCTTGGCCGCGCGCGTCCGGAAATCGTTCGCCTTCATGGACGACGACGCCGATGCCGCGGCGATGGAGCGCGCCCGCGAGCACCAAGCCGCCCAGCCCTGCGCCGATGATCGTAACGTCTTCCAGCATTCGTCCGCGCTCCCAGCCCGCGCAGGTCGAGCCTGCGTTGCCATCATGGAGCCGCTCGCCGGCTATCGACCGGCGTGTGCGCGAGGGTGGTGTCGACCACGCCGTCGTTTTTCGCAGCGGGCGTGGTCTAGGATGGGATCGTCCGTAACGCAAACGCGCTGACCACAAGCAGCGTCGTCCCCAGCTTCGGACGTTTCAGGCTGCCCGGTTGGCGAGCACCACATCCAGAAGGCCGGGGAAGCGCCGGTCGAAATCCAAGCGTCGCAGCGTGTTGATCATCTCGCGCCCGGCTTGGGTCGTCTCGATCAGCCCCGCGGCGCGAAGCAGTTTCAGATGGTTGGACAGCGTGCTCTTGGGGATCGACTCGCACGGCGCGGCGCCGGTGCAGCTCAGCCGCTCGGTCGCGGCGAGGCGCGCCACCATCGCCAGCCGATTGGGATCGGCCAGCGCATGGAGTGCCAGACCGAGTGGAACGTCCTCCAGCCTGGGATGCGTGAAGCGAGGCATCCGCCTCATATAGGAAGACCGTACCATTTTAATAGTTCGGATATGTTGAACTGTCGAGGCATCGCCTTATCTTCTCCCCTGCCGACAGCGCACGACGGCGTGATCGCGGGCCACATTTCGGAGTATCGACATGTCAATTCAGGGCAAAAAGGCGCTCGTCACGGGTGGATCGCGCGGCATCGGTGCGGCGATCGCCAAACGGCTGGCGGCCGACGGTGCGACCGTCGCGATCACCTACGCCGGCAACAAGGCTGCCGCAGACGCTACCGTGGCGGCGATCGAGAGCGCCGGGGACAGCGCCTTTGCGTTCCAGGCCGACGCCGGCAATCCGGTGTCGCAGCGCGCGGGCGTCGAGCAGGCCGCCGCCGCGCTGGGCGCGATCGACATCCTGGTCCACAACGCGGGGGTGGCCGAATTCTCGGCGGTCGCCGACGACACGGACGAGACCTTCGATCGCCAGTTCGGCGTCAACGTGAAGGGCCTGCACGTCGGCACGCGCGCGGCGTTGCCGCATTTCAACGATGGCGGGCGGATCATCCTGATCGGCAGCGTCTCGGGCGAACTCGCCTTCCCGGCGACCGCAGTCTACAGCGCGACCAAGGCCGCGGTGGCGGCGCTCGCACGAGGCTGGGCGAAGGATCTCGCAGCGCGCAATATCCTGGTCAACACGGTGCAACCGGGTCCGATCGATACCGATATGAACCCCGCCGACGGCGCGTTCGCGCAGCAGATGATCGGATTCATTCCGCTCGGCCGCTACGGCAAGGTCGAGGAGATCGCGGGTGCGGTCTCGTTCCTCGCCGGGCCCGATGCGAGCTACATCACGGGCACCACGCTCAACATCGACGGGGGTGCGGCTGCCTGAGGGCTAGCGCTCCGCCCCTCCACTGGGATGGAGGGGCGGATTGCGCGCAAGCGTGAGCGCATCCCCTGTCGGACCTCGGGCCAATCGACATTCACTCGTGGACGATGACAATTCCTCCCCCTGGCGGGGGAGGAATTTCGCTACGCCGATACATGGCGATCCCGCCTCGTTCTGATCGATATCGGAGCGCGGCCGGCCCGACCGGCGGCACACGGAAGCGCCGCCGGTGCATCCGGTGTCAGGCCGCGACCTGCTCCGAGGTGGCGGGCGCGGCGATGATAGCGAGCGCCGCCGAGAGCGATCCGACATAGCCGTCCGCGCCAAGCTCGCGCTGGATCGCCGCATCGGTCAGCGCCGCCTCCCCTTGCGGCCACAGGCCGACGATGATCCGCGCCGCAGGCGCCTTGGCGCGCAGACGCCGCACCAAATAGCGCAATTGCGCAGGCGACCCGTTCAGCTCCAGATACGACACCATGATCGTCGTCACACCGGCAAGATCCAAACTGCCGATGGTCTCGCGACCGACATCGCCATACGGGATCGTCCTGGCCGCGATGTCGCGCTGCTCCAAGAGCTGCGCCATCATGGCGGTCACCGCTTCGTCGAACGCGCCATGGCCGGCGACACAGGCGACCGTCCCGACGTGGATGGCGGGCTGATCATGCGCAATACCGTGCGACTTCAACTCGCCGATCACCGAGAGCATCGAGCGCGTCATGCTCCGCGCCCCGGCGCGATCGATCGTGCCGCGCGCCTGATCCTCGACCGCGAGCTTCAGGCCTGCCAGCACGACGCCGTCGTAATAATCCGCCAGCGACCGATCGGCGAGCAGCGTCTCGGCCTGCGCCAGCGCCTCGTCCGGATTGTCGGCGAGGATGCGCTGGTAGAAGCTTTCGACCGGCGTCAGAGCGGGGCGATCGCCGAGCAGTACGTCGAAGAACTCCAGGCTTTTGACGTGCCGGCCCATCACGACGAGGCATAGTGTCAGCGGCGTCGACATGATGAGGCCGATCGGGCCCCACAGCCACGTCCAGAAGATCGCCGACACGATCACCGATACGGGCGAGAGCCCGGTCGAATGGCCATAAAGCAGCGGCTCGACGACATAGCCGGTGATCGGCTCGACCACGACGAACAGCGCCACCACCTCGATCGCCATGCCCCAGCCCGGGTCGACCGCCGCACCGAGGGCGGCGGGCGCAACCGCGGCGAGGAACGAGCCGATATACGGCACGAAGCGCAGCAGCCCCGCCATCACGCCCCACATCGCCGGCGACGGCACGCCGATCACCCACAGGCCGATGCCGATGACCAGGCCAAAGCAGGTATTCACCGCCAGCTGCGACAGGAAGTATTTGCTCAGCCGCTGACCGGCGTCGTCGAGCGCGCGCGTCGTCCGGTGGAGATCGCTCGACCCGAACACGCGGATGAAGCGGTCGCGCAGATCCTCCTTCTGCATCAGCACGAAGATCGCGACGATCAAGACGATGATCGTCGTTTCCAATGGCCCCAGGATCGGCTCGACCACCGTTCGCGCGATCGTGAAGGGCGATGTGCTCTCCTGCACGACCTGGACCGGTACGGGGCGCCGCTGGCCCGCAGCGGGCTGCGCCGCGCCGGCGGCGAGCGTGGGGGCGGGTGCGGCGCCGCGCGGAGCGGCCGCGTGCCGGCCGCCGCCCAGCTCCTTGGTGATCAATGCCATCCGCGACAGCGCGAACCCCTGCACCTTCTCCACCTTGGCCTGGATCGTCTGCGCATATTGTGGCGCATTGGCGGTGAGCGAGGCGGCCTGGCTGCCGATCAGCGTACCGAAGAGCCCCAGGATTCCCAATGCGGCCAGCACCGTGAGCATCACGGCGGGCGCCCGCCACAACCGCAGGCGCTGAAGCAGGTTCACGACGGGCGACAACACGAACGACAGCATGACCGCCAGCGTGATCGGGATCAGCACCTCCTGACCAAAATAGAGTGCCGCGATGACCAGCGTACCGACCGCGACCCCCGCGAGCGTCCTCAACTCCGGCGCGGAGGCCGGAGCTATCTTCGCCGCGCCTCCTGCCTCGTCCGGTCCGTCGCGGCTGCCGGTCAGGACGTCCTTGTAGCCGGCAACGCTGTCTCGATCGCTCATTATGACATGCCCTAATCTTCAGGCATCCTGTGCCGATCGCGCAGCCTAGGGCAACCGGTGCGCCGCGTCATCCTCGGCTGGCGCTATCATCGGTGCGCGGATGCTTCCGAACTGTCGCAGGCGCGCGACGCGTCACTCGACCAGGCGGGATCGACGTCCATCGTCGTAGCCAAAATCCTCCCCCGCCAGGGGGAGGTGGCATGCCGCAGGCATGACGGAGGGGGAGGAAAGCGACACGCCGGTTTCGTGTCCTCCCCCTCCGTCACGGCTTCGCCGCGCCACCTCCCCCTAGCGGGGGAGGACTTACTTCACGAAGATGAATGTCGCTCCGCTAGGCTGTCGGGTCGACGTCGTTGCGAGCGCGTGGAGCGCATCGCCATGCCGCCCGTTCAAGGCGCAGGGATCACGGCGCGAGGCGGCTTATGGACGATACGAAGGCCAGCACGAGCGACTGGCGTGCCGAACTGCCGGCGAATGCCTTCGACAAGGTGGACGACGGTGACGATCTCGCCTTCTACGCGCCACCGCGCCTCGTCTCGCACATCGACGACGCAGCGGTTGCGGCGCTGACCGCTTATTATGCGCGCATCATGCCGGCGCAGGCCGTCGTGCTCGATCTCATGTCGAGCTGGATCAGCCACCTGCCCGCGACGCCAGCCACTGCCGAGGTCATCGGCCACGGCATGAACGCGGTCGAACTCGCCGCCAATGATCGGCTCGCCCGCTGGTTCGTCAACGATCTCAACGCCACGCCGATATTGCCGCTGTCCGATGCGAGCATCGACGTCGCCTTGTGCTGCGTCGGCGTCCAATATCTCCAGCAGCCGGTGCCGGTGTTCGCCGAGGTTCGCCGCGTCCTGCGAGCGGGCGGACGTTTCGCCGTCAGTTATTCCAACCGATGTTTTCCGACGAAGGCGGTGCGGATCTGGCGGGCGCTCGACATTGCCGGACAGGCGCAGCTGATCCGCCTCTACATGGAGCGATCGGGGTTCGGTGCGGTCGAAACGGAGGTACTGGCCGATGGAAGCAGGGGCGATCCGCTGGTCGTCGTCGCCGGCACGAAGTGACCGATGCGGTGCATCCGCTTATGGCCCGCAATCGCACGATCCGTTTCGTGCCGCGGCACCTTGCCGCACCCGGGCGATTGCCGTTGGTCCCGTTGATCAAATTGGAGATGTGATTGCGCGGTCTGGATTTCAGCTCCTGGCAAAACCTGCTCGTGACCATCTTCGGGCTGACGTTGGTCACGCTGCTCGGCGTCGGCATCCGTCTGCTCACCCAGATGACGTTCCAGCAGCGTCGCGAGCGCATGAACCGGCAGATCAACGAGCGGCTCCGGACGCTCATCGCCGCGTATAAGGTGCTGGGGGGCTCGTTCACCGGCGATCTGACGGTCGATCCGGCACACCGGCGCGATCTGCGACGGCGCGACCAGGGCGGTGGCGCGACGGAGCCGATGGCGGCGCTGGACCTCAGCGCGGAGGGCGCATCGCGATCGGACCGTACCCGCCGCATCCGCGACGCCGTGGAAGCCGCGCTGTCCGACATCATCCTGCTCGGCACCGAGGAGCATGTCCGGCTGGCGGACCGGGCGATCCGCGAGCTGGTCGCGGGACATCCCGTGCATACGCACGAGCTGGTCGTCTCGCTGCGCGCGTTCGTGCGCGATGCCCTCGATCTCGATCCGATCCCGGCCGACCTGACCATCGCGATGCAGGGACCGGCACGGCCCGCATCGTCGGGCGGCGGCAAAGGCGGCGGCAAGGACGATGGTGGCCGAAGCGGAGGCGGTGGTTCTGGAGGCGGGGGCGGAGCCGGAAGCGGGTTCGGGGGCGGGTCCGGCGGCGCGGGGATCGGCGGCGCTGGCTTCAGCGACGATCCGCACGATGCAGGGGCGCCGAACGCCGGGCGATAGGCTATACGCCGACGGTGCACCATCATCCAACGGCCTTGGCCCAACCGGGCGCGCCCGACCCGACTCCCGTCCCGGACGACGCCGATGCGTCACCTGCCCACGCCGGATGGGTCCTCGCGGCGACGATGCTCGCGTCGAGCCTCGCCTTCATCGACGGCTCCGTCACCAACGTCGCGCTGCCGTCGATCGGGCGCGACCTGCACGGCGACGCCGCCTCGCTGCAGTGGATCGTCAATGCCTATCTCCTGCCGCTGTCGGCGCTGCTGCTGGTCGGCGGCGCGGCGGGCGATCATTTCGGCCGCCGCCGCATGCTGATCCTCGGCACGGCGCTGTTCGCCGCGGCATCGGTCCTCTGCGCGCTGGCGCCCGGCCTGCCCCTCCTGCTCGCCGCGCGCGCTGCGCAGGGGGTCGGGGCGGCGATGCTGATGCCCAACAGCCTCGGGATCCTCGGCGCGTCGTTCCGGGGCGAGGCGAGAGGACGGGCGGTCGGCACCTGGGCGTCCGCCGGCGCGATCGCGAGCGCGGTCGGGCCGCCGCTTGGCGGCTGGCTGGTCGGCGCGGCGGGCTGGCGGGCGATCTTCCTCATCAACGTGCCGGTCGCGCTCGTCGCGATCCTCCTCGCCTGGCGCCATGTGGAGGAGAGCGCGGAGGGCGAGCAGCCGCTCGACGTGCCCGGCGCCATCCTCGCGACGCTGGCGCTCGGCACGCTCACCTGGGCGCTGACGCTCTGGTCCAGCACCCATGCGGGGTCACCGCGGATTTGGGCGGGGCTGATCGGCGGCGTCCTGCTCCTGACGCTGTTCGTGTGGGTCGAACATCGCCGGCATGGCGATGCGATGATGCCGCTGGCGATGTTCGCGTCGCGTCCCTTCGTCGGCCTGACGCTGCTGACCTTCCTGCTGTACGGCGCGCTGGGCGGGCTGCTCGTGCTGCTGCCGTATCTGCTGATCGTCGGCGGCGGCTATTCACCGCTCCACGCCGGATTGGCGTTGCTTCCCTTCTCGCTCGTGATCGGCGCCGCGTCGCGGCTGATGGGCAGGACCACGGAACGGATTGGGCCGCGCTGGCCGCTGACCGTCGGGCCGATCGTCACCGGGCTTGGCTTCCTGCTGCTGGTCCGCGTCGATCCGACCGGCAGCTACTGGACCAGCGTGATGCCGGGCATGATCGTCGTCGCGCTCGGCATGGCGGGGGCCGTCGCGCCGCTGACCACCGCGGTCCTGTCGTCGGTCGATCAGGCGCACACCGGCACCGCCTCGGGGTTCAACAGCGCGATCGCGCGGACGGGCGGATTGATCGCGACCGCGCTGGCCGGCGCGGTGATCGCGCAGACCGGTGCGGCGCTGGTCGAGACGTTCCGGTCGGCGGCGATCCTGGCGGCGGCGCTGGCGGTCGCTGCGGGTTGCGTCGCGTTCGCCACGCTCGGATCGCTGCGTCCCGCGCGGGCGGGGCGGACCGGTTAGGCGATCAGGTCGCTACGCTCTCGCCGCCGGGTGCCGACGCCCGCGGCAGCTTCCACTTCGGCCGCACGAAGTGACAGGTATAGCCGTTCGGCCGACGCTGCAGATAGTCCTGATGTTCCGGCTCGGATTCCCAGAATTCGCCCACCGGCGCCAGCTCGGTGACCACACTGCCCGGCCAGAGCCCGGAGGCCTCGACGTCCGCGATGGTCTCCTCGGCGACCGCCTTCTGCCCGTCGTCCGTATAGAAGATGGCGGACCGATAGCTGGCGCCGCGATCGTTGCCTTGCCGGTCGACCGTGGTCGGATCGTGGATCTGGAAGAAGAATTCGAGCAACGCGCGGAAATCGGTGCGGGCGGGGTCGAAGACGATCTCGATCGCTTCGGCATGGCTGCCGTGCTTGCGATACGTGGCATTGGCCACATCGCCGCCCGAATAGCCGACCCGCGTCGAGAGGACGCCGGGCAGCTTGCGGATAAGGTCCTGCATGCCCCAGAAGCAACCGCCGGCGAGTACCGCACGCTGCGTGATCGCGCACGGCGCCGCGATCTGGTCCAGATAGGCGCCATAGCCCTGCTCGGCCATTTCCGCGCGCGGCACGAAGCGCAGCGCCGCCGAGTTGATGCAATAGCGCAGGCCGCCGCGGTCGCGCGGCCCATCCTTGAACACGTGGCCGAGATGGCTGTCCCCCTGCGCCGAGCGCACCTCGGTACGCGGGATGAGCATCGACCAGTCCCGCCTCGCCTTCACATGGCGGGCGTCGATCGGCCTCGTGAAGCTGGGCCATCCGCAGCCGGACTCATATTTGTCGTCGCTGGCGAACAACGGCTCGCCCGAGACGATGTCGACATAGATGCCCGCATCCTTGTTCTTCAGGAGCGGACCGGTGCCGGGGCGCTCCGTGCCGTTCTGCTGGGTGACGCGGAACTGCTCCGGAGTCAGGGCGGCAATGGCCTCGTCGGTCTTGGCGTAGCTGTTCATGGGGTGGATGTGGTGCGCCGCCCTGCCGCTGTCGAGCGCGTTACCTGCCGGGCCCATTCCGCGATCCACGACGTTGAGGGGGTTCAGTCGCTTTTCCGATCCAGGCGGAGCTCCTGCCCATACGGAGACGATTCATGCGCGCATTATGCTGGCACGGTAAGGGTGACGTTCGCGTCGACACCGTCGCGGACCCAGAGATCAAACATCCGCGCGACGCGATCATCAAGGTCACCGCGTGCGCGATCTGCGGATCGGACCTTCACCTGCTCGATGGCTATCAGCCCACCATGGAGGCGGGCGACATCCTCGGCCACGAGAATATGGGCGAGGTCGTCGCGCTGGGCTCCGAGGTCACCAACCTGCGGATCGGCGACCGCGTGGTGGTGCCGTTCACGATCAGCTGCGGCGACTGCTGGTTCTGCCGCAAGGGTCTGTTCGCCGCGTGCGACCGGACCAATCCCAATGCCGAGATGGCCGCCAAGGCGATGGGCCACTCGCCCGCCGGCCTGTTCGGCTTCAGCCACATGCTGGGCGGCTATTGCGGCGGCCAAGCCGAATATCTCCGGGTGCCCATGGCCGACATCGGCCCGATCAAGATCCCCGACACCGTCACCGACGACCAGGCATTGTTCCTCTCGGACATCTTCCCGACCGGCTATATGGCCGCGGAGAACGCGCAGATCGAGCCGGGCGACACCGTCGCCATCTGGGGCTGCGGCCCGGTCGGCCAGTTCGCCATTCGCTCCGCGCTGATGATGGGTGCGGGGCGCGTGATCGCGATCGACGAGCTGCCCGAGCGGCTTGCCATGGCGGAAGCCGGCGGCGCCGAGACGATCAACTTCGCCGAGACCGACGTTTACGACGAACTGCAGGCACGCACGAAGGGGCGCGGCCCCGACAGCTGTATCGATGCGGTCGGCTGCGAGGCGGCCGGGCACGGCGCCGCCGACGCGGTCATGGACAAGGTCAAGGCCAGCGTGATGCTCGCCACCGATCGCGTCCACGTCTTGCGCCAGGCGATCATGAGCTGCCGAAAAGGCGGCACCGTATCGGTGCCCGGCGTCTATGTCGGCATGGGAGACAAATTGCCGATCGGTGCCGCGATGAACAAGGGACTGACGATCAAGCTCGGCCAGACCCACGTGCAGCGCTACACCAAGCCGCTGCTGGAGAAGATCGTAGCCGGCGAGATCGACCCGAGCTTCGTCATCACGCATCCGGCCAGTCTGGAGGATGCGCCCGAAATGTACGCCAAATTCCGCGACAAGGAAGACGGCGTCATCAAGGTGGTGATGCGTCCGCACGGCTGAGCGGCGAGCCCCGAGTGGTGTTCTAGGCGAAATAGACATTCATCGTCATAGCGTAAGTCCTCCCCCGCCAGGGGGAGGTGGCATGCCGCAGGCATGACGGAGGGGGAGGTAAGCGACACGTCTGTTCCGTGTCCTCCCCCTCCGTCACGGCTTCGCCGCGCCACCTCCCCCTGGCGGGGGAGGAATTGTCATCGTCCGCGAGTTGAATGTCGATCGACCCTAGTTTCTAACTTCGGTCTCGATCCGGGTTGGAACGTGCCTCCCTCAGCGTGGCGTAGCCCGCGTTGCGTACGGGATCCCGTCAGACGAGGTGGAGAACCGGTACCGAGCCCGCGTGGAGATAACCGGGGTCGAAATCGCCCTCGCGGTGCAATTTGGCGACGTTCGGGATGGTGATGACGCGATCGCCCGCCTCGATCAGGCCCTGGTCGCGCAGTTCGCGCATCATGCGGTTGACGTGGACCGAGGTGAGGCCGAGCACGTCGGCGAGATGCTCCTGCGTCAGCGGCAGGCGGAAGCGGCTGCGGCCCTGGTGTTCCGCCGCCAGCCGCGTGCTGAGCTCACATAAGAGATGCGCGAGCCGCGCCCGTGCCGACCGGCGGCCGAGCGACAAGGTCCATTGGCCGAGCGTCGCATTGTCCTGGATCGCGAGCCAGGTGAAGCTCCGCGCGATACCAGGGTGCTGCGCGGCGAGCGCCGCGACGTCGCCACGGCGCAGCCGGACGATGCTGGCCTCGGTCAACGTCAGCACGCCATAATCGAGCCGGTCGAACAGCAACGTGTCGAGGTTGGCGACGTCGCCGGGCACCAGCAGCGCGAGGAACTGGCGGCCGCCCTGACGGGTGGTCGCATAACGCCCTCCCCAGCCGTGCGCGATCAGGATCAGGTCGCCGGCGCGGCCGTCCTCGCGCACCAGATCGGTATAGGCCGACACGAGCGTGGGCGACCCCATCGCCTCGCGCAGAGCCTGCCGCTCGACGCGCGAGAGGAACGGCGAGTCGAGCAGGCGGCTGTCGAAGACGGGCGGCGACGGCCGGGGCGGGACGGTGATGTCGAGCACGCGATCGGGACGGACCGGAACACCCCCCTGCGCCCGAGCGGACACCATACGATTGACGTATCGTGGGTCCGTCTTGTTCTCGTCGGTCATCGGTCCGCCTTGGGGTGAATCCGGAACGGATCACGATCCGACGCATCGCCATTCACCCGGTCGGTGACAATCCAATGTGCGACGCCGGACGGTTCCCCGCGGGCGATGATATAGGCCGGCGCGCTTCACCTATGTGCTTGGTGTCGGGGGTGCCGCCGCCTACCCCGGTGCAATCCTTCGCCGTTGATCAGGGCGCGAATGACCGGGAGTCGCCGACGCTTTCGCCCCAAGACAAGGTGCGCGTCCATGCCACACTTCAACGGTCACGATACGATGAACATCCTGCTCGCATCCTTGCTGCCCGAGGATCTGGCGCTGCTCGCGCCGCATCTGGCGCGCGAGGCGTTGCAGGTGAAACAGGTGCTGGTGCCGCTCAACCAGCCGATCGAACACGTCTGGTTCCTGGAAGGCGGCGTCGGATCGGTCGTCGCGGTGTCGGCGGACATCAGCCCGACCGAGGTCGGCATCTTCGGCCGCGAGGGGTTCGCCGGCACCGCCCTGCTGCTCGGCGCGGGCATCTCACCGCATGAGATCTTCATCCAGGTCAACGGCCACAACGGGCTCAAGATCGCCGCGGCGCCGTTCCTCGCCGCGGTGGATCACAGCCGGACGTTGCGGATCGCGCTGCTGCGCTACGTCCAGACCGTGATCACGCAGGCGGCCAACAGCACGGTGTCGAACGCGCATCAGCGGATCGAGGCGCGGCTCGCGCGCTGGCTGCTGATGTGCCACGACCGCTACGACAGCGACGACATTCCGCTGACCCACGAATTCATGGCGATCATGGTCGCGGCCGAACGATCGGGCGTCACCGTCTCGCTGCACGTGCTGGAGGGCGCGGGGATGATCCGCTCCAAGCGCGGCCGCGTCGTCATCCTCGACCGGCAGAAGCTCGAGGAGCTCGCCGGCGACGGCTATGGCCAGCCCGAGGCGGAATACAGCCGGCTGATCGCGCCGTTCGGCAAGCTCGCGCCGCGCATCGCCGCGGCCTGACCTGCGCTCAGCCGCCGCCCTGCCCCGCGACGAGCGTGCGGGTCACGCCGCCGACCCACACCTGCCCGTCGCCGTCCTGCGACACGTGGATGCGACCCGTCCGCCCCAGCCGGGTGCCCTGCGCGGCGACATAGCCGCCCTGCACGCGGCCGCTGGCGAACAGCCATTGGCCGACGGACGCGTTGAGGCTGCCCGTGACCGGGTCCTCGATCAGCCCGCCATGCGCATCGCTGAAGATCGCGCGCAGCTCGAACGCGGCGTCGCCGTCGGGCGCGTGCGCGCCGACGACGCCGATGTCGACCCGGCCGGGATGATGCCGCGCGGGCTCGATCGCGAGCACCGCCGCGGCCGAGCGGAGCATCACCGCGATCCAGCCGGGGCCGTTGTCCACCCAGGCGGCATCGACGATCGCGTCGCGCTCGATCCGCAGGATCGCGGCGACCTCGGCGATCTCCGCCTCGCTCGGCGGCCCGCTGCGCAGCAGCGGCGGCGCGGCGAAGGCCAGCCGCCCGCCCTCGCTACGGATCGCGACGAGGCCGACGCCGCATTGCTGGACGATCGTTCCGTCCGCCTTCGCCACGCCGCCCGCCTCCAGCCAGGCGTGCGCGCTGCCCAGCGTCGGATGACCCGCGAAGGGCAGTTCGTGCGCCATGGTGAAGATACGCACGCAGTAATCCGCGGCGGGATCGGTCGGCGGCAACAGGAAGGTGGTCTCCGAGAAGTTCAGCCAGCCGGCGATCCGCTGCATGTCCTCGGTGGTCAGCCCCTCGGCATCGGCGACGACGGCGAGCGGGTTGCCGGTATAGGGATCGGTGCCGAACACATCGACGAGACGAAACGGACGGGTCACACGGCCTCCTGCAAGATGAAGACACATCATGCCGGCACCGGCGGGGCCGTGACAAGCGCGCGCGACCGGGCAGCGCCGATTGCGTTCCGGCGCCCCGCCCCGCATGATGCGCGCGGGCCGAGGGGGAGTGGAGCGATGCGGGGCAGTTGGACTTTGGCGATGCTGCTGGCCGTGCCGGCAAGCGCGGGGGCGCAGCAGGTGCCGCCGCCCGCCGCCGCGCCGGGGGCGGGCAGCGCGCAGGGCGACGTGTCCGTCACCATCTACAACAACGACGTCGCGCTGGTACAGGACGTCCGCACGCTCGATCTGGCGGCGGGGCGGGTGCGGCAGGGCTTCCCGGACGTCAGCGCGCAGATCCGGCCCGAGACGGTGTCGCTGTCGGTGCCCGACGCGACGATCGTCGAACAGAATTTCGATTTCGACCTGCTGAGCCCGTCCAGCCTGATGGAGAAAGCGGTCGGCGAGACGATCACGCTGGTGCGGACCAACCCGGCGACCGGCGCCGAAACGCGCGAGCGGGCGAAGGTGCTGGCGGTCAACGGCGGCGTCGTGCTCGACATCGCCGGCCGGATCGAGGTGCTGCGCGACGACGGCCTGCCGGTCCGCGCGGTGTTCGACCGGGTGCCCGATTCGCTGCGCGCGCGGCCGACGCTGACGGTCACGCTGGCGAGCAGCCGCGCCGGCACGCGGCCGGCGCGATTGTCCTATCTCAGCCGCGGTCTCGGCTGGAGCGCCGATTACGTCGCGTTGTTCGACGACAAAAGCGGCACGATCGACATGCAGGGCTGGGTGACGCTGCGCAATACGAGCGGCACGACCTTCAACGCGGCGCGGACGCTGCTCGTCGCGGGCGACGTCGGCAGCGGCGACACCGACGACGAGAACGGCTATCGCCCGCGGCCGCGACGGCCGGTGCGGATGCAGCCCGGCACGGAGAGCGCGACGCGCGAGCAGCTCGGCGACTTCTACGTCTATCCGCTCGCCGAGCGGACGACGATCGCCGACAAGCAGACCAAGCAGGTCAGTTTCCTCGACGCCAAGGGCGTCACCGCGAGCGCCGGCTATCGTTTCGAGAATGGCTGGCTCGGCGCCGCCGACGAACCGCGCAGCGCGCAGAGCATCCTGCGCTTCGCCAATTCGGGGGCGGCGGGCCTCGGCGATGCGCTCCCCGCCGGCGTCGTGCGCGTGTACGTCCGCGACGCGCGCGGCCAGCCCCAGTTCACCGGCGAGAACCGTATCGACCATATCCCGCAGGGGTCGACGATCGCGCTGCCGACCGGCGACGCCTTCGACGTCAAGGTGCAGCCGATCATGCTGTCGCGGACCAAGCTGGGCAATGTGCGCTGGCGCACGCAAATGCGCTATCGCCTGACCAACGCCCGCAACCGCGGCGTGACGGTGGAGCTGGCGCAGGCCGGGCTCGATGCGGGCGACGACCGGATCGTCGAGGAAAGCCGCAGCAGCGAACGGCGCAGCGCCGGCACGGCGATATGGCAGGTGCCGGTGCCCGCCAGCGGGGAAGCGGTGGTCACCGCCACCTTCGACACCCGCAACTGATGCTCGCCGCCCTGCTGCGCGCCGTGCTGGTTACGACGCTGCTGCCGATCGCGGCGGCGGTCGCCGGTCCGGCGCTCGCCGAGCCGGTGGTGACCTCCGCCGCGTCGCAGCGGGTGGCGCTGACCGTCTATCGTGCGGCTTATGGCCGCGGCGCGATCGACCTGCGCTGGCTGGGCGGCTTCGCGCAGGTCACCGAGACGCGCCGCATCGCCCTGCCGCGCGGCCGCGCGACGCTGCGCTTCGAAGGCGTCGCCGACGGGATCGTGCCGGCCAGCGCGGTGATCGATGGCCTGCCGGGCGGCGTGGTCGAGAAGAACCGCGACCTGCGGCTGCTGTCGCCCGCGGCGCTGGTCGACGGCACGCTCGGTCGCCAGGTGACGCTGACCCGCACCGACCGCGCCACCAGCCGCACCAGCAGCGAAAGCGCGACGATCGTCACCGGGCCGCACCCCGGCGTGGTGCTGCGCACCGCCACGGGGATCGAGACGCTGCGCTGTTCCGGCCTGCCCGAACGGCTGTCGTTCCCCGGCGTGCCCGCCGGCCTGTCCAGCAAACCGGTGCTGAGCGTCACCACGATCAGCCCGACGGCACGCACGGTGACGGTGCGGCTGAGCTATATCGCCAGCGATTTCGACTGGCGCGCCGCGTATGTCGCGACCCTCGCGCCCGACGGGCGAACGCTCGATCTGTTCGCCTGGCTGACGCTGGCCAACGGCAATGCCAGGGCGTTCGCGCACGCGGATGTCGCGGCGGTCGCGGGCACGCTCAACCGCGTCTACACGCCACAATTGCGCGCCGCGGTGGGGGCGCTGTCGCTGCGCTGCTATCCGCTGGGGACGACGACGTCGGACCTTGCGGCGATGGCGTCCGCCGAGATCATCGTCACCGGCATAAGAGTGATGCGCGACATGGCCGCGCCGGCCGCACCGCCACCGCCGCCACCGCCGCCCCCGCCGCCGCCCCCGCCCGAGGATCTCGGCGACCTGAAACTGTATCGCGTGCCGGCGCCGGTGACGGTCGGTGCGCGCGGGCAGAAGCAGGTCGCTTTGCTCGCGCGGACCGCGGTGCCCTTCGAGCGGCGCTATCGGCGGCAGCTCGATCCGGGCGCGACGACGCCGCCGATGCCGACCGCCGTGACGCTGGTGCTGCGCAACCGCGCGCAGGGCGGCCTCGGCCTGCCGCTCCCGTCGGGCAGCACCGCCGCTTATGCGCGTCGCGGCGACGACCGGCTGCTGATCGGCCTGGGATCGCTCGGCGACAAGGCGGAGGGCGAGACGATCCGCATCGCCGCCGGCACCAGCGAACAGGTCACCGTCGCGCAGACGTCGCTCGGCCCGAAGGCGGCGCTGATCGAGGCGAGCAACGCCTCGCCGCGGCCGGTGCAGCTCGACGTGCCGATCGGCCGCGCCGGGCAGACGATCACCGCGGACGATGCGACGCTCCGGCCGGTGGATGGCGTGGCGACCTGGTCGGTGGAGATCCCGCCCGGCGCACGCGCGGAGTTGCGCATCCGCTATTGATCCCCGTCGCACACCACGGCAGCCGCCAATCAGCCGTATGACGGCTTGATGACAAGTGTTTGCTTACGATCAGCTTACGATCGCGTATACGATAATTTTTCGCTCTAAATGAGACACTTAGACGTCATGACAGCATTCATGTCCATGACGGACCATGGTGTATCCGTCATTATCCGTAGCGGCCGGGCAACACCGGATTTGCTTCCGAAAACCCGCTCGTCCCAGTCGTTTACACCGGGCTCGGCACCCTCCTAACTCGCCCGACAGCGAGTGCTGCTTCCGCACGCGACACGACAATGGGCCGTGTCGCCGGTCCCGCGGATGTCAGGTGGAGTATCTAGCCTTGACCCGAGTTTCCCTGATCCGGACGTCCCTGATGCGCGGTGCGGCGCTGCCCGTGCTGCTGCCCGCAGCGATGATCGGCATGACGATCGCGGTCAGCCCGGCCGCCGCGCAGGACACCGCCGCCGCGCCGGCCGCCGCGCCCGACCAAGCGGCACCGCCGCCTACCCAGGCGACCACCCCGGCGACCGGGACCGACATCATCGTCACCGGATCGCTGTTCCGCCGGACGGATACCGAGACGCCCTCCCCGGTCACCACGCTGACCGCGGAATCGCTGGCCAAGGCGGGCATCACCACCGTCTCCGACGCGATCCGCTCGATCTCGGCGGACAGCAGCGGCTCGATCCCGACCGCTTTCTCCTCGGGCTTCGGCGCGGGTTCGTCCGGCGTGTCGCTGCGCGGGTTGACGGTCAATTCGACGCTGACCGTGATCGACGGGCTGCGCACCGCCAATTACCCGCTGTCCGACGACGGCCAGCGCTCGTTCGTCGATCTCAACACCATCCCCGATGCGATCGTCGACCGGGTCGAGGTGCTCAAGGACGGCGCCTCGTCCAGCTATGGCGCCGATGCTATCGGCGGCGTCGTCAACATCATCATGAAGAAGGAGATCACCGGCGTCTACGGCACCGTCGAGGGCGGCGTGTCGCAGCGCGGCGACGGCGGCGAGCAGCGCGCGACGCTGACGCTCGGCACCGGTCACCTCAAGGACAAGGGGTTCAACCTCTACATCAGCGGCGAATATCAGCACGACGACCCGATCTGGGCGCGCAACCGCGGCTTCCCGCTCAACACCGCCGATCTGAGCGGCATCGGCGGCGACAACAACAATGCCGGCTCCGCCGTCCCCGGCACGACGAGCAGCGCGGTGGTCGCGCCGACGACGCAGCTCACCCCGGGCAACATCCTGTCCGGATCGGGTCTGGCGAACGGGCCGTTCCAGGTGCTCAACCCCAATGGCTGCACCGGTTCGACGACGCCGATCAGCGGTAGCGCCGGCAATGGCTGCCAGCAGAACCTCGTCTCCGACTATGGCCAGATCCAGCCCGAACAGACCCGTTTCGGCGTCACCGTCCACGCGACGGCGCAGGTCAACGACCAGACCCAGGCCTATATCATGGCCTCCTATTTCCAGAACGAGGTGAAGGCGTCGAGCAACGCCGCCAACATCCGCTCGTACAATCCGATCAACACGCAGAACATCGTCCTGCCGGTGCTGCTGAGCAACGGTCAGCTCAACCCCAACAATCCCTTCGCCGCCACCGGCCAGCCGGCGTCGATCTATTACCGGTTCGGCGACATCCCCGGTTCGTCGGATTACAAGAACCACGTGCTGCGCGGGGCGGCGGGGATCGACGGCCGGTTCGGCGACGGCTGGGGCTATTCGGTGTCGGCGACGGTCGCGCATTCGTGGCTCGACATCACGCAGAACGGCTATCTCAACCTCAACGCGCTGACCAACGCGATCAACACCGGCAGCTACAATTTCGTCGACCCGACGCAGAACAGCGCGGCGGTGCGCAGCGCGCTGTCGCCGGCGGTGCGGACGCAGGCGACCAGCGACCTCGACATGATCCAGGCGACGATCACCAAGGACCTGTTCGCGCTGCCCGGCGGTCCGCTGCAGCTCGGCGTCGGCGGCTCGTTCCGCTATGAGGCGCAGAACGATCCCAACCAGAACCCGAACCTCACCACGATCGGGCTTAACCAGTATACCGCGGTGGGCAGCCGCACGGTGGAATCGGGCTATTTCGAGGTCAACGCGCCGGTGCTGACCAGCCTGGAGATCAACGGTTCGGGCCGGTTCGATCATTATGAGGAGGGCTACAACCGCTTCTCGCCCAAGATCGGCGCCAAGTTCACGCCGTTCCGCCAGCTCGCGATCCGCGGCACCTTCTCGAAGGGCTTCCGCGCGCCGAGCTTCGCCGAAACCTCGGGCTCGGTGATCGGCTTCACCACCACCAAGGCGCCCTGTTCGATCCAGGCGCAGCATGGCGGCACCGTCGCCGCCGACGGCACCTGTTCGGGCGGCAGCGCCTACAACCAGAGCTATTCGATCGGCTTCAACACCGTCGGCAATCCCAACATCAAGCCCGAACTGTCGCGCAGCTTCACCGGCGGCGTCGTCGTCCAGCCGCTGCGCTGGCTCAGCTTCACCGCCGATTACTACAACATCAAGAAGACCGACGTGATCTCGGGCGGTCCGCTGTCCAACCAGGCGCTCGCGGCTTATTATGCCGGTACCCAATTGCCCAACGGCTATTCGGTGACGCCGGACGCGATCGACCCGGCCTTCCCCAACGCGCCGCAGCGCGCGCTGTTCGTCAACTCGCCCTTCGCCAATGCCGCGGCGCTCAAGACCTCGGGGATCGACGTATCGGCGCTGGTCCAGCTCCATCCCAGCGACGACCTGCACTTCACCAGCCGCGCGGAGGCGACCTACATCCTCCACTATCTGTTCAAGCCCAGCGCCGACCAGCCGTACAGCGACTTCGTCGGCACGCAGGCGCCCTATATCACCTCGTCGGGCGCGGGCACGCCGCAATGGCGCGGCAATTGGCAGAACAGCGTCGAATATGGCGCCTATACGCTCACCGGCACCGCTTATTACGTGGCCGGCTACAAGGCGGTCGCCTACGATCAGTTCGGCACCACCGACTGCAACGGCGGCAGCACCTATGGCGGCAGCGATCCGAACTTCAACTGCCACGTCCGCCGCTTCATCGACGTCGACCTGACCGGCAGCGTCAAGGTCAACGACAAGTTCAACTTCTACTTCAACGTCATCAACCTGCTCGATGCCAAGGCACCGCTCAACGCGGGCAATTACGCCGCGACCAACTACAACCCGACCTATACGCAGATCGGCGCGGTCGGCCGCACCTTCCGCTTCGGCGCGAACGTTCACTTCTAGGCAGGATCGACACTCATCGTCGTAGCCAAATTCCTCCCCCGCCAGGGGGAGGACTTACGTCACGACGATGAATGGCGATCGGCCCTAGGCGGCGGAGGGCCGGCAGCCGATCCGATGACGACGGCATCGAGCCGCCGCCGCACCAACCCCCGGGAAGCTGCCCCGCTGCGCACACCGCGGTCGCGCCGCCGGCATAACGCTGCGGCACCGGCGGCCGGCCGCCCCAAGCCGAGCGATGCCGCGGCCAACAATTCCTCTGTCCGCCAATCCGAACCGTCCGGTAGGAATCATCGCTCATGCCGCTATCGGCAGACGGGGACGACGGGCGACACGCCCGCGACGGGGGTATCATGGCAGTATTTCGATCATCGGCGCCGCACGTCCTGTGCGCGCTCGCGCTCGGCACCGGCATCGCCGCCGCCCCCGCCGCGGCGCAATCGGTCGCGCCCCAGCCGGATGCGGTCGCGAGCCCCGCATCGTCGGAGATCGCCGAGATCACCGTCACCGCCCGCCGCCGCACGGAAAGCCTCGCCACCACGCCGGTCTCCGCCACCGTCCTGTCCGGCAGCGACCTGCTCCAGCAGAACGTCCGCAGCTTTCAGGACCTGCGCGGCGCGGTCTCCAACCTCGAACTGGTGCCTTTGCTGTCGGGCGGGACGAGCTTCACCGTCCGCGGCATCGGCCAGACCTTCAACCAGGTCAATTCCGATACAAAGGCCGGCTTCTACGTCGACGAAATGTACGTCAGCCGGCAGGAGGGCAACGACCTCTATTTCTACGACATCGCATCGTTGCAGGTGCTCAAGGGTCCGCAGGGCACGCTGTTCGGCAAGAACACCACCGCGGGCGCGGTGCTGCTGACCACGCAGCGGCCGACCGACCGGGTCGAAGGCTATGCGCAGGTCCGCGCCGGCAGCCTGCGCCGCATCGATACCGAGGGCGCGCTCAACCTGCCGCTCGCCGACGGCATCTACGCCCGCGCCAGCTTCCGCACGCAGAGCGTCCGCGGCTTCATCAAGCACCTGCTCGACGACGGGCGCAGCGGCAACGTCAACAACCAGTCGGGCCGGCTGCAGTTGCGCTTCGACAAGGGCGGCCCGCTCACGGTCGACCTGCTCGGCGAGTACAACCGCTCCTCGACCGACGGCGGCGCGACCATCCCGCTCGCCTGCCTGCCCGGCGCGGACTATATCCAGAATTACGATGCGCTGCACCGCGTGCCCTATTGCACCGCTTATCCGGTACTCGGGCGCAGCGACACGGTCTATGGCGGCGCGACGCTGCTCGCACCGACCAGCGCCGCGGTCACCGACCTCGCCCGCGGCGGCGATGCCGACGGCGCGGGCCGCTATCGCGGGCTCGGCCCGTTCAACCGCACGACGGCGACGACGTTCAACGGTCGCCTCGGCTACGATCTCGGCGGCGGCGTCTCGCTGCACAGCGTCACCGCCTATCGCCGCTCGCGCGCGCGTTTCTACACGCCGGTCAACGATGCCCCCAACGACATCTACGCCGAATATGACGACACCCGCACCAGCCAGTTCACGCAGGAAGTGACGATCGGCGGCACCGTCGCCGACGATCGCCTCACCTTCCTCGCCGGCGGTTTCTACTTCCAGCAGAAGACCCGCTTCCTGCAGGACACCGGCCCCGACTGGATCGATCCGCTCGGCTATGTCTACGATGCCGCATTGACCTACCGCAGCTACGCCGGCTTCGCGCAGGCATCGTACAAGGTCACGCCGAAGCTCGAACTGACGCTCGGCGCGCGCTACACCTACGATCGCAAGACCGGATCGAGCTACGTCTTCTTCGCCGGCCGCACCAACACCTTCCTCTACAATGGCGTGCCGACGTCGTGCGGCTATTTCGCCGGCGACTTCCTCGGCGGCATCGCCAATTGCGGCGGCGCGCCGTTCACCGCGCGCGGCCGGGATCATTGGGACGGCTTCGATCCAAAGGTCCAGCTGTCCTATCGCTGGTCGAACACCGTGTTCACCTATCTCACCGCGGCGCACGGCTATAACGCCGGCGGCTTCAACCAGCAGATCGGCGGCCCGTCGAGCGACGGCCGCTTCCCCTCCTCCTACGATCCCGAGAAATTGTGGTCGTACGAGGCCGGCATCAAGCTCGACCTGCTCGCACGCCGCGCGGTCATCAACCTGTCCGGCTTCTACCAGAAATATACCGACATCCAGGCGGGCGTGAACGTGCTGATCGGCAACGTCTCGACCCGCCAGGTGCAGAGCGCCGCCTCCGCGCACGAGGCGGGGTTCGAAGCGGAGGTGGTGCTGCGCCCGGTGCCGGACCTCACGCTGCGCGGCAACGCCGCCTATCTGACGCAGGGCTATGACAGCATCCGTCCCAATGCGGTGACGCTGACGCTCGACACGCCGGTCAATTCCGCGCCCAAATATACCTATAGCGCCGCGCTGGCCTATGATTTGCACCTCGGCGACGGCGGCACGCTGACACCGAGCGTCGACGTGCGCGGTGTCGGAGCCAAGCCCGCCTGCCAATCGGGGGCGGACTATGTCTGCCGCCTGCCCGCCTATGCCTTGGTCGGTTTCCGGCTCGATTTCGCCCCGCGCGCCGACGGGCCGTGGCGGATCGGCCTGTGGGGCACCAACCTCTTCGACAAGGTGACGCAGCAGGCGCGCACCGGCTTCTTCGGCGGCTTCGGCATCGATCGCTTCACGCCCGGCCGGCCGCGCGAGATCGGCGTGGAGAGCTCGCTGCGCTTCTGACCGCGTCGATCCAAATCGCCGCTCGGGCGTTCGATGCGATATGAAGACGATTGCCCTGCCCGACGGCACCGCTGTTCCCGCGCTCGGTCAGGGCAGCTGGATGATGGCCGAGGACCCCGCGCGCCGCGCCGACGAGATCGCCGCGCTGCGCGCCGGGATCGACCTCGGCCTGACGCTGATCGACACCGCCGAAATGTATGCCGACGGCGAGTCCGAACGGCTGGTCGGCGAGGCGATCGCCGGCCGTCGTGATTCGATGTTCCTGGTCAGCAAGGCCTATCCGCAGAACGCCTCGCGCGACCGGCTGCCGCAGGCATGCGAGGCGAGCCTGCGCCGGCTCGGCACCGACCGGCTCGACCTCTATCTGCTGCACTGGCGCGGCGGCGTCCCGCTTGCCGAGACGGTCGCGGCGATGGAGCGGCTGGTCGCGGCGGGCAAGATCCTGCGCTGGGGCGTCAGCAACCTCGATACCGACGACATGGAAGAGCTGGTCGCCGCCGGCGGCGCCGGCTGCGCCGCCGACCAGATCCTCTACAATCTCACCCGCCGCGGCCCCGAACACGATGTGCTGCCCTGGCTGGCGCAGCGGGGGATCCCGGTGATGGCCTACAGCCCGGTCGAACAGGGCCGCCTCGCCGGCCACCCCGCCCTCGGCGCGCTGGCGGCGGACAGGCATGTGACGGCGGCGCAGCTCGCGCTCGCCTGGCTGCTGGCCCGCGACGACGTCATCGCCATCCCCAAAGCGGGCACGCTCGCCCACGTCCACGCCAACCGCGCCGCCGCCGACCTGACGCTCACCCCCGCCGACCTCGCCCGCCTCGACCACCTCTTCCCCCGCCCGACCCGCCCGGTACCGCTCGAGATGCTGTGACCGGCGGCTAGAGGAAGCGATTGTCCTTGAGCCACCGTTCGAGCAGTCCGGTCCAGCCATCGACGGCAAGACCGGTGCGCCGCAACGCGAAGGCGTGGCCGCCCTTGCCGAACAGATGAACCTCCGCCGGCACTCCGGCTTCGTCCAGCGCGCGCGCATAGACGATGCTGTTGCAGATCGGATCGGTGGGATCGTCCCATGCCTGGACCAGCAGCGTCGGCGGCGTGCGGGCGGACACGTGGATACCCGGATCGAGCGTGGCGCCGGCGCGACACAGGTGGCCGGGATACAGCGCCACGGCGAGGTCGGGCCGGCTGCTCACCCGGTCGATCGCATCCACCGGCCGGTAGGCGGGGGTGAGGATGTTGCTGGTCTGCGCCACCAGATAGCCGCCAGCGGAAAAGCCGATGACGCCGATCCTGTGCGGATCGATCCGCAGCGTCGCCGCGCGGCTGCGGACCAGCCGGATGGCGCGCTGCGCATCCTGCAACGCGAGCAGACGCTTCGGCGTCACGGCGCATTTGCAGACGGGATCCCAATGATGGTTGCTGTTCGGCACGCGATATTTGACCAAGATGCAGACGATGCCGCGGGCGGTCAGCCAGTCGCACGCCTCGCTGCCCTCCAGATCGATCGCCAGCATCTGAAACCCGCCGCCCGGAAACACCAGCATCGCCGCATGGCTGGCGATGCCCTTCGCCGGGAAGACGGTGATCGTCGGCGTGGCGACGTCGAAGACGCCGGTGACCGGCCGCCCGGCGAAGCGCCGCGGGTTGACGCTGGTCTCGCTATGCTCGGCTGACCGGCCGGCCGCTGCCATGTCGGGCGCCGCACCGGGCCAGATCGGCTCCTGACGCAGGCCCGACGGCGGTCGCCAGATCCCGCTCTGCTTGACGGGGGTCGGCGCCGCGCCGCCGATCACCCCCGCCAGCCCCAGCAGCCCGGCCCACCTCGTCCAGCCACGACGCCGCATCGCTTCCGCCTCCGCTCGATACCGGAAGCTTAGCGATAAGAGCCTGCCGGGAGCAACGTCTCAGTCGCGCGCCAGCCAGAGGATACCGTAGGCCGGGATCGTCTCGCCCGCCGGTGCGCAGGTCAACATGTCGACACGACCGCCGCCGCGATCGATCGGCCGCGCCGCGTCGTGGAAATTGGCGAGCACCAGGACGTCGCCGCGATCGATCGCCAGCACGCCGTCCGCCGTGACCTCGGCGCGCGCCGGCGCCGCGGCGGCGAAGGCGGGGCTGCCGGCGCGTGCCGCGATCAGCGCGCGGGTGATGCGGAGGAACGACGCGCCCGGACCGTCGTCGTTCGCCGCCGCCTCGGCACGGGTCCAGTCCATCGCTGGCCGGTGCAGCCAGCGCGCATCGAGCGCCGCCGCACCCGCTTCGTCGTTGGGCAGGCCGATCTCGTCCCCCATATAGAGCATCGGCATGCCCGGCAGCGCCAGCAGCACCCCCAGCATCAGCCGATAGCGGGCGAGCGTCGCCGCGCCCTCGCCGCCGAGCAGCGACGCGAGCATGCCGACCGTCGCGACCGGCGCATCGGCGCGCGCCTGGAACGAGCGGCCCTGCGCGTAGCTGCCCGCGCCGGCGAAGAAGGCCGAACAATCGCGCAGCACCGCCTCGGGCACGATGCCGCGCAACGCGGTCCAGATGATGTCGTCGTGGCAGCGCAGATAGGTCAGCCACGCGGTGTCCGGGCGCGCAAGCCGCGTCTGGTCGAGCACGGTGACCAGCGGCGCCGCATCCCCGGTCGCCAGCGCGGTCCACAGCGCCGCCATCGCGCCGTTGTGATAGGCGATCTGGCAGGCGCGGCTGCCGTCCGCCGGCTCCAGATAGGGCAGCACCTCGCGCGTCTGTTCGATCGCCTCGGCGAGCAGCGCGACGCCGGGCGCCACCGCGTCGAGCCCGGCGCGCAGCGCGGCGACCAGCCGGTGCGTCTCGGGCAGGTTGCGCGACGCCGTCCCCTGCCGCTTCCAGAGGTAGGGCGCGCTGTCGAGCCGGAACACGTCGACGCCGACGTTCGCCCAGAACAGCAGCACGTCGAGCATCTCGCGGAACACCGCGGGGTTCGACCAGTCGAGATCCCATTGGAACGGATAGAAGGTCGTCCACACCCAGCCGCCGAGCGCCGGCTCGTGGGTGAAATTGCCCGGCGCGGTATCGGGGAAGACCTCGTCCAGCCCGGCCTCCCACGCGGCGACCTCTTCGGCCTGCGCGACGATCCGGAAATAGCCGCGCTTGTCGGCGTCGCCGGCCAGCGCCGCCTGCGCCCAGGCGTGATCGCGCGCGCAATGGTTGAGCACGCAGTCTATCGCCAGCGCCATGCCGCGCTCGTGCAGGTCGCGGGCGATCGCGCGCACGTCGTCGACGCTGCCGAGCCGCGGATCGACCGCGCGATAATCGGCGACCGCGAAGCCGCCGTCGCTGTCGCCCGCTTGCGGCAGCGTCATCGGCAGCGGGTGGAGCAACCGCACCCCCAGCCGGTTGAGCCAGCCGAGCCGCAGTTGCAGCCCCGACAGATTGCGCGCGAAGCGATCGACGTAGAAGCTGTAGCCGATCATGTCGGGTGCCCCGAACCAGCGCGGGTCCCCGGCGCGATCGCGGTCGAGCGTGCGCAGATCATAGGCGCGCGCCTCGGCGGCGGCATCGAGCATTCCGCGCAGCCGGACCTGCTCGTCGGCCCAATGCGGATGATCGCGATACAGCGGATCGAGCAACGCGATCAGCGCCGCGCCGCGATCGGCGGGCCCGCCGCCCGCCGCTGGTGAACCCCACATGCCCATTCTCCCTGCCGCCGCGGGTATCAACAGCGACGGCGCCCTGCCCCGATGATGCGCGCCGCCTTTCACAATCGATTGTGGTCGTCAAGCCGAGCGCATATGACGGCGGCTCCGGGGGAGAGGCGACGATGCACGACGGCACAAGCGGCACGACGAGGGCGCGGCTCGGAATCGGGCATATCGTCCAGATGAACCTCGGCTTTTTCGGCCTGCAATTCAGCTTCGGGCTGCAACAGGCCAATATGGGGCCGATCTACGGCTATCTCGGTGCCGACGAGGCGACGCTGCCTTTGCTCTGGCTCGCCGGACCGGTGACCGGGCTGCTCGTCCAGCCGATCGTCGGCGCGCTGTCCGATCGCACGGTGAGTCGCTGGGGGCGGCGCACGCCCTATTTCCTGATCGGTGCTGTGCTATGTTCGCTGGGACTGCTGGCGATGCCGTACAGCCGCAGCCTGTGGATGGCGGCCAGCCTGCTGTGGATCCTCGATGCCGCCAACAACGTGACGATGGAGCCCTATCGCGCCTATGTCGGCGACCGGCTCGACGCGCGGCAGCGGCCGCTCGGCTTCCTGATGCAGAGCGCGTTCACCGGCCTCGCGCAGACGCTCGCCTATCTGTCGCCGTCGCTGCTCGTCGCGCTCGGCATGAGCCGCGACACGGTCGACGCCAACGGCATTCCCGACATCACCCGCATCGCCTTCCTGATAGGCGCGGCGCTGTCGCTCGGCACGATCCTCTGGTCGGTGTGGCGGGTGCCCGAGGTGCCGCTCGATCCCGCGGCGGTCGCGGCGATGCGGCGCCGGCCGCTGTCCGCGGCGACCGCGCTCGCCGACATCGCGGCGGCGATCCGCGAGATGCCGCTGGCGATGCGGCGGCTGGCGATCGCGATGTTCTGCCAATGGTATGCGATGTTCGCTTATTGGCAGTTCATCGCGCACGGCGTCGCCGTCTCGCTCTATCAGACCAGCGATCCCGCCAGCGCCGGCTTCCGCCAGGCGGCGCTCGACGTCGGGCTGCTCGGCGGAGTCTACAATTTCGTCGCCTTCGTCGCCGCCTTCGCGCTCGTGCCGTTCACCCGGCGCGCCGGGCCGAAGATCGTCCACGCCGCCTGCGTCGCGCTCGCCGGCGTCGCGATGCTCGCCATCCCCGTCTGCCCCGATCGGTGGACGCTGCTGCTGCCGATGATCGGCATCGGCTTCGGCTGGGCGAGCCTGATGGGCAATCCCTATGTCATGCTGACCGACAGTATCCCGGCCGAGCGTAACGGCGTCTACATGGGCATCTTCAATATGTTCATCGTCGTGCCGATGATGATCGAGAGCGTGACGATGCCGTTGCTCTACCGTTCGCTGCTCGGCGGCGATCCGCGCCACGTCGTCATGCTCGCCGGCGGGCTGATGATCGCCGCCGCGGTCGCGACCCTGGCCGTGGTCGACACTCGATCGAAGTCCTCCCCCGCAAGGGGGGAGTGGCATGCCGAAGGCATGACGGAGGGGGAGGACACGGAACGGAAGACGTCGCTTACCTCCCCCTCCGTCACGGCTTCGCCGCGCCACCTCCCCCTGGCGGGGGAGGAATTTTCTCAAGATGTCTGAACGGCAATCGAGATCCTAGCCGTCCGCGGCCCGCGCCATGCCGGCTGAGACGGTCGAGCCCCGCACGACCAGTTCGGCGGGCAGCAGGCAGGACGGCGCGGCCCGCCCGGCGAGCCGTTCGAACAGCGCCGCGACCAGCCGCCGCGCGCCTTCGGCGACGTCCTGGCGGATCGTCGTCAGGGCGGGCGTGACGTGCGCCGCCATCGTCACGTCGTCATAGCCGACGATCGCGACCTCTTCCGGCACCCGCAGTCCCGCCGCGACCAGCGCCTGCATCGCGCCGATCGCCGCGACGTCGGACGCGGCGAACAGCGCGTCGGCGCGCCCGCCGCTTTGCCACCAGTCGCGCACCGCCGCACCCGCCGCATCGAGCGTCGCCGCCGCCGTCACGATCGCGACTTCCGCCCCCGCCAGCCCCTCGCGGAAACCGGCGAGCCGCTGGCCGAACTCGGGCAGCCCGGCATCGCCGACGAAGGCGAAGCGTTGCCGCCCGAGCCCGCGCAGATGCCGCGCCGCGACCCGCCCGCCCTCGCGATTGTCGGACCCGACCGTCGGATAGCCCGCGTCCGGCAGTTCCGCACCCCACACCACCAGCGGCGGATAGCGCCGCGCCACCCGCGCGATCGCCTCGGCCTGATCCGACTGGCCGATCAGGATCAGCCCGTCGATCTTGCCCGAATCGACCAGCCGGTCGAGCCAGTCCCCGTCCGCCGGCAGCACCCGGCTGAGCACGATGTCGTAACCGTGCATCACCAGCGCATCGGCGACATGCCCCAACAGGCTGAGGAAGAACGGATCGGTGAGATGCTGGCCGACCGCATGGCCGAGCGGCCAGGCGATGCCGATCGCGTTGGTCCGCTGCAGGCGCAGGTTCCGCGCCATCTCGTTGGGGCGATAGCCATGCGCCTCGGCGAGATCGCGTATCCGTTCGCGCGTGCCCTCGGCGACTGACCAATGGCCCGACAACGCGCGCGAGATGGTGGAGATCGACAGGCCGCTCAGTCGGGCGAGATCGGAAAGGCTCTTGGCACGCATGGCGACGACTAACCCCGTGGCCTGCGGGCAAAGTCAAGTCTGCGGCGGCACGTTCGCCGCGCGTGTCACAGGCAGCCGAGGCCGGCGAGCGTCGCCCGCACCGCCGTCTCCAGCGGCGTATGCGGCTCCTCGCCGAGCGCCGCGACCAGCCGGGCGTTGCCCAGCCGGACCGGCCGCTGCCACAGATAGCGCATCTCCATCATCTCGCGCGGGGTCGTCGCGACCAGCGCGGCGAGCCGCAGCAGCCACCACGGCAGCGGCCGGATCGGCACGCTGGGGTCGCCGAGCACCCGCGCGATCGTCTCGACCATCCGGCGGCCGTCGCCATCCCATTGCCCCTCCATATGGAAGCGGTCGAAGGCGGACGATCCCGGCCGGTCGAGCAGCCGCACCATCGTCTCGGCGACATCGGGCAGATACGCCCATTGATGGCCGACGCCACGCCGCCCCGGCTGGCGGATCACTTTCGGGCGCGCGCCGGGCGCGATCAGCCCCTGCGCGAACCAGCTGTTCGCGGCGCCCGGTCCGAAGAAGTCGCCGGCGCGGACGATCAGCACCCTCGCCTCGCCGCGCTCCGCCGCCGCCTGCAACCGCCGTTCCAGCGCCACTCGGATCGCGCCCTTGCGCGTTACCGGCCGCTGCGGCGCCTCCTCGTCGATCGGGTCGCCGGCATCGGCGCCGTAATTGTAGACCGTACCGGGCAGGACGATGCGCGCGCCGCTGCTCCGCGCCGCGGCGATCGTCGCGTCGATCATCGGCAGCACCAGCCGCTGCCAGTTCCGATAGCCCGGCGGGTTGACCGCATGGACGATCACCTCCGCCCCGCGCGCCGCGGCGTCGACCGCCGCCGGGTCCATCGCATCGCCGATCACCGGCACGCAGCGCGGGTCGAGCCGCGCCGCGCCCTGCCGGACGAGCGCGCGCACCTGCCAGCCGTCGTGCAGCAGCCGCTGCGTCATCGCGCTGCCGATCCCGCCGGTCGCGCCCAGGATCAATGCCGTCCGCTGTGCCATCACCATCTCCATCATCGTTCGATCAATGGAATGGGCGCATCCCCGCACAACGGGAATTGTCGAAAGCCGGTGGGATGCTATACGCAAATGGATGAACAGCGAACCGAGTTGGGACGTCTATCGCAGCTTCGCCGCGGTGCTGCGCGAGGGGTCGCTGTCCGCTGCCGCCCGCGCGCTCGGCATGACCCAGCCGAGCATCGCCCGCCACGTCGACGCGCTCGAACGCGCGGTCGGCGGCACGTTGTTCGTCCGGTCGCAGCGCGGCCTGTCACCGACCGATCGCGCGCTCGCCTTGCGGCCGCATGCCGAGGCGCTGGCGGTGGCGGCGGACGCGCTGCGCCGGACCGGGACCGGCCGGCCCGACGCGGTCGACGGCGTGGTGCGGATCAGCGCCAGCCATTCGGTCGGCGTCGCGCACCTGCCGCCGATCCTCACCGCGCTGCGCCGGGACCATCCGCGCCTGATCGTCGAGCTGGCTTTGTCGAACGAGGTCGACGACCTGTTGCAGCGGCGCGCGGACATCGCCGTCCGCATGGTCGAACCCGTGCAACAGGCGCTGGTGGCGCAACGGATCGGCGCGCTCCACGTCGGCTTCCACGCGCATCGCGACTATCTCGACCGCCGCGGTATGCCCGCCGCCGCCGCCGACCTGCGCGCGCACGACCTGATCGGCTTTGATACCGAGACCCCGTTCATCCGCACCGCGATGCGCCATCTGCCGGGGATCGACCGCGACGCCTTCGCATTGCGCGTCGACAGCGAGGCGGCGCAACTCGCGGCGATCCGCGCCGGGTTCGGCATCGGCATCTGCCAGGTCGCGATCGCCCGCACGGATCCCGCGCTGGTCCGCCTGCTGCCCGACGTGCTCGACCTGCCGCTGCCGGTATGGATCGTGATGCACGAGGATCTGCGCCGCGGCGAACGTTATCGCGCGGTCTTCGACGCGCTGGTTCAGGGCCTCTCCGCCGTCGCCGCGAACGGCTGAGGCAGCGCGTCGCCCGCCACCGGTCGCCTGAAGCGGATCGTGGCGCGCAACCCGCGCCCGTCGTCGCCCGCGCCGATGTGCAGCCGCCCGCCGTGCGCCGCGGCGACGCGCTGGACGATCGACAGGCCTAGGCCGAAGCCCTCGGTACGCGCGGTGCCGGCACGCCAGAAGCGCGTCGCCATCCGTTCGAGATGCGCCGCGGCGATCGGCGGCCCGTCGTCGCCGACGCTCACCTCCGGCCCCGGCCCGACCCGCACGGTGATCCGCGTCCCCGGCGGCGTATGCCGCGCGGCATTGTCGATCAGATTCTCCAGCGCCAGGCCGATCGCCCCGGCATAGCCGGGCAGCGCCGGCGCGCTGCGATCGTCGAGCGCGATCCGCCGCCCGCCCGCGATGATCGCCGGCGCGCGGTCCGCGACCACGTCGGCGGCCACCGCGATCAGGTCGATCGCCGCCCCCGCGCCCTCGATGGGCCGTTCGAGTTCCGCCAAAACGAGCAGTTGCGCGATCACCCGCGCCGCGCGATCGACCTCGGCGAGCAGCTTGCGCCGGATGGCCTCGTCGGGGATCGCATCGGCGCGCAGCCGGATCGTCGCCAGCGGCGTGCGCAGCTCGTGCGCGACGTCGGCGGCGAAGGCGGTCTGCGCGGCGAACGCCTGTTCGAGCCGGTCGAGCGCGGCATTGGTCGCCGCCGCGAGCGGCTCGACCTCCCACGGCAACGTGCCATGCGGCAGCCGCCGGTCGAGCGTCTGCGGGCCGATCGCCGCGGCGATGTCCGACGCCGCGGTCATCCGCCGGGTCAGCCGCCGCGTCAGGCCGACGCCGACCAGCGGCAACAGCACGACCAGCGGCAGCAGCAGCAGCGCGAAGCGGGCGAGGAAGGCGTCGACGATATCGTCCGCCACCACCTCCGGCGCGGCATCGTCCTGCGCCACCACCACCCAGCGTCCGCCCGCCGGCCGGCTCACCGCCGCCAGCGTGCCGCGCCGCACGATCCGCAACTGCCGGTCGAGCGGCACCGCGGCGATGATCGCCGGCCGCGACCGCCCGCGCTGCGCGAGGATGCGCCGGCCGCGATCCACCACGGTCAGCGTCAGCCCTCCCGCGAGGATGTCGGCCGCCTCGATCGCCTGGCCGGGATCATGGCCGCGCAGCAGCGTCGCGACCCCCTCGGCCTGCTGGCGCAGCACGTCGCGCTGGTAATGATGCGCGACGCGATGCAGCATCATCGCGCCGAGCGGCAGCATCGCCGCCGCGATCAGCGCGGTGACGCCGTGCAGCAACGCGAACTGCCCGGCGAGCGAGCGCGGCGCGCGCAGTCTCACGCCGCGGCGCGCAGCAGATAGCCGACGCCGCGCACCGTCTCGATCCGCGCGCCCGTCTCCGCCTCGTCGAGCCGCTTGCGCAGCCGGTGGACATAGACCTCGACCGCGTTCGAGCCGAGGTCGCCGCCGGCGCCGAACAGATGATCCTCGACCAGGCGCTTGGGCACGACGTTGCCGCCGCGGCGCAGCAGGAGTTCGAGCAATTCGGTTTCGCGCGCCGACAGCGGCAGCAGGGTCTCGCCGACCCGCGCCACCCGCGTCTCGACGTCGAACGCCAGCCGCGCGCAGCTCAGCGACGCGCCGAGATAGCCGCCCTGCCGGCGCAGCACCGCGAGGATGCGCGCGTGCAGTTCGTCGGGATCGAACGGCTTGACGATATAATCGTCGGCGCCGCCGTGCAGCCCGCGGATACGCGCATCGACGCTGCCGCGCGCGGTCAGCGCCAGCACCGGGCGGACGTTGCCGCCCGCGCGCATCCGCCGCAGCAGCGCGAGCCCGTCGCCGTCGGGCAGGCCGAGGTCGAGCAGCAGCGCGGCATGGTCGATCGCGGCGAGATACGCCTCCGCCTCCTCGATGCTGGCGGCATGGTCCACCGTCATGCCGCGCTGGCGCAACGCACCGGTCAGCGCGTCGGCGAGCGCGGCATCGTCCTCGATCAGCAAAATCCGCAAACTACCTCCCGCGCCGCAGCATTCGTCAGCGTGCTGTAAGCCAGCCCGCCTATCGGCTCCAGGCTTCATCGCATGCGCAGGTCCCCGATGCACGCCACCGAACACCCCGAACCCCTCGCCCCCGCCACCACGCTGTCCCGATCGGCGCAATGGCGCTGGCTGGGTATCGTCGCGGTCGTGCTGGCGGGCGTGGTGCTGCTCGTCCTGCTCGTCGGCAAGCTCACCCATCATGAGGAGACCGCGCCGCCGCCCCCGCCGCCGGGCACCTTTCGCCCGAGCAAGGACCAGATGGCGACGCTCACCACGATGCGGGTCGGCATGGGCGCGTCGGACGCGCGCACGCTGGCCAGCGGCGCGATCACGGTAGACGGCGACCACAGCACGCCGGTGCTGATGCCCTATACTGGGCAGATCGTCCGCGTGCTGGTCGACGCCGGCCAGCGCGTCACGCAGGGGCAGCCCTTGCTGCTCGTCCGCACCAGCGACTTCGTCGACGGCCGCAACGCGCTGTTCGCGGCGCGCGCCGCCTATCAGAACGCGCAGGCGCAGCTCGCCACCGCACAGCGCACCGCCGAACGCCAGCGGCTGATCTACGAGACCGCGGGCGGCGCGCAGAAGGACTATCAGCAGGCGCAGACCGATCTCGCCGCGGCACAGGCGACCGCACGCACCGCCGCCGCCGCGCTCGGCGCCGCGCGCGACAAGCTCGCCGTGCTCGGCAAGTCCCCGGCGGAGATCCGCCAGCTCGAAGGGGTCGGCGAAGTCTCCGGCATCCACGACGTCACCACGCTGCACGCGCCGATCAGCGGCCTGATCGCCTCGCGCGACGTCTCCGCCGGCCAGTACGTCAGCCAGGGCGGCGACAAGCCGGTGATGACGATCACCGATCCCTCGCGCGTCTGGCTCGTCGCGCAGGTCGCCGAGAGCGATGCCGAGGCGATCCACGTCGGCGATTCGGCGACGGTGACCACCCCCGCCCTGCCTGGCCGCCGCTTCCAGGCACGCATCGACCTCGTCGGCGCCGCGCTCGATCCGCAAACCCACCGCCTGCCGGTGCGCGCCGCGATCCCCAACCCCGACGGCGCGCTCAAGCCGCAGATGTTCGCCAGCTTCCAGATCCACCGTGCGCAGGCCGGCGACGCGATCCGCGTCCCCGCCGCCGCGGTGATCCACGAGGGCGATCAGGCGCGCGTCTGGGTGGTCCGCCCCGACGGCCTGCTCGTCGCGCGCGACGTCGTCGCCGGCGACGCGCAGGACGGCCGGGTCGTCATCGCCAAGGGGCTCAATCCCGGCGAGCGCATCGTCACCGCCGGCGCGCTGTTCGTCAACGAGGCGGGGATCGGCGAATGAACCGCATCGTCGCTTTTGCCCTGCGCCAGCGGCTGCTCATCGTCGGCGTCTTCGTCGCGATGCTCGCCGCCGGCGTGATCGGCTTCGTCAACCTCAATATCGAGGCCTATCCCGATCCGGTCCCACCGATGGTCGAGGTGATCACCCAGACGCAGGGCCTGTCCGCCGAGGAGATGGAGCGCAACGTCACCATCCCGATCGAGGTCGGCATGGCGGGCATCCCGCACCTCACCGCGATCCGCGCGATCAGCCTGTTCGGCCTGTCCGACATCAAGATCCAGTTCAGCTACGACCTGACCAACGACCAGGCCAAGCAGCAGGTGATCAACCGCCTGTCGCAGCTCCCGCCGCTCACCGGCGGCGCGCAGCCGACGCTATCGCCGACGAGCCCCGTCGGCGAGATCTACCGCTACAAGATCAGCGCGCCCAAGGGCTATTCGGTGATGGACCTCAAGACGTTGCAGGATTGGGTGCTGCAACGCCGGTTCAAGCGCATCCCCGGTGTGATCGACGTCACCGGCTGGGGCGGCAAGCTGCGCGCCTATGACGTGGTGATCGACAACGACCGGCTCGCCGCGCACAACGTCACCGTCAGCCAGGTGCTCGCCGCGATCGCAAAGAGCGACGGCAACGTCGGCGGCCAGACGATCAACTTCGGCAGCCAGGCGGCGATCGTCCGCGGCGTCGGCCTGATCCAGACCCCCTCGGCAATCGAGAACGTGCTCGTCGGCACCGCCGGCGGCCAGCCGGTGCAGATCAAGGACGTCGCCCGGGTGACGATCGGCAACAGCCCGCGGCTCGGCATCGCCGGCTACAACGACCAGGACGATATCGTGCAGGGCATCGTGCTGATGCAGCGCGGCGCCCAGTCGATGCCGACGATCCAGGCGGTGCAGAAGGAGGTCGCCAACATCAACGATTCGGGCGTGCTGCCGCCCGGCGTCCATCTCGACCGCATCTACGACCGGTCGGACCTCATCCACCTCACCATCCACACCGTGCTCGAGAATATGGTCGTCGGCATCCTGCTGATCTTCGCGTTGCAATGGCTGTTCCTCGGCAATCTGCGCAGCGCGATCATCGTCGCCGCCACCATCCCCTTCGCGCTCGCCTTCGCGATCCTGATCCTCGTGCTGCAGGGGGAGAGCGCCAATCTGCTTTCGGTCGGCGCGCTCGACTTCGGCCTCGTCGTCGACGCCTGCGTCATCATGGTCGAGAATATCTTCCGCCACATGGTCGAACGCTCGGCCCATGTCGAAAGCGGCCGCGGTCACTATACGCTCGCCAACCGCTTCTCCGCCGTGCTCGGCGCGAGCAGCGAGGTCAGCCGCGGCATCTTCTTCGCCGCCGCGATCATCATCGCCAGCTTCCTGCCGCTGTTCACGCTGACCGGCGTCGAGGGCCATATCTTCGGCCCGATGGCCAAGACCTATGCCTATGCGATCACCGGCGGCCTGCTCGCGACCTTCACCGTCGCACCGGTGCTCGCCACCCTGCTCCTCCCCGACAAACTGTCCGAGGTCGAGACGTGGATCGTCGGCAAGCTGCGCCGCGCCTACGAACCCGCCGCCGCCTTCGCGCTCGGCAACCGCGTGCTGGCGCTGGGCGGCGCGGCGCTGATGCTGCTGATCGCGGTGATCGGCGTGCGCACGCTCGGCATCGAGTTCCTGCCGCACCTCGAAGAGGGCAATATGTACATCCGCGCCACGCTGCCCGGCTCGATCAGCCTGGAGGCGGGCGACCCTACGGTGAACGGCATCCGCCGCATCATCGCCGGTTATCCAGAAACGACCGCGGTGCTCTCCGCGCACGGCCGCCCCGACGACGGCACCGACGCGACCGGCTTCTTCAACGCCGAATTCTTCGTGCCGCTCAAGCCCGCGGACGAATGGCCGCACGGCGTCACCAAGGAGACGCTGATCGCCGAATTGTCGAAGAAGCTCGCCGCCCGATATCCCGGCGTCGACTTCTCCTTCTCGCAGATCATCGAGGATAACGTCGAGGAGGCCGCATCGGGCGTGAAGGGCGCCAATTCGATCAAGCTGTTCGGCCCCGATCTCGCGACGCTCGAAAAATACGCCAACCAGATCAAGGACCAGATGAGCCAGGTTCGCGGCATCGAGGATCTCGGCGTGTTCCAGTCGCTCGGCCAGCCGACGGTGCGCGTCGACGTCGATCGTGCCCGCGCCGCGCGCTACGGCCTCACCCCCGACGACGTCAACGCGACCGTCGCCGCGGCGGTGGGCGGCAGCTCGTCCGCCGACCTGTACGAGGCCGGCACCGACCGCCACTTCCCGATCATCGTCCGGCTGAAGCCCGAACAGCGCGATTCGCTGGAGGCGATCCGCCGCATCACGATCGGCGCGCCCGCATCCGACGGCAGCAACACCACGATTCAGGTGCCGCTGTCCGAGGTCGCCGACGTCCACCTCACCTCGGGCGCCTCGTTCATCTACCGCGAGCATCAGGAGCGCTACATTCCGATCAAATTCTCGGTGCGCGGCCGCGATCTCGGCGGCGCGGTCGACGAGGCGCGCGCGCGGATCACGCAAAAGGTCCATCTGCCCGCCGGCTACCACCTTGAATGGGCGGGCGAGCTCGACAATCTCAACAACGCCATCGCCCGGCTGGAGATCGTCGTACCGATCAGCCTGCTGCTGATGCTGCTGCTGCTCTACGCCAATTTCGGCTCGATCCGCGACAGCCTGCTCGCCTTCGCGGCGATCCCGATGGCGGTGGTCGGCGGCGTGCTCGCGCTGGCGCTGACTGGCACCGCGTTCAGCATCTCCGCGGCGATCGGCTTCGTCGCGCTGTTCGGCATTGCGGTGATGGACGGCATCCTCGTCGTCACCACCTTCAACAATGCGGTGGACGAAGGCGTCGACCGCGCCGCGGCGATCGGCACGACGGTGCGCCACAGCCTGCGCCCGGTGGTGATGACCTGCCTCGTCGCGGCGATCGGCCTGCTGCCCGCCGCGCTGTCGACCGGCATCGGCAGCCAGGTGCAAAAGCCGCTCGCGCTCGTCGTCGTCGGCGGCATGGCACTCGCGCCGCTGCTCATCCTGCTGGTGCTGCCCGTGCTGATCGACCGCTTCTCGAAGCGCGTCCCGCCGGAGGATCGCGGCGCGCACGGTCGCGACGTCGGCCACGCGCCGCCGCACGGCGATGCCGCCGGGCCGGAGGTGCTGGCATGAGCCGCGCCCTCGTCCTGTTGCTCGCCTGCGCCACCGCCGCCTGTGCAAGCGGACCGCATGATCTCGACGCGCACGCACCGCTGCCCCCCGTCGCCACCCCGGCGCCGATCGTACCGGCGACGGGCACACCGCAGACCTTTACCGCAGCGCCGGCGCGCGCCGATTGGTGGACCGCCTTCGCCAGCCCGCAACTCGACGCGCTCGTCGCCGAGGCGCTCGCGCACAACAACGACATCGCCAGCGCCGACGCCTCGCTGCGGCAGGCCCGCGAACTGGCCGGTGCCGCCGCCGGCGCCGCATTGCCACAGGTCGATGCCGGCTATCAGGCGGAACGCGCCCGCGTGTCGAACGCACTCTCGCCACCGGTCGCCGATCAGGCGCAGCAACTCTACACGTTGCACACCGCGCAGGTGACCGTCAGCTACGCGCCCGATCTGTTCGGCGGCACCCGCTCGCGGGTGCGCTCGGCGCGCGCCACGGCGGAGGTGCAGCGCCAGCGCTTCGGCGCCGCCCGCACCACCGTTGTCGCCAACCTCGTCCAGGCGGTGATCCTGCGCGCCGCCTTGGCGGATCAGGTCACGGCCGCGCAGACCGCGGTCGCGGTCAACCGCGACATCCTCAACAGCCTGCTCCGTCGCCAGCAGCTCGGCGCGATCGGTGCAGCCGACGTGGCGACGCAGCAGACCGCGCTCGCCACCGCCGAGGGCGCCTTGCCGCCGTTGATCCGGCAGAAGGCGCACCAGCGCGTCGTCATCGCGACATTGCTCGGCCGTGCCGCCGGCGCCCCCTTGCCGGCGCTGCCCTCGCTCGCGGCGCTGACTTTGCCCGCAGACCTGCCCGCGGTGCTGCCCTCCGACCTCGTCGCGCGGCGGCCGGACGTGCTGGCGGCGCGCGCGCAGCTCGAAGGCGCCGGGGCCGACGTCCGCACCGCGATCGCGGCGCGCCTGCCGTCGATCACGCTCAGCGGCAATGCCGGCGGCTCGGCGCAGCGCTTCGGCGACATGTTCAAGGACGGCAATCCGTTCTGGACGCTGATCGGCGGCATCACCCAGCCGATCTTCCACGCCGGCGCGCTAAGACACCAGCAGCGCGCGGCGGAGGCGGCGCTCGACGGCGCCAAGGCCGCCTATCGCAACGCGGTGCTGCAGGCGTTCGGCGACGTCTCCGACGCGCTCACCGGCCTCGCCACCGACGCCGGCGCGCTCGATGCGGCGACGCGCGCCGCGGACGCCTCGGGCCGCGCGCTGACCTACGTCCGCCGCCAGCTCGCGCTCGGCGACGTCGGCACGCTCGCGCTGCTCAACGCCACCGCTGCCGACGCGCAGGCCCGTGCGCAACTCGTCCAGGCGCGTGCCGCCCGGCTGACCGACACCGTCGCACTGTTCCAGGCGAGCGGCGGCCCGGTCGCCACGACGCGCTGATCCGCCAAGCAACCGGGGCAGCGAAGGCGATCGCCGCCCCGGCACCGCTCGAATAGTCATACTGCCTGCAACGGTTATCGAGCGATTCGCGCAACTTTGCGCCGCCAGTAGGATGCAGCTGCCGTCATCCCCCTGATCGCCAAAGAACAATCCGCGGGCCTGTCCTACATCTTCGTCGCAGTGGTAGGCGTCCGCAAACAGCGCTCACGCTCTTTCTCATCGCGACCACGCCATAGGTGCAAGAATGGAAACGATGAGGGGCTGATCGTTTCCATTAAGGTGTCCATCTTGTCCATGTCGTCCAACACGACGAGCCTGTCACAAGCACTGGACCGACGCATTTTGGCAAGCTGGCGCAGCGACCTCGACACCATCGATCCGTCACCCCGGACGTGATCCGGGGTCCCGCTACGTCCTCTAACGATGCCGATCGAGAAGAAGCGAGACGAAAGGCCAAGCCCAGCGTGACGAAATCGAAGCGCTCCGACTTCACTAAACGTCGACCCGCCGGCCCCAGAATCAACAAGGGGAGCCGAAGCTCCCCTTGCGTCACGTTCCGATCAACGGCGCCGCGAGGGCACCGCCGGTCTGCGAACGATCTTAGTTGCTGTCGCTATTGTCGTCGTCGGCGACGATCACGATGCCAGCAACGACGGCAGCCGCCGCGACGAGCGCGATGATCAGACCGCCACCGGCGAGCTCGTTCTTCTTGGCCGAAACCGAACCGGTGCGAACCGACTTGGCAACCGACAGGCTCGCCGCCGGGTTGGCAGGAGCAGCGGCGGCCGGAGCGACGGCCAGGGCGGCTGCAGCAGCCGCCATCAGATACTTGGCAACCATGATGGTCTCCCCTCTACGTAGTGAGCCGTCCCCTTGGCAGCGAGCCGAAGAAAACACAATCCGAAAAGTTCGCGCTACCATCAAATAGGCGATGAATTGCACCGTGCGGCACGACGAACCGCCCGCGTTACGACCGATGAGGCAGCAATAGCGGTTGCCTATCCCACGCAAAGCAAAGCTTGCTTGTCAGGACTGGGCCAATGCGGAAGATGCCGGCAGCAAGGTGGTTTGTTGCACTTTGAAGTCGCGATCTTAATCTTGCGGCAACATCTGCCGCGACGACGATTGCTTTGCCGGTCGGGGCGTCAGGTGGCATCCGCCGCCGCGACGATGTCGTCGATGTCCGCCGGCTTCACCCCGAGCGCGTCGAGCAGATCGAACATCAATGCCCACCACGTCCAGAATTGTGCGAGATCGTCGCGGCTGCGCACATAGGGCGTATGCCCGGGCACCAGGCTCGGCGAATGGAAGGAGAAACTGATCAGCCGCTGCCCCTCCTCCTCCACCGCGACGCGGACGGCGGCCAGGGCATCGGCGATCGGCATATCCTCGGGCGTCAGCGCCACCCGCTGCAACAGCCCCGTACGCGCCATCGCGCCCCGCCCGCGCGGCACGCGCGCCAGCGCGGGATAGATCGCCGCACCCTGCCGGCGCAGCCGCCCGGTGAACACGGTGGTCAGCGGCACCTCGACCAACGATCCGATCCGGAACGCGTCATTGCCCACCGCCGTGAAATCCGGCCCGAGGTCTCTGCGATAGTCGTAGCGCGCCCGCATCGAACTCTCGACGCGATAACCGCGATCCGCGAGCAGCCCGGCGGTCGCCGGCCCGATGCCATAGCGCCCGGCGCGATAGGCGAGCGGCGGCCGCCCGAACGCCTCGGTCAGCAGACCGGTCAGGCCGTCGAGCTTGCCCGCCTCCAGCGCCGGCGGCAGATTGCCTGCATAACTGTCGCCAGCCACCGGCGTCGCATAAGGCGGGGTCACCCAGGCATGAAGCTGCGCCCCCAGCGACGCGCGTCCGTCCGCCAGCACCCCGCGCAGGATCTCCACCGCCGCCGCATCGCTCGCCACGGGATGATCGACCATATAGGCCGGCCCGATCCCCCGCTCCGCAAAGCGCGCATGCGCCTCGGGCAGCGCGCGCATCGCCGTGACCGCGCGATGCGCCGGATCGAGCGGCGCCGACCAGTCGAACTCCTCCTCGACATCGACGAAGACGACGAAGCGGCGCCCGAACGCCGCCGGCCAGCGGATCAGCGCCTCCCGCGCCGGCGCAGGCACCCGATACGGCGAAGCGGCGCCGCCTCGCCCGGTCAATGCGTCGCCTGCGCCACCGTCTCGTCCACCGCCGCGGGCAGCCGCAGCGTCAGGAGATGCTCGCCGAACACCAATTCGCCGCCCAGCTCGACCGCGAGATTGCGCGCCAGCCGCAACGCGAAGCCGGTGCCGAGCAGCGGCGCGCCTTCGGCATCGGTCGGCCCCGCACCCTCGCCGTCGAGGCTCAGCAACGCTTCCTCGCCATCGGCGGACAGCGCCAGCGGCCGGGCGAAGCAGATCGCCACCTGCCCGTCGGGCGCCGGCGCCTCGGCGATATCGATCCGCTCGCCCGCCACCGCCGCCGCGGTCAGCGCCGCCAGCAACCGCGACAACAGCCGCTCCAGCGCGCGATCGTCGCTCAGCGCGGCATGGTCGCCCATCGGGTGGATATCGAGCACCGTGCCCCGCAACGCGGCCAATGGCGCGAGGTCCTGCGCGATCCGCTCCAGCAGCGGCTCGAGCGCGACCGGGCCGGGCCGCAGATCGAGCGCCTTGCCCTCGATCCGCGCGGCGGTGTCGAGATCCTCGATCGCGCCGAGCAGGCTCGCCGCCTGCTGGCGGATGGTCACCGCATGTTCGCGATAGACGGGCGCGACCGGGCCGAGCAATTGTGCCTCGATCAGCTCGGCGAAGCCCGCGATCGCATTGGTCGGCGTGCGTAGCTCATGAACCAATTGGCGCAGTGAATCGGACACCATCTTGCGCGGCGAGAGACTCGCCTCCTCGTCGGCGCGCGGCCGGCGGGCGATCGCGACATAGCCGGTGAAGCGCCCGCTCTCGGCATCGAATTGCGGCGTGCCGGCGACGCGCCATGCTCCCGCCGCATCCGAATGACCGCCGACGTCGAGCCGCGCGCCGGCGAAACGCTGGCGCTGGCGCAATGCCCCGGTGATCACCGCGTCGACGCGGACCTCCCCCTGCGACAAGCCGACCGCGAGCGAGGCACCGATCAGCGCGCCGCGCGTCACACCATCCACCGCGCGGATGATGCCGAGATGGTCGGTATCGAAATGGAAATAGCTCGGCGGCTCGCTCGCGACCGCGGCGATCTGCTCGTTGGGATCGCGCTGCTTCTGGAAGGCGTCGATCCGCGCGACGAGATCGGCGATCTGGAAACCACCTTCGGCATCGGGTTCCGGCGGCGGCGGCGGCGCGGGTGGTTGGGGCTGCGGGAAGAGCGCGACCGTATCCGCCGGCGCCACCGGCTCGGCGAGGTCGTTGGCCGGAGCCGGCGCATCGTAGCGCAGTACGAAATCCGCCGGACCGAAACTGGCGAGCCCGCGTTCGACCGCGCCCGGCAGGTCGCGGCGGTGGCGGAGGAGGGCGCGACCATGTAAATCGAGCCGGGGAAGCAGCGCGAGCCAGTCCGAATCCGCCAGTTGCGCGGTGCGCAGCAACGGCGCGGCGACCTCAATCGCATCCTCGGCGAAGAAGCCGATCAGCGCCGCGGGCGGGCGCGCGAAGGCCAAGGCGCGCGCACTCGCGGCGCGAATCGCCAGCGGCACCACCGATCGCAGCTCGCGCAGCCGGTCCAGCGACGCCGCATCCGCGGGGATACGCCCGCGCCCCATCAGGTCGGTCAGCTGCCGCCACGCCGATTGCGCGCCGAACCCACTCTCCATGTCGGCCGAAAGCACCGTTTTCAGGCTATCGTCGAAACGCACACCAACTCCTGGAGACCGCCCCACCTGAACGATGTGCGCGCTGATCCCTTAACGATCGGGGCACGCGAGAGGAACTGCCGATTTGTCGGCTGCCGGCGACACGTCGCATAGTGGGACAATTGCGTTGCGCCGCAATTTTCTTATGCTTAGGGGGAGCCGCCGTTTACATCCGGCCTGTTCCTGGAGTTTGATACGCAATGTCCTTCGATCGGATCGATCGTCAGATTCTCGCCCACCTGCAGCAGGATGGGCGGATGACCAATGTCGAACTGGCCGAACGCGTCGGGTTGACCGCGCCGCCCTGCCTGCGCCGCGTGCGCGCGCTGGAGGAGGCAGGCGTGATCCGCGGCTATCACGCCGACCTCGATCCCGCCAGCCTCGGCTTTCCGATCACCGTCTTCGCGATGGTCTCGCTGCGCAGCCAGGCCGAGCACGACCTCGCCGCGTTCGAGGCGCATGTCGCGGACATTCCCGAGATCCGCGAATGCCACATGCTCAACGGCGAGATCGACTTCATCCTGAAGATCGTCGCCAGCGACCTGAAGAGCTTTCAGGAAATCCTGACGACGCACCTGACGCCGGCGCCGAACGTCGCCAGCGTCAAGACCTCGCTCACCATCCGCACCGCCAAGTCGACCTCGGGCATCCCCGTCGTCATCGACTGATCCGCGACGGCGGACGACGAACGAAAAGGGGGCGGCCCGTCGCCGGACCGCCCCCTCTTTGCGTCGATGCCGGTCGATCAGGCCGGCGTGGCGGGCGTAGCGGGCGTGGCGCCGACCTGGGTCCAGGTGTTCCACAGCGCGGCGATGCCCGCACGCGGATTGCCGGTGACCGCACCGAACGCCGCCTGCGCGCCGGCCTTGTCGCCCGACTTGGCGAGCGCGATGCCAAGGCGGGTGTTCACCTCATTGGCGTCGACGCCGCCCTTGCCGAGCGCCGCGCGATACAATTCGATCGCCTTGGCGTAGTTGTTCTGGCCGAGATAGGCGTCGGCGGTCGATGCGGCGATCTTGCCGTCCTTCGATGCCATCGCGGTCTTCTCGCTGCTCGCCAGCGACCCGTCCGCCTTGATCGCGGTGTTCGCCGCGGTCAGCAGGCTCTTCGAGAAGGTGCTGGTCGCCGGGATCTTGCCCGAGGCCATACCCTCCTTCAGCACCGCCGCCGCCTCATAGGGGTTGCCGCGGTCGTAGACGTTCTTGGCATAATCCTCGTACATCGCCTGATCCGGCATCGCGCCGGCGGTACGCAGCAGGCGATACAGATCGACCGTCTGCGCCTTGTCCGGCGCGGCGAGGCTGTTCTGCGCGAAGGCATATTGCAGGATGACGTCGCGCCACACCCGCGCATTGGGATAGGCCGAGACGTATTTCTGCATCCAGGCGAGCGTTTCCGGCGCCATCTTCTTGTTGTTCGCGGTGGCGATGCCGAAGCGGTAATAAGCCTCCGGCACGGTCTGGCCCGCCGCCTTCTGAGCGGTGATGAACCGGTCGAGATCGGCGAGGCCGCCGGCGGTGTCACCGGCCTGCACCTTCACCTTGGCGAGCTGCAGATCGAAATCGGGGCTGTTGTAGCCGGCCGCCTTCGCCTGGGTGAAATATTGGGTCGCGACCGGATATTGCCCGCTGTTGTAGGCGAGCTGACCACGACGGAACAGATATTTGCCGCGATCGGCGGCAGGCGTGTTCTTGGCGGCGATCAGCGCATCGAGCGGCTTGGCGAGCACGGTCTCGTCGAGCGGCGCCTTGGGATTGGCCTCCTGCGCGATGACGAGCTTGGTGTTCTCCAGATCGTAGCGGAGCGCGGCGGCGATATATTTGTCGTCGTCGGTGGTGGCGGCGGCCTCCACCTGCGCGACCAGCGGCTCGGCGGTGGCGGGATTGCGTGCCTTGACGGCTTCCTGCGCCTGGAAGGCGATCGCCTGCACCGGCTTGCTGAGCTTGAAGCCAGGAGCCGCCTGCTCTTCCTTCTTGTCCTTGGCGGCCGCGGGGGCGACGATCGCCAGGCCGCTCACGCCGGTGGCCAGCACCGCGACCAGCGCGAGCTTCGAAAGGGTCTTCATGCTAACTCTCTCTCCAGATAGTGAGGCATCGCTGCCGCTAACGTCTGCGGGGCTTTAACGGTCCGTCGCAAGCCGTTCAAGCGATGCCATGCCCGCCGCGGTTGCGGCATGCGCACTGAACGGCGATTGAACGGGCGCCACGGGGCGGCTACCGGCGGGCACGATGATCGCCGTCCTCTCCCCCGCCAAGACGCTCGACTATGAGTCGCCCATCCCCGATGTCGCGCCGACCCGGCCGCGCTTCGCCAGGGAGGCGGAGACGCTTGCCGCCGCCGCGTCGCACCTGACGCAGAAGAAGCTGTCGGAGCTGATGCACATCTCGCCGGCGCTGGCCAAGCTCAACGCCGACCGCTTCCGCGACTTTCCGGACGCGCCCGAACGGCCGGCGATCTTCGCCTTCGACGGCGACGTCTATACCGGCTTCGACGTCAAGACGCTGGAGGAGGAGGCGCTTCCCTTCGCGCAGGACCATCTGCGGCTGCTCTCGGGCCTCTACGGCATGCTGCGCCCGCTCGACCTGATGCGCCCGTATCGGCTGGAGATGGGGACGCGCTGGGCGCCGCGACGCAAGAAGCTGACCGACTGGTGGGGCGACCGCATCGGCAAGGCGCTGGCCGAGGACGTCGTCGCCGACGGCGAACGCGTCGTGCTCAACCTCGCCAGCCAGGAATATTGGGCGGGGGTCGCGGGCCACCTGCCCGCAGACGTACGCGTAGTGGCGATCGATTTCCGCGACGGCGATCGCTTCGTCAGCTTCCACGCCAAGAAGGCGCGCGGGTTGATGGCACGCTGGATGGTCGAGCATCGCATCACCGACATCGACGCGATGCGCGGCTTCGACAGCGACGGCTATGCCTATGACGCGGCGGCGAGCGGCGATGACCAATGGCGGTTCTCGCGTTGAGCGCCGCGGTCGTCATCGGTGCCTCCGGCGGGATCGGTGCCGCACTGCACGAGGCGCTGGCCGACGAAGGGGCCTATGCGCGCGTCCATGCACTGTCGCGGTCGGGCGCCGCGCCGATCGACATCACCGACGAGGCGAGCATCGCCGCCGCGGCGGCGCGGATCGCCGACGGGCCGGCACCGTCGCTCGTCATCCTCGCCACCGGTCTGCTGCACGATGCGGAGCACGGCCCCGAAAAAAGCTATCGCGAATTCGATCCGGCGTGGCTCGAACAGGTGCTGCGCGTCAACGCGGTCGGGCCGGCGCTGGTCGCCAAGCATCTGCTGCCGCTGATGCCCAAACAGGGACGGACGGTGTTCGCCGTCCTTTCGGCGCGGATCGGCAGCATCTCCGACAACCGGCTCGGCGGCTGGTACGGCTATCGGATGGCGAAGGCCGCGCTCAACCAATTGGTGCGGACGCTGAGCATCGAGGAGAAGCGGCGCAACGATCGCTCGATCATCGTCGGCCTGCATCCGGGCACGGTCGACACCGGGCTGTCGAAGCCGTTTCAGGGCAACGTGCGCCCGGGAACGCTGTTCACGCCGGATCGCGCGGCGTCGCAATTGCTCGACGTGATCGACGGCCTGACGGTGACCGACAGCGGCAAGCTGTTCGACTTCGAGGGCAAGGAAGTCGCGCCCTAGGCTTCTGGTGGTTGCGACACCTGGCCTCGCCTGCCGCGCTTCCAATGCATGAGGCTCGATCGGCTTCACCATGAAATTCGTCACCCCGGACTCGTTCCGGGGTCCACCGGGCCGCAAGGGGATGGTGTCCCCTCAGGCCTCGCTCCTCGCCGCGGAGTGGACCCCGGAACAAGTCCGGGGTGACGGGGTGAGGCGGGAATGAGGGTTCCCTGCCCCCGCCGGAAGGCGACAGAATAAGCGCCAGCAAGCCCGCAAACATGACAGAATCGTCACGTTTCAGCCATTTACGCGTTAGTTCGGCACGCGCATCCTTGCCGCCACGACGACGCGATCCACGCGTCCGCCGGTGGAGATGATGCCATGACCAAGTCCCTGCCCTTCGCGATGCTGGCCGTCGCCTCGCTGTGCTGCGGTTCCGCCGCGCTCGCCACGCAGGCCGCCACGCCGAAGACCACCGCCAAGACGGTGGCGACCAGCCGCACGACGACGACCACCAAGCCCGCGGTCGGCCGCCCCACCGCGACGACCCGGACGACGACCCGCACCGCCGCCGCCGCCAAGGGCCGGATGGTCACCACCAAGACCAGCACCGGCAAGACCGTCACCTACGATTGCAGCAAGGCCGGCAACGCCACCAAGGCCGCCTGCAAGAAATAAGCGCCGCCACTCCTGTATCCCGCGCGCACGCGTATGTGCGTGCGCGCGTGACTTTCGGTCCGGGTGGTCCTACAAGATCGGCACACTTCTGTAACAATCCGAAAGCGTATAGCCTTGGCCGACGAGACCACCCTCGCCGAACCCTCCGACATTTCGACGATTTCCATCGTCGACGAGATGAAGTCGAGCTATCTCGACTATGCGATGAGCGTCATCGTGGCGCGCGCGCTGCCCGACGTGCGCGACGGGCTGAAGCCGGTCCATCGTCGCATCCTGTTCTCGGCGCAGGAAAACGGCTTCCTGTTCAATCGCCCGTACCGCAAGTCGGCGCGCATCGTCGGCGACGTGATCGGTAAATACCACCCGCACGGCGACACCTCGATCTACGACGCCTTGGCGCGGATGACGCAGGATTGGGCGATGCGCCTGCCGCTGATCGACGGTCAGGGCAATTTCGGCTCGATGGATCCCGATCCGCCCGCCGCGATGCGCTACACCGAGGCGCGCCTCGCCCGCGCCGCCAATTACCTGATGGAGGATCTCGACAAGGATACCGTCGATTTCCAGCCCAATTACGACGCCAGCGAGCGCGAGCCGCAGGTCCTGCCGGCACGCTTCCCCAATCTGCTCGTCAACGGTGCGGGCGGCATCGCGGTCGGCATGGCGACCAACATCCCGCCGCACAATCTGGGCGAAGTGGTCGACGCCTGCATCGCCTATATCGATGCGACGATGGCCGGCGGCACGATCTCGATCGACGAACTGATCGAGATCGTCCCCGGCCCCGACTTCCCCACCGGTGCGATCATCCTCGGCAAGGCGGGTGCGCGCTCGGCCTATCAGACCGGCCGCGGCTCGATCATCGTGCGCTCGCGCCACATCGTCGAGGAAAGCCGCGGCGACCGGCGTTCGATCGTGCTCACCGCCATCCCCTTCCAGCAGGGCAAGAACGCGCTGGTCGAGAAGATCGCCGAGGCGGCCAAGGACAAACGGATCGAGGGCGTCAGCGACATCCGCGACGAATCGAACCGCGAGGGCGTGCGCATCGTCATCGACCTCAAGCGCGACGCGACGCCGGACGTGGTGCTCAACCAGCTCTGGCGGCACACGCCGGCGCAGGGCTCCTTCCCCGCCAACATGCTCGCGATCCGCGGCGGCCGGCCGGAGACGCTGAACCTCAAGGACATCATCCAGGCGTTCGTCCAGTTCCGCGAACAGGTCATCACCCGCCGCTCGAAGTTCGAGCTCAACAAGGCGCGCGACCGGGCGCATATCCTGCTCGGGCTGGTGATCGCGGTCACCAACCTCGACGAGGTGGTGCGAATCATCCGCGGCTCGTCGAGCCCGGCGGAGGCGCGCGCCGCGCTGCTGGCGCGTGAGTGGCCGGTCGCCGAGATCGCCCCCTATCTCAGCCTGGTCGAGGCGGTCGAGGGCATCCAGGTCGGCGAAAGCTATGGTCTGTCCGACGTGCAGGTTCGCGCGATCCTCGATCTGCGTCTGCATCGCCTCACCGCGCTGGGCCGGGACGAGATCGGCGACGAGCTCAAGGGCCTCGCCGATTCGATCGCCGCGCTGCTCGAGATCCTCGGCAACCGCAAGCGGCTCTACGAAGTGATGCGCGAGGAGCTGGTCGACGTCCGCTCGATCTTCGCGACGCCGCGCCGGACCGAGATCGCCGCCGCCGCCGACGGCATCGACGACGAGGATCTGATCGAGCGCGAGGACATGGTCGTCACCGTCACGGTGCAGGGCTATATCAAGCGCACGCCGCTCGACGCCTTTCGCGCGCAGAAGCGCGGCGGCAAGGGGCGCGCCGGCATGGCGACCAAGGAAGAGGATGCGATCACCAGCCTGTTCGTCACCTCGACGCACACGCCGGTGCTGTTCTTCTCCAACCTCGGCAAGGTCTATCGCAAGAAGGTCTGGCGCCTGCCCGAGGGCGGGCCGGCGACGCGCGGTCGGCCGATGATCAACCTGCTGCCGCTGGCGCCGGGCGAGACGATCTCGACCGTCCTGCCGCTGCCCGAGGACGAGACGCGCTGGGGCGACCTGCACGTCATGTTCGCCACCGCCAACGGCACCGTGCGCCGCAATGCGATGGACGCCTTCGCCAACATCCCGTCGAACGGCAAATTGGCGATGCGCTTCGACGAGGGGTCCGACGACAAATTGATCGGCGTCGCGGTGCTGACCGAAAGCGACGACGTGCTGCTCGCCACGCGCAACGGCAAGGCGATCCGCTTCGCCGCCACCGACGTGCGCGAGTTCCAGAGCCGCACCTCGACCGGCGTGCGCGGCGTCAGCCTCGGCGAGGGCGACGAGGTGATCAGCCTGTCGATCCTGCGCGGCGTGCCGTTCGATACCGACACGCGCGACGCCTATCTGCGCGCCGCACCGTGGAAGGAGGGCGAACGCGAGACGACGCTCGACGCCGAGACGCTGGACGCGATGGAGAAGGCGGAGGAGTTCATCCTCACCGTCACCCAGAACGGCTATGGCAAGCGCACGTCCGCCTACGAATATCGCCGCACCAATCGCGGTGGCCAGGGCATCACCAACATCGTCTCCGCCGGCCGCAACGGTCCGGTGGTGGCGAGCTTCCCGGCGCATTCGGGCGAGCAATTGATGCTGGTCACCGATCAGGCCAAGCTGATCCGCATGTCGGTCGGCGACGTCCGCGTCACCGGCCGCAACACGCAGGGCGTGACGCTGTTCAGCGTCGCCAAGGACGAGCATGTCGTCTCGGCTGCGCGGATCGACGAGGAGGAAGAGCCCGAGAACGAGGCCGAGGCGGTGATCGCCGAGGAACTGGGCGGCACCCCCGCGCTGCCGGGCGAGGACGATCTGGTGGTCGACGACGGCACCGGACCGCAGACGATGGACGAAAGGGTCGACGAAAGCGACGACGGCGAGAGCGGGGACGCGGCATGAGCGAGCGTCCCACCACCGCCTACAAGGTGCTGACCGCCGAGCAGATGGCCACGCTGGAGCGGGACCGCCAGTTCGCCGGCGCGCCCGTAGACCTGGCCGACGGCTACATCCATTTGTCGACCGCGGCGCAGCTCACCGGGACGGTCGACAAGCATTTCGCCGGACAAGGTGATCTGCACGTCGTCGCGGTCGATCTCGGCAGCTTCGGCGACACGCTGAAGTGGGAGGAATCGCGCGGCGGCCAGCTTTTCCCGCATCTCTACGAGCCGCTGCTGCTCGAAACCGTCATTGCCTATGGTCCGCTGGAGCGTGCTGCGGACGGGACGGTCCGATTGCCGATCGCCGGCTGATCCCGGTTCAGGCTCCGCTCGCCGAGAAAGGCGGGCGGAACCGCATTTGGAGCACCATCGTTACCCCGTCACAACGACCAAGATGGGAGAATTCCAATGCGTACCCTGGCCCTGACGATCGGCAGCCTGATGATGGTGCCCGCCGCGGCTCTGGCACAGCAAGCCCAGCCTGCCCCCGGCGCCGCTGCGACCACCACCGGTTCCGCCACCGCCAGCGCGCCCACCGTGGGCGCGACGATCTATGACAGTGCCGGCGTCGCGCTCGGCACCGTCGCCAGCATCACCCCGCAAGCGGTGATCCTCAACACCGGCACCGCGCAGGTGCCCGTGCCCCCCGCCTCGATCGGCAAGACCGACAAGGGCTTCGCGATGGCGATGACCAAGGCCGATCTCGACGCCGCGGTCGCCAGCTCGCAGGCGCAGGCGCAGGCGGCGGTGAAGTCGAAGCTGACGCCGGGCACCGCGGTGACCGGGCTCAACGGCGCGACGCTCGGCACGATCAAGTCGGCCGACGCGCAATTCGTCACGCTGACCACCGCCAAGGGCGACGTGAAGCTGCCGATCGCCGGCTTCAGCGCCGATGCGAGCGGCAAGATCGTCGCCGGCATCACCGCCGACCAGCTCGCCGCGGCCACCGCCGGCGCGGCGAAGTAACGGATCGGGGAGGGTTCGCCCTCCCCTTTTTTTTCCGACGTAGGACGGCTGGACCGGATCGACATCCGGTCAAATTCCTTCCCTGCCAGGGGGAGGACTTGCTTCAGGCCTGAACGTCGATCCTCGTGTCGACCATCAGGCTCACCGCCGCATCATCAACGCAAAGACGATCTTCAGGCCGCGACCGCCTGCTCGGTCAGCGCTGCGCGGATCGCCTCGATCGCGTCCGCCGCTTTCGCCCCATCGGGGCCGCCACCCTGCGCCATGTCGGGCCGGCCGCCGCCGCCCTGCCCGCCGAGCACCGCGACCGCGCGACGCAGCAGATCGACCGCATTGACCTGACCGACCAGATCGTCGCTCACCCCGACCGCGATCGAGGCGCGGCCGTCGTTGACCGCGACCATCACCGCGACGCCCGCACCACCGAGCCGCTGCTTGGCATCGTCGACCGCACCGCGCAGCCCCTTCGCCTCGAAGCCGTCGAGCACCTGGCCGATGAAGGCGACGCCGCCGACCTGCTCCGGCCCGGCGGCCGCACCGCCGCCACCGCCGCCCATCGCGATCGCCTTCTTCGCCTCGGCGAGTTCACGCTCCAGCCGGCGCCGTTCGTCGAGCAGCGCGATTACCCGCGCCGGCACCTCGTCGGGCGTCGTCTTGAGCGCGCTCGCCGCCTCGCGCAGCCGCTCGTCGCGACCGTTGAGATAGGCGCGCGCCGCCTCGCCGGTCAGCGCCTCGACGCGCCGCACGCCCGACGACACCGCACCTTCGCCGACGACCTTGAACAGGCCTATGTCGCCTAGCGCATTGACGTGGGTGCCGCCGCACAGCTCGACCGAATAGGTCTTGCCGCCATCCTCGGTCCCCATCGACACGACGCGGACCTCGTCGCCGTATTTCTCGCCGAACAATGCCATCGCGCCCTCGGCGATCGCCTCGTCGGGGGTCATCAGCCGCGTCGTTACGCTGCCGTTACCGCGGATCTGCGCGTTGACCGCGACCTCGGCGTCGGCCAGCTCCTCGGCAGTCATCGCCACCGGATGTGATACGTCGAAGCGCAGCCGCTCGGGCGCCACCAGCGAGCCCTTCTGCGCGACATGCGTGCCCAGCCGCTGGCGCAGCGCCTCGTGCAGCAGATGCGTCGCCGAATGGTTGGCGCGGATCTGCGCGCGGCGCGCGACGTCGATCTGGAGGCGAACGGCATCGCCGACCTTGATCGACCCGCTCTCGACCTTCGCATGATGGACGAAGACGCGGCCCAATTGCTTCGAGGTTTCGGTCACCGCGGCGCGCAAGCCGCCGTCGGTCGCGATCGTACCGGTATCGCCGACCTGCCCGCCGCTCTCTCCATAGAAAGGCGTCTGGTTGACGATCACCGCGACGCTGTCGCCGGCCGCCGCCTGATCGACGCGCGCGCCGTCCCTGACCAGCGCGACCACCTCGCCCTCGCCGACGTCGGCGCCATAGCCGATGAACTCGGTCGAGCCGGTTTCCTCGGCGATGTCGAACCACAGATCGTCCGACGCCTTGGCGCCCGAGCCCTTCCATGCCGCGCGCGCCGCGCGCTTCTGCTCGGCCATCGCCGCATCGAAGCCGGCGCGGTCGACGGTCAGCCCCCGCTCGCGCAGCGCGTCCTCGGTGAGGTCGTAGGGGAAGCCGAACGTGTCGTAGAGGCGGAACGCGGTCTCGCCGGCGAGCGTCGCGCCCTCGGCCATGTCCGCGGTCGCTTCGTCGAGCAGCTTCAGCCCCTTGTCGAGCGTCTTGCGGAACTGCGTCTCTTCCTGGCGCAGCGTCGCCTCGATCAGCGGCTGCGCGCGGACCAGTTCGGGATAGGCGGCGCCCATCTCGGCGACCAGCGCCGGCACCAGCCGGTGCATCAACGGCTCCTTGGCGCCGAGCAGATGCGCGTGGCGCATCGCGCGCCGCATGATCCGGCGCAACACGTACCCGCGGCCTTCGTTGGCGGGCAGCACGCCGTCGGCGACGAGGAATCCCGACGAGCGCAGATGATCGGCGATGACGCGATGCGATGCCCGCCGCGGCCCCTCGGCATCGGTGCCGGTCAGCGAGGTCGAGGCGGCGATCAGCGCCTTGAACGTGTCGGTATCGTAATTGTCGTGGACGCCCTGCAACACCGCCGCGATCCGCTCCAGCCCCATGCCGGTGTCGATCGACTTCTTGGGCAGCTCGCCGACGATCTCATTGGCCTCCTGCTCATATTGCATGAAGACGAGGTTCCAGATCTCGACGAAGCGGTCGCCATCCTCGTCCGGGCTGCCGGGAGGGCCGCCGGGGATATGGTCGCCGTGATCGTAGAAGATCTCCGAACAGGGGCCGCACGGACCGCTGTCGCCCATCGCCCAGAAATTGTCCTTGGTCGCGATGCGGATGATCCGCTCTTCGGGCAGATATTTGGTCCACAGGCCGAACGCCTCGTCGTCGGTGTGGTAGACGGTCGCGGTCAGCTTCTCGGCGGGGATGCCCCAGACGCTCGTCAGCAAGGTCCAGGCGTGGTGGATCGCCTGTGCCTTGAAATAATCGCCGAACGAGAAATTGCCGAGCATCTCGAAGAAGGTGTGATGCCGCGCGGTATAGCCGACATTGTCGAGGTCGTTGTGCTTGCCGCCGGCGCGCACCGACTTCTGGCTGCTGGTCGCCGTCGTATAGGGCCGGCTTTCGAGGCCGGTGAAGACGTTCTTGAACGGCACCATCCCGGCGTTGACGAACATCAGCGTCGGGTCGTTCTGCGGCACCAGCGGCGCCGAAGGCACGATGGCGTGGCCCGCGCTAGCGAAATAGTCGAGGAAGCCGCGGCGGATGTCGTTGGTCGAGGTCATAGGCCAAGCGACTTAGGCGAGAGATGGCCCGCCCTCAAGCGTCGTTACGCGCCACCACACATGTGCTGCGAATCGGGCAGCGTCCATGATTCCATCGTGCGCAGGTTGGTGGTCGTATAGATCCGGCCGCGATCGTCGCCCGGCGGGCAATGCCGTGGGATACTGACGAGACAGGCGAGCACGCGATCCCCCCGCCGCGCATTCTGTGCCGCCGCAACGCGGCTGTAGGAGACGCCGTACAGGCCGTTGGCGAGCGATATGCTCGTTCCGCTCTCGGGCACCGGCCGGCCCGATCCATCCTCCAGCCGCGCGGCAACGTTGCGCACCGTGCTGAACACGCATGTCCCGACCCGCTTGGGCAAGCCCGGCGGCTGCGCCGCGACCGCAGGTCCTGCAAGCGACAGCAGAGCGATGGCGTAAGCACAGGAAAGCCGCATATGCTGGTCCTTCATCCGAATGGCTGATCGATCGATTTGGGCGGCGTACTGAACCAGCGCGGACCTTCCGCGGTCATGTGGAAGCAATCCTCCAGCCGGACGCCGAACCGGCCGGGCAGGTAGATGCCGGGCTCGTTCGAGAAGCACATGCCGGCCGCCAGCCGCGTCGTCTCGCCACGGACGAGGTTGACGGGTTCGTGCCCGTCCATGCCGATGCCGTGACCGGTGCGATGCGACAGGCCGGGCAGCTTATAGTCGGGGCCATAGCCGACCCCGTTATAATAGTGCCGCACCGCATCGTCGACGCTGCCCGCGGCGACGCCGATCCGCGCCGCGGCGAGCGCGACCTGCTGGCCGCGCGCCGCCTGATCCCAGACCTTGCGCTGCGCAGCGGTGGCGCTGCCCTGCGGCACCCAGGTGCGCGAGATGTCGGATTGATAGCCCTGCACGGTGCAGCCGCAATCCATCAGCAGGATCTCGCCCGCGGCGATGCGATGCACCTCGCGGCTGCCGTGCGGCAGCGCGGCGGCGGGGCCGATCAGCGCCAGCGCGAATTCGGGATCGCCGCCGAGCCGGGTGGTCGCGGCGGTCATCAGCGCGCCGATCTGGCTGCCGGTCATCCCCGCCTCGACCCGCGGCGCCAGCCAGCGATAGGCGGCGAGCGTCACCTCGGTCGCGGTCTGCATCAGCGCGAGTTCGGCGGGCGTCTTGATCATCCGGCAGCCGCGCACCACCGGGTTGGCGCTGACCTGTCGCGCGTCGGGGGCGAGCCGGGCGAGGTCGGTGGGGATGAAGACGCGCGTCGTCTCCTCGATACCGATCGGCAGCCGGTCGAGCCCGCGCTCCTTCAGCCAGCCGGCGACGACGGCGAGCGCGTTGCCGTCCTCCTGCCAGACCCGCACCTCGGCCGGGACGCTCAGCGTCTGGCGGACCGACGGCTCCTCGAAGAAGGGCGTGACGATCAGCGGTTCGCCCTCGCGTGGCAGGATCGCCAGCGTCGGCCGTTCGCTGCGCCCCCAGCGCACGCCGGTGAAATAGAGCATCGACGAGCCCGGCTCGATCAGCACCGCGCCGAGCCCGCTCGCCGCCATCAGCGCCTGTGCCCGCGCCAGACGGCGGGCGCGCTCGTCGCGGCCGATCGGCACTGCGCCCGTCGTGATATCGCGCAACGCGGACAAATCGGGCTCGGCGGCGCGGAGCAGCCCCGACGACAGGAGCGGCACCGCCGCGGCGGCGGCGAGGAGCGAACGACGCGAGGGCGTGAAGACCATGCGCCAGCGATACGGCGCTTGACCCGGCGGCCGCAATCCCCTTCCCTAACGGCGAATCCTGGAGTTTTCGTGCATGGCCAAACGGCTGACCTTGTTTATCGTGATCGGCCTGTTGCTCGGCGTCGTGGTGGGACTGGCGATCAACGGCTGGCTCGACGACGGTTCGCCGGCATCGGCGGCGCGGCTGAAGGGCATCGCCGGCTATTTCGCGATCGGCACCACCGTCTTCCTGCGGCTGATCAAGATGATCATCGCGCCGCTCGTCTTCGCCACGCTGGTCAGCGGCATCACCCAGATGGGCGACACCTCCGCGCTCGGCCGGGTCGGGGCCAAGGCGATCGGCTGGTTCGTCTCGGCCAGCCTGCTGTCGCTCGGGCTCGGACTGGTGCTGGTCAATCTGATCCGGCCGGGGGTCGGCATCAACCTGCCGCTGCCGCCGGTGACCGCCGATGCCGGCATCGCGACCGCCGCGTTCAGCCTCGACACGTTCATCACGCATATCGTCCCCGCCTCGATGGTCGAGGCGATGGCGACCAACGAGATCCTCCAGATCGTCGTCTTCTCGATCTTCGTCGGCGTCGCGATCACCGCGGTCGGCGAGCGCGCCGCGCCATTGACCCGCGCGATCGACGGGTTGGTCGCGGTGATGTTGCGGATCACCGATTACGTCATGCGCGTCGCGCCGCTCGCGGTGTTCTGTGCGGTCGCGGCGACGCTGACCGAGCGCGGGCCGGGCGTGATCGGCCAGCTCGCCTTCTTCATGGGCAGCTTCTACCTCGCCTTGCTGTGCCTGTGGGCGATCCTGCTCGGCATCGGCTTCCTGTTCATCGGGCCGCGCATCCGCGATCTGATCCGCTACGTCCGCGAGCCGTTGCTCGTCGCGTTCACCACCGCCTCGTCGGAAGCCGCCTATCCGCGGATGCTGGAGGCGCTCGACAAATTCGGGGTGCCGCCGCGCATCGCCAGCTTCGTGCTGCCGCTCGGCTATTCGTTCAATCTCGACGGCTCGATGATCTATATGACCTTCGCGTCGCTGTTCATCGCGCAGGCCTATGGCATCGCCCTGCCGCTCGGCACGCAGATCGCGATGCTGTTGTTCCTGATGATCTCGTCCAAGGGCATCGCCGGCGTTCCGCGCGCCAGCCTCGTCGTGATCGCCGCGGTGCTGCCGGTGTTCAAGATCCCCGAAGCGGGCCTGTTGCTGATCCTCGCGATCGACCATTTCCTCGACATGGGGCGGACCGCGACCAACGTGATCGGCAATGCGGTGGCGGCGTCGGTGGTGGCGAAATGGGAGGGCGGGTTCGATCCGCGCGAACCCGCAACGATCGACCCCGCGGTGGCGGAGGGGCCGGCGGCACCTGCGGCGACCAGCTTCCGGCACTAGCCCGCATCATGCGTAGGCGTAGCGGCCGCCCTTCTCCAGCGCCGCGCGATAGGCCGGCAGCGCGTGGACCTTCTCCAGCCACGCGATCGTCGCAGGGCGCGAGGCGTCGAGGCCGGCGCGGCTGCGCGCCGCCTCGATCGGGAAGCTCATCATGATGTCGGCGGCGGTCATCACGTCGCCGGCGAACCACGGACGCTGCGCCAGCTCCGATTCGACGTAGTCGAGGTGGACGTCGATCATCGGCTGGATGCGCTTGACCGCCGCCTTGCCCATCAGCGGGATGCGGCCGAGTACCAGCTTGAGCAGCAGCGGCGGCATCATCGAGCCCTCGGCATAATGGAGCCAGAACCGGTAGCGCAGCACCGATTCGCGATGCGCCGGCGGCCCGAGCCGGCCATCCGCCTTCTCGACGAGATATTCGACGATCGCCCCCGTCTCGGCGATCACCCGGCCGCCGTCGGCGTCGAGGTCCTCGATCACCGGCGACTTGCCGAGCGGATGGACGCGCTTCAGCTCCGGCGGCGCGAGCATCGTCTTGGGATCGCGTTCATATCGCTTGATCTGATAATCGAGCCCCAGCTCCTCGAGCATCCACAGGATCCGCTGCGAGCGGCTGTTCTCGAGATGGTGGACGATGATCATATTGTCTCCCCTGTCGCGCGGGCGGTCCATAGCCATGCCGCAGCAGGGAAATCCACGACGCTGCCATTTCGTTGCGCCGCCAGCGCCGCGCGCAGGCGGGCGAGGAGCGCCGGGCGGTCTGCCGGGGCGGCGTCGCGCAACCGCGAGGCGGCGGGGCCGATGCGGGTCAGGAAGGCGACGGCATCCTCGACGGGATCGTCGCCCTCGCCGACGCGATAGGCGAAACGGACCAGCGTCGGCGTCGCCTCGGCCCAGCCGGCCTTGGCGAGGATAGCGGCGCATCGATCGCGATCGGCGAACGCGAACGGGCCGGGGACATAACCGGATGCGCCTTCGGCCGCGGGGGTGACCAGTGTCGCCCAGGGATTGTCGGCAACCGCGGCGAAGCAGCTGAACACGATCCGGCCCCCGGAGCGGGTCGCACCCCGTAGCCGGGCGAAGGCGGCAACGGGATCGGCGAAGAACATGACGCCGTGGCGCGAGACGAGCAGGTCGAGCGGCGCGAGAGCGGCGGCGGTGTCGAGCGCGTCGCCGATGCGGAAGGCGAGATTGGCGTGCCGATGACGCGCCTCGGCGACGGCAAGCAGGTCCGCCGACAGGTCGGCGCCGGTGACGTGCGCGTCCGGTCGGGCGGCGGCGAGCGCGGCGGCGGTGGCGCCGGCGCCGCAGCCGATGTCGAGCGCGGCGAACGGGCCGGCGGGCGCCGCGGCGCGGATCGCGGCGTCAAGATAAGGAGCGAGGCCGGCGAAGGCCCGGTCGGTGTTGCGCCATTCCTCCGCCCAGACGGTGCCGACACGCGCGCTCCAATCCAAAGCGGTGGTCACTGGGACGAACTCCTTTCCGGCCGCTGCCGATGTGCGACCCCGTCGCGACCGGCAACATGGACAAGTTGGACACCTTAATGGAAACGATCCGGGTTCATCGTTTCCATTCTTGGATCATTGCCCGGTATCCCCGACGCAAAAGAACCCGCCGTTACCGGCGAGTTCCCTGCGAAGCGTCTGGCGGAACGCCGGCATCAGATGTCGTCGTCGGCTTCCGGACCGGCCATCATCTCTTCGGCGACCTTTTCGGTGCGCTGGCGGATCGCCTTTTCGAGGCGGTCGGCCATTTCGGGATGTTCGCGCAGATAGGTCTTCGAATTCTCGCGACCCTGGCCGATGCGGACGCTGTCGTAGCTGAACCAGGCACCCGATTTTTCGACCAGCCCCGCCTTGACGCCGAGATCGAGGATCTCGCCGATCTTGGAGATGCCCTCGCCGTACATGATGTCGAACTCGACCTGCTTGAACGGCGGCGCGACCTTGTTCTTGACGACCTTGACGCGGGTGGCGTTGCCGGTTACCTCTTCCTTGTCCTTGATCGCGCCGGTGCGGCGGATGTCGAGACGGACCGAGGCGTAGAATTTCAGCGCGTTGCCGCCCGTCGTCGTCTCCGGGTTGCCGTACATCACGCCGATCTTCATGCGCAGCTGGTTGATGAAGATCACCATGCAGCGCGAGCGGCTGATCGAACCGGTCAGCTTGCGCAGCGACTGCGACATCAGACGGGCCTGCAGGCCGACATGGCTGTCGCCCATCTCGCCCTCGATCTCCGCGCGCGGCACGAGTGCGGCGACCGAATCGACCACCAGCACGTCGATCGCGTTCGAGCGGACGAGCGTGTCGACGATCTCGAGCGCCTGTTCGCCGGTGTCGGGCTGCGACACGATCAGCTCGTCGATGTTGACGCCGAGCTTCTTGGCATAAACGGGATCGAGCGCATGTTCGGCGTCGACGAAGGCGGCGGTGCCGCCGCCCTTCTGCGCCTCGGCGATGACGTGCAGCGCGAGCGTCGTCTTGCCCGACGATTCGGGGCCATAGACCTCGATCACGCGGCCGCGCGGCAGGCCGCCGACGCCGAGCGCGATGTCGAGACCGAGCGAGCCGGTCGAGATCGTCTCGACCTCCATCGACTGTTTCGCGCCGAGCTTCATCGCCGAGCCCTTGCCGAAGGCGCGGTCGATCTGGGCCAGCGCGGCGTCGAGCGCCTTCTGCCGGTCGGTGGATGCGGTTGCCATGCCGGTGTCGATCACTTTCAGATTGGCGGCCATCGGGAGGTTCCTCGCTAGAGCAAGCGCGTCGCCGGGGCAACGCGTCTGTTTCGCTATGTACGACGTTTGTTCCTGCGGAACAAGAGGGGAACGACGGGATTGTGATCCTTTATCGGATCGCCGCCCCGCTTCCCGAAGCCTGAATTCAGGTCAGGATCGTCGCCAGCGTCCACCAGCCGCGCGACGACGCGTGTTTCGCCGCCGTATCGCGTGCCTCGACCGACTCGAACAGCGCGAAGCAGGTCGCGCCGCTGCCCGACATGCGCGCCAGCCGCACGCCCGCCGCCGCATCGAGCAACGCCAGCACCGCGGCGATCGCCGGCGCGATCGCCACCGCCGGCGCCTGCAGGTCGTTGCGCCCCGCCAGCGCCCGCGCGAGCAGATCGCCGTCGGCGGCGATGCCGCCGCGATCCACGCCATCCCAGCGGCCGAACACCGCCGCGGTGCTCACCGCGACCCCGGGATTGACCAGCAGCAGCGGCATCCCCGCCAGGCCGTCGACCGGCAGCAGCGCCTCGCCCTTGCCCGTGCCGAGCGTCGCGCGGCCGAGCAGGCAGGCGGGGACGTCCGCACCCAGGCCCTCGGCGATGACGAACAGCCGCGGGTCGTCGGGCGCGATGCCATGGAGCCCGGCGAGCGCACGCAGCGTCGCCGCGGCATCGGCCGAGCCGCCACCGATCCCCGAGGCGATCGGCAGATGCTTGTCGAGCGTGATCGCATGCGGCTGCGCGATATCGAATGCCGCGCGAAAGGCATGCGCGGCGCGAATCACCAGATTGTCAGCATCCGGGGCGCCGGCGAGCGCCGCGGCGAACGGCCCGGTGATCGCGAACCGGTCGGTCACGTCAGGCACCACGGTCACGGTGTCGCCGTCGGCGGCGAAGACGAACAGCGTCGCCAGATCGTGATAGCCGTCCGGGCGGCGGCGACGGACGTGGAGCGCGAGGTTGATCTTCGCGGGCGCGGGCTCGACGATCATTTGCGCGGCAATCCCTGCGCGGCCTTGGCGGCGAGCCGCGTCGCATCGTCGGCCGAGGCGGTCAGCGCCGCGGCACGCCAGGCGTAGCGCGCCTCGTAGCGGCGGCCGCGCGTCCAATAGAGGTCGCCGAGATGCTCGCCGATCTCGGCGTTGATCGGATCGCCCGCGGCGGCGCTTTCGATCAGCGGCTGCGCGCGGGTGACGTCGCCACCGATGAAATAGGCCCAGCCGAGCGAATCGGCGATCGAGGCATCGTCGGGCTTCAACGCATGCGCGCGTTCGAGCATCGCGATGGACTGCGGCACGTCGACGCGCCGCTCCGCCTGCGCGTAGCCGAGATAATTGAGCGCGAGCGGTTCGCGCGGCGCGATCGCCACCGCCTTCTGCAACGCGATGCGCCCCGCCGGCCAATTGCCCGCCTGTTCGAGCGCGCCGCCATATTGCAGCCAGGCGCTCCACGCGGTCGGATCGGCGTCGACGACGCGGCGATACCAGTCCGCCGCCTCGCGATGGCGGTTCATCGCGCTGAGCTGGTCGGCGTAGGTCTGCCAGTCGCTTTCCCCCGCCCCTGCCCGCTCGGCACCGCTGCGGGCGAGCGCCAGCGCGTCGTCGGGGCGGCCGGCGGTGGTGAGGATGCTGATCCGCGTCGCGGCGGCGGTCGAGGCATAGGCGCTGGCGGGGCCGATGCCGTCGAGCGTCGCCAGCGCGCGCGGGATCGCCTTGTCCTTGGCGAGTGCGGCGGCGAGCAGCAGCCGGGCGCGGTCGTTGGCGGGCCAGGCGATCACCGCGGTGCGCGCGAGCGCGATCGACAGATCGGGCGCGTCCTGATCGGCGAGGTCGCCGGCGATCCGGCCGAGCAGCCGCGACACGCCGAACCCCAGCGTCGGCTGCGCGGCATCGCCCGCGCGGACCGCCGCGAATACCGGATCGCCGCCGGCGAGCAGCGCGCGCGCGCGATCCGTTTCGCCGCGGCCGAACAGCAACTGCCCCGCGGACAGGCGCAGGTCGACCGGCGATCCGGTCTCGCGCAGCGCCTGGACGGTGGCGAGCCCCTGTGCGGTGTCGCCGCGCGCGATCTGGAGCAGCGCCGCGGTCTCGGCGGCGAGCCGCTGGCTGACCGGGTCCTTGCCCGCCCGCGCGATCTGCGGCGCGGGATCGTTGCCTTGCGCGAAGGCGATCCATCCACGCAGCGACGGGACCAGCACCGCCAGCGGCGTCGAAGCGAGCGCATCGGTCGCTGCGCTCGCGCCGGCGAAGTCCTGTTTCGCCGCCGCGACGGCGAGCGGCAGCAGCGGCAGTTCGGCGGGCGCCTCCGGCCGGCCGCGCAGCACCGCGGCGGCGCGGGTGGCGAGCGCGACATCGCCCGCCGCCAGCGCCTCGCGATAGGCGCGCAGCGCGATCGCGGTGCTCGCCGGCGCGGCGGCGAGCGCGCGGGCGTAGCCGGCGGCGGCGATATCGACCCGGCCGTCGGCATCGGCGGCGCCGGCCTTCAGATATTCGGCGAGGTGGCCGGTGTCGGCCGCCGCCGGAAGGACCGCGCCGAGGCTGAGCAGCGACGCGAGGAACAGGCGTTTACATGTTGGGATAATTGGGGCCTCCACCACCCTCCGGCACCACCCAATTGATGTTCTGGGTCGGGTCCTTGATGTCGCACGTCTTGCAGTGGACGCAGTTCTGCGCGTTGATCACGAACTTGGGATCACCGGTGTCCTGGCCCACGATCTCGTAAACGCCGGCCGGGCAATAGCGTTGCGCGGGTTCGTCGTAGAGCGGCAGGTCGTATTCGACCGGCACGTTGGGGTCCTTGAGCGTCAGATGGACCGGCTGGTCCTCCTCGTGGTTGGTGTTCGACAGGAACACCGAGGAGAGGCGGTCGAAGGTCAGCACGCCGTCGGGCTTGGGATAGACCGGCGGCTTGACCAGATCCTTGCGCCACAGGCTCTCGTGATCGGGATGATGCTTCATCGTGAACGGCATCCTGAGCCCGAAATGTTCGAGCCACATCGTCACGCCGGCAAGGCCCGAGCCGAGGAAGTCGCCGAACTTCTTGACCAACGGCACGACGTTGCGGACGACCGACAGCTCCTTGTGCAGCCACGACGTCTCGAATGCCGCCGGATAGGCGGCGAGTTCGTCGTGCTCGCGCTGCGACAGGATCGCCGCGACCGCGGCCTCGGCGGCCATCATGCCCGACTTCATCGCGCCATGCGTGCCCTTGAGCCGCGGCACGTTGAGGAAACCCGCCGAACAGCCGATGAGCGCGCCGCCGGGGAAGACCAGCTTCGGGATCGACTGCAACCCGCCGTCGTTGATCGCGCGCGCGCCATAAGAGACGCGCTTGCCGCCCTTGAGGATCGCGGCGATCTCCGGATGCGTCTTCCACTTCTGCATCTCCTGGAAGGGCGACAGATAGGGATTGGTATAATTGAGCCAGGTGACGAAGCCGAGGCTGACCTGCCCGTTCGCCTGATGATAGAGCCAGCTTCCGCCGTTGGCGTCGTCGCCGAGCGGCCAGCCCTGCGTGTGGATGACGCGGCCGGGGCTGTGCAGCGCGGGATCGATGTCCCACAATTCCTTGATGCCGAGGCCATAGACCTGCGGCTGCGCGTCCTTCGCCAGATCGAAGGTGCGGATCGCCTCCTTGGTGAGGTGACCGCGCACGCCTTCGGCGAAGAAGGTGTATTTGGCGTGGAGTTCGAGGCCGGGGGTATAATCGGATTTGTGCGTGCCGTCGCGCGCGACGCCCATGTCGCCGGTGGCGACGCCCTTCACCCTGCCCTGTTCGTCGAACAGGATCTCCGCCGCGGCGAAGCCCGGGAAGATCTCGACGCCCAGTTCCTCGGCCTTGCCCGCCAGCCAGCGGCACAGATTGCCGAGGCTGCCGGTATAGGCCCCCTTGTTGTGCATGAACGGCGGGGTGAGGAATTCGGGCAGGTTGCGCTTCTTGGTCGCGGTGAGCACCCAATGATGGTTCTCGGTCACCGGCACCTCGGCGAGCGGACAGCCGTCCTCGCGCCAGTTCGGCAGCAGCTCGTCGAGACTGCGCGGATCGATCACCGCGCCCGACAGGATGTGCGCGCCGACCTCCGAGCCTTTCTCCAGCACGCAGACCGACAGGTCCGCGCCCTGTTCGGCCGCGACCTGTTTGAAGCGGATCGCCGCCGACAGGCCCGCCGGGCCGGCGCCGACGATCACCACGTCATAGGGCATCGATTCGCGTGTCGACATCATTCCACTCCCGGCACCATCCGCGGTGCGTCACGCTTGTATGTTGTCGGCGGCGGCAAAAGCGTTCAGGCGCACGACGACAACGGCTCGTCTCCGGCCCGCGATCGGACAAGTTGACGCAAACGTCAACCTGGAGAAGGATCGTCGCAACAAAAAGGAATAATGTGGGGGCCGATCAGCATATCGACTGGATGAGCAGCGTCGGCAGCGCGCTCGACTGGTGGCAGGAGGCGGGCGTCGACACGCTCGTCGAGGACGTTCCGCGCGACTGGCTGAGCCAGCCGATGCCGGCGCCCGCCGCCTTCGCCGCCGCAGCCACCGCCGCCGCGGTGCCGGCCGCCCCCGCCGCCGCGACGATGCCCGACGCGCTCGTCGATTTCATCGCGTGGCGGCTGGGCGACGCGGTACCCGAGGTCGAGTGGCGCGGCGTGTCGATCGCCGCCAGCGGCCCGCCCGACGCCGCGATCATGGTCCTGGTCGACTGCCCCGATAAGGACGACGGCGAGGCGGGCACGTTGCTCAGCGGTGCGGCCGGCGTCCTGTTCGACCGGATGCTCGCCGCGATCGGCCTGTCGCGCGAGACGATCCACCTTGCCGCGGTGTGCGCCAAACGGCCCGTTGCCGGGCGGATGCCGCGCGATACCGAGACGCGGCTGTCCGACATTTCGAAGCACCATATCGGCCTGGTCGCGCCAAAACGGCTGCTGCTGCTCGGCAATGCGGCGAGCCGTGCCATTCTGGGGGCGGAAATGCCGGGGACGCGCGGGTCTTTGCATTCATTTAACCATAAGAGCGGAGAGACCGGGGTCGTCGCCAGCTTTCACCCGCGCTTCCTGCTCGAGAAGCCCGTGGCAAAGGCGGAGGCCTGGAAGGATCTGCAATTGCTGATGGGAAACCTGCCCACATGACCCGCACGCTCGCGCTGACCCTGGCGCTGATCGCGCTGCCCGCCGCCGCGCATGCCGCCGGGCCGTCCGAACCCGCCGGCGACGCCAGGCTGCCCGCCGCCGCCGCGCCCGCCGATCGCATTCCCGATCAGCTCGATACGGTGCAGCGCGACGGCTATCGCGCGGTGTTCCAGGCGATCCGCGACGGCAAATGGCAGGACGCGCAGCTCGGCCTCGACGCGATGAAGCCCGGCCCGCTACATGCCATCGCGCGTGCCGAATTGTTCACCGCCAAGGGCTCGCCGCGGGTCGAGCTGGAACCGCTCGTCGCGCTGCTCAACGAAGCGCCCGAGCTGCCCGAGGCCGAATCGCTCGCCCGCCTCGCCAAGGCGCGCGGCGCGGTCGAGCTGCCGCCGCTGCCGCAGGCGCAGCGGCTGATCTGGCAGGACGGCGCCCCCCGCCGCGTCCGCGCCAAGGCCACCAAGAGCGACGAGATCGCCGCCGAACTGGCGCTCAAGATGCAGCCGTTCGTCAAGGCCGACATGGGGGCGGAGGCGCAGGCGCTGCTGGAGACGACGCCGGGCCTCACCGTCGAGGCGCAGACCGAATGGCAGGCGAAGGTCGCCTGGATGTATTTCCTCACCGGTGACGACGTGAACACGCGGGCGATGGCGGCGAAGGCCGCCGCCGGCTATGGCGACTGGGCGGTGCAGGGCCGCTGGACCGGCGCGCTCGCCGCCTGGCGGCAGAACGATTGCGCCGCGGCGGAAAGCGGCTTCGAGGGCGTCGCCGCGCGCGCGACCGACGTCGATCTGCGCGCCGCCGCGCTGTATTGGACGTCGCGCGCCGACATGGTCTGCGGCCGGCCCGACAAGGTGCAGGCGCGGCTGCAATCCGCGGCGCAATTCTCCGAGAGCTTCTACGGCCAATTGTCGCGCCAGGCGCTGCTGATCAAGGACAAGGGCAAGCCGTCGACGCAGATCGTCGCCGCCGACTGGGCGCGGCTCGACAAGCGGCCCAACATCCGCGTCGCCGCCGCGCTCGCCGAGATTGGCGAGACCGACCTCGCCGACACCGTCGTGCGCCAGCAGGCGCGGATCGGCGACCCGTCGGAGTTCGGCAGCCTCGTCCGCGTTGCCGAGGCGCTGAGCCTGCCCGCGACCACGGTGTGGCTCGCGCACAATTGCCCGCAGGGCGTCGTCGCCACCGCCGAAGCGCGCTATCCGACGCCGAACTGGACGCCGTCGAGCGGCTGGCGCGTCGACAAGGCGCTCGTCTACGCGCACACGCTGGAAGAAAGCGGCTTCCGCAACAAGGTGGTGAGCCCGGCGGGCGCGTACGGCCTGATGCAGATCATGCCCGCCGCCGCGACCGATTATTCGCGCGAACGCGGCCTGCCGCTCGACAAGACCGCGCTGACCAAGCCCGCCACCAACATGGATATCGGCCAGCGCCATCTCGAACGGCTGCGCGACATGGCCGGGGTGACCGGCGGGCTGCTGCCCAAGGTGATCGCCGCCTATAATGCGGGGCCCCGCCCGGTCGGCGACTGGAACGCGATCGTCCACGATAACGGCGATCCGCTGCTCTATATCGAGAGCATCCCGTATTGGGAGACGCGCGGCTATGTCACGACGGTGCTGCGCAATTACTGGATGTACGAGGCGCAGGGCGGCCGCAAGGCATCGGTCAGCCGCTCCGCGCTGGCGCAGGGCCTCTGGCCGCGCTTCCCCGGCCTGCCCGGCGCCGCGGCGGTCCGCATCGCGGGACGCCCGAGCAACACCGCGATCGCGGTCAACGGCAGCGTGAGCCCGCAATCGCGGACGGTGACGGGGAACTGAGGCGGAGGCATTCGGGAATGCTCACGCTTGCAGAGCAAATGCCGTTCGACCCATGACATAATCCTCCCCCGCAAGGGGGAGGGGGACCATTCGGCGTAAGCTGAATGGTGGAGGGGGAGGACAGGGTGGGAGCTAAATTGCGAGGCTCCCAACCTTTCCTCCCCCTCCGTCAGCGCTCCGCGCTGCCACCTCCCCCTGGCGGGGGAGGAATAAGCGAGCAATCCTTCGTCACGGCTCGTGAGCTTGCCTCACCTCCTTCCTGCGGTATGGTTCGGTCCGATGTGGGATGACCCCCGCGCGCCATGGGAAAGGACGAATCGATGCTCGGCGGGATGCAGGATTTCGAGCTGCGGGTATCGACCCTGATCGATCACGCCGCGCGCGAGCACCCGACCCGCTCGATCGTCACGCACTGGGCCGACGGCAGCGAGACGCGCAGCGACTGGCGCACCCTGTCGCACGACGCCAAGCGGCTGGCACAGGCGCTCGAACGGCTCGGGGTGCGGCCCGGCGAGCGGGTGGCGACGCTGGCGATGAACCACGGCAACCATCTCGCCGCCTGGTATGCGACGATCGGCATGGGCGCGGTGATTCACACGATCAACCCGCGGCTGTTCGACGACCAGCTCGTCTATATCGCCAACCATGCCGAGGATCGCGTGTTGCTCTACGATCGCGCCTTCCAGCCGATCGTGGACCGGCTGCGCGCGCGATGGACCAGCATCGACCGTTATGTGGTGATGGACAGCGACGGCGCCGACGGCGTCGCCGCGCTGATCGCGCCCGAGGACGGCGATTATGCCTGGGTCACCGGATCGGAGCGCGAAGCCTGCATGCTCTGCTACACCAGCGGCACCACCGGCCATCCCAAGGGCGTGCTCTACGACCACCGGTCGATCCTGCTCCACGCGCTGCTCGTCGCCTCGCCCGCGGTGCTCGGCCTGTCGTCGGCGGCGGTGCTGCTGCCGGTCGTGCCGCTGTTCCACGCCGCCGCCTGGGGTACGCCGTTCGCCGCACCGCTCGCCGGGGCGAAGCTCGTCTTCTCCGCGGTCAACGACGCCAGGGTGCTGTGCGATCTGATGAACCGCGAAGGCGTCACGATCTCGTCGGGCGTGCCGACGGTGTGGCTGGCGATGTTCGCGCATATCGACGCGACCGGCGAGACGCCGCGCGCGCTCAGGATGGCGACGATCGGCGGCTCGGCGGCGCCCCGCGCGATGATCGCGCGGCTGATCGACATGGGCGTCGAGGTCAAGCATCTGTGGGGGATGACCGAGACCTCCCCGGTCGCCACCGCCGCCGCACCGCCGCCGGACTGGCCGAGCTGGCCGCGCGACCGCCAACTCGACCTGCTCACCAAACAGGGCAGCGTGCCTTATGGCGTCGAGCTGGTCGTGCGCGACGACGACGGCACGCCGCTGCTCCGCGACGGCACCAGCGCGGGGCGGCTGCACATCCGCGGCCCGTGGGTGATCAAACGCTATTTCCGCGCCGAGGCGGATGCGATCGACGCCGACGGCTGGTTCGACACCGGCGACGTCGCGGTGATCCACCCCGACGGCACGATGCAGATCACCGACCGGTCGAAGGACGTGATCAAATCGGGCGGCGAGTGGATCAGCTCGGTCGAGCTGGAAAATGCCGCGATCGGCTGCCCCGGCGTCGCCGAGGCGGCGGCGATCGGCATCGCGCATCCCAAATGGGACGAACGGCCGCTGCTCGTCGTCGTCCGCAAGCCGGGCAGCGACGTCAGCGCGCGCGCGATCCTCGACCATCTCGCCGGCGTGGTGGCGAAATGGTGGCTGCCCGACGGGATCGCGTTCGTCGATACGCTGCCGCACACCGCGACGGGCAAATTGCTCAAGACCGCGCTGCGTGAGCAATTCCGGGACTATCGGTTCGCGGAAACGAAGTGACCGATCCCCTCCCCGGCTGCGCGATCGCCGAAATCGCAATCATCGGCTGACATTTCCCGGCTGGTGCCTACAATCCCCTTATGGCGATCGGACTGGATAATGCGGGCTTCAGCGACGCGCTGGTGATCCTGGGGGCGGCGGGGCTGGTGATCCCCGCCTTCGCGCGCTTCCGGGTCAGCCCGATCATCGGCTTCATCCTCGTCGGCATGCTCGTCGGCCCCGACGGGCTCGGCGCGCTGACCGGCCGCGCGCCGTGGCTCTATTACCTCACCATCTCCAACCCGCATTCGATCGAGCCGTTCGCCGAATTCGGCATCGTGCTGCTGCTGTTCTCGATCGGGCTCGAACTCTCGTTCAGGCGCTTGTGGTCGATGCGCGCGCAGGTGTTCGGCACCGGCCCGGCCGAGCTGATCGGCTCGGCGGCGCTGATCGCGGTGGCGGTGCATCTGCTCGGCCAGGATTGGGGCGGCGCCGCCGGCCTCGGCCTCGCGCTGGCGCTGTCCTCGACCGCATTGGTGCTGCCGCTCGTCGGCACGACCAGCCCGGTCGGCCGCGCCGCCTTCGCGATGCTGCTGTTCGAGGATCTGGCGCTGGTGCCGATCATCTTCGCGCTCGGCGCGATGGCGCCGACCGCCAGCCCCGACGGCTGGGTCGGCATCGCCGGCGTCGCGTTGCGCGGGCTGGCGACGGTGGTGGTGATGTACCTCGGCGGCCGGCTGGTGCTGCCGCGCCTGTTCGCACAGGCGGCGCGCACCAAGAGCCCGGAACTCTTCCTCGCCGCCTCGCTGCTCGTCGTCATCACCGCCAGCGTCGCGACCACCGCCGCCGGCCTGTCGCCGATCGTCGGCGCGCTGCTCGCCGGGCTGCTGATCGCCGAGACCGAATACCACACCGAGGTCGAGGTGATGACCGCGCCCTTCAAGGGCCTCGCGCTCGGCGTGTTCCTGATCACCGTCGGGATGAGCGTCAACCTGCGCGAGGTGCTGGCCAATTGGCCGTCGCTGCTCGGCGCGGTGGTGGCGGTTGTCGGGGTCAAGGCGGTCGTCACCTATCTGCTGCTCCGCGTCGCGCAGACCGGGCGCGGTATCGCCGCCGAGACCGGGCTGCTGATGGGCAGCCCGTCGGAGACGACGCTGATCGTGCTCGCCACCGCGGCGCAGGCGCAGCTCATCCTGCCGTCGACCGCCGCCTTCTGGCAGACGGTGACCGCGATCGGCCTGACGATCACGCCGCTGCTCGCCAAGGCGGGCCAGCGATTGTCGCGCGGGATCGACCGCTTCACCCCCGGCGACGGCCTGCCCGAGGACGCGCTCGGCGAGGGGCCGGGTGCGGTGGTGATCGGCTTCGGCCGCGTCGGGCGGATGGTGTCCGACATGCTCGCGGTCCACGGCCAGCGCTATATCGCGGTCGAGGCGGATATCGACACCGTCGCCGAGGCGCGGCGCAGCGGCCATCCGGTGCTGTTCGGCGATATCGCGCGCGGCGATTGGGTCGAACGGCTCGACCTCGCCCGCGCCCGCGCGCTGATCCTGACGATGGACGATCCGGTGCTGACCGTGCAGCTCACCCGGCGGATGCGCGCGCTCGCCCCCGATCTGCCGATCATCGCCCGCGCCCGCGATCCGCGCCACGCAGCTGAACTCTATCGCGCCGGCGTCACCGACGCGGTGCCCGAAACGCTGGAAAGCTCGCTGCAATTGTCCGAGGCGGTGCTGGTCGACCTCGGCGTCGCGATGGGACCGGTGATCGCCTCGATCCACGAGAAGCGCGACGAACTGCGCCAGTCGATCCGCGCCGAGGCGGAGATCGACCGCGAACCACGCATCCGGCGCGTCCGGCGGCTGGGGGAGCCGATGCCCGGCAAGGTGTGAACGGTCCTACCATCACGCCGTTCGCCCTGAGCCTGTCGAAGGGCAAGTGAGTCTCAAGACACTTCGACAAGCTCAGTGCCAACGGCGGCAAAAACCGCCGCTCATGTATACAGGTCGACAACCTCCGCCCCCTCGCCGACCGCATCGAGCAGCAGCGTACGATGGCAATGTTTCGGGTCGCGCTCGAAGCAGAGCAGCGCGCTCGGCGTCTCCGCAGCCAATCCCAGCATGATGGCGGCGGCCGCCTGCGCCTCGGGCAGTTCGAGTTGCTCCTCATAGACCGCCTCCAGCGTCGCCACGTCGCCCTTCTTGGCGGCGTCGCGCCCGCGCTTGGGGGTGCCGAGCGCCTTGAGGTGGACATAGGCGATCCCCGCCTCGGCGAGGCTGGCGGCGAGCGAGGATTTCGAGAAGCCGGGCCGCCGCGACAACGGCAGCGCGCGCACGTCGATCACCCTTTTCACCCCCGCACGGTGCAAAGCGGCGAGGAAGTCGGCCATCGTCGTGGCTTCATAGCCGATGGTGTAGATCGTGGTCATGCCGGCCGAACGCACGAGCCGACCGCCGCGTTGCCCGCCGCCGCGGTGCGGCCTAAGGCACCCATATGACCCATGATATCCATATCGTCGGCGGCGGCCTCGCCGGTTCGGAAGCCGCCTGGCAACTCGCCGAGGCGGGTTATCGCGTCCGCCTGTCGGAGATGCGCGGCTCGGGCGAGCGCACCCCCGCGCATCAGACCGACCATCTCGCCGAACTCGTCTGCTCGAACAGCTTCCGCTCGGACGATGCGGAGGCCAATGCGGTCGGCCTGCTCCACCAGGAGATGCGCGCAATGGGGTCGCTGATCATGCGCCAGGCGGACGCGCATCGCGTTCCCGCCGGGTCGGCGCTGGCGGTCGACCGCGACGGCTATTCCGCCGGCGTCACCGCGGCGCTCGCCGATCATCCCAACGTCACGCTCGTGCGCGAGCGGGTCGACACGCTGCCGGAAGGGCCGGCGATCCTCGCCACCGGGCCGCTGACCGCAGCGGGCTTGGCGCAGGCGATCGGCGGCGCGACGGGGGCGGAGGCGCTCGCCTTCTTCGATGCGCTCGCCCCCATCGTCCACGCCGACACGATCGACATGGACGTCGCTTGGAAGGCGTCGCGCTGGGACAAGGGCGAGGCCGATTACATCAACTGCCCGATGGACAAGGAGCAATATCTCGCCTTCCACGCCGCGCTGATCGCCGGCGAGAAGACCGAGTTCAAGGATTGGGAAAAGGACACGCCCTATTTCGAGGGCTGCATGCCGATCGAGGTGATGGCCGAGCGCGGGCTCGACACTTTGCGCTACGGCCCGATGAAGCCGGTCGGGCTCGACAATCCCCGCACCGGCCGCTGGCCCTATGCGGTGGTCCAGCTCCGCCAGGACAATGCGCAGGGCACGTTGTGGAACATCGTCGGGTTCCAGACCAAGCTCAAGCACGCCGAACAGGTCCGGCTGTTCCGCACCATCCCCGGCCTGCAGAATGCGGACTTCGCACGGCTCGGCGGTCTGCACCGTAACACCTTCATCCGCTCGCCCGAGCTGCTCGACCCGACGCTGCGGCTGAAGAGCCGCCCGAACCTGCGCTTCGCCGGCCAGATCACCGGCTGCGAAGGCTATATCGAAAGCGCCGCGATCGGCCTGCTCGCCGGCCGCTTCGCCGCGGCGGAACTGGCGGGCAAGACGCTCGCACCGCCGCCGGTGGAGACGGCGCTCGGCGCCTTGCTCGGTCACATCACCGGCGGTGCGGAGGCCGAGACCTATCAGCCGATGAACGTCAATTTCGGGCTGATGCCGCCGATCCCCGGCCGCACCAAGAAGGCCGACCGCAAGCGCATGTATACCGATCGCGCGCGCGCCGCCTTCGCCGGCTGGCTCAACTCTCCTCCGCCGGCGCCGCAGCCGGCGGACATTTCGGCCGGGACGATGGCTTCCGCTTGACCGCGGTGGTGGCGAATTCGGCGGCGTCCATCGCGCCGGATTTGTCATGGTCCGCGGCGACGAACTTGGCGGTCGCCTTGGCCGCCCATTCGTCGAAGTCGAGCCGGCCGTCGCCATTGGCGTCGAGCTTGGCGAAGCCCTTGCGCCGGTTGGCGAGATATTCGTCGCGCGTCACCTTGCCGTCCTGATCCCGGTCGTAGCGCGCGAAGCGTTTCTGCTCGCGCGTCGCCTCGGAGGCTTCGGGCACCGGGTCGGCGTCGGCCGTGCCCCCGACGGGCGCCGCCGCCGCCGCCTGCACCGCGGGCTGCGCGGGCAGCAGCGCCGGTCGTACCGATCCGCCGAACAGCATCACGCCCCCCGCCACCGCCGCGAGCACCGCCGCACCGATCGCCCAATATCGCCACATCGTACGTCCCCCTCTGTCTCAGCCCTCGCTCATCCCAGCGACAGGCCGCGCGGCGGGTCCGGCCAGCGGCCCCCCGCCCCACGCGCCACATCGCGCCGGGGATCGAGCCATTTGCCCAATTCGCCTGCGTCGATCGTGCTCGAGCGATCGCGATCCGCCGCGTCGAACTGCGGATCGGCCCATTCCCCCAGATCGAGCCGGCGGTCGCCATCGGCATCCAGCCGGGCGAACGCCGCCCGCGCGGCGGCGCGATATTCGTCGCGCGACAGCACGCCGTCGCGGTTACGATCGTGCGCGGCCAGCCGGGCATGCGCGGCCGCCGCGGCATCCGGCGAGGTCGCCGGCCACGCCGGCCTGTGCAGGGTTTCCGCGGGCGGCACGGTCGACGGTCCATCGGCGTGCAGCACCGCGACCAGGCCGACGCTACAGCCGACGAGTAACGCCACCTCTTCCATCAGCCGTCGCCGCATCGCCGAGTCCCCCGCCGCAAGTCGAGGCTAGCATGGCGAGCGGTCACCGCAAATGTTCATCGACCGGTTATTCTAAACCGCCCTACCTTCATAGCCTTGGCAAGTGCCGATCCGGGGGCGGCATCCAGCCGCGCGATCAGGCTCAACACACCGATCGGGCGCAGCTTTGCTGGCCAAGGCGCTGAAAAAGCTTGCGACAACTCGCGCTGCGCGGCGTCTGCTGCGAGTCCGGCCGCCGCCGGCGCGGACAAATGCCCGGCGAGATCGGCGAGCGCCCAGCCCCGCCCCGCCGGTGCGAGTAGCGGCGTGTCGCCCCCGAGCACCACCGCCGCCGCCGCGAACAGACCGCCCCCCCGCGCCTCGGCGTGACGGTCCAGCGTCTCCGCGGCAAGCGGATCGGACACGATCAACTCCTCCCACCCGTCGATCATTCCCGCCACCCGCGCTCCGCTCACCCCCGCCGGCAGCAGATGCCGCTGGACGTCGCGCAGCAACGGCTCGGCAGGCGCCGGCTCGCGATCGAGCTTGGTCAGCGCCTCGTGCCACCACGTCAGCCGCATCTGCCCGACCATCGGCTCCCGCGTCGCGCGGACGATCCCGGCAAGACGGCTGTCGAGCGCGAAGAGCGCCTCGATCGGCGGGCGCGCGGGCGCGGCGGCAACGAGCAACGCAAGCGCGCGGCCGTCGGTGGCCGCCTGCGGCCCATTGGCGCGTGGATCTTCGTTAACCATGCCGTTTGACTGCGATTTCATACCACCCGGTTAACTGGGAATGTCCAACAGAACAAACGAGAGCCGATTTCAGGCCATGTCCACGTCGCGGTCGTCCTCTTCCCCCGGTCTCCTGACCCGGCTGCGCCGCGACATCCGCGGCAACACGCTGGCGATCATGGCGGCCGCGTTGATCCCCTTGATCGGGTTCGCCGGATCGGCGGTCGACATGGCGCGACTGTACGTCGTCAAAGTGCGGCTTCAGCAGGCCTGCGACGCCGGCGTGCTCGCCGGGCGCAAGGCGATGATCGACACGCAGATGTCGACGCCGCTCGAAACTGCCGCGGCGACGCAGGCGACCGCCTTCTTCAACAACAATTTCCGTCCCGGCTGGTATCAGAACCGCAACGTCAGTTTCTCGACCAGCAAGGCGTCGGTGAACACCACCGCCGGCGTCGCCAATGCGGTCAGCGGCACCGCCTCGACAACGTTGCCGATGGCGCTGATGCAATTTTTCGGGGTGAGCGCGCGGACGCTGACGGTCACCTGCCAGGCGGTATTCGATGTCGGCGATGCCGACGTCATGTTTGTGCTCGACATCACCGGCTCGATGAACTGCTACCCCAGCGATCCGGCAACCTGCGGCAATGCGACGGAAAAGCCGGCCTATGGCTGGGGCAATGCGATCACTTATTCGAAGATCGAATCGCTGCGCCAATCCGTTCTGCTCTTCGACAATACGATGCGGTCGAGCACCGATCCGTCGACGCGCATCCGCTACGGGTTCGTGCCCTACGCCTCCGCGGTCAACGTCGGCCGGCTTATCCCCGCGCAATATCTCCAGCAGAGCTGGACCTACCAGAGCCGCCACCTCTCACCGCTGATCGGCGCGGTCGGCTGGGGCGGCAGCGACAAGATGCTGCCCGGCGATTATGCCCCCTATCAGCTGCTTGCCGTCCCCTTTTCGCTTTCCAACATCCCCAAGGCGATGTGCGTTGCGCAGCGCTACCCGGCGACCGGCTTCACGACGAGCGGACCCAATTGGAACACCAATTATCCACAGGCGATGAAATATTACAACGTGAGCTGGAGTGCCTCGTCGGGCGGGACATGTTCGGGCTGGCAACAGCCGCTCCGCCCCTATTGGCGCTACGAGCCGGTGCAATGGGATGTTTCGCAACTGCTCGGCACGATCAACGGCGGCACGGTCGCCGACCCGACGCGGTTCGACGGGTCCACGTCGGGCTGGAAGGGCTGTATCGAGGAACTCAACACCTCCAAGGGTGCAACCTTCGACGTGAACGCGCTGCCCGACGACCTCAACCCGGACGTCATCCCCGCGGCGTCGACGAACAAGTGGCGGCCGCTGTGGCCGGATGTCGTCTACCAGCGCAACAACACCGGTTTCCAGGATATCACCGACGAGAACACCAACGACAACAGCAACAGCTATCGCGCCGGCTATTCGCTCGCGAACAGTGCCTATACGGCCTGCGGCATGCAGGCGCAGCGGCTGACCGTCATGAGCGCGCAGGACGTCAATGATTACGTCTACAATAGCGACTTCAAGGCGGTGGGCGGCACCTATCACGACGTCGGGATGATCTGGGGCTTGCGGATGCTGTCGCCCAACGGCGTGTTCGCCGCAGATACCAGCGCGCGACCAGGACGGCCCGCGCCGTCGCGCAACATCGTCTTCATGACCGATGGGACCATGTCGCCCAACGGGGAGATCTATGGCCAATATGGTGTCGAGGACTGGGACAATCGTACCGGCGGCGCAAATAACGACAATCAGGATTATGCCAATCACACCGCGCGCTTCCGCATCGAATGCGATGCGGCCAAGAAGCGCGGCATCAGCATCTTCGTCGTCGCGCTCGGCACGAGCATCACCCCGGACCTGACCTATTGCGCGTCCCCCGGCCAAGCGTTCCAGGCGAGCAGCACCGATGCGGTCAAAGGTGCGTTCCGCACGATCGCACAGCGGCTGGCGATGCTGAGGATCAGCCAGTGAGACGGCGGCTGCGCACGCTCGCAGCCGACGCCCGCGGCGCCACGATCATCGAATTTGCGATGGTCGTGCCGGTTATGCTGCTGCTGATCATGGGTCTGGGCGACATCGCCTATCAGGCCTATCTGCAGGCGGTGCTGACCGGCGCGGTGCAAAAGGCGGGGCGCGACGGCACGATCCAGAACAATGCCTCGGCGAATGCGGGCACGACGCTGGACCAGCGGGTGATGAGCCAGGTCGTCGGCGTCGCCAGGACGGCGACGGGCACCTCGTCGCGCAAGAGCTTCGGCCAGTTCGGCTATATCGCCGCGGAGCCGTTTCAGGACAACAACAACAATGGCGTGTACGACGCGGCGACCGAATGCTTCACCGACGTGAACGGCAACGGCACCCGCGATCTGGATCCGGGCATCGCTGGCCAGGGCGGCGCGAATGACGTCGTCGTCTACACGATGACCGTCCAATTCTCCCGCCTGTTCCCTTTGGCGAAGATGATCGGCTGGCCGCAACGCGCGACGATCAGCGCGACGACGATCCTCAAGAACCAGCCCTATGCGACGCAGGCCGGCCCGACCGCGCAGCTGGTGTGCCCGAAATGACGACGATTCCGATCCGGCGGCGGGCACGCGACCTTGCCCGGGAGACGGGCGGCCTCGCGCTGCTCGAATTCGCCCTGACGCTGCCGCTGGTGCTCGGCATCGGCGCCTGGGGCACGGAGATGGCCTGGCTGGCGATCACCAACCTGCGCGTCAGCCAGGTCGCGCTCAATCTGGCCGACACCGCATCGCGCGTCGGCGTGATGGGCAACAGCGGCATCACCCAGTTGCGCGAGGCCGACATCAACGACGTGCTGACGTCGGCACGGCTGCAGGGCGCAGCGCTCGATCTCACCAATCGCGGCCGCATCACCATTTCGAGCCTCGAACAGCTGACCGCCGGCAGCCAATATCTTCATTGGCAGCGCTGCCTCGGCAAACGCAGCGGCACGGGCTACGATTCGACGTACGATCGCAGCAAGGGCACGATGGATCGCGGCGATGGCATCGGCACCGATGCGAGCAGTGCCGGCGTAGCGCAGCCCGACGGCATGGGCGACACGAGCGGCACCAAGGTGAACGCCCCGGTCGGATCGGCCGTGATGTATATCGAGGTCAGCTACGATTACCGGCCGATCTTCAGCGCGGCCTGGGTGCCCGGTGGCGCGGCGGTGACTCGCATCCGCTACACGGCCTCCTACGTCGTCCGCGACCGGCGCGATTTCACCCAGATCTACAATCCCAACCCCGCCGCGACGCAATATTTCTGCGACCTCTATACGGCGAATTGACCGTAATGTGGCGCTCCGCCAGGCGGGGCGTCGCCGGACCGCAACGCAAAAGGCCGGGCACGATGGCCCGGCCTTTCCCGATGCAGCGAACGAAAACCGTTCACGCCACCGCGATCAGACGATCTTCTTCACCGTGGCGACGACGCGCTTGGCGTCGATCAGCGCCTTCTTCTCGAGGTTGGCGGCGTAGGGCAGCGGCACGTCCTCGTTGGTGACGCGCAGCACCGGCGCGTCGAGGTCGTCGAACCCCTCTTCCATCACGATCGCGGTGATCTCCGACGCGATCGAGCAGGTCGGCCAGCCCTCTTCCACCACGACGAGGCGGTTGGTCTTGGCGAGGCTCTTGAGCACGGTGTCCTTGTCGAGCGGGCGCAGCGTGCGCAGGTCGATCACCTCCGCCTCGATGCCCTCGCCCGCCAGCGTCTCGGCGGCTTCGAGCGCGAGGCCGACGCCGATCGAATAGCTCACCAGGGTGACGTGCTTGCCCTCGCGCATGATCCGCGCCTTGCCGATCGGCAGGACGTAATCGTCGAGCTTGGGAACGTCGAACGAACGGCCGTACATCAGCTCGTTCTCGAGGAAGACGACCGGGTCTTCCGACCGGATCGCCGCCTTGAGCAGGCCCTTGGCGTCGGCCGCGTCATAGGGCGCGATGACGATCAGGCCGGGGACGCTGGCATACCAGGGCGCGTAATTCTGGCTGTGCTGCGCGCCGACGCGGCTCGCCGCGCCGTTGGGGCCGCGGAAGACGATCGGGCAGCGCATCTGGCCGCCGGACATGTAGTTGGTCTTGGCCGCCGAATTGATGATGTGGTCGATCGCCTGCATGGCGAAGTTGAACGTCATGAATTCGATGATCGGCTTCAGGCCGCCCATCGCCGCGCCGGTGCCGACGCCGGCGAAGCCATATTCGGTGATCGGCGTGTCGATGACGCGGCGGTCGCCGAACTCGTCGAGCAGGCCCTGGGTGACCTTATAGGCGCCCTGATATTGCGCGACTTCCTCGCCCATCACGAAGACGCGGTCGTCCTTGCGCATCTCCTCCGCCATCGCGTCGCGCAACGCTTCGCGGACGGTGGTCTTCACCATCTCGGTGCCTTCGGGGATCGCTGGGTCAGCCACACCCTTCTTCTCGGCGGAAGCGACGAGCTTCTGCGTGCCGCTCTCCTGCTCAGCCGCCGCGGCGCCCTCCGGGATCGGCGGTGCGGCTTGGTCGGTCGCCTCGTTCTTGGGCGCGGGATTGGCGCCCTCGCCCGCGGTCGAGCCGGCGGTGGTCGCCGCATCGGCGCTTTCGCCGTCTTCGAGCAGCACGGCGATGACGTCGCCGACCTTCACATTGTCGGTGCCCTCGGCGACGACGATCTTGCCGATCGTGCCTTCATCGACGGCCTCGAACTCCATCGTCGCCTTGTCGGTTTCGATCTCGGCCATGATGTCGCCGGACTTGACGGTGTCGCCTTCCTTGACGAGCCATTTGGCGAGCGTGCCCTCCTCCATCGTGGGGGAGAGGGCGGGCATCTTGATCTCGATTGCCATCTTAGTACGTCTCCACCAGCACGTCGGTATACAGCTCGGCCTCGGCGGGCTCGGGCGTGCTTTCGGCGAAATCGGCGGCTTCGTTCACGGTCTTGCGGATCTCTTGTTCGATGGTCTTGAGGTCGGCCTCGGTCACGCCCTGCGCATCGAGCAGCTTCTTGACGTGCTCGATCGGATCGGACTTGTCGCGCACCCCCTGCACTTCCTCGCGGCTGCGATATTTGGCGGGGTCGGACATCGAATGGCCGCGATAGCGATAGGTCTTCATCTCGAGGATGACCGGCCCCTTGCCGGCGCGCACCCAGGCGAGCGCCTCCTCGGCGGCACCGCGGCAGGCGAGTACGTCCATGCCGTCGACCTGGATGCCGGGGATGCGGAAGCTCTCGCCGCGGCGATACAGCTGGTCCTCGGCCGAGGCGCGGTTGACGCTCGTACCCATCGCATATTGGTTGTTCTCGATCACGAAGATGATCGGCAGCTTCCACAGCTCGGCCATGTTGAAGCTCTCGTACACCTGGCCCTGGTTGGCCGCACCGTCGCCGAAATAGGCGAGGCAGACGCCACCGTCGTTGCTGTACTTGTGACCGAAGGCGAGGCCGGTGCCGAGCGACACCTGCGCGCCGACGATGCCGTGGCCGCCGTAGAATTTATGCTCGGTCGAGAACATGTGCATCGAACCGCCCTTGCCGCGGCTGATGCCGGCGGCCCGGCCGGTCAATTCCGCCATGATGAGCTTGGGATCGATGCCGTAGGCAAGCATGTGGCCGTGATCGCGATAGCCGGTGATCACCGAGTCCTTGTCGCCGTCGAGCGCGGACTGCAGGCCGACCGCGACCGCTTCCTGACCGATGTAGAGGTGGCAGAAGCCGCCGATGAAGCCCAGGCCGTACAGCTGGCCGGCCTTTTCCTCGAACCGGCGGATCAGCAGCATGTGCTTGTAGAAGTCGAGCAATTGCTCCTTGGTCGCCTCGAACGGCTTGGGATCGGCGGGACGCTCGCGATTGGTGAGCGGTACGGCGGGAGGAGCAGGCGATTTGGCCACGTATTACCTCAACGGTCCTGGGGGATGTGGCGCTGCCTATAGTCCCCCTTCTGCCCGAACATCAATTCCCTGAGGCAAGAAGGTCGTGCGGGACCGGGATGGGACCGATCCGATCGAATCCCGCGCGGCACCCGTCGATCCGGACGTGCTCCGAGGTCCATGCCGCGGCGAGAAGAAGAATCTGAGGCGAAACCGTTCCCTGCAGCCCCGTGGACCCCGTACAAGTTCGCGACCTCTGCAAAACACCGGATGTACCCCGGCCCGTCCGTCTCCGCCAATCTAGCCCGCGGCGCGGCGTCCGTCGGGTTCGTGGGCGTGGACGCGGGCGAGCGCTTCGCCCTCCAGCTTGGCGAGATCGGCGAGCGTCTGGTCGAGCGTGTCGCGCTGCTGCTCCAGCTCGGTGATGCGCTGGCGCACGCGCTCGGCGAGCGCGCGCATCTGTTCGAGATGCTGCGGATCGGCGTCGTAGAGGTCGAGGAATTCGGCGATGTCGGTCAGCGAGAAGCCGAGCCGCTTGCCGCGCAGGATGAGCTGCATCCGCGCGATCTCACGCCGGCGATAGACCCGCGTCGTCCCGATCCGGGACGGTTCGATCAGTCCCTTGTCCTCGTAGAAGCGCAGCGTCCGCGGCGTGATGCCGAGCATGTCGGCCACCTCCTGGATTCCCTGCAGGTCTCCGCCCTCGTCCATCATCCGCTCCCCGACGCCTACCCCTGCCCGACCGCTTATCGCGCCGCCTTGGCGAGTTCCTCCTCGACAAGCTCCTTCTTGGAAAGCTTGCCGATCAAGGTCTTGGGAAGAGTGTCGCGGATTTCCACCTCGCGGGGAAGCTCGATCTTGCTGATCTTGTCGCGCAGGAAATCGCGCAATTCCGCCGGCGTCGCGGCGCCGGGCGGGTTGAGCACGACGAACGCCTTGGGCGCCTGGCCGCGATGCGCGTCGGCGACGCCGATCACCACCGCCTCGACCACCGCGGGGTGTTCGTACAGCGCCTCCTCGATGACGCGCGGATAGACGTTGTAGCCGCCGCACAGGATCATGTCCTTGATCCGGTCGACGATGAACAGATAGCCGTCGGCGTCGAGATAGCCGACGTCGCCGGTGCGCAGCGCGCCGTCGGCGAACGCCGCCTCGGTCTCCGCCGGCTTGTGCCAATAGCCCGACATGATCTGCGGCCCGCGCGCGCAGATCTCGCCCTTCTCGCCCGCCGGCACGATCTGCGCCGGGTTTTCGCGGTCGCGAATCTCGATCGTCGTGCCGGGGAACGGCAGGCCGGCCGAGCCTTCCTTGTTGACCCCCTCGAACGGGTTGCAGGTGATGATCGGCGAGGCTTCGGACAGGCCATAGCCCTCGACCAGCTTGGCGCCGGTGTTGGTCTCGAACGCATGCCGCACCTCGACCGGCAACGGCGCGCCGCCGGAAATGCAGACCTTGATCGCCGACAGATCAGGACGCTGCTCGGCCGACAGATTGGCGAGCGCGTTATAGATCGTCGGCACCGCGGGGAAATAGGTCGGGCGGGTGCGCTTGAGCGTCGCCAGCAATTGCTTCAGTTCGAAGCGCGGCAGCAGGATCATCTCGGCAGCGACGAGCGTCGAGAAGGTCAGCACGTTGGTCAGCGCGAAGACGTGGAACAGCGGCAGGACGCCGAGCACACGATCCTGATCGGGCACCTCGCCGCCACAATGAACCAGCATCGCGTCGGTATTGGCGACGATATTGGCATGGCTCAGCATCGCCGCCTTGGGCACGCCGGTGGTGCCGCCGGTATATTGCAGTACCGCGACCTCGTGCGGGTCGAACGCGACCGGTTCGGGCGTGCCGCCCTTCGCCATGAAGTCCGCGTAATAGAGGTGGCGGGCGCTCGCCGGGGCGCGACCGATCTCCTTGCGCTTGACCAGTTTGTAGCCGAGCTTCTTGAGCCCCGGCAGCACGTCGGCGATCGGGCAGCTGATGACGTGGCGGATGCCCGTCTCGCCCGCGACCTTGAGCACGCGCGCCTGGATGTCGGCGATGTCGCAGGTGGCGATGATCTCGGCGGCCGAATCCTCGATCAGATGCGTCAGCTCGCGCTCGACGTAGAGCGGGTTGACGTTGACGACGATGCCGCCCGCCTTCAGCGTCGCATAGAACAGCACCGGGTAATACGGCGTATTGGGCAGGCACAAGGCGACGCGCGTCCCCTTGACGACGCCGAGCGCCTGCAGCGCCGCGGCGGCGCGATCGACATCGGCGGCGAGCGCACCCCAAGTCGTGATCCGCCCCATGAAGTCGACCGCCGGTCGATCGGGAAAGCGCGTCGCCGACCGGGCGAGCAGGTCACCCAGCAGCCGCGGCTGCGCGACCAGCGGAACGCCGTGCCGGACCGCCAGCGGCGCGGCAACAATGGTGCTCGTGTCTCGGCTCGCGTCGTCGCTCATCCGTCCATCCTCTCATCATATCCATCGAGCATATTGTCCGCTCGTGCCACTTGACGTAATGGGAAGGTATCGCACCTATACGGCATCCCGCAAGTCTCGGTTGCCTGCAAAAGAGAGGATTCCATGACCAACGTCGTCATCGCCGGTTATGCGCGCTCGCCCTTCCACCTCGCCGGCAAGGGCGCACTCGCCCGCGTCCGCCCGGACGACCTTGCCGCGCAGACGATCCGCGGACTGATCGACAAGACCGGCGTCGACGCGTCCGAGATCGAGGACATCATCCTCGGCTGCGCGTTTCCGGAGGGCGAACAGGGGCTCAACGTCGCGCGGCTGATCGGCCTGCTCGCCGATCTGCCGCTGTCGGTCGGCGGCATGACGGTCAACCGCTTCTGCGGGTCGTCGATGAGCGCGATCCATATCGCGATGGGCCAGATCCAGATCGGCGCCGGCGAGGCTTTCATCTGCGCCGGCCTCGAATCGATGAGCCGCATCCCGATGGGCGGCTACAATCCCCTTCCCAATCCGGTGCTCGCGAAGGCGAACCCCGGCGCCTACATGGGAATGGGCGACACCGCCGAGAACGTCGCGACCAAGTATCAGATCACCCGCGGCGAGCAGGATGCGTTCGCGGTGAAGAGCCAGCAGAAGGCCGCCGCGGCGCGCGCCGACGGCCGCCTCGCCGACGAGATCGTGCCGATCACCACTAAGGCCGGCACGGTCAGCGAGGACGGCACGATCCGCCCCGACACCACCGTCGAGGCGCTCGGCGCGCTCAAGCCCGCGTTCAGCCAGGACGGGTCGGTGACCGCCGGCACATCGTCGCCGCTGACCGACGGCGCGTCGGCGGTGCTCGTCACCTCCGAGGAGTTCGCCAAGAAGCACGGCCTCAAGATCCTCGCCCGGATCAAGGCAGTGGGCGTGTCGGGGATCGAGCCCGAGACGATGGGCCTCGGCCCGATCAGCGCCTCGCAAAAGGCGCTCGCCCGCGCCGGCGTGTCGGTCGCCGACCTCGATGTGGTCGAGATCAACGAGGCGTTCGCCAGCCAGGCGATCGCCTGCATCCGCGACCTCGGCCTCAAGGACGATACGATCAACAAGGACGGCGGCGCGATCGCGATCGGCCATCCGCTCGGCGCGACCGGCGCGCGGATCGTCGGCAAGGCGGCGGCGCTGCTCGAGCGCGAGGGCGGCCGCTATGCGCTGGCGACCCAGTGTATCGGCGGCGGTCAGGGCATCGCCACGGTGCTGGAGCGCGCATGATGGCCGACGCTATTCGCAAGGTCTGCGTGATCGGCGCCGGCGTGATGGGCGCGGGGATCGCCGCACAGGTCGCCAATGCCGGCATCCCGGTGCTGCTGCTCGACATCCCCGCCCGCGAGGGTGACGATCGCGACGCGGTCGCCAAAAGCGCCGTCGCCAGGATGCTCAAGACCGATCCCGCGCCGTTCATGTCGACCGGCGCGGCGAAGCTGGTCGAGACGGGCAATATCGACGATCATCTGGACCGCGTCGCGACATGCGACTGGATCATCGAGGCGATCGTCGAGCGGCTCGACATCAAGCAGTCGCTCTACGCCAAATTGGAGGCGCTGAAGCGGCCCGGCACCGCGGTGTCGTCGAACACCTCGACGATCCCCCTGGCCAATCTCGTCGAGGGGCGTTCGGACCAGTTCAAGGCCGACTTCCTCATCACGCATTTCTTCAATCCGCCGCGCTACATGCGGCTGATCGAGATCGTCCGCGGCGAACATACCGATGTCGCGGTGGCGGAGAAGGTCGAGGCGTTCGTCGACCGCTTCATGGGCAAGCGCATCGTCCGCGCCAAGGATACGCCGGGCTTCATCGCCAACCGTATCGGCACCTTTTGGCTCGCGGTCGCGATCAACGCGGCGATGGACCAGGGCCTCACGATCGAGGAGGCCGACCAGATCGGCGGCCGACCGATGGGCGTGCCCAAGACCGGCATATTCGGCCTCGTCGATCTCGTCGGCGTCGACCTGATGCCGCTCTTGTCGAAGAGCCTGTCCTCGACGCTGCCGCAGGGCGACCCCTATTTCGACACCGTCCGCCCGATGCCGCTGGTCGACCGGATGATCGCGGACGGGTTCACCGGCCGCAAGGGCAAGGGCGGCTTCTACCGCTTCGACAAGGCGACCAGGACCAAGCTCGCGCTCGATCTCGCCACCGGCGACTATCGCGAGGGGATCAAGCCCGCCGCATTGCCGCCCAGGGCGGAGAAGGACCTCGCCGCGCTGATCGGGGTCCCCGGCAAGGTCGGCGATTACGCGTGGGAGATCCTCGGCAAGACGCTCGCTTATGCCGCGATGCTGGTCGGCGAGGCCGCCGACGATATCGTCGGTATCGATGATGCGATGAAGCTCGGCTACAATTGGAAGTTCGGGCCGTTCGAGCTGATCGACAAGATCGGCGCCGCCACCTTCGCCACGCGGCTGCGCGACGAGGGCCGCAGCGTCCCCGCGATCCTCGATACCGCCGGCGATCGCCCCTTCTACCGCGTCGTCGACGGCAAGCGCCAGTTCCTCACCCTTGAGGGCGAGTATCAGGACGTGGTCCGCGGCGAGGGCGTCGTGCTGCTCGAGGATATCAAGCTCGGCGCCGAGCCGATCGTCAGGAATGCCTCCGCGGCGCTGTGGGATATCGGCGACGGCGTCGCGGCGCTCGAATTCACCACCAAGATAAACGCGCTCGACGGCGAGATCATGGCGCTGATCCAGCAGGCGATCCCGATTGTCGAGCAGCGGTTCAAGGCGCTGGTGATCTACAACGAGGGCTCGAACTTCTCGGCCGGCGCCAATCTCGGCATGGCGATGTTCGCCGTCGCCGCGGGGATGTGGGGCGAGATCGAGAAGCTGATCGCCGGCGGTCAGCAGGCGTTGAAGGCGCTGAAATACGCCCCCTTCCCCGTCGTGTCGGCGCCGGCCGGCATGGCGCTGGGCGGCGGCTGCGAAGTGCTGCTCCATTCGGACGCGGTGCAGGCGCATGCGGAAAGCTATGTCGGCCTCGTCGAATGCGGCGTCGGCCTGCTCCCCGGCTGGGGCGGCAACGGCGAGCTCCTCGACCGGTTCGCGAAGGCGCCGATGATGCCGCGCGGGCCGATGCCCGCGGTCGCCAAGGCGTTCGAGACGATCTCGACCGCGCAGGTCTCCAAATCCGCGGCGCTCGCCAAGGAGATGATGTTCCTGCGGCCGGGCGACGGCATCACGATGAACCGCGACCGGCTGCTCGCCGACGCCAAGGCGAAGGCGTTGTCTTTGGTCGAGGGCTATGCGGCGCCGGAGAAGCCGACCTTCCGCCTGCCGGGCGAGAGCGGCCGCGTCGGCATCGCCGGCGTGGTCGACGGCTTCCGCAAGAAGGGCCTGGCGACCGAATATGACGAGATCGTCTCCGGCCGGCTGGCGATGGTGCTGACCGGCGGCGACGCCGATCTGGTTGACATCGTGCAGGAGGACGACCTCCTGACGCTGGAACGCGAAGGCTTCATGGCCGCGGTAAAGGACCCGCGGACGCAGGCGCGCGTCCAGCAGATGCTGACGACGGGGAAACCGTTGCGGAACTGACCTTGGCCGGATCGACATTCGGAGTTTTGGCTAAATTCCTCCCCCGCCAGGGGGAGGTGGCGCGGCGAAGCCGTGACGGTGGGGGAGGACACGGAACCGAGGTGTCGCTTACCTCCCCCTCCGTCATGCCTGCGGCATGCCACCTCCCCCTGGCGGGGGAGGACTTACGCTATGACGATGAATGCCGATCCGGCCTAAGTCCTCCCCCGCAAGAAAGTGGCAGGCCGAAGGCCTGACGGAGGGGGAGGATACGGCGAACGAGGTCGTATGGGGAAACGCCCCCTCCACCACCGGCCTGCGGCCGGCGGTCCCCAGCGTGAGGTCGATCGTGCCCCCGGCACGATCTTGGATTGCCGGGGGCAATCCAACCTCACGTTCCCGCTTCGCGAGGGAGGAATTCTACCCGTGGCTGCCACGCCGCACGTGCCTCAAAACCCGCCATCCCCACCCAAGCCGCGCTTGACACCCGACGCCAGCGGGTTAGGCGGGCCGCAGGTTGCCGTATACGGCATCCTGTTAGCCATTAGGTCATCGTTCATCTCTGACCGGCAATGATGGCGACATACCGCGACCGTACAGATGCGGCGCGAAAGCTTTTGGAAGGCTTGTTCGATGCATGCGGCTGTTAGCGTGCATCCCGGAGAGGAGAATCATCATGTCCCTGCTTTTGCTCGGCGCCCTGCTCGCAGCGGCCCCTGCCCCCGCCGCCGACACGGCGATCGGTCGCTGGAAGACGGAGACGAAGAACGGCATCGTCGAGATCCAGCGCTGCGGCCCGTCGATCTGCGGCCGCCTGCTGACCTCCGAACTGCTCCGCCGGCAGCCCGACCTCAAGGACGCCAACAACCAGAACGTCGCGCAGCGCAGCCGCCCGCTCAAGGGCCTGCTGCTGATCAGCGGCTTCACCGCTGACGGCGACGGCTGGTCCGGCGGCCAGATCTACAATCCCGACGACGGCAAGACCTACAAGGCAAAGGTGACGCCGGTCGACGCGAACACGCTCAAGGTCCGCGGCTGCGTCTTCGTGCCGCTCTGCAAGACGCAGACCTGGACCCGCGTCCGCTAATCCGCTCCATTCCCAGTCAGCTTTAGGATTACCCCAATGACATTCCGTAAGACTTCCCTGCTCGCCACCGCGGTGCTCGGCTCGTTCGGCTTCGCCACCGTCGCGCATGCGCAGGCCTTCTACCTTCAGGAACAGTCGGCGCGCGGCGCCGGTCGCGCCTTCTCGGGCGAAGTTGCCGATACCGGCCCGCAGTCGCTGTGGTGGAACCCCGCGTCGATCGCCGGCATGGAGAATGGCGAAGCCGCCATCAACGCTTCGGGCATCCTGCCACGCGGTAAGGTCGTCGATAACGGCACCGTGGTACAGCGCACGCCGGCCGGCGCATTCGCCCCGGTCAACGGCACGGCCGGCGCCAACAGCGTCGCCCGCAACCCGATCGACAACGGCCTGCTGCCCTCGGGCGCGATCGCGATGCCGTTCGGCCCGGTTGCGATCGGCCTCGCAGTGACCTCGCCGTACAGCTTCACCACCGATTACGATTCGACCAGCTGGACCCGCTACAGCGCGACCCGCACCAAGCTGCAGACGATCGACATCCAGCCGTCGATCGCCATCGCGCTGACCGACTGGCTGCGCGTCGGCGGTGCTGCCAACGTCGAGCACGTCTACGCCAGCCTCGGCAACAACCTGCCCAACATCACCTCGGCGACCGACGGCCGGCAGAAGCTGGAAGGCGACGGCTGGGATCTCGGCTGGACCGCAGGCATGCAGATGCATAACGACTGGGCGACGGTCGGCGTCAGCTACAAGTCGCGCATCGAGCATACGCTGAAGGGCGATCTGCTGGTCGAGGGTCTCGTCGGCCCGCTCGCGACGCAGAACCGCACCGTCAACGATGTCGAGGCGAGCTTCTACACCCCCGCGCAAGTCATCGTCGGCGCACGCATCCGCGCCACGCCGCAGTTGACGCTCAACGGTCAGGCCGTCCGCTACAATTGGAGCAAGTTCGACGCGATCCGTCTCGGCGCACCGATCAACACCGCGCTGCCCGAAAATTATCGCGACAGCTACAGCCTCGCCGGCGGCGTCGATTATGCCGTCTCGCCGCAGCTGACGCTGCGCGCCGGCGTGCAGCGCGCGACCACCCCGACGCAGGACGGCCTGCGCGACGCGCGCGTGCCCGACGCCAACCGCTGGAACTACGGCGCCGGCGGCACCTTCCAGCTGACGCCGAAGATCGGCATCGATCTGGCGGCGAACTATGTCGACTTCTCCGACACGACGATCGACCGTCGCACCGGCGCCTACCTTGGTACCGCTGCGCAGACGATCGTTGCTACCAATGGCACGTTGCAGGACGCGCACGCGATCGTCCTCTCGGCGGGCGCGCATATCGGCTTCTGACCAAAAAGTCCGGGTTTCGCCTATGTTAGGTGGAACCCGGACCTATCCTGCCGCGTACTCTCCCCAAGCGTTTGCTTTGGTTGGATAAGGCAGGATAGGCCCCACCGGAGCCAACGGACGATCGGGATCATAGAGGTTCCGACGCTCGCAGCATCACGGGGGCCACGATGAGCCAGAATGAATTCCAGATGTCCCGCCGCGGGGTAATCGCGGTCGGGACCGTCGGCGTGGCCGCAACCGCGCTGCCTGCCGAAGCCGCGACGCCGCAGATGCAGGATCGCGACCCGATCCCGACCGTGCCGGTGACGCTCAAGGTCAACGGCCGCACCAGCAAGCTCGACCTCGACACCCGCACCACCCTGCTCGACGCGCTGCGCGAGCATTGGAAGCTGACCGGCACCAAGAAGGGCTGCGATCACGGCCAATGCGGCGCCTGCACCGTGCTGGTCGACGGTCGCCGGATCAACTCCTGCCTGACCCTCGCGGTGATGCACGACGGCGACGAGATCACCACGATCGAGGGGCTCGGCAAGCCCGACGACCTGCACCCGATGCAGGCCGCCTTCATCAAGCACGACGGCTATCAGTGCGGCTATTGCACGCCCGGCCAGATCTGTTCGGCGGTGGCGGTGCTCGACGAGATCAAGCGCGGCGTCCCCAGCCACGTCCAGGCCGATATCGCCGGCCAGCCGACCGCCTCCGCGACGGAGATGCGCGAGCGGATGAGCGGCAACATCTGCCGCTGCGGTGCCTATTCCAACATCATCGAAGCGATGAGCGAAGTCGCGGGGGCAAAAGCATGAAGGCCTTTACCTACGAGCGGGCCGAAACGCCCGCGGCCGCTGCCGCGGCGGTCGCGGCCAAGCCCGGCGCCAAGTTCATCGCCGGCGGCACCAATCTGCTCGACCTGATGAAGCTCCAGATCGAGGAGCCGGTGCATCTGGTCGACGTCAACCGCCTCGCGCTCGACAAGATCGAGCCGACGCCGGATGGCGGCCTGCGCATCGGCGCCCTGGTCCGCAACACCGATCTCGCTGCCGACGCCCGCGTCCGCCGCGATTACGGCGTGCTCACCCGTGCGATCGTCGCCGGTGCGAGCGGTCAGCTTCGCAACAAGGCGACGACCGCGGGCAATCTGCTCCAGCGTACCCGCTGCCCCTATTTCTACGACACCAATCAGCCGTGCAACAAGCGCAAGCCCGGTTCGGGCTGCGCCGCGATCGGCGGCTACAGCCGTCAGCTCGGCATCATCGGCACCAGCGACGCCTGTATCGCCACCTATCCCGGCGACATGGCGGTGGCGATGCGCGTGCTCGACGCGACGGTGGAGACGGTGCAGCCCTCGGGTCAGACCCGGCGCATCCCGATCGCCGACTTCCACCGTCTGTGGGGCAACACGCCGCATATCGATATCAATCTACAGCCGGGCGAGCTGATCACCGCGGTGACGCTGCCCAAGCCGGTCGGCGGCACGCACATCTACCACAAGGTGCGCGACCGCGCCTCCTACGCCTACGCGCTCGTCTCGGTGGCGGCGATCCTCCAGCGCGACGGCAGCGGCCATGTCGCGATCGGCGGCATCGCGCCCAAGCCGTGGCGCGTCGAGGCGGCGGAAGCCGCGCTGCCGCAGGGGGCGAAGGCGGTCGCCGGCCGCCTGCTCGCGGGTGCCCGCCCGACCTCCGACAATGCCTTCAAGGTGCCCCTCGTCGAGCGCACGCTCGCCGCGGTCATGGCCGAAGCGAAAGACGCAGCATGAAGTTCGACCAACCCGCCGGCCAGAACCCGATCGACCAGCTCAAGGTCATCGGCAAGCCCACCGATCGCATCGACGGCAAGTTCAAGACCACCGGCACCGCGCCCTATGCCTATGAACGCCACGATGTCGTTCCCGATGCGGCCTATGGCTATGTCGTCGGTGCCGGCATCGGCAAGGGACGCATCGCGTCGATGGACCTCGCCGCCGCCAAGGCCGCGCCGGGCGTGCTGACGATCGTCACCGCCGACAGCGCCGGTGCGCTCGGCAAGGGCGACATGAACACCGCCAAATTGCTCGGCGGCCCCGCCGTCGATCACTATCATCAGGCGATCGCGCTGGTGGTGGCGGAAACGTTCGAACAGGCGCGTGCCGCCGCTTCGCTGATCCGCGTCGATTACGCCCGCGGGCTGGGCCGCTTCGATCTCGACACCGCGCTCAAGACCGCTCCGCTGAAGGGCGACAGCAGCGGCGAGGGCAGCTCGGCACCGCCCGTCGACCGCGTCGGCAATTTCGAAAAGGCCTTTGCCGCCGCCCCGGTCCAGCTCGACGCGCTCTACGAGACGCCCGACCAGAGCCACGCGATGATGGAGCCGCACGCGAGCATTGCGCGCTGGGACGGCGACAAGCTGACGCTGTGGACGTCAAACCAGATGATCGCCTGGGGCAAGGGCGACGTCGCCAAGACGCTCGGCATCCCCAAGGACAACGTCCGCCTGATCTCGCCCTATATCGGCGGCGGTTTCGGTGGCAAGCTGTTCGTCCGCGCCGATGCGGTGCTCGCCGCGCTGGGCGCGCGCCAGGCCGGTCGTCCGGTCAAGGTGACGCTGCAGCGTCCGCTGATGTTCAACAACACCACCCACCGCCCGGCGACGCGCCAGCGCATCCGCCTCGGCGCCGGCAAGGACGGCAAGCTCACCGCGATCGCGCACGAGAGCGGGTCGGGCGATCTGCCCGGCGGTGGCCCCGAGACCGCGGTGTCGCAGACCAAATTGCTCTATGCCGGCGCCAACCGCCTCACCTCGATGCGGCTCGCGGTGCTCGACCTGCCCGAGGGCAATGCCATGCGCGCCCCCGGCGAGGCCCCCGGCCTGATGGCGCTCGAGGTCGCGATGGACGAGATGGCGGAAAAGCTGAACATGGACCCCGTCCAGTTCCGCATCGTCAACGACACCCAGGTCGATCCCGAAAAGCCCGGTCGCAAATTCTCGCAGCGCCAGCTCGTCGAATGCCTGCGCATGGGCGCCGACAAGTTCGGCTGGTCGCAGCGTCAGGCCAAGCCCCGCTCGGTCCGCGACGGCCGCTGGCTGGTCGGCATGGGCGTCGCCTCGGGCTTCCGCAACAACATCACGATGAAGTCGGGCGCCCGCGTCGGTATCGACAAGAAGGGCATGGTCACCGTCGCCACCGACATGACCGACATCGGCACCGGCAGCTATACGATCATCGCGCAGACCGCCGCCGAGGTGATGGGGGTCACGCTCGACAAGGTGAACGTCCTGCTCGGCGACAGCAGCTTCCCCGTCGCCGCCGGTTCGGGCGGGCAATGGGGCGCGAACAGCTCGACCGCGGGCGTCTATGCCGCCTGCATGAAGCTGCGCGAGACGGTGGCGCAGAAGCTCGGCTTCAACTCCGCCGACGTCGAATTCGCCGACGGCAAGGTGCGCTCGGGCAACCGCAGCGTGCCGCTGGCGCAGGCGGCGGGCGACGCCGGACTCTCCGCCGAGGATAGCATCGAGTTCGGCGATCTCGCCAAGAAGGAACAGCAATCGACCTTCGCCGGCCATTTTGTCGAGGTGGGCGTCGACGCCTATACCGGCGAGATCCGCATCCGCCGCATGCTCGCGGTCTGCGCCGCGGGCCGCATCCTAAACCCCAAGTCGGCGCGCAGCCAGGTGATCGGCGCGATGACGATGGGCGTCGGCGCGGCGCTGATGGAGGAGCTCGCGGTCGACAAGCGCTTCGGCTTCTTCGTCAACCACGACCTCGCCACCTATGAGGTGCCGGTCCACGCCGACATCCCGCATCAGGAGGTGGTCTTCCTCGACGAGGTCGATCCGATGTCCTCGCCGATGAAGGCCAAGGGCGTCGGCGAGCTCGGCCTGTGCGGCGTCGGCGCGGCGATCGCCAATGCGGTCTACAATGCCAGCGGCGTGCGCATCCGCGAATATCCGATCACGCTCGACAAGGTCATCGCCGGCAGCGCGATGATCGTGTGATCCGTCTTCCCCTCTCCCGGGAGAGGGGCAACGGCGCTCATATCGCCGTCACCCCGGCTTTACGCCGGGGTGACGGAGTTGGATTGAACACGACCGAATACCACAGACGCTTATGGAACGCTCACACGTCCCGCGCCACCGTCACCGCGGCGACGTGCAGCGGATAGTCGCGGTCGTCCTCCGCCATCCATATTCTGCCCGCGCGATCCTTGAGGTAGAAGCGGCAATAGATGCTGCGATCCCCCGCGAAGCGCAGGCACACCCGATCCGGCGTCACGCGGTAACGCCCCGCCGAATCGGGCTTGTCGTTGTAGCGCAGCGTATAATCCTCGCCCACCGCCGCGAACCGCTCGACCGGCGGCACCGCCCCGCCGCGCGTCTGCACGCTGCCGCGCACCAGCCGTTCCAGCGCCGCACCGCGCACCAGCGTCATCTGCTCGGCACCGCGGATCGGCACGGGCAGCCGCGGCGGCGTCGGCGCGGGCGCGGAGGGCGAACAGGCACCCAGCATCGTCGCCGCGATCATGATCCGCTTCATCGTTTCGTCCCTCATCCTATGCCGCCGCCCTAGCACGGCCGACGCAGCGCGAAACGCCCCACGGGAACCGCGCACCGCGCCCGAACGCTTCACCCCGCGATGACCGAAACGACCCTGCTGTGGCTGCGCCAGGACCTGCGCCTCCACGACCACCCCGCCCTCGTCGCCGCCGCGCATGCCGGTCCGGTGATCCCCGTCTACATCCTCGACGACGACGCGCCCGGCCAATGGCGGATCGGCGGCGCGCAACGCTGGTGGCTGCACCACAGCCTCGAATCGCTCGGCAAGGATCTCGCCGCCAAGCACAGCCGCCTGATCCTGCGCCGCGGCGACGCCGTCGCGATCCTCATGCACCTGCTCGAGGAGACCGGCGCCACCCGCATCCACGCGATCCGCCACTACGAACCGTGGTGGCGCAAGCAGGAGGATGCGCTCGGCGATGTGCTGGAACTGTACGACGGCAATCGCCTGTCGCGGGTCGAGGACGTCACCACCGGTGCCGGCACGCCGTTCCGCGTCTTCTCGTCCTTCTGGCGCGCGTTGCAGGCGCGACTGCCGCCCGAGGAGCCGCTCGCCGTGCCGCGCGCCATCCCCGCGCCAGACCATTGGCCGAAGAGCGATGCGCTCGCCGACTGGGACCTTCTCCCCACCAAGCCCGACTGGTCGACGGCGTTCGACGCCGACTGGACGCCGGGCGAGAAGGAAGCGCTCGCCAAGGCGAAGGACTTCCCCGCCGAGGTCGCCGCCTACGACCGCCGTCGCAACCTCCCTTCGGAGGAAGGCACGTCGCGCCTCTCCCCCCACCTCCACCACGGCGAGATATCGCCGCGCACCGTCTATCACGCGCTCGGCCACGGTGCAGAGGCGGCGGCCTTCCTGCGCGAGCTCGCGTGGCGCGACTTCACCGCCGGGGTGCTGCTCGCGCTGCCCGATTACGGCAGCGTCAACGGCCGCCACAAATATGATGCTTTGCCGTGGCGCGACGACGCCGCCGCAAAGCGCGACCTCGAGGCGTGGCAGCAGGGCCGCACCGGTTATCCGATCGTCGACGCCGGCATGCGCCAGCTCTGGCAATCGGGCTGGATGCACAATCGCGTGCGGATGATCACCGCCAGCTTCCTCGTCAAACATCTGCTGATCGACTGGCGCGAGGGCGAGCGCTGGTTCTGGGACTGCCTGATCGATGCCGATTACGGCAACAACTCGGTCAACTGGCAGTGGATCGCCGGCACCGGCGTCGACGCCAATATGTTCGGCCGGATCATGGCGCCGCTCGGCCAGTCCGAGAAGTTCGACGCCGCCGACTATATCCGCGAATGGGTGCCGGAGCTGGCCGAGCTGTCCGACGAGACGATCCACGACCCCGACGCGCACGGCACCCGCCCCGACGCCTATACCGCCAAGATCATCGGCCACCGCGAAGGGCGCGAGCGCGCGCTCGCCGCGGCCAAGACGCTCGGCTAGGCCTGACCAAATCGAGACCCCTGCGAAACTACCCCAGTGCTCCACCAGCGATGCGCGCTCGGTCCCGACCCGCGAAAACGACAAAAACCGCACGGAAAACTTCAATCCGACCCGCCGGTCCCTATATGGAGAGCAGCGAAGGCCCCGCCTGCGAGACCCGGCCACGCTCCTCCCGGAGAGGCCGACCCCGCGAGAAAGCCCTACCCTCCGCATGCAACTCCACCTTCCCGCCGCCCTTGATCCGCGCCTCTATCTCAGGCCGCGGCGGCGCGGGATCGCCTCGGTCAATGCCGAGGTGCGCGACGGCATCGTTCCCGCCGGCGACGATATCGCGCAGACCGCCGACCATAGCGGCGGCGAGGCACCGACGCGCAATTACCGCACGGTGGCGCTGATCATCGCCACCGCGATGTTCATGGAAAATCTCGACGCGACGGTGCTCGCCACCGCGCTGCCGACGATGGCGCGCGACTTCGGCGTGCGCGCGCCCGAGATGAGCATCGCGCTCACCTCCTACCTCCTGGCGCTGGCGATGTTCATCCCCGCGTCGGGAACGATGGCGGACCGGTTCGGCGCGCGCCGCGTGTTCCGCGCCGCGATCGGACTGTTCGTCGTCGGCAGCCTCGCCTGCGGCCTGTCGCCCAGCCTTGAGATGATGGTCGCCGCCCGTTTCCTGCAGGGGATCGGCGGCGCGATGATGATGCCGGTCGGGCGGCTGGTGCTGCTCCGCTCGGTCGCCAAGCGCGACATGGTTTCGGCGATGTCGTGGCTGATCATGCCGGCGCTGATCGGGCCGATCGTCGGGCCGCCGGTCGGCGGGTTGATCGTCACCTATCTCGACTGGCGCTGGATCTTCTGGCTCAATCTGCCGATCGGCATCGCCGGCATCGTCCTCGTCGGCCGCTTCATCGCCGACGTGCGCGAGGACACGCCGCATAAGTTCGATCCGCTCGGCTTCCTGCTGTCGGGCGCCGCGCTCGGCTGCCTGCTGTTCGGGTTCGAGATGGCGAGCCGCCCCGGCGAGGGCCGGCTGGCGGCGACGCTGATCGCCACCGGCGCGGTGTTCGGCCTCGGCTATTGGCACCATGCGAAGCGCACCAAACATCCGATCCTCGATCTGTCGCTGATGCGCATCCCGACCTTCCGCCTGTCGGTTCTCGGCGGCTCGCTGGCGCGGATCACGCAGGGCGCGCAGCCGTTCCTGCTGCCGCTGATGATGCAGCTCGCCTTCGGCCTTTCCGCCGCGCAGAGCGGCGCGATGACCGTCGCCTCGGCAATCGGCTCGTTCGGGATGAAGGGCGTGGCGCGGCGCATCCTCAAGCGCTTCGGCTTCCGCAACAGCCTCGTCGTGATGGGAGTCGCCGGCACCGCCGCCTATGCCTGTTGCGGGCTGTTCGATCCCGCCTGGCCTCTGCCCGCGGTCTTTGCGGTGCTCGTCGTCTCGGGCTTCCTGATGTCGTTCCAGTTCACCGCCTACAACACCATCGCCTATGACGAGATCGCCAAGGACCGGATGAGCGCGGCGACCAGCTTCTATTCGACCTTCCAGCAATTGATGCTGTCGCTCGGCATCTGCATCGGCGCGGCCGCGCTCCACGTCTCGATGCTGTGGCGCGGGGCGGATGCGGTGACCTTCCCCGACTTCACCTTCGCCTTCTGGACGGTGACGGCGATCTCGCTGACCGCGATCCTCGTCAACGCCAGATTCGATCCGCAGGCCGGCGCCGAACTGAGCGGCCGGGCGAAAGCCTGACCGCCGACGCCGAACGCACAACGACCCGGAACGGCATGGCCGCTCCGGGTCGCCCTCACCCCAATACGCGGGTGGAAACGGTCAGCGCTTCGCCGCCGCCTTCTGCGCGCGGGCCTGCTTGGCGTAATGGTGGTGCATCGCGACGCAACCGGCGGCCGCGCCCATCACCGCATGGCCCTTGCCGACATAATGGCCCGCGACCCCGCCGGCGGCGGCGCCGCGGATACAGCCTTTGGCGAGCGCCGGCTGTGCGCCGACGAGGGCCGTGGCGGCGGCGAGGAACATCAGACTCTTCATTGCGAACTCCTGTAACGAAACCTTGCTGCGACAAGCCGTGACGCAACCGTCATGTTCCATGAATTCGGCGTCATGCCGGTGTCATCGCCTCCCAACGCCGCGGATCGATCGTCTCGCGCAGGAAGGCGACGAAGGCGTTCACCGCCGCCGGCACCGCCGGGCTGCGCAGATGCACCGCATAGATGCCGACCTCCGTCGACCCCTCCCAATCGGCGAGCACGCGCACCAGCCGCCCGTCGCGCAAGGCGTCGCCGACATCCCATAACGAGCGCAGCGCGATCCCCACGCCGCCGAGCGCGAGTTCGCGCACCATCTCGCTCGAATTCGTCCGCACATGGCTCGCGCGTTCGATCGCGACGGTCTTGCCGGCGGCGACCAGCCGCCACGGCATCTGCCCGTCGGCGGCGAGCAGGCGATGGCCGGCGAGATCGCCGATCCGGTCCGGCGCGCCATGGTCGGCGAGATAGGCCGGCGCCGCGCACAATACGCGCCGGCTCTCGCCGAGCCGGTGCGCCACGACGGTCCCCGGCACCGCCCCCGCGATGCGGATCGCGCAATCGACCCGCTCGCCAAGCAGGTCGACGAAATGGTCGCTGAGGTCGAAGGCGAGGTCGATCCGCGGATACGCCGCCAGAAACGCGCCCAGATGCGGCGCGACGTGCAGCCGCCCGAACGACGTCGGCGCCGAGACGCGCAGTGGCCCTGACGGCTTGCCACGCGCGCCGGTCACCCGCGCCTCCGCCTCGCCCAGCGCGGCGAGCACCCCGTCCAGATCGTCGCGAAACCGCGCCCCCGCATCGGTCAGCGCCAGCCGCCGCGTGGTCCGGTGAACGAGCCTGACGCCCAGTCTGTTCTCCAGCCGTTGCAACCGCTTGGAGGCCATGGCCGGCGAGATGTTCAGGCTGCGCGCCGCGGCCGACAGGCTGCCGCCCGCCGCCACAGCGACGAACAGCGCATAGTCCGGATCGAACGCCATTCGTTCCTCACAGGATAAACTGCTTCAACATCTTCATGGCTAGCGAACGGCCGGCCATCGGTCTAGCCTCGCTGCTCATGCGAGAGGATAGAGAATTTATGACCCGCGCCGGCCTCGTCATCGCCCCCCCGCTGGCCACCTTCATCGAGGAAAGCGCCCTCCCCGGCACCGGCCTCGACCCCGCGGCCTTCTGGTCCGGCGTGGCCGCGCTCCTCGCCCGCTTCGCCCCCGATAACCGCGCCCTCCTCGCCGAACGCGACCGGCTCCAGGCGGCGATCGACGCCTGGCATCGCGCCAACATTTTCGACCCCGCCGCCTATCACGCCTTCCTGACCGACATCGGCTATCTCATCGCGGAGCCCGCCCCCTTCGCGATCGACCCCGCGGGCGTCGATGCCGAGATCGCGACGATGGCGGGACCGCAACTGGTCGTCCCGATCCTCAACGCCCGCTTCCTCCTCAACGCGGCCAACGCCCGCTGGGGCAGCCTCTACGATGCGCTCTACGGCACCGATGCGCTCCCCGGCACGCCCGCCCCCGGCGGCTATGACGCGGCGCGCGGTGCCGAGGTGATCGCCTGGGCCAAGGCGTTCCTCGACGACGTCGTCCCGCTCGCCACCGGCAGCTGGACCGACTGGCGCGGGGGCACCCCCGATCTTGTCGATCCCGCCCAGTTCGTCGGCCGCGCCGGCGACACGCTGCTCCTCCGCCACCACGGCCTGCACATCGAATTGGTGATAGACCGCACCCACCCGATCGGCGCCGGCGACCCCGCCGGCATCGCCGACGTGCGCCTCGAAAGCGCGCTCACCACGATCTGCGACCTCGAAGACTCGATCGCCGCGGTCGATGCCGACGACAAGGTCACCGCCTACGCCAATTGGCTCGGGCTGATGCGCGGCGACCTCACCGCCAGCTTCGCCAAAGACGGCGAGACGCGCAGCCGCATGCTCGCCCCCGACCGCAGCTACACCGCCCCCGACGGCAGCACGCTGACGCTGCCCGGCCGCAGCCTGCTGTTCGTCCGCAACGTCGGCCATCTGATGACGACCCCCGCGGTCCGCCTGCCCGACGGCAGCGATGCACCCGAAGGCATCCTCGACGCGATCGTCACCGCGCTGATCGCGCGCCACGATGCCGGCCGCAACAGCCGCACCGGTTCGATCTATATCGTCAAGCCCAAGATGCATGGCCCCGCCGAATCCGCCTTCACCGATCGCCTGTTCGACGCGGTCGAGGATTTGCTCGCGTTGCCGCGCCACACGATCAAGGTCGGCCTGATGGACGAGGAACGCCGCACCAGCGCCAATCTCGCCGCCTGCATCCATGCGCTCCGCCACCGCCTCGTCTTCATCAACACCGGGTTCCTCGATCGCACCGGCGATGAGATGCATACATCGATGCACGCCGGCGCGATGATCCCCAAAAGCGAGATGAAGGCGAGCATGTGGATCGCCGCCTACGAAAACCGCAACGTGCAGATCGGCCTCGCCTGCGGCCTGTCGGGCAAGGCGCAGATCGGCAAGGGCATGTGGGCCGCGCCCGATCGCATGGCCGACATGCTCGACCAGAAGATCGGCCACCCGCACAGCGGCGCCAACACCGCCTGGGTCCCCTCGCCGACCGCCGCGACGCTGCACGCGACGCATTACCACCGCGTCGACGTCTTCGCCCGCCAGCGCGAGCGCAGCGCCGAGGCTCCCGCGCCGCTCGCCGACCTGTTCGCCATCCCCGCCGCCGAATCAGGGCGCAACTGGTCGGCGGACGAGGTGCGCGCCGAGCTCGACAACAATGCGCAGGGCATCCTCGGCTATGTCGTGCGCTGGGTGGATCAGGGGATCGGCTGTTCCAAGGTCCCCGACATCAACGACATCGGCCTGATGGAAGACCGCGCGACGCTGCGCATCTCGTCGCAGCATATCGCGAACTGGCTGCTGCATGGGGTGGCGTCGCCGGCCGACGTCGATGCCGCCTTCGCGCGGATGGCGGCGAAGGTCGACGCGCAGAATGCCGGCGATCCGCTCTATCGTCCGATGCACGGCAACGAGGACACCAGCCTCGCCTACCAGGCCGCCCGCGCGCTCCTGTTCGAGGGGATCGACCAGCCCAATGGCTATACCGAACCTCTGCTCCACCGCTTCCGCGCCGCGCGCAAGGCGGCGGACGCTCAGTAGGGCGGCGCCTTCACCGCCCGTTGCGCCCGCGCCGCCTCGGTCCACCATGCGAGGTCGTCGGCGAAGCGTGGGAACGCCTTGGCGAGGCTCGCGCCGCCGTCGCCGACCGGCTCGGCCTCGGCGGTGAGCGCATGGCCGATGCCGCCGACCGCGAGGCTGCTCGACACCACGACCATCCCCATCTCCGACAGGATGCCGTGCCACGCCAGCCCCGCACGCGCACCGGCGAAGCGCCCGGCCGAATAGCTGGCGATCGCCGCTGGCCGCCAATACCATTCCTCGAGGAAATGGTCGGTCAGGTTCTTGAGGCCGGGCTGGACGCTCCAATTATATTCGCCGGCGACGAAGACGAAGGCGTCCGCCGCCTTGATCTTGCCCGCCAGCGCCTCGAGCGCCGCTGGCGCCTCACCTGCGGGATATTCCTTGTACATCCGGTCGAGCATCGGCAGGTCGAGCGCCTTCGCGTCGATCAGCTCGGCATCGGCGCCACGCGCGCGGAATGCGTCGACCAGATAATGCGCGAGGCGGATGCCCTGCCGGTCGGACCGGTAGGACCCGTAAAAGATCAGGATGGTGTCGCTCATCAATACCCCTTCGCGGCAAGTGCCGGGGAGCGCAAGGCGCGCTCCCCGGTCGGGGTCAGGCGGCGTCGACCAGGACGATCTCGGCATCCTCGGTCGCGGTGATGCGGATAACCGACTCGTCGACGATCGCCGCGCCGTCGCGCGCGTCGAGCGCCACGCCGTTGATCTCAACCTTGCCGGTCGCCGGCACCAGATAGGCGTGGTGGCCGGCGCCCAGGACATATTCCGCCGTTTCGCCCGCCTTGATGGTCGCGCCGACGATGCGTGCGTCGGTGCGGATCGGCAGCGCGTCGGTATCGTCGCCGAAGCCGCTGGCGAGCGTCACGAACGTGCCCGAGCGTTCACCCTTGGGGAAGGGCTTGGCGCCCCAGGAGGGTGCGGCGCCGCGCGTCTTCGGCTCGATCCAGATCTGGAAGATCGTCGTCGTGCCGGGCTCGCGGTTGTATTCCGAGTGGCGCACGCCCGATCCGGCGCTCATCACCTGCACGTCGCCCGCCTCGGTACGGCCGATATTGCCCAGGCTGTCCTGATGCGTGATCGCACCTTCGCGGACATAGGTGATGATCTCCATATCGGCATGCGGATGCGGCGGAAAGCCGGTGCCGGCGGCGATCGTATCGTCGTTCCACACGCGGATCGGGCCCCAGCCCATCCGCTTGGGATCGTAATAGTTCGCGAAGGAGAAATGATGCTTGGCATCGAGCCAGCCGTGGTTAGCACCGCCGAGGCTGGCGAAGGGGCGACGGTCGATCATGGTCTGTCTCCTGTGGAAGCCGGGACGCTTCCTGTTGAGCCCAAGATGGGGGAGCCGGCGGCTTGACGAAACGGCAATGATGGCATCTCATCATTGCCGAATATGACACGTCGCCTTCCCGATTTCGAAGCCTGGGCGATCTTCGCCAAGGTCGCCGAGCGCAACTCCTTCGCGGGCGCGGCGGAGGCGCTCGGCCTCGCCAACCCGACCGTGTCGAAGGCGATCGCGCGGCTGGAGGCGCGGCTCGGCGTCGCCTTGTTGTCGCGCACCTCGCGGCGCCTGTCGCTGACCGAGGCGGGGCGCGCGGCGCTCGCCCGCGCCGGTCGCATCCTGCAGGAGGGCGAGGCGCTGGAGGACGAGGCGGCGGAGCAGTCCGACGTCGCGCGCGGGCTGGTGCGGATCAGCGCGCCGCTGTCGTTCGGCAGCGCTTATGTCGGCGCGACGCTGCCCGACTTCCTCTCCGCCTATCCCGAGATCACGCTCGACTTCGCGCTCAGCGACCGCCGCGTCGATCTCGTCGCCGAAGGCTTCGACCTCGCGCTGCGCATCGCCGCGCTGGAGGACAGTTCGCTTCTCGCACGACGGCTGTGCACGGTGCGCATCCTGCTCGTCGCCGCGCCCGCCTATCTCGACGCACACGGGCGGCCGCGCCATCCGGCGCAGCTCAAGGATCATTGCGCGCTTGCTTATACCGGCGGGTCGAGCCGCGGCGTCTGGCGCTTCGGTCATCCGCAGTTCGGCGAGGAGACGGTCGAGCCGCCGGTACGCGTCTGGACCGACAACGCCGATATGCTCAACCCGGCGCTGCTCGCCGGCCAGGGGCTCGCGTTACAGCCCGAATTCCTCGTTTGGCGCGAGATCCGCGAGGGGCGGCTGGAGGTGGCGATGCCCGAATGGAGCGTCGCGCCGCTCGGCCTCCATCTCATCACCCCGCCGAGCCCGCTCCGCCCGCGCCGCGTCGCGGTGCTGATCGACCATCTCGCCAAGGCGCTGGCGAAAGCGCCCTGGGCGACGGCGTCCTAGATCCGGTGATAGGCGCGATACCAGTCGACGAAGCGCGGCACGCCGACGTCGATCGTGGTGGTCGGCCGATAGCCTAGATCGTCGGCGATCGCGGTGATGTCGGCGAAGGTCCGCACGACGTCGCCGGGCTGGATCGGCAGGTCGCGGCGCACCGCCGGCCGGCCGATCGCCGCCTCGAGCAACCCGATCACGCGGCCGAGCGGCTCCGCGCGGTTGTTGCCGATGTTGTAGAGCCGGTGCGGCGCGACGCTGCCGCCCGCCTTCTCCTGCCCGTCGTCGGGCGGCGGTTGGTCGTGCGCGGCAATCACCCCGGCGACGATATCGTCGATGAAGGTGAAGTCGCGCTCCATCTGGCCGTTGTTGAAGACCGGAATCGGCTCGCCCGAGAACATCGCGCGGGTAAAGATCCACAGCATCATGTCCGGCCGCCCCCAGGGGCCGTAGACGGTAAAGAAGCGCAAGCCGGTCTGCGGCAGCCGATAGAGGTGCGCGTAGCTTTCGCTCATCACCTCATTGGCGCGCTTGGTTGCCGCATAGAGCGAGACCGGGCGGTCGACGCGATCCTCGACCCGGAACGGCACCGAGGTGTTGCCGCCGTAGACCGACGAGGAGGAGGCGTAGACCAGATGCGCGACCCGCCGCGTCCGGGCGAGTTCGAGGATGTTGAGATGGCCGACGAGGTTGGACTGGCCATAAACCTCGGGATGCTCGATCGAATAGCGGACGCCGGCCTGCGCACCGAGGTGGACGATGCGTTCGAACGCATGCGGTGCGAGCGCGTCGCGCAGCGTCGCGGCATCGGCGAAATCGACGGGGAGGAAGGTGAAGCGGTCGCCGTGGCGCATGGTGAGTTCGGCGAGACGCGCCCGCTTCAATGCCGGATCATAGTAATCGTTGAGCGAATCGATGCCGACCACGCTGTCGCCGCGCGCGAGCAGCGCCTCGGCCGTGTGCATTCCGATAAAACCCGCCGCACCGGTCACCAACGTCTTCGGCATCGTCTGTCTGCTCCGTCATCGCGAGGCCATCGACGGCCGCGCATGTTCGCTAGCCGACGATGCGCCGCTTGACGATGCCTTGCACCCAACAAGCTGAGCGATCTCCGTGACAAGCAGGCCTTGGTTGCCAACTCCTACCTAAGAGGTGGAGATTGCTGGTCGAACGTCAGGAGACTCTATGCCTCGGTCCGACCCTCAACGACGCGCCGCGGCGGGCGTGGACTGGCCGACCATTGCCGTTGCGGTCGCCGTCTACGGTGGATGGCTGGCGATCACCGCCTGGCACGCGCTGCTGCCGCTGCCCGTACTCGTGCTGCTCGGCGGCGCGATCGTCGGCTGGCAGGGGTCGTTGCAGCATGAGACGATCCACGGTCATCCCACGACGCGGCGCTGGCTCAACGACATGATCGGCATGCCGCCGCTGAGCCTGTACCTGCCCTATGCGATCTACCGACGCTCGCACCTCGCGCATCACGGCTGCGGGGCGATCACCGATCCCGCCGCCGATCCCGAATCGCGCTACCATGCCGGTCGCGGCATGGCGCGGCGGCTGGCGGCGGTGCAGGCGACGCTGGTCGGCCAGTTGCTCGTCGGGCCGGCGATCGTGATCGGGCGGTTCTTCGCCGGCGAGATCGTGCGGATGCGGCGCGCGCCGGGCGCGGTGGCGCGCGACTGGCTGCCGCATCTCGCGGGCGCAGCGCTGCTGCTCGGGTGGCTCGGCCATGTCGGCCTGCCGATCGGCACCTATCTCATCGCCTTCGTCTACCCCGGCATCGCGCTGACGCTGTTGCGCAGCTATGCCGAGCATCGCGCCGACCTCGAAACCACCGCCCATGCGGCGATCGTCGAGCGTGGAGGACCGTTCGCCTTGCTGTTCCTCAACAACAATCTCCATGTCGCGCATCATGAGCGACCGGGCCTGCCCTGGTATCGCCTGCCCGCCTATCACCGCGCGCATCGCGAGCGATTCCTCGCCGAAGGCGGCCGCATCTATCGCGGCTATGGCGAGGTGCTGCGCCGCTTTGCGTTCGACCCGCACGACGATCTGCACCATCCCGCCTATCGACCGGATCAGCCGGCGTGACGCTGGTTGCGTCGCTCGGGATGTACGATCATCCGGCGCAGCGATCGGCGAACGATGCGCTCTGGCACGGTATCGCACACCGGTTGCGCGGCGCGGGCGTTCCGGGCGTGCCCGACGATCTCGACCGGTCGCGATCGGTCGAGGCGATCTGGCACGATCCCCGGCTGCTGCTGGCACAGGCGTGCGGCTATCCCTTGATCGCGCCCGAGGCGCCGGCGGTGCGGCTGGTCGCGCTGCCGGTCTACGACGTGGCCGGCTGCGACGGTGCGACCCATCGCAGTGTCATCGTGGTGCGAGAGGCGGATCGCGCCGCTGCCGTCGCCGACTTGCGGGGACAGCGGGTGGCGATCAACGCGGCGACCTCGAACACCGGCATGAACCTGTTGCGCGCGGTCGTCGCACCGCTGGCCGGTGGGGCGGCGTTCTTCTCGCAGGTCGTCGTGACGGGCGGCCACCGCGCCAGCGCCGAGGCGGTCGTGCGGGACGACGCCGACACCGCCGCGATCGACTGCGTGACCTGGGCGGCGCTGCGGCGCCATGAGCCGGGGTTGACCGAGCGGTTGCGGGTGATCGCAACGACGGGCGCCACCACCGCGCTGCCGTTCGTGACCGCGGCGGCGACGTCGGATGCGCAGCTCGCCGCGATCCGGGCGGCGCTTGCGGCCGTGGTTGCCGATCCCGCCATCACGACCGCGCGTGCCGCGCTGTTGCTGCGCGATATCGTGCCGGCGGACGAGACGTCGCTGGCGCCCGTGCGATCCACCGAGCGCGAGGCGATCGCGCTCGGCTATCCCACGCTGCGATGATCGTCCCGCCTGCCGCCCGGTTCGGCGCGCGCGACGGCGTCGGGGCTGGCCAGTCGTCAGGAAGCGTTCATACTTCGTCCTTCGCCGAGTCGCCCGGCCTTGAGGAGTGAGACGCGCATGACCGCCATCGCCCTGCCCTTCGCCGCCCCCCGCCTGTCGATCGTCACGATCGGCGATGGCGAGGGCATACCTGCTTGGCAGCGCATGTTCGGCTGGCCGGCGGGCGGATCGGGTGCGGTGCCGCTCGACGCGCGCTCGCCGGCGACGCGCAACATCTGGGCGGCGAAGCTCGACCGGGCGGTGCGCGAGGCGGACGCGCGCGTGCTGATCGTCGCCGAGGGACTGGGCTGCGCGGCGAGCGCGTGGTGGGCGCGGCTGTCGCCGGCCGACGACGTCCGCAAGGTCGCCGGCGCGCTGCTGTTCGCGCCGCCGGCCGATGCGGGCGGCCTGTTCGCCTCGCCCCGATCGCATCTGCCGTTCCCGTCGCTCGTCATCCGTCCCGGCGGCGTACCGGACGATCTGGCGGCGGCGGTCGACGATTGGGGCAGCCGCCTCGTCGTCGGCGATCGCGTTCGCGACCGGCGGGCGGGCGCAGTCGCGTGGCGGCAGGCGCAGCGGCTGTTCCTGCGTCTGACGCAGCAGATGGTCGATCATGACGTCGACCGCGTACGGGCTATCACCGGCTGGCGCTGAGGCGGACGTGGAGCCTTGTCGATCCCGGCCTCGCCCGCCTATCTTCGGGAGGATAGGACCATGGAGACGGCGATGCGTAAGGAATTGATGCTGATGCTGGCGGCGGCGCTGACCGGATGCGGGTCGCAACCGGAGCCGCAAGCGGCCAACACCGCCAGCGCCGCACCGAAGGAAACCGGTTACGTCGCCAAGGTCACCGCGCTGCCGCCGCGGCAGCTCAACGGCGTGCTCTACAGGGCGATCGACGATGCCAAACAGCCGTGCCAGGGCGTCGCCGCGGTGACCCGACAGGCAGACCGGAAGGGCAAGCCGGTATGGGCGGTGCGGTGCATCGAGGGCAGCGCCTGGCTGGTCGCGCTCGGCGACGACGGGGTGGCGGAGGTCACCGGCATCCCCGCCCGCGCCGGCGGTTGATCCAATGGGCGGAGCGGCCCCGGAGCCGCTCCGCATCCGTCAGGCGCCCTTGCCGAGCCAGGTCTGGACGGCGGGACGCAGACGCTCCGCCGCCGCCTTGCGGACGGCAATGCTCGACACCACCCGCTTGGCGGGACCACGCGAGGTTTCCGGCATCGTCGCGGCGAAGGCGGTGATCTTGCCGGGCATCGCCGGATCGACCGAGCCGCCGCCGAGGCCGACGATGAAGCTCGCCTTGCTGCTGTCCTCGATGAACCCCTCGACCAAGGCACGGTTCGCCACCGCCCAGTCGAACGTCATGTCGGGATGCTCGCCCGACACCGCACGCAACAGCGCGGCACGCTGCGGCGCGGTGAAGGTGTCGGTCTTGAGCAATTCCAGCGCGCGCGCCGCCAGCGCATCGTCCTTGGCGTAGCCGAGCAGCGAGACGAAGCGGTTCTTGGCGACCGGGTTCGTTTCCGCCTTGGTCAGGCGCAGCAGCAGGTCCCAATCCGCCGCGCTCGCATTGGCGGCGAAGGTGGCGAGGATCGGCTGGCGGATCGCCGGCGGAATCGCGGTGGGATCGCTGGACAGCTTGGCGACATAGCTGCGCGCCTGCCGCAGCACCTCGGGATCGCCGTTGGCGCCGAGCTGGCCGACGAGGTTCTCGCGCAGGTTGCCGACCAGCGGCGATTCGTCCGGCCGCGCGGTGTAGCCGATGCGTTGCAGCACCGGGCCGAGGATCGCGACGGTGCGCGCGCGCAGCGGCGCGGACAGCGGCGTGCCCTCGAACAGGCCGTTGAGCCCGCCGAGCCGGCCCGACACGAGCGACCATTCGAGCGGATCGGCATTGGCGCCGACCTGACCCATCAGCGCGAAATAGCGCGACAGATCCTGATAGCCCCCTGCCGCCAAGGCATAATCGTCGGCGAGCGTTCCGAGCCGGTCCTCGAGCGGCAGCCGCGTGTAGTCGCGGACCAGGGCGTCATGGCCGGGCTGGTCGTAGAGGACGCGGGTATAGCTGCCCTTGCCCTTGTTGATCAGCAACGTGCCGCATCCCTTGACCGAGACATTGGTCGCCGGGCCGGTGACGATCGTCCGCGTCTCGCCGCCGCCGATCGTCGCGACGACCAGCGGCACCTGCCACGTCTGCGGCGTCTTCGAGGCCGCGTCGAGCCCGAAGCGGCCCTGCGCCAGCGTCGCGGTGGTCGTGCCGCCGGTACAGCGCGCGCCGGTCAGCGTCACCAATGGAACGCCGCCCTGCAGCGTATAGCCGTGGGCGATCTCCGCCACCGGCTGGCCGGCCGCGGCCGACAGCTCGGCCCAGAGCTGTTCGGTGACGGTGTTGCCGAACTTGTATTTGGCCATGTAGCGGCGGATGCCGTCGCGGAACTTTTCGGGGCCGAGCGTCGATTCGAGCATGCCGATGACGGCCTGCCCCTTCGAATAGGTAATACCGTCGAACGCCTCGCCGATCTGGTCGACGGTTTCGATCTTGCGGATGATCGGATGGGTCGCGGCGGTCGCGTCGATGCCCATCGCCGCCTCGCGATCGGTCGACACCGCGGCGGCATCCGCCTTCCACGCCGGATTGAGATCGGCGGCGGACTTGTTCTCCATCCACGAGGCGAACCCCTCGTTGAGCCAGAGGTCGTCCCACCATTTCATCGTGACGAGATCGCCGAACCATTGGTGCGCCATCTCATGCGCGACGACGGTGAAGATGCGCTGACGACCGCTTTCGGTGGCGCGCTTCGGATCGAACAGCAATTCGGGCTCGAAATAGAAGATCGCGCCCCAATTCTCCATCGCGCCGAAGAACTGGCTCGAGCCGGGGCCGGCGACCATGTCGAGCTTGGGCAGCGGATAGGGCTGGCCGAAATAGCTGTTGTAATAGGGCAGCAGCCGCTTCGCCTCGGCGAGCGCGTAATCGCCCTGGTCGACGACGCCGCGGCGGGTGATCACGCCGATCTCGACGTTCCCCGCCTGCACCGTCTTGCGCTCCAGATCGCCCATGCCGAGGTAGAGCAGATAGCTCGACATCACCGGCGTCTCGGCGAAGCGGTAGAGCTGCGTGCCGTCCGCCTGCCTGGCGACCGAGGCGGCGGGCATGTTGGAGAAAGCGAGCTGGCCGGCGGGCGCGGTCGCGGTCAGCCGGAACTTCGCCTTGAACGCGGGCTCGTCCCACATCGGCGCGAAGCGGCGCGCGTCGGGCGCCTCGAACTGCGTCGCGAGCATCCGCGCCTTCGACCCGTCCTGATTGGTATAGTCGATCGCGAACAGGCCGGCGGCGGACTGGTTGATCTTGCCGCTCCAGCGGAAGCCGACGATGTGGCGGCCGACCTTCGCGGGGGTGGGCAGCGTCAGGACGAGTTGCTGCTTGTCCTTGTCGAGCGCGAAGGGCACCGCCTTGCCGTCGACCGTCGCCGCGGCGATCGCCAGATCGGCGGCGTTGAGCGTGATCGTACCGGTCGCCGCCTTGACGTCGATCTGGACGGTCTCGCTGCCGGTGAAGGTCATCGCCTGCGCGTCGGGCGTGACATTGATGTCGTAGAGCACCGGAACGACGGTCGCGGGCAGGCTGCCGGCGGCGAGCGCGGGGGTGGAGACGGTCAGGGCAAGGGCGGCGGCGACGGCTAGCTTCATGGAAGGACACACTCCGGAAACACTGTATCATCCGGCCCATACGCCTTTGTTCGGCGCGGGCAAGACGGGGCTTGCTGGACAGGCCGATCGGTTGCGCTAAACAACCGATCCAGAGAGGAAGCCGCCGCCATGACACCCCCGATCTTCGACCGCCTGCGCCTGCCCGTGATCGGTTCGCCGCTGTTCATCATCTCCGGTCCCGAATTGGTGATCGCGCAGTGCAAGGCGGGGATCGTGGGATCGTTTCCGGCGCTCAACGCGCGGCCGCAGACGCTGCTCGACGAGTGGTTGCATCGGATCACCGAGGAACTGGCGGCGCACGACCGCGACCATCCCGAGGCGCCCGCCGCGCCGTTCGCGGTCAACCAGATCGTCCACAAGTCGAACGACCGGCTGGAGCAGGACCTTACCACCTGCGCCAAATGGAAGGTGCCGATCGTCATCACCTCGCTCGGCGCGCGCGAGGACCTCAACACTGCGGTACATGGCTGGGGCGGCATCACGCTCCACGACGTGATCGACGACCGTTTCGCCCGCAAGGCGATCGAGAAAGGCGCGGACGGGCTGATCGCGGTCGCGGCGGGGGCCGGCGGCCATGCCGGCACGCTGTCGCCGTTCGCGATCGTGCAGGAAATCCGGCAATGGTTCGACGGGCCGCTGGCGCTGTCGGGATCGATCGCCAGCGGCGGCGCGATCCTCGCCGCGCAGGCGATGGGCGCCGATTTCGCCTATATCGGATCGCCGTTCATCGCGACGACCGAGGCGAATGCCGCGGCCGACTACAAGGCGTCGATCGTCGAGAGCCGCGCGTCCGACATCGTCTATTCCAACCTGTTCACCGGCGTGCACGGCAATTACCTGCGCAGCTCGATCGCCGCATCGGGGCTCGACCCCGACAATCTGCCCGAAGGCGACCTCAAGACGATGAACTTCGGCGGCGGCGACGGCAGCAAGGCCAAGGCGTGGCGCGACATCTGGGGGTCCGGACAGGGTATCGGCGTGATCGACAAGGTCGAGAGCGTCGCCGACCGGGTCGCGCGGTTCGGAGCGGAATATGCCGCGGCAAAGGCGCGCCTGCTCGGTTGAGCGACGCGTCGTGTCGGACGACATGGACAAGATGGACACCTTAACGGAAACGATCGGGCTTCGATCGTTTCCGTTTTCGACATGATGCGGCAGCGCCAAGGGGTTTGCCGGACGTTCGGCAACGGATGTCGCGCCTCGCGTCGCCACCCCCGGCCCTTGCCTTGCAGGAAGGGGAGAGAGACGGAGAGTCGGGGGCGCCATGTCGCCGGTCTAGCGGGCGGCGCGGATGTAGGACAGGCCGCGGGTCAGAAGGCCAGCGCGAGACGATCCTGAAGCCGATGGACCGGGCTCGGCGTCGGGTGCGGCACCTGCGCATCGTCGAGCAGGCCGACGCGGCGGTGGAGATTGGCGCTCGCGGCGACCAGCCCCTGCGCGCGCACCGGCAGCGCACGGACGAGGTCGGCGTCGAACTGCGGCGCGCTGCCGAGCCGGCGTGTCGGGTCGAGCGCCTCGCGCGGCTGGATCTCGCCGGCATCGATCGCGCGCTGGGTGAGCAGCCAGGCGATGACGTGCATCAGCCGGGTCGTGATCTTGAGCGATTCGCAGGAGAAGCCGACGCGGATCAGCGGATCGAGCGTCTCGCGTTCCAGCCGGCCTTCGGCGTCGAAATAGTCGCGCGCCTCGTCGGCGAGCAGCATCGCCTCTGTATAGAGCGAGTCGATCAGACGATCGTGGATGCGTGATTCGCTGCTGCTGCGGGTCATGACCACCGGGTGACACAAGCCCGGCGGCTTGGACAGGTGCCGCAACGGTCCCGATTGTGCCGGTTGTGCCGAAGTGATTCGGTCCGGGACGAAATAATGTCAGGCGATGATGTCGGGGATCAGTTGATCCTCGCAATTGGCGATCTCGTCGCGCAGCCGCAGCTTGCGCTTCTTGAGTCGCGCGACCTGCAATTGGTCGGGCACGCCGGTCGCGGTGAGCGCGTCGATCGCGGCATCGAGATCGCGATGCTCGGTGCGCAGCGCGTCGAGCCGGGCGATGATCTGTGCTTCGTCCATGCCTAATCCCCTGCCCCTGCGTCGCTCCCCTAGCCCAGCCGCGGGCGCGGACCAAGTCGTCGCACGTAGCCACTCGGCTAATCGCGTTCACCGAATTGCGATGAGGACTTTTAACCTCTTCGATGGTTTACTCAGTCCCCCAACACGCATGCATCAGGAGGACACCGAAATGCAGACGACGCATCAACAGGCTCTGGAGACCAAGCATGCCGCGCTCGACCGCCGCATCGCCGACGAAGCCCACCGCCCGATGCCCAACGCCGCGATCCTCACCGACCTGAAACGCAAGAAGCTGAAGCTCAAGGAAGAGCTCAGCGGCCTGTAAGGCCCTTCGGCCCCTCCCGTCGCGGAGGGGCTTTTTGCATGAGCGCCGTTTGGCGCGCCCGGTGCAGGCGCGCTTGGCAGTCTCGTTGGTCGACACCTTCGGTCCGTCACCCCGGACTTGATCCGGGGTCCCGCTTCCTGATCGGCAACCGCAGAAATGTAGCGGGACCCCGGATCAAGTCCGGGGTGACGCAAGGGCGGGACTTCGGCGATCCCCATCGTCCGGAAACGACAACGATATGAGTATCGATCCCGCTTAGGCTTTTGCCCCGCTGACCGGCTTGCGCGCCTTCTTGGGATCGATCGGCGAATCGAGCGCGATGCCGATCCGGCCTTCCGTGCACCAGGCGACCTTGCCGGTCACCTTGCCGATGCCGCGCAGCTCCAGCGCCACCGGCGTGCCCGGTTCCTTGACGCGGGCGCAGTCGACCATCAGCCCGCCTTCCGACAGGTTGCGGACGCGGACGTCGCGCACCGTCGTCTCTTCCTCGAAGCGCAATTGCGCCATGAGGAACAGGCTGTCGCGCGACCGGCTGCGCTGCGACCCACCGGCCGCGTCGGCCTTGTCGAACGGGTCGTGGGAGTAGCTGTCCATAAACGAAGCCTGTGTGACCGGTGCGGGTTAGGCGCCGGCGCCTAATGGCCGATGGTGGCGAAAGCGTTAACCGCCCACGCCGGTTCAGTCCTCGCGCGAGATCTTCTCGTTGCGCTCGTGCCGCTCCTGCGCCTCCAGCGTCATCGTCGCGATCGGACGCGCCTCCAGCCGGCCGAGGCTGATCGGTTCGCCGGTCACTTCGCAATAGCCGTATTCGCCCTCGTCGATGCGGCGGATCGCCGCCTCGATCTTCGAGACCAATTTACGCTGGCGATCGCGGGTGCGCAGTTCGATCGACCAGTCGGTCTCGCTGGACGCGCGATCGGTGAGATCCGCCTCGCGCAGCGAATCGACCTGAAGCTGGTTGAGCGTGCCTGCCGCATCCTGAAGGATCGCATCCTTCCAGCGCAGCAGCTTGTTGCGGAAATACGCCTGCTGACGCCGCGTCATGAACGGTTCGTCGGTGCTGGGTCGATAGCCATCGTCGGCATCATTGGCCGCCGGCGGGTTGGTCGTTACATCGTCTATCTGACTGACTTGCGTTGCCATACCACTCTCCCTCCGGCCCCATGATGACCTCGGGGCCGCCCCCAAATGGTTGAAGCGCCTATAATCGCGCCCGGAAGGAACCACAAGCGATGAGAGTTGCCGAATCGTACGTCCCGGCGTTATTTTATTGCAGCGTGGCGGGCGACGGAGGGCGACGGGCCGGTCGTGGTTAACGACGGATCAAACATCTGTTCCACTCTGGTACGTTAACGGCGATCCCCAGACATCGCTCTGGTGAAAAGGCGATATCCCCGCAACAAAGTGCCGAAGGTCCTTGCACTTAATCGTTTCTTTGGCCCTTGGTCGTATGGCAGCACCGCCGTGCTGCGAGCGGGATTCTGGGGCATGGGCGCCAGCAACGAGAAAGAGACCTTATGTCCGTAAGGATGGCCTTGGCGAAATTATGCGCTTGCGCATGCGGGGGAGCGTTGATCGGTGGCGGTGCGGTGCACGTCGCCGAGCGACCAAACCGACCCGTCTACGTCAAGCAGGTCAAGAAGCGCGTCGTCGTCCGGCGGCAGGTCGCCGCGGTCCAGCGCCAGGGCGTGCGCCGCCGCGTCGTGACGACGACCACGACCAGCTGCGCGCCCGCGGTGGTGACGGTGGCGAGCCAGGCGGCCCCCGTGCCGGTGCCGCTGCCCGCGGCGCAGGGCTTCATCGGCGGCGGTGGCGGCGGCGTGCCCGTGGTGGTCGGCGGCAGCGGCGGGTTCGGCGGCGGCTTTGGCGGCGGGTTCGGCGGCGGCTTCTTCGGCGGCGGATCGTCCGGATCGAGCGGCAGCGTGGTGATCTCGTCGACGTCGAGCGGCGGATCGAGCTCGACCAGCAGTTCCTCGTCGGGCAGTTCCTCATCGTCGGGCAACGTGTCGAGTTCGTCCTCGGGCAACGTGTCGAGCTCGTCGTCGACCAGCAGTTCGACCGGCGGCGCCAATGTCGACATCAACAACAATAACAACAACAGCAATCAGAATTCGAATAGCAACCAGAATTCCAATAACAACCAGAATTCGAACACGAACAACAACAGCAATAATCAGAGCCAGAACCAAGGCCAGAACCAGGGTCAGAACCAGAACCAGGGTCAGAACCAAAATCAGGGCCAGGGCCAGAACCAGAACAATTACGGGTCGAGCTCCAAGGGCTGGAGCACCAGCGGCGGCTGGTCGTCGAACGGCGGCTGGACGTCGAGCGGGCATCACGGCGGCCCGCCGTCGGGTCCGCCGGGATCGTCGGGTGGTCCGCCGGCACCGGTGCCGGCACCGCCGATGGTGCTGCTGTTCGGCGCCGCTGCGGCCGCGCTGGTCGCCCGCAAGCGCTTCGCCAAGCCGCAGGCGGCCTGACCGAGGCAAAAGCAAAGGGGTGCCGGACTCGCGTCCGGCACCCCTTGTCGCATCAGGCCATCGTCAGGCGGCGCTGAGCGCCTTCTCGATGTCGGGCACGGGATGGCCGGTGAGATCCTTGGCCAGCTCGCCGGCGAGGCGGTTGCTGACTTCCTTGTGATAATGGCGGCGCAATTCGCCGAGCGTCTTGGGCGGCGCGACGATGATCAGCGAGTCGAACTCGTTGGCGAGCGCGCGGCGCTTGAGCATGTCGGCGGTGTCGGCAGCGAAGCGGTCCTCCTCCTGCTGGTGGAAGTCGACCTCGTCCATCGTGCCCATCTGCGTCGCGCTGGCACCGCCGGCGGCATCGGTCTTCTGGTCGCGATCGGCGGGATTGACGCGTTCCTCGGCGTGTTCGACCTGCAGGTTGGGGAAGTCGGCATCGCCCTCGTTGCGGAAGAACAGAGCCTTGCGCCCGTCGGCGACCAGTACGAAGGCGTTGTGGGGGACCTGCATCGGGTTACTCCTGATCGTTGGACTCGGGGGGTCAACGCCGCCGGGGGCGATGGGGTTGCCGACTTGCGCGGCGGGAGGCGCGTCGGCATAGCCGCCGGATCATGCACGACATCCGCGCCATCCGGGACGAACCCGCCGCTTTCGACGCCGCCCTCGCCCGCCGCGGCGTCGCCCCGCAGGCCGCCGCGCTGCTGTCGCTCGACGACGCGCGCCGCGCCGCGATCGCCGCCGCGCAGGACGCGCAGACCCGCCGCAACGACCTGTCGAAGCAGATCGGCCAGGCCAAGGCGCAGAAGGACGAGGCGCGCGCGCAGACGCTGATGGCCGAGGTCGCCGCGCTCAAGGACCTGCTGCCGCAGCTCGAGGCGAGCGAGACCGAAGCGGCGAAGCGGCTCAACACCACGCTCGCCGCTCTGCCCAATCTGCCCGCCGCCGACGTGCCCGCCGGCGAGGACGAGAGCGGCAACGTCGTCGTCCACCAGCGCGGCACGCCGCCGGCCTTCGCCTTCACGGCACGCGAACACGATGCGATCGGGCCGGCGATCGGCCTGGATTTCGAGACCGGCGTGGCGATCGCCGGCGCGCGCTTCACGCTGGTGCGCGGGCCGGCGGCGCGGCTGCAACGGGCGCTCGGCCAGTTCATGCTCGACACGCTGACCCGCGACCATGGCTTCGAGGAAGTGGCGCCGCCCTTGCTGGTCAAGGACGAGGCGGTGTTCGGCACCGGGCAATTGCCCAAATTCGCCGAAGACCTGTTTCGCACGACCGACGGCCGCTGGCTGATCCCGACCGCCGAGGTGTCGCTGACCAATATCGTACGCGAGGCGATCCTGCCGGCGGGCGAGTTGCCGCTGCGCTTCGCGGCGCTGACGCCGTGCTTCCGCTCGGAAGCGGGCGCGGCGGGGCGCGACACGCGCGGCTATATCCGCCAGCATCAGTTCGACAAGGTCGAGATGGTGTCGATCGTCGCCGAGGAGGCGTCCGAGGCGGAGCACGAGCGGATGACGCAATGTGCCGAGAGCATCCTCGACGCGCTCGACCTGCCCTATCGGCGGATGCTGCTGTGCGCGGGCGACATGGGCTTCACCGCGCGGCGTACCTACGACCTCGAAGTGTGGCTGCCCGGGCAGAACACGTATCGCGAGATTTCGAGCTGCTCGACCTGCGGCGACTTCCAGGCGCGGCGGATGAACGCGCGCTATCGTGCCGAGGGCGAGAAGGCGCCGCGCTTCGTCCATACGCTCAACGGGTCCGGGCTGGCGGTCGGCCGGACGCTGGTCGCGGTGCTGGAGAATTACCAGCAGGAGGACGGCTCGGTCGCGGTGCCGGCGGTGCTCCGGCCGTATCTCGGCGGGCTCGACCGGCTCGAAGCCAAGCGCTGACGGCGTGGCGCGGGGGCGGATCGCAGGCAGTCTGGCGCTCACCGGCCTCACGCTGTCCGCCTGTATCCCGAGCGTCGAGGCCCCGCCCTCGGTGCAGCGCCCCCCGCCGCCGTACCGCGCCCCACAGCGCAGCGTGCCGGCGCCGCGCGACGAACCGCCGCCGCAACGCGTCGATCCGCCCGTCCGCCGTCTGCCGACGACCCGCCCCGCCACGCGCGGCGACGTGGCCCGCCCCGCCGCGCGCGGCGATGTGGCGATGCCGCGCACCGCGCGCCCGGCGTGGGAGGCACGGCCGGTCACGCCCGATGCGCAGGTCGTCGCCGAGCAGAGCTATGTCGTCGCACCCGGCGATTCGCTCCGCCGCGTCGCCGAGCGCACCGGCGCGGGATCGGAGGCGATCGCGCGCGCCAACGGGCTGGCGCCGCCCTATACGATCCGCGCCGGGCAGCGGCTCATCATCCCCGGCGGCCGCTATCACCTCGTCCGTCCCGGCGAGACGGGCATCGCCATCGCCCGCGCCTATGGCGTCGCGTGGTCGCGGATCGTCAGCGCCAACCAGCTCGAGGAACCCTATGGCCTGCGTGCCGGGCAGCGCGTGCTGATCCCCGGCGATCCCGGCGCCCCGCCGAGCCGCGCCGAACGCGCGGCGGCGTTCAAGCTCGACATCGACGACATCCTGACCGGCGGCGAGCCCGCCGCAGCACCGCGACAGGCCCCCGCCAGACCGGTCGCCAACCCCGGCCGCGTGCTGCCGCCGACCGCCGTCGTCGCTGCACCGGCGCGGTTGCAGGGCGGCTTCGTCTGGCCGGTCGACGGCAAGGTCGTCCGCCGCTTCGGGCCGGGCAAGAGCGGCGAACGCAACGACGGGATCAAGATCGCCGTACCCGTGTCGACGCCGGTGCACGCCACCGCGGACGGCGTCGTCGCTTATGCCGGCGACGGCATCGCCGCGCTCGGTGGCCTCGTCATCGTCCGCCACGGCAACGGCTGGACCAGCGTCTACGGCCATGCCGCCAAGCTGCTCGTCCAGCGCGGACAGAGCGTCAAGCGCGGCCAGACGATCGCGCTGTCCGGCGACACCGGCTTCGCCGACCAGCCCGAGCTGCATTTCGAACTGCGCAAGGGCCGGACCCCGGTCGATCCGCAGAGCCAGTTGCCACGGCGGTGACGTCCCGCCGCTACGACAGGTGACGGGCGCCGCATCGCTTGCTAACCGGCGCGGATGACCTACCAGTCCGACCTGCTGAGCACGCTCGCCTCGCGCGGCTATATCCACCAGCTCACCGACGCGACCGCGCTCGATGCGCTCGCGGCGAAGACGGTGGTGCCGGGCTATATCGGTTTCGATCCGACCGCGCCGTCGCTCCACGTCGGCAGCCTCGTGCAGATCATGCTGCTGCGCCGGCTGCAGCAGACCGGCCACAAGCCGATCGTGCTGATGGGCGGCGGCACCGGCAAGATCGGCGATCCCAGCTTCAAGGACGAGGCGCGCAAGCTGCTCGGCGAGGATGGCATCAAGACCAACGTCGCTTCGATCAAGCGGATCTTCGAACGCTTCCTGACCTTCGGCGACGGCCCCACCGACGCGGTGATGGTCGACAATGCCGAATGGCTCGACCGGCTGGAATATATCCCCTTCCTGCGCGACGTCGGCCAGCATTTCTCGGTCAACCGGATGCTGTCGTTCGATTCGGTCAAGCTGCGGCTCGATCGCGAGCAATCGCTGAGCTTTCTCGAATTCAACTATATGATCCTGCAGGCCTATGACTTCCTGGAGCTGTCGCGCCGCGCCGGGTGCCGGTTGCAGATGGGCGGCAGCGACCAATGGGGCAATATCGTCAACGGCATCGAGCTTGCCCGGCGGATGGACGGCGCCGAGGTGTTCGGCGTCACCACGCCGCTGATCACCACCGCCGACGGCGGCAAGATGGGCAAGACGATGGCCGGCGCGGTCTGGCTGCACGAGGACCAATTGCCGCATTTCGATTACTGGCAATTCTGGCGCAACACCGACGATCGCGACGTCGGCCGCTTCCTGCGCTTGTTCACCGACCTGCCGCTCGACGAGATCGAAAGGCTGGAAGCGCTGCCGGGGGCGGAGATCAACGAGGCCAAGAAGGTGCTCGCCAACGAGGCGACCGCGATGTGCCGCGGCCGCGCGGCGGCGGAACAGGCGGCGGAGACCGCGCGGCGCACCTTCGAAGAGGGCACGAGCGGCGATGCGCTGCCGAGCGTCGCCGTACCCGGCGAGTCGATCGCGGTGGTCGATGCCTTGGTCGCGCTCGGTTTCGCCAAGTCGAAGGGCGAGGCGCGGCGGCTGATCGCCGGCGGCGGCGCGCGCATCGATGGCGAGAAGGTGAGCGACGAGGCGGCGACGATCGCGCTCGGCGATGCCGAGGTCAGGGTGTCGGCGGGCAAGAAGCTGCACGGGCTGCTAACCCCGGCGCGGTAAGGACTCGTAAACGCATCACCTGGTACGGATAAGTCCGAAATGGTCCGGAGCCGGATCATTTCGGAGGAGCCTAAAGGTGATTGCAGCGACCCTGTCCGACGACCGCAGCGAGCCGCGCGACGAGGTGCATCATCGCAGCAGCGCGATGCTCGCCGACGAGCGTCGCGTCTCGGTGCTGATCGTCAATCTGTCGCCATCGGGTCTGATGATCCGCAGCGACGTGGCGGTGGGTGCCGGCGACTGGCTCTTCATCCGGCTGCCCGCGATGGGCGACGTGCGCGTCGTCGTCCGATGGGCGCTGGGCGGCCGGATCGGCTGCCAGTTGGAGCGGCCGATCCCCGCGAACCGCTATCATGCCGTGCTGGGGGCAATGGCAGGGTAGCGGTTCCTGGGGGCGGCTGATCGCGGGGCTTCCGCCCTGTCCTGCCCCTCCGTCACCGCTGCGCGGTGCCACCTTCCCCTGGCGGGCCCTGGCGGGGGAGGATACGGCACGCTCCATCGCGCGCGTCACCCCGATCGCAGCAGCGCAACCCCGGCATCGCGGTCGAACAGGTAGAGCGCCACGCGCGCCGCCTGCCCGCGCGGCCCCTCCAGCCCGCCGTCGCGGTCGATCAGGAGCCGCGCATCGTCCTGCGCGCATTGCAGCAGGTCGGCGAGCATCTCGGGCAAAGCTAGGCGGAACGTCACCTCGCCCGACTGGCGCGTGCCGAGCAATTCGCCGCCGCCGCGCAGGCGCAAATCCTCCTCGGCGATGCGGAAGCCGTCGTTGCTCTCGCGCATCAAGGCGAGCCTTGCGCGCGACGTTTCGCTCAGCGAGGCACCGCGCAGCAGCAGGCAGCGCGACAGGCCGCCGCCGCGCCCGACGCGGCCGCGGAGCTGGTGGAGCTGGGCAAGCCCGAACCGGTCGGCATGTTCGATGACGATCAGCGTCGCATTGGGTACGTCGACGCCGACCTCAATCACCGTGGTCGCGACGAGGACGCTCAGGCGGTTGGCCGAGAAGGCCTCCATCACCGCGTCCTTCTCGGCGGGCTTCATCCTGCCGTGGACGACGCCGATCCGCTCCTGTCCATCTTTGGCACCAAAGCGGTTGCGCAGCGTCTCGGCGCGCATCTCCGCCGCTGCGAGGTCGCTCTTCTCGCTTTCCTCGACCAAAGGGCAGACCCAATAGGCCTGACCGCCGTCGGCCATGTGGCGGCCGATCGCATTGATCACCTCGTCGAGCCGGTCCTCGGAGACGACGCGCGTCTCGATCGGTTCGCGGCCGGGCGGCATCTCGTCGAGGCGGCTGACGTCCATCTCGCCATATTGCGCGAGCGTCAGCGTGCGCGGGATCGGCGTCGCGGTCATCGCAAGCAGATGCGGCGGCGCCTTGCCCTTGGCTTGCAGCAGCATGCGCTGCGCGACGCCGAAGCGATGCTGTTCGTCGACGACGACCAGTCCGAGATCCCGGTAGCCGACCGCCTCCTGGAAGATCGCATGCGTGCCGACGAGGATGTCGATCTCGCCGCTGGCGAGCGCCATCAGCGTCGCCTCGCGCGCCTTGCCCTTGTCGCGACCGGTGAGGACGGCGATCTCGATCGGCAGGCCGGCGAGCAATTTGCGCAGGCTGTCGTAATGCTGGCGGGCGAGGATTTCGGTGGGAGCGAGCATCGCCCCCTGTGCGCCGGCCTCGACCGCGATCAGCAGGGACATGGCGGCGACCAGCGTCTTGCCCGAGCCGACGTCGCCCTGCAGCAGGCGCAGCATCGGCGCGGTCTGCGCGAGGTCGCCCTCGATCTCCGCCACCGAGCGGGTCTGCGCGCCGGTCGGCGTATAGGGCAGGCGCAGCAGGTCGCGCAGGCGGCCGTCGCCGACCAAAGCCCTGCCCCGCCGCTTGCGCGTGTCGGCGCGGACCAGCGTCATCGCGAGCTGGTTGGCGAAGATCTCGTCATAGGCGAGGCGTTCGCGGGCGGTCTTGTCGGCGGGGTCGGCGTGGATGCGCTGCAACGCCTCGCGCCAGTCGGGCCAGCCGCGCTTGGCCTTGAGGCCGGGCTCGATCCATTCGGCGAGCTCTGGCGCGCGCTCGATCGCCTGCGCGGCGAAGCCGGCGAGGCGGCGCGAGGTGAGGCCTTCGGAGAGCGGGTAGATCGCCTCGCGCTCGCGGAACACCTCGTCGGGCTCGCCGAGATCGGGATGGACGATCTGGAGCGTCTCGCCGTAGCTTTCGAGCTTGCCGGAGACGCGGCGCGGCTCGCCGAGCGGCAGCAGCTTCTTCACCCAGCCCGACGAGCCGCCGAAATACACCAGGTTCACGCTGTTGCCGGCCGTGTCGGTGGCCTGCACCCGCGTCGGACCGCGGCCGCTGCTCGTCTTGTAATCGCGCGGCGTCAGCGTGATCGCGATGATGCGGCCGGCGTCGGCGACGTCGAGCTCCTCGCGCGGCAGGCGATCGATCCAGCCGCTGGGCAGATGGAAGGCGACGTCGACGACGCGGGCGAGGCCGAGCCGGTCGAGCGGCTTGGCGAGGCCGGGACCGACCCCCTTCAGGGCGGTGACCTCGGCGAACAGCGGATTGAGGATATCGGGGCGCATGACTACATGACCGCTATACCTTACCCGACCGCCGCGACCAGCGGTTGCCGGGCTATTTGCATGGGATTGTCGATGGATCACGCCACCCGCCTCAAGCGCATGAAGTTCCGTGCCTGGCATCGCGGTACCAAGGAGGCCGATCTGATGATCGGCGGCTTCTTCGACGCGCACGGCGCGGACTGGACGCCGGAACAGCTCGACTGGTTCGAGACGCTGCTGGAGGAGCAGGACGTCGACATCATGGGCTGGGCGATCGGATCGCTGCCCTGCCCGCCCGAATGGGACGGGCCGATGATGACGCAGATGCGCTCGCTGAGCTACGTGCCGGTCAGCCGCTGACGGCATGACCCGTGTTCCTGCGCAGGCAGGAACCCAGAGCGGCAAACGATGTCGCTCATGACCCCGGGGCTCCTGCGTTCGCAGGAGCACGATAGCAGAAGACCATGCCTTGCCCGATCTGAAGACGATCCTGTCCGCCAAATCCCCGTTGACGCTCGCCGGCGTGCCCGCCGGGTTCCAGCCGGCGCTGCTCGCCGATCTCGCACGCGTTGCCGCCCATAACGGCAAGGGCGCGCGCGCGGTGTTCATCGCGCCGGACGATGCGGCGATGCGCGCGGTGGCGGCGACGGCGGCGTTCTTCGCGCCCGAGCTGGAGGTGATCAGCTTCCCGGCGTGGGACTGCCTGCCCTATGATCGCGCGAGCCCGACGCTGCGCATCATGGCGGAGCGGATCGCGGCGCTGTGGCGGTTGCAGAAGCCCGCCAAGACCCCGCAATTGGTCCTGACCACCGCCAATGCGGCGACGCAGCGCGTGCTGACGCCGTTCCGCATCCGCCAGCTCGTCGCGACGCTGGAACCCGGCGCGCGGATCGATCGCGACGACCTCGCCCGGCTGCTCCAGGCGAACGGCTATGTCCGCACCGAAACGGTCCACGACCAGGGCGAATATGCGGTGCGCGGCGGCATCGTCGACCTGTTCCCGAGCGGCGAGGAACAGGCGCTGCGGCTCGACTTCTTCGGCGACGAGATCGAGACGGTGCGCACCTTTTCCCCCGAGGACCAGCGTACCACCGGGCGGATCGAGGGCTTCACGCTGCTCCCTGCCTCGGAGGCGCTGCTCGACGAGGACTCGATCAAGCGGTTCCGGACCCGCTATCGCGACAAGTTCGGCGCGACCGCGACCGGCGATCCCCTCTATCAGGCGATAAGCGACGGGCGGCGGCTCGCCGGCATGGAACATTGGCTGCCGCTGTTCGAGGACAAATTGGCGACGCTGTTCGATCATCTGGCCGAGGGCGACGTGGTGGTGCGCGACTTCGGCGTCACCGGCGCCGCCGAGGGGCGGATGGAATCGATCGCCGATTATTACGAGAACCGCCAGCGCGCCGAGGCGGCGCAGCCGGGCAGCTATCGGCCGCTCGCCGCCAGGACGCTGTATCTCGACGCCAAGGAATGGGCGGCGAGCCTCGACACGGCGCACGCGCATCTGACGACGCCGTTCCACGAGCCGGAAAGCGCTACCGTCCTCGACTTCGACGTCGACGGGCCGCGCGACTTCGCCCCCGAACGGTCGGCGAGCGCCAACGTCTACGAGGCGGTGGTCGATCACCTCAAGGGCCTGCGCAAGGCGGGCAAGAAGCCGGTGCTGGCGAGCTATTCGGTCGGCGCGCGCGAGCGGCTGGGCAATCTGCTCAAAGACCATGGCCTCACCGGCGGCAAAGCGGCGGAGAGCTGGCAGGAGGCGCTGGGGATCGCCGATACGGGCAAGTCGGCGGGCGTCGCGCTCGTCGTGCTGCCGCTCGACCACGGCTTCACCGCGCCCGACGTCGCGGTGCTCACCGAGCAGGACATGCTCGGCGACCGGCTGGTGCGGCGCGCCAAGCGCAAGAAGTCGGCCGACGCCTTCCTCGCCGAGATCGCCGCGCTGACGCCGGGCGACCTCGTCGTCCACAGCGATCACGGCATCGGCAAATATCTCGGCCTGACCTCGATCCCGGTCGGCAAGAGCCCGCACGATTGCGTCGCAGTGGAATATGCCGGCGGCGACAAATTGTTCGTGCCGGTCGAGAATCTCGAAGTGCTGTCGCGCTACGGCTCGAACGAGGAAGGCGCGAGCCTCGACCGGCTCGGCGGCGAGGCGTGGCAGCGGCGCAAGTCGAAGATGAAGGAGCGCATCCGCGAGATCGCGGGCGAACTCATCAAGACCGCCGCCGAACGCGCGCTGCATCCCGGCGACGTGCTCGAACCCGATGTCAGCGGCTATCCGAGCTTCGTCGACCGTTTCCCTTATGCCGAGACCGACGATCAGGATCGTGCGATCGAGGACGTGCTCGGCGACCTGTCGGCGGGCAAGCCGATGGACCGGCTGATCGTCGGCGACGTCGGCTTCGGCAAGACGGAGATCGCGCTGCGCGCCGCCTTCGTCGCGGCGATGGCGGGCAAGCAGGTCGCGGTGGTCTGTCCGACGACGTTGCTCGCGCGCCAGCATTACAACAATTTCAGCGCGCGGTTCGAAGGCTTCCCGATGAACATGGGGCGGCTGTCGCGGCTCGTCCCCGCGGGCGAGGCCAAGACGGTCAAGGAAGGGCTCGCCGGCGGCACGGTCGACGTCGTCATCGGCACGCATGCGCTGCTGGCGAAGAATATCGACTTCAAGCGGCTGGGCCTCGTCATCGTCGACGAGGAGCAGAGGTTCGGCGTGACGCACAAGGAACGGCTGAAGGCGTTGCGCGCCGACGTGCATATGCTGACGCTGACCGCGACGCCGATCCCGCGCACGCTGCAGATGGCGATGAGCGGAATCCGCGAGCTGTCGGTGATCCAGACGCCGCCGGTCGACCGGCTCGCGGTGCGGACGTATGTGATCCCGTGGGACCCGGTGGTGCTGCGCGAGGCGCTGTTGCGCGAACATTATCGCGGCGGGCAGAGCTTCATCGTCACGCCGCGCGTCGCCGACCTGCCGGATCTGGAGGAATACCTCCGCAACGAGGTGCCGGAGATCCGCTACGTCGTCGCGCACGGCCAGATGAGCCCGACCGAGGTCGAGGAACGGATGAGCGCCTTCTACGACAAGAAGTTCGAGGTGCTGGTGTCGACGACGATCATCGAGAGCGGGATCGACATCGCCTCCGCCAACACGATCATCGTCAACCGTGCCGATCGCTTCGGCCTGGCGCAGCTCTATCAGCTCCGCGGGCGGGTCGGGCGGTCGAAGACGCGCGCCTACGCCTATCTGGTGACGCCGCCCGAGCGGCAGATGACCGAGACCGCGGAGAAGCGGCTCAAGGTCCTGTCCGACCTCGACTCGCTCGGCGCGGGGTTCCAGCTCGCCAGCCACGATCTCGACATCCGCGGCGCGGGCAATCTGCTCGGCGACGAGCAATCGGGGCATATCAAGGAGGTCGGCTACGAACTCTACCAGTCGATGCTGGAAGAGGCGATCATGGACGCCAAGGCCGGCGGCATGGCGCTGCGCCCGCGCGATTTCTCGCCGCAGATTACCGTCGATGCGCCGATCCTGATCCCCGACGATTACGTGCCGGACCTCGATCTGCGGATGGGCCTGTATCGCCGCTTGAACGAGCTGGAGGACCATCGCGAGATCGAGGCGTTCGCCGCCGAGATGATCGACCGGTTCGGGCCGCTGCCCGATGCCACGGACAATCTGATCCGGGTGATCGAGATCAAGTTGAACGCGAGGCGGGCATGTATCGCCAAGATGGACGTCGGCCCGCGCGGGGTGCTGGTCGGCTTCCACGACGATACGCCGCCGAACGTGCCCGGGCTGCTGGCCTATGTCGAGCGGCTGAACGGCGTGGCGAAACTGCGGCCGGACAGCAAGCTGGTGCTCCAGCGCGCGTGGCCGGATGCGAAATCGCGGCTACACGGCGCGCTGCAATTGTCGAAGGGGCTGGCGAAGGCGGCGGGGTAGTCATTCCCTCCGCCAACAGGTCATGCCGTCGGGCACCTCATCGAGGCTTCCGCTTCATCCTCCCCCTCCACCACTCGGCTCGCGCCGAGCGGTCCCCCTCCCCTGGCGGGGGAGGATTTGGAAGGGCCGGCTGCGAGAATTGGTTGCGCACGCCAAAGCTTCGGCGCGGGGAACCGTGCCTGGTCCTCCCCCGCCAGGGGGAGGTGGCGCCGCGAAGCGGTGACGGAGGGAGAGAATAGGCGGGAGCTGGCTGATCGAACGCCGCCCTATTCCGCTCAACTGCTATGGTCGGAGACGATCTTCCAGCCCGCCGCCCGGCGCTCGAACAGCAGCGAAGTCACGCCTGAATCCTGCTTGCCGCCGGGATAGTCGAGCCGCCAGTTCGCCCAGAGCATCTGATGATCCGCGTCGATCCGCCGGAAGCCGAGCATGCGGAACGACAGACGCCCCCGCGCGGCGGGATCGGCACCGTAGTTCTTCGCATAGCGCGCGGCGATCGCCGGCTTGCCGCGGACGAGGCCGTCCCTGGTCACGAACACGGCGTCGTCGGCATAGACCGCGAGGAAGCGCGGCATGTCGCCGGCGCTCCACCCCGCCGCGCTGTCGGTCATTACCGCGGTGATCGCCGCTTCGGCCGTCGTCGGCGCCGCGGCGGCCAGCAATATCGGTACGATCAGCATCCGTCCCCCTTGACCATCGCCGCGAGCGCGGCCTCGTCGAGCGGTTCGGCGAGCCAATAGCCTTGCAGATAGGCGCAGCCCTCCGCGGCGAGCAGCGCGCGCTGGGTATCGGTCTCCACCCCCTCGGCGATCACCGGCAGGTCGAGCGAGCGCGCCAGCGTCATCACCGCGCGGACGACGCCGCGCTGGCGCGCGGTCGCGGCGATGCCGCAGGCGAGCGCCTTGTCGAGCTTGAGATAATCGAGCGGCAATGCGGTGAGATAGGCGAGGCTGGAATAACCCGTGCCGAAATCGTCGAGCGCGACGCGGACGCCCGCAGCGCGCAGCGTGGCGAGGACGTCGGCGGCGGCCTCCAGATTGCGGATCGCGCCGGTCTCGGTGATCTCGACGGTGAGGCGGTCGAACGGCACGCCGCTCGCCGCGACCCGGTCGAGGAACAGCGCGGCGAAGCCCGGCCGGCCGAGATCGCCGGCGGTGAGGTTGAGCGAGACGCGCAGGGCCGACAGCGCGGCGGGCCAGGCGGCGACGCGGGCGAGCACCAGCCGCTGGATGTGATCGGACAAAGCGATGCCGAGGTCGGCGCGATCCGCGGCGGCGAACAGCGCGTCGGCGCCGAGCGGACCGAGCCGGCCGTGATGCCAGCGCGCCAAGGCCTCGACGCCGATGATCGTCCGCGCGTCGATCCGTGCCTGCGGCTGGAAGAGTACGTCGATCTCGCCGCGTTCGATCGCGAGGTGGAGGTCGATCGCCAGCGAATCGAGCGGCGCGGCGCCCTCCGGCCCGGCGACGCGGATCATCGCGCCGTCGCTCGCCTTGGCGGCGACCAGCGCCTCGCCGGCGCGGCGGAGCAGGCGCGCGGCATCGTCGCCGGGGCCGCTCGCCGCCATGCCCCAGCGGCTGCCGAGCACCGCCTGACGCGCGCCGACCAGCAGCGGCTGCGCGAGCGCCGCGTCGAGCGCGGCGGCGAGCGTGGCGAGCATCGCGGGCGATGCGGCGGAGGCGACGATCATGTCGCCGCCAGCGGGTGCGGCGACGAAGCCCGCCGGCCCGAGCAGCGCGAGCGTGATCGCCTCGACCCGCGCGCGCGCCGCGGCGATCAGCGCATCGCCGACCGCGCGGCCGCGCGCCGCGTTGAGGATGTCGAGCCGCGACAGCGCGATCATCAGCACGCCGACCGGCGTGCCCGCGGCGAGGCGGCTGCCGATCCATGCGTCGGCATCGCCCGCCTCGACGCTGATGCCGATGCCGCGGCCACGGCGCTCGCCGGGCTCGCGCGGCGGCGTGCGCGCGGCGAAGCGGATCGCCTGGTGGAGTTCGGCGGGATCGCCGCGATCGATCAGGAAGTGGGTGGCGCCCGCGTCGTGCAGCTCGTCGAGCGCGTCGCCGTCGTCGATCACCGCGAGCAACGCGCCGCCGGTCGCCCCGGCGAGGCCGCCGAGCGCACGGACGCCGGCGAGGCCGCCGGCGGGATCGCCGCGGCCGTCGACCAGCAACAGCGCAGGCCGGTTCGCCAGCGCGCGCGCCGCGACCCCCTCGCCGCCGTCGTCGGCGACGATGCGCCAGCCGGGCAGATCGCCGACAGCGGCGTCGACCGCGATGCGGGCCGCGCCCGAAACGATGAACAGCGTCGCCCGCTCGGCCTCGATACCCATTGCCCCCTGCCTAAGCCCCTGACCGCAAAGCGGCAATGGCGGCTGAGGCGATCCGTCGAAAGGGAACGGACTTGTCGCTGGACGGTTGACCGCTTAGCTCAATCCTATGACCAGCGTTCTCCCCCAATCCGCCGCGGCGCTGGTCGATCCCCAGGGTCGCACCATCCGCTATCTGCGCATCTCGGTCACCGACCGGTGCGACCTGCGCTGCCGCTATTGCATGGCCGAGCAGATGACCTTCCTGCCGCGTGCCAAGTTGCTGAGCCTCGACGAGATCGCGATCATCGCCGAACGCTTCATCGCGCGCGGCGTGACCAAGATCCGGCTGTCGGGCGGCGAGCCGCTGGTGCGCCGCGACGTCGGCGATCTGGTGCGGCGGCTCGGCCGGCACGTGGGGGCCGACGGCGGGCTCGACGAACTGACGATGACCACCAATGCGACGCGGCTCGACCAATATGCGCAGGAGATGGTCGATGCCGGCATCCAGCGGATCAACGTCAGCCTCGACAGCCTGGATGCCGAGCGCTTCCGCTACATCACCCGCCACGGCGATCTCGACCAGGTGCTGCGCGGCATCGCGGCGGCCAAGGCGGTCGGGCTGGCGGTCAAGATCAACATGGTCGCGCTCGCCGGGCTCAACGAGGACGAGATTCCCGCGATGCTGCGCTGGTGCGTCGCCGAGGGTCACGATCTGTCGCTGATCGAGACGATGCCGCTGGGCGCGATCGACGAGGACCGTACCGACCGCTTCGTACCGCTGACCCGCGTGCTCGCCGACCTGCAGACGCGGTTCGCGCTGCACCGCGACGCGCATCGCACCGGCGGGCCGGCGCGCTACTGGCGGGTCGAGGGGACGGCGACGAAGCTGGGTCTGATCTCGCCGCTCACCGCGAATTTCTGCGACGGCTGCAACCGCGTGCGGCTGACCACCGAGGGCAAGCTGTATTTGTGCCTCGGCCATGACGATCAGGTCGACCTCAAGGCGGCGCTGCGCGACGGCGGGATCGACGGGCTCGACGCGGCGATCGACCTCGGCCTTACCCGCAAGCCGGCGCGGCACGATTTTCGCATCGGCCGCGACGCCGCCCCCGCCGTCTCGCGCCACATGAGCGTCACCGGCGGATGAGCTACGAGCGGCGGGCGCTGGTCGCCTCCCCGACGGCACCCGCGCAGGCCGCGGCGGCGGAGCTTGCCGACGCGCTCGACTGGGTCGACCCCGCCGAGGCGGACGTGATCATCGCGCTGGGCGGCGACGGCTTCATGCTGCAGACGCTGCACGGCCTGCTCGACCGGCGCGGCGCGGCGGTGCCGGTGTTCGGGATGAACCTCGGCACGGTCGGTTTCCTGATGAACGAATGGCGCCGCCACGGAATCGGCGAACGGCTCGATCGCGCCAAGTCGTTCAAGGTGACGCCGCTCGCCGCGACGATCACCGGCATCGACGGCCGCATCCATCAGGCGCCGGCGATCAACGAAGTGTCGCTGCTGCGCGAGACGCGGCAGACCGCCAAGCTGGAGGTGACGGTCAACGACCGCATCGTCATGCCCGAACTCGCCTGCGACGGCATCCTCGTCGCGACGCCGGCGGGATCGACCGCCTACAACCTGTCGGCGCAGGGGCCGATCCTGCCGCTGGGTTCGAACATGCTGGCGCTGACCCCGATCAGCCCGTTCCGCCCGCGGCGCTGGCGCGGCGCGATCCTGCCCGACAAGGCGCGGATCACGTTGCGCGTGCTCGATCCCGCCAAGCGCCCGGTCTCGGCGGTCGCCGACCAGCGCGAATTCCGCGACGTCGCCGAGGTGGCGATCTGCATGGACCGCGCGCGCGAGCTGACGCTGCTGTTCGACCCCGAACATGCGCTCGACGACCGCATCACGATGGAGCAGTTCGTCTCCTGACACGAAGCTGTGGAAAAAGGTGACAACGGGGTTGCACTCCGATTTCTGGCGGCTATAGACCCCCTCCACGACGCAACGTTCCCTGATAGCTCAGCGGTAGAGCTCTCGACTGTTAATCGAGCGGCCGTAGGTTCGAATCCTACTCAGGGAGCCATTTTCACCCGGGCGCCGATGCCGCCGGGTCAGCGTTTGCACTCTCTCCCCTTCCCGATGTTGTTCCACCTTCGCCGTTTCGCGGCGGAGTTTCGCGATTCGTTGCCGGCCACGCCAGGCGGAGGCGGCCGCCGGGCGTGCCGGGCGCCGCCTGGCCGCCGCGGGCGACGATACCCTCCGCAATCGCGGTGCGCTGGCGCAACGTGCCGCCGTTCACCGTCAGCGGCTGGCCGCGTCGGGTGGAGACCCAGGCCGCGGCATCCAGCGCGGCATCGTCGATGACGCCGGCATCGATCGTCACGCCGGGCAGCGCGACGTCCGCCGGCGGCACGAGCCTGACCTGCCAGTCGGCGGCGGCGGCAGCGGCGCGGCGCTCCAGATCGCGATAACCCGCGATGCCGAGGCCGGGCAGCGGGGCGGCGGTGGCGCGGATGTCATGGCCGGACGGGTCGAGCGCGACCGCGGTGGCGGGCACGCCGGCGATCAGCGCGACATCGGCGATCGCGCGGTCGCGGGCGCGGGTGGCGATGAGCGCGTCGCTTTTGCCGGCGCGGGCGATCTGCGCCGCCTCGACCGCGCCCGTCTCGGGCGAAATCCGGACCTGATCGATATGGACGTCGACCGGGCGTCCCAGCCGCGCGCGCAGATCGGCGGCGAGCTTGCGATCGGCACCCGGCTCGATCCGCGGCGTCAGCATCACGGCGCGGACGCGGACCGGGTCGGCGCCGTGATCGATCTCGACCTGGCTGAGCCGTGCCCCGGGCGGGAAATCCGCATCCAGCGCGTCGCGGACCTGCCGCTGCGCGACCGCCTCGAACGCGATGCGGCGCAGCCCGGCGCCGAGCGGGATCGACAGCACGCCGATCGCCACCGCGAACAACACGAGCTGCCAGCCGGTGTGCCGCGGCGACAGATGGCTGCCGAAACCATAGCAGCGCGCGACCAGCGCCGCGGTCAGCGCGATGGTGATCGCATTGGTGAGGAACAGCAGCAGCGCGCCGGAGAAGACCACCCAGTTCCACGTCGCGATGCCGAAGCCGACGACGACCAGCGGCGGCATCAGCGCGATCGCGATGGCGACGCCCACCACCGTGCCGCCACGGCCGCGGATCAGCGCATAACCGCCCGCGATCGCCGAGAGCAGCGCGACGAGCAGGTCGAACAAAGTCGGCTGCGTCCGGCCGGCGATCTCGCTGGTGATCGTCTGCACCGGCGACAGCCGGATCAGCACCACCGACAGCGTCACGGCGGTCACCGCGCCGAGGACCAGCGCGGTCGCGGCCCGGCGGATGTCGTGGAAATCGAGCGTCGCGATGCCGAAGCCCAGTCCGATGATCGGCATCATCAGCGGCGACAGCAGCATCGCGCCGATCAGCACCGCGACCGACGGCATCAGCAGGCCGAGCAGCGAAATCGCCGCGGAGATGACGATCAGAAAGGCGTAGCGGCCCGACCAGCCGGCCTCCTCCGCGATCTGCCGCAATACGCCGTCGTGATCGACGCCTTCGGTCGCCATGGTGCGCCAGATGCGCGGCAGCGCGACGATATGCTTGGGTTTCCAGTGGATCGATCGGTCTCCGTGGTGGCGGACGGTGCGAGGACCGTCGCGTCTGCACGCGGGATAGCAGGGACGACACCGTGATGCGATGCGATGTGCCGCATCGACGCCGCACGGTCTGTAAGGACCGACCGGCCATCGGTGTTCCGGCGGGGTGGAACAAGAAACCGCCGTTGCCATCCGCTGATCCAGACCTTGCTGTGGCGTCCTTTAGCTAGCAACTATATTGCGGCGCAGCGTAACCACTAGTAATTTAAGCATTGCACCCGGTCGCCGAACGCGACATCATCCGGCCAGATGAGGAACGACACGTTCCCGCTGGAGAGAGATGCATGATGATCTTCCTGGAAATTGCGATCGGGGCGCTCGGCATCGCGCTATTGGCCACGCCCGTCGTCCTGGCACTTGCGGACCGGCGCAAGCTGACCAGACCGGAATAAACGCCGTCCCGCGGCAGCGGGATCACCAGCGTTAATGCATGCGTCGCGAATTGGGTCTAGGATGGTCGTACCGCACCACCCTGGCACAGGACCTCATCGTGGATTCGCCCTGCCCCGTCACCGCCCAGCTCGTCGCCTCGATCCATCAGCCCTGGCGCGCGCCGGTGCGCGAATGCCTCGACCGTTGGCTGCGGCTCGACTCGGCCGCGCGCGAGTCGGCCTATCTGGTGCTCGAAGGTCCCGAGCCGAACCTCCGCCGCACGCTGAACGCCGCGGAGATCGCCAAACTCGCCTGACCTCTCGGCATTGCTTGCCGACCGTGAATTGCGCCTCGGCAGAACGCAAGCGCGCGCCGATCGTTGATGCTGCGGGCCGGAAAGGGATCTGACATGCGGCAAGCCACGACCATCCTGCGCGTCGAGACGCGGCGGCAGGGCCTGCTGGAGGTGACCGGCGACATCGTCCGCTGGGTGGCGGCGCAGGATATGGATGCAGGGCTGCTCACCGTATTCTGCCGGCATACCTCGGCGTCGCTGGTGATCCAGGAAAATGCCGCCCCGGCGGTGCGCCGCGACATGGAAGCCTTCTTCAACCGCCTCGCGCCCGAGAGCCGCGACTATGAACATGACGACGAAGGGCCGGACGACATGCCCGCGCACCTGCGCACCGCCCTGACCGGCGTGCAACTGTCGATCCCGGTGATCGACGGCGCGCCGGCGCTGGGGACGTGGCAGGGCATCTATCTGTTCGAACACCGCACCAGCCCGCATCGGCGCAGCCTGGCGCTGCACCTGATCGGCGCGTGAACCGCGGCGAAGCGTTGCGGACGGGAGCCAAGTCGTTCATCGCTCGTTCCACTGGGACGGTGTATAGGCGGCACGGTTCGCCGCATCCGCGAGCGAATGGAGTATTGGAGTCATGAGTCATCTGGGCCGCAAGGCCGTGGTCGCGGCGCTCGCCGCCTCCACGCTGATGGTCGCGGGCTGCGCGACCGAGACCACCTATCGCCCCGCCACCGGGCAGGGCTTCAACCGCACCGGCTACAGCGATCGCCGGATCGAACCCGATCGCTATCTCGTCAGCTTCGCCGGCAACAGCGTCACGTCGCGCGACACGGTGGAACGCTATCTGCTGTTCCGCGCCGCGGAGCTGACGCTGCAGAACGGCTATGATTATTTCGTCATGGCCAATCGCGACACCGACCTTCAGTCGCGTACCTACAGCACGCCGGGCGTCGGCGGCGGCTGGGGCTATGGCGGCTTCGGCGGCTATTGGGGTCCGTCGTGGCGCTATTACGGCCGCGGTTTCGGCTGGCGCAGCTGGGACCCGTGGTTCGGCGGCGGCTTCGGCGGCGGCCCGTGGGGCAACGATTTCGATATCCGCACGATCGACCGCTACGAGGCGACCGCGGAGATCGTGATGCGCAAGGGCCCGATCCCGCGCGACAACCTGCGCGCGTTCAACGCCCGCGCGGTGGTGGACAGCATCGGACCGACGGTGGTGCTGCCGAAATAACGTGCGGTTCGCGTAACGGCAAAAGGCCGGATCCCCCTGCGGTGATCCGGCCTTTTTCGTGTTGGCGTTGCCGGTAGGCCGCTCGCTCGGCGAAACCCTTGCTGTACCCCGGCGCAAGGCCGGGGTGACGGAAGAGGCGCCGGGGGCTCAGGCGGTGACGGCGCCGTGGCAATGCTTGTATTTGCGGCCCGAGCCGCACGGGCATGGCGCGTTGCGGTTGACGCGGCCTTCCCAATGTTCCGGATTGTCGCCGAGCATCGCCTCGGCATCCGGCTGGATCATCTGCAGCGGCGGGATCTGCGTGGTGATCCGGCCGAGCGTCCCCGCGTCGATGTCGTTCGAATCGTCCTCGCCGGTGAACGGGTCGAAATGCGTCGTGATGAAGTCGGGCAGCTCGGGGAGTTGCGGGGCTTCCTGCATCTGGAATTGCGCATAAGCGATCGTCTTGGTCACGTCCTCGCGGATCGAATCGAGCATGCGCTGGAACAGCGAGAACGCCTCCTGCTTATATTCGTTGATCGGCGTCTTCTGCGCATAGGCGCGCAGGTGGACGACCTGACGCAGCGCGTCGAGCGTCGCGAGATGCTCCTTCCAGTGATGGTCGAGGTTCTGGAGCAGGATCGACTTCTCGACCTGCGTCCACGTCTCCGGCTCGAGCTCGGCAGCCTTGGCGGCGATCGCCGCGTCGGCGGCCTCGCGGACGCGCTCCTCGACGATCTCGGGATCGATCGCCTCTTCGGCCAGCCAGTCGTCGACCGGCAGGTCGAGGTTGAGGATCTCGGTCAGCCCCGCCTTCATCCCCGCGATATCCCATTGCTCGGGATAAGAATTGGGCGGGCAGGCACCGCCGACGATGACGTTGACCGTCTCGGTGCGCATGTCGCTGACGACGTCGCCGACCGCATCGGCGTCCATGATGTCGGCGCGCTGTTCGTAGATGACCTTGCGCTGGTCGTTCATCACGTCGTCATATTCGACGACCTGCTTGCGGATGTCGTAGTTGCGCGCCTCGACCTTCTTCTGCGCGGTCTCGATCGCCTTCGACAGCCACTTGCTGCCGATCGCCTCGCCGTCCTCGATATTGTTGCGCATCATCTTGGCGAACAACGTATCGGGTCCGAAGATGCGGAGCAGATCGTCGTCGAGGCTGAGATAGAAGCGCGACAGGCCGGGATCGCCCTGGCGGCCCGACCGGCCGCGCAGCTGGTTGTCGATGCGGCGGCTCTCGTGGCGCTCGGTGCCGAGCACGAACAGCCCGCCGGCGGCGAGCACCTCCTGCTTCTCGGCCTCGATCTCGGCGCGGATGCGCGTCGCCTCGGCCTCATATTCCGGCGTGCCCTCGACGAGGTCGGGATGCTCGTCGAGCATGCGGAATTCGAGATTGCCGCCGAGTTTGATGTCGGTGCCGCGGCCCGCCATGTTGGTCGCGATCGTCACCGCCGCCTTGCGGCCGGCCTGCGCGACGATATGCGCCTCCATCTCGTGGTAGCGCGCGTTGAGTACCTTGTGGTCGACGCCCTCCTGCGTGAGGAATTCACTGAGCAGCTCGGACTTTTCGATCGACACGGTGCCGACCAGCACCGGCTGCCCCAGCGCGGCATGCTCGCGGATCTTCTTGGCGATCGCGCGGAACTTGTCGGTGGTGTCCTTGTAGAATTCGTCCTCCTCGTCGACGCGGCGGACGCCGACGTTGGTCGGAATGGTGACGACGTTCATCTTGTAGATGTCGTAGAATTCGGCCGCCTCGGTCGCCGCGGTGCCGGTCATGCCCGACAGCTTGGGGTACATGCGGAAATAATTCTGGAAGGTGATCGACGCCATCGTCTGGTTCTCGGGCTCGATCTGCACGCCCTCCTTGGCCTCGACCGCCTGGTGCAGGCCGTCCGACCAGCGGCGGCCGTCCATCATGCGACCGGTGAATTCGTCGATGATGATGACCTTGCCGTCCTTGACGATATAGTCGGTGTCGGCCTTGAACATCATGTTCGCGCGCAGCGACTGGTTGACGTGGTGGACGACCTGCGTGTTCTCGAAATCGTAGAGGTTGGCGCCTTCCAGCAGGCCCGCCGCCTCGAGCATCCGCTCGATCCGCTCGGTGCCGCTTTCGGTCAGGATGATCGACTTCTGCTTCTCGTCCTTCTCGTAATCGTCGGGGTTGAGCTGCTTCACGATCGCATCGACGCTCATGTAAAGCTCCGACTTGTCGTCGGTCGGGCCGGAGATGATCAGCGGCGTGCGCGCCTCGTCGATCAGCACCGAATCGACCTCGTCGACGATCGCCATGCCGAAGGCGCGCTGCACCATCGAGCTGCGCTCGTACTTCATGTTGTCGCGCAGGTAATCGAAGCCGAATTCGTTGTTGGTGCCGTAGGTGATGTCGCTGTTGTAGGCGGCGCGGCGCTGTTCGTCGGTGAGGTTGGGGATGATCGTGCCGACGGTCAGGCCGAGGAAGCGATACACCTGCCCCATCCACTCGGCGTCGCGCGCGGCGAGATAGTCGTTGACGGTGATGACGTGGACGCCCTCCCCCGGCAGCGCGTTGAGATAGGTCGCCAGCGTCGCGACGAGCGTCTTGCCCTCGCCGGTTCGCATCTCGGCGATTTCGCCGCGGTGGAGGACGATGCCGCCGATCATCTGCACGTCGAAATGGCGCATGCCGAGCACGCGCACCGCCGCCTCGCGGACCGTCGCGAACGCCTCGGGCAGCAGATCGTCGAGCTTGGCGCCACCCGCGAGCTGCTCGCGGAACTTGGCGGTCTGCGCGGCGAGCTGCTCGTCGGTGAGCGCCTGGAGCGTCGGCTCGAACGCGGCGATCTTCTGGACGATCGGGTTCAGGGATTTGACGTAGCGGTCGTTGGACGAGCCGAAGAGCGATTTAGCGAAGCCGCCGAACATAAGGATGGTTCCTGGATAAGAGCGCGCGCACGGTCCGATGGATGCGGAGGCGCGCAGCGTCGTTGGTCACGAGATATGGGTCGCAGCCCGGGCTGCGGCGGGCGCTATTCGCGCCGGCGGCTGGCGTAGAGCGCTTCGGTGGAGCCCACGGCCGGCGCGGCGGCAACGACATCGGTCGCCACGACGATCAGCGACGGCAATGCCTGCGGAGGCCGGCTGGCAACACGCGCGGGGATCGCGCGCGCTTCCACCATGGCCGCCGCGCTCGCGACGGCATGCGCTGCTGCCGGCGTGCGCATCGCCGACGTGCCGCCGGTCAGGGCGGACAGCAGTGCAGACAGGAGAAGCAGCAGATTCACGGATCGAGCCATAAGCGGCCACTGCCGCCGCGTCCACCGTAAGTCGCGCGGCAAACTGCCCTTCCGTCGCGATCAACGGGGAATTTGCCAGACGACACGACGGGTGAAGACGCGCGGAAGGCTGCCCGACGGCACTGCCGGGTAGCGCGCGCGGCGCGTGATCGCATCGCAGGCGGCGCGGTCCAGACTATCGTGACCGCTGGTGCGCAGTGTCTTGCAGTCATCGACGCGTCCGTCGCCATTCACGGCCCAGGTGATGGTGACGATGCCCTCCTCGTTATTGCGCAACGCCGCCATCGGATAGTCGTCAGAGGTGATCCAGTCCGCCGGATTGGACGGCTCGGACGAACGGGCAGCGCGGGCGCGGTCCTCGCGCATTGCTGCTTCGACCGCCTGTCGGCGACGTGCCTGGTCTTCTGCCCGGCGCGCGGCGATCTCCTGCCAGGCCGCGCCGAATCCGGCGTTCACCGCGAACGCGACCGCTACGACGCTCGCCACCAGAATGACCGAGAGCACAATCAGCACCGCGACCCTGAGATTGCGGCCGTCGCCCGTGAAACGCGAGCCCGCCCCGCCGCGAAGGGCGTCGGGACCGAGGACGGTGATTCGTGCCGGTGGCGGTTCGTCGATCATCCGTCTTTGCCCTGTCTTGGAACGAGCCTATGGCAGCGGCATGTCTTCGTCCATCTCCCCGCTCGCCACCCGCTTCCCCGCTTTGCCCGCGATCGCCGGCGTCGTGCCGCATGTCGCGCGCGCGCAGTACAAGGCGTGGGACCGTTGCGATCTCACCTTCGTCACGCTCGCCGAGGGGACCAATGTCGCCGGCGTCGTGACGCAGAGCAAATGCCCCTCGCCGGAGGTGGAATGGTGCCGAAAGGCGCTGACCCTCGGCACCGCCCGCGCGCTCGTGGTCAACGCCGGCAATTCCAACGCCTTCACCGGGCATCGCGGCCGTGCCGCGGTCGAGGCGATCGCCGCGCGCACCGCGCAGCATCTCGGCTGCCAGCCGTCGGACGTGTTCGTCGCCTCGACCGGGGTGATCGGCGTGCCGCTGCCGATCGACAAGGCGGAGGCGGGGCTCGACGCCGCCTTCGTCGCGACCCCCTGCGACTGGCGCGCGGCGGCGGAGACGATCGGCACCACCGACACCTATCCCAAGGGCGCGACGACCACCGCCGTGGTCGACGGCACCACCGTGACGCTGGTCGGCATCATCAAGGGTTCGGGAATGATCGCGCCGGACATGGCGACGATGCTCGGCTTCGTCTTCACCGATGCGGCGGTGACGCCGGGCTTCCTGCAGGCCGCGCTCAACGCCGCCAACCGCAACACCTTCTCGTGCATCACCGTCGACGGCGACACCTCGACCAGCGACACGGTGCTCGCCTTCGCCACCGGCGCGGCGGGCAATGCGCCGCTCGCCGCCGCCGACAGCGACGGTGCGGACGCCTTCGCCGCGGCGCTCGCCGATCTCTGCGCGCAGCTCGCGCTGCTGGTGGTCCGCGACGGCGAAGGCGCGACCAAGCTGATCGAGATCGCGGTGACCGGCGCGGACAGCGACGCCTCGGCGCACCGGATCGCGATGTCGATCGCCAATTCGCCGCTGGTGAAGACCGCGATCGCCGGCGAGGACGCCAATTGGGGCCGCGTCGTCATGGCGGTCGGCAAAGCGGGCGAACCCGCCGAGCGCGACCGATTGTCGATCCGCTTCGGCGAGACGCAGGTCGCGCGCGAGGGACTGGCGGTCGAGGGCTATGACGAAGCGCCGGTCGCCGCGCATCTCAAGGGGCAGGAGATCGAGGTCGGCGTCGACCTCGGCCTCGGCGACGGTGCGGCGACGGTTTGGACCTGCGACCTCACCCACGGCTATATCTCGATCAACGCCGATTACAGGAGCTGACATGCACCATCCGCACCACGACGCGGTCGTCACCCTGATGCGCCGGGTGGCGGCGGAGATCGTCCTGCCGCGCTTCCGCAACCTGTCCGCCGACGAGATCGAGGAAAAGGCCGCGGACGACATGGTGACGATCGCCGACCGCGAGAGCGAGGCGGCGCTGACCACGGGGCTGGCGGCGCTGGATGCGGGCATCCGCGTCGTCGGCGAGGAAGCGGTGGCGGCGGACGCCTCGCTGGTCGACGGCATCGAGCACGGCCGGGTGTGGATCATCGACCCGATCGACGGCACCAACAATTACGCCAGCGGCATCGCCACGTTCGGCATCATGATCGCCTTGGTCGAGGATGGCGAGACGCAGGCGGGGTGGATCCTCGACCCGGTCGCCGACCGGCTATGCCATGCGGTGCGTGGCGGCGGCGCCTATGTCGACGACGCGCGGGTCCATGCCCGGCCGAGCGGCGGGGAGCGGCCGTCGGCGGTGCTCGCGACCTATTATATGAGCGAGGCGGACATCGCCGCGCTGTACGCCCGCGCCGAACGGGCGTTCACCGTCGCGCCGATGCCGCGTTGCGCGGCGGAGCAATATCCGCGGCTGGTGCTGGGGACGAACGACGTCGCGTTGTTCCAGAAGACGCTGCCCTGGGATCACGCGCCGGGTTCGCTGTTCCTGCGCGAGGCGGGCGGCGTGGTGCGCTGGCCGGACGGCAGGGATTATCACGTCGGCGATCAGCGCCGCGGGATGCTCGCCGCGGCATCGCCCGAATTGTGGGAGCAGGCGGCGAAGCTGCTGTTCGGTTGAAAGAGCCCTGCCTTCAGCGCCGATCGGGTCTGGTGCCACCGCACCAAGTTCCGTCATGCCGGACCTGATCCGGCATGACGCTTCTCCTCCCTGTAGAAGGAGGAGCGGGACCCCGGCTCAAGGCCGGGGTGACGGGGCGGAGGTGGATACCGCTCGGCCGGCAAACAGGCGGACGTAAGACGCCCCCCCCTCCGGCCGAACGCTCTGATCCTCTTAGGCCAATGCGCCTTCGATCCATGCCTTGATGCGGCCCTTGGGCTCGGCGCCGACCTTGGTCGCGGCCGGGGCGCCGCCCTTGAACAGGATCATCGTCGGGATGCCGCGCACGCCGTAGCGGCCGGGGGCATCGGGATTTTCGTCGATGTTGAGCTTGGCGATCGTCACCTGCTGGCCCAGCTCTTCCGACAATTCCTCGAGGCTCGGCCCGATCATCTTGCACGGGCCGCACCATTCCGCCCAGAAGTCGACGAGCACGGGACCGTCGGCCTTGAGCACGTCGGTGTCGAAGCTTGCGTCGGTAATCGCCTTGGTAGCCATATCAAATCTCCTTAGCAGCCCATCTAGGATGGCGCGGACTTCGGCTCAACCGTCGGCGCCCTAGCTTTGCTCCCGGACGCGAAAGCGCGGCTTGTGCGCGTCGAGCAACGCGGGGGCGAGCACGAACAGCCGTGGGCCGCTCGTATAGAGCAACGCCGCCTCGATCCGCCGCTCCGGGAAGATGGTGGCGAGCGCGGCGGCATAGGCCGCCATCTGGTCGAGGTGATAGGGCGGGATATCCGCGACATCGTCGGGCACGCGCCGCCCGGTCTTGAAGTCGACGACGCGGATATGGTCCGCCGCGATCAGCAGCCGGTCGACCGTGCCCGAGACGACGAGCCCGTTGGCGAGCGTCGCGGCGATCGGTGCTTCGGTAAGGGCGTCGCCGCCGAACAGGTCGGCGAAGCGCGGGTCGTCCACCACCGCGAGCACGCCCGCGGCGATCTCGGCGCGCATCGCCGGATCGACGACGCCGCCCGCGGTGGCGAGCCAGCGTTCGGCACTCGCGGCGCGCGCTTCGGGTGCGACCACGGGCAGGCGCTCGAACAAAGCATGGAACAGCCGCCCGCGCTCGGCGGCGGCGCGCATCGCGGGGCCGGGCGGCGGATCGCTGACCTCGTCGTCGCCGACCGCCGACGGGGCGAGCGGCCGCGACGGGCGGCTCTCGATCGGCGCGGGGCGCTGCGTCCATTCGGGCAGGACGATCGTCTCGACGCGCTCCGCCTTCGCGGCGGGCCGCGCCTTCACCGGCGGCTGCGCGACACGGCCGGTGAAGACGCGCGGCCCCTCGCCCGCCACGCCGAGCGCATCGAAGGCGCGCGCGGCGGCGGCATACCAGCTCGACACCGGCGGCTCGCCCTTGGCGCGCGGGCCGAGCGCGCCGCCGATCACCAGCCGCTCCTCGGCGCGGGTCGCGGCGACGTAGAACAACCGCCAATGTTCCTCCAGTTCGCGCCGCTCGACCTCGCCGATCGCCACGTCGAGCGGGCCGCCGCGCTCGGCGGAGCGCGGGCGGAAGATCGGGATCGGCTGCGCGCCGGGCTCCGGCGACCAGCGCACCAGCGCGCGCGGCGCGGCGGTCGGATCGACCGTGGCATCGGCGAGGATCACCAAGGGCGCTTGCAGGCCCTTGGCGCCATGCGCGGTCATCACCCGCACCGCATCGAGCGGCGCGGAGGGATCGCGGACGATCTCGACATCGCCGCGATCGAACCAGTCGAGGAAACGCTGCATCGACGGCGTCGAGGTGGTTTCGAAGGCGAGCGCGGCGTTGAGCAATTCCTCGATCGGATCGCGCGCCTCCGCACCGAGCCGGCGCAGCAGCTTGCGCCGCCCGTCGAGCGGGCCGGAGAGCAGCTCTTCGAGGTACTGATAGGGCGTGGCGATATCGGCGCGCAGCAGCATCGAGCGGAGCGGCGCCAGCCGTTCCTCCGACTGGGTCAGCGTCAGATGCCGCCACAGGCTGCCGTGATCGCGCGGCGCGGCGTGCATCAATTCGTCCTGCGTCCAGCCGATCAGCGGCGAGACGAGCAGCGACGCCAGCGACAGGTCATCCTCCGGCTGCAACGCGAAGCGCACCGCGGCGAGCAGATCCTGCACCGCGAGCGGCGCGTTGAGCCGCAACCGGTCGACGCCGGCCACCGGCACGCCCTCGGCATAGAGGCGCGCGACGATCAGCGAGGCGAGATCGCCGCGGCGCTTGACGAGGATCATCACATCCTCGGGGCGCAGCGGCCGGCCCTTGCTCTCCAGCATCAGGCCGGCATCGATCCAGTCGCGCACCGCGCGCGCGATCCGCACCGCCTGCTCGCGGACGGCGTCGTCGATCCACGCTTCCTCGTCCTCGTCGCTGCCGCCCGCCACCACCGGCGGCCACAGCTCGACCGTGCCGGGGCCGGGGACCTCGCTGGCATGATCCTCCAGCGCGCCGATCGCGCCGAGGCCGGGCTCGCCCGCCGCGGCGACCGCGGCGTCGACGAATTCGAGGATCGGCCGCGTCGAGCGGAACGAATGGGTCAGCGACAATCGCTGGAACGGCAGGCCGCGTTCGGACTCCGGCCAGTCCTCGGTCCCCTCGACCTCGGCGGCGCGGGTGGCGAAATGGCCCTCCGCCCAGCGGAAGTTGATCGGGTCGGTGCCCTGGAAGCCGAAGATTGCCTGTTTAAAGTCGCCGACGGTGAACAGCGTGCGCGTCGAGGGCGCATGGACGCCGCGACCGACGAAGAACTCGCCCGCCAGCGCGGTGACGATCCGCCACTGGTTGAGGTTGGTATCCTGCGCCTCGTCGATCAGCACATGCTCGGTCGCGGAATCGAGCTTGTAGCGCACCCATTCGCCGATCCCGGGCTGTTCGAGCAGACGCACCGTCACGCCGATCAGATCGTCGAAATCGACCGCGCCGTTGCGCCGCTTCGCCGCGGCATAGGCACGCGCATAATCGCGACCGACGTCGAGCGCATCGGCGAGCAGATCGGCATAGGCCGCGCGCTGGGTGAGCGAGAGCAGGTCGAGGCAATGATCGCCGAGCGCCGCGGCGAGTTCGGGATAATCGGGTTCGGCATCGACCAGCTTCTTCGACGCCTTGCGCGGCTCGTTCTTGCCGGTGAGCACGACGCCGGCCAGTTCCTGCAAGCTCGCCGCGCGCGCCGCGGGCGCGGCGGCGAGCCAGCGGTCGAGCGTCTCGGCATGACCGAGGCCGGTGGCCGCGCCCCATGCCTTGTTCGCCGCCGCCAGCCGCTCGACCAGATCGACGTCGATCGCGTCGCAGCCGGACGCCAGCGCCTCGCCGATATCGCCCTGCGGCAGATCAAGCGCGCGGCGCAGCCACGGCTGGATGCCGCTCGGCAGCGCCTCCAGCGCGATGAGCGAGCGCGCGCAGGCGAGCAGGAAGCTCTCCGCCCCGCCCTCGCCCATGCGCAGCGACAGCGCGCCGATCGTCTCGATCGGGCGGACGCGGCCGTCGCGCTCCGCCTCGACCAGCAACGTCGCCAGCGTCTCGCGCGCCAGCACCGCCTCCTCGCGGGCCTCCAGCGGGCGGAAGCCGGGGGTCAGCCCCGCCTCGACCGGGAAGGCGGCGAGCAGGCTCTGGCAGAAGCCGTGGATCGTCTGGATGCGCAGCCCGCCGCCCGGCGCGTCGAGCACGCCCGCGAACAGCGTCCGCGCGCGCGCCTGCAATTCGGGCGTCGCGCGCTCGCCGAGCGCTTCGAGGTCGGCGGCGAGCTGCGGCCCCGGCATCCGCACCCAGGCGGCGAGCCGGTTGCTGATCCGCTGCGCCATCTCCGCCGCGCCCGCCTTGGTGAAGGTCAGGCACAGGATCGCGGCCGGCTGCGTCCCGCCCAGCAGCAACCGGAACACGCGCGCGGCGAGCACCTGCGTCTTGCCGGTGCCGGCCGACGCGGACAGCCAGACGTGCGCGTGCGGATCGCTCGCCGCCGCCTGCGCGCCCTTCAGCCGCGGCAAAGTGGCAAGCTCAGTCCCGGCCATACCATTCGTCCCGGCGCATCAGTTGGTCGTATTCGGCATAGGGCGCATATTCCGGCACCAGCTTGGCGGTGAACGGCGCGTTGCCGGTCAGCCAATGGCCCGCCGCCTCGATGAAATTGCTCATCGCGATCGTCGTGAAGTCGGTGGTGACGATCCGGTCGCGCTTGCCCTCGGCATCGACCGGGCTTTCGACATAGCCGAACTGGTCGCGCTTCTTGCCGAGCGACCAATATTCGAAGCCGCCGGCGCGGCCCGAGACATCGTCGAACCCGCCGCGCTCGGCGATCGCGCCGAGCAGGCCGAGCTGGAGGCTGTAGCCGGCCTTGACCGCGGCGGCTGACGGCGGCTTGCCGGTCTTATAATCGACGATCGCGAGGCTGCCGTCGGGCAGCCGATCGACGCGGTCGTAGCGGCCGGAGAGCTTGACCCCCGCCACCTCGATATGCCCCTTGCCCTCCGCCGAGGCGACCTTGCGGCCCTCGGCATCCTGCGCGGCGACCGTCCTGGCGATCCAGTCGATCGCCTCGACCAGCCGCGGCCGCCACAGCGCGCGCATCATCGGGTGCGTCCGCTCGTCGTCGAGCATCGCGGTGGCGCGCGGCAGCAAAGCATCGGCGGCGCAGCGGTCACGCTTCCACCATTGTTCGAGGATGTAGTGCACCGCGGTGCCGCGCCATGCCGCGCTGGGATCGGCATCGACGGGATCGAGCGGCATCAGCCCGAGCACCCGCCGCGCGTAGAAGGCATAGGGGTCGGCCTTCAACCGGTCGATCTCGGTCACCGAGATCGCCTTTGGGCGGCGCGCCGGATCGGGCAGCGGCGCCGGCCGGTCGGCGGGGACATGCTCACGGGGATCGTCGAGCGCATGCGCCCAGCGTTCGAGGTCGTGCGCGCGGACGAAGCGCTCGCCCGCCATCGCCTGCAGCCGCAGCCACAGCCGCGACGCCAGCGCCGGCGAGGCGGCATCGCGCCGCGCCCGCGTCACGATCGCCTGCGGTGCGCCGAGCGCCTGGCCGAATTCATGCGCGGCGACGCCGACCGCACGCTCGAGTCCGGGCAGCCCGAGCGTCGCACGGATACGCGGCGCCAGCCACGGATCGGGGGCCGGGCGCCCCGGCCATACGCCTTCGTTGAGCCCGCCGAGCACCATCAGATCGGCGGTCTGCAACCGCGCCTCGATCAGGCCGTAGATCGCGATGCGGGGATGGCCGACGCCAGAGCCCGGCCGCACCGCGACCTCGTCGAGCAGCCCGCGCAACAGCGGCGCGAGCCCATCGGGCGCGATCCGCGGCGGCCCGGCGGGCGCGTCGGCCTCGAGCGCGTCGAGGAACTCGGCCGCGGCGCGCCCCGCCGGCCCCGACCACAGATCGTCGCCGCACAGCGCCTGCGCCGTCTCGCGCAACACCGCGAGCAACGCCGGGAGCGGCTGCATGCCCTGTTCGAAGACCAGTTCGATCGGCTTGAGCAGCCCGACCGGCTCGGCGAACCACGCCGCCGCGCGGTCGCGCGTGTTGGTCAGCAGATGCCCCATGATCCCGTCGAGCCCCGCCGCCGGCCGCGGCCCGCGCAGCCCCCGGTCGAGCCCGCGCACGCCGTCGAGCCACGCGCCGCGGATGGCGCGGTCGCCCGGCACGTTGCGCACGAGCGGATGTTTGAGCAGCGCGAGCAACGCCATCGGCGCGAACCGCTGCGCCGCCGCCTCGGAGAGCGCGAGCAGCAGCGTCCCCGGCGGCAGGATCGACAGCGGCCGACCCGCCGAATCGTTCGCCTCGATCCCCCAGCGGCGCAGATGCACCGCGACGCGACGGGCCAGCGCGCGATCGGGCGTCACCAAGGCCGCGGTCCGCCCCTCCTCCTCCAGCGCGCCGCGCAGCGCGAGCGCGATCGTCTGCGCCTCTTCCGCGGGGGTCGCCAGTTCGGCGGCGGCTACGCCGGTCAGCCGCCGGTCCTCCGCCTTCAGCTCGGTCCATTTGCCGGTGAAGGCGGCGGGCGCGAGCGCGTTGGCGATCGCCCGTCCGCGTGCGACGCCGGCATCCGGCCCCGCGGTGCCGGGCCAATTGGTCACTTCGCCGCGGCCGACGCTCATCCGCTCCAGCATCAGCTTGAGATGATATTGCGGATGCGTCTCCAGCGAGCGGCGGATGCGGCCGGTGACGGGATCGGGCTGGTGCGGCCCGAGCGCGTCCCATTCCTCCTGCGGCATCGCCAGATCGAGGCCGGCGAACACCGTCATCCCCTGCGGCGCCTCCGCGACACAGCGCAACAGCCGCGCCACCGCCGGCGCCGGATCGGTCACGCCCGCCGCGCAGACGAAGCCCTGCGGCGGCTGCTGCCGCCAGCGCTCCGCGACCCGGTCGAGCAGCAACCGCCGCCGCGTCGCCGCATCGATCAGCCCGAGCCGCGCCAGCTCCGCCGGCCAGCGTTCGAGCACGATCGTGAAGGTCGACAGCGCGCGCTGCCAATGTTCGGTCAGCTCCGGCGCGAGATCGATGTCGCGCAGCGCCGTCGGCGGCACCTCCTCGACCAGCAACTGGTCGAGCGTGTGGCACAATTCGCCCGCCAGCCGCACCGCCTCCGCCGCATCGATCGCCGCACCGGCACGGGCGCGCTCCTCGAACACCAGCCGCGCGAGGATCATCCGCCGCTGCATCGGCGCGACCGCGGGCGGCGGCGGCGCGCCTTCGTCCGCCGGATCGAGCGCCGCGCCGACTGCCTCGCCGAGATCGGGACTGCCGAGCGTCACCAGCCGCGGCAGCAGCAGCCCGCCGCCGCTCGCGCGCACGAACGCGCTCGTCACCGCGCGCACCGCACGATTGTTGGGCAACAGCACCAACCCGCGGGCGAGCGCCATCGCATCGCCCCCCGCCCGCCGCAGCAACCCGGCGACGAGCGTGTCGGCGAACGCCTTGTGCGAGGGGATCGAATAGAGGTGCGGCCTGCGCGCCTCAGCCATTGGCGATCAGCGCTTCCGTCTTCGGGATCGCCGCGGGCGTACCGACGTCGAACCACAGCCCCTGATGCACCTGCGCATAGGCGCGGCCCGCCTCGATCGCGCGGTTCCAGAACAGATTGGTGGAGAACGCCCCCTCCGGCCAGTCGCGCAGCAGGCGCGGGTGGAGGATCTGGATGCCGGTATAGACGAAGGGCGCGACCGTCGCCGCCTTGCGACGCGCGATGATCCGCCCGTCCGCGGCGATGCGGAAATCGCCCTGCCCCTGATGGTTGTTGGCGCGCGCATAGGGCACCACCAGCAACAAGGCGTCCATCGTCGCATCGTCCCAGCGCGACGCGAGCAGTTTGAGCGTGTCGACCGGCCCGTCGAACCACAGATTGTCGCTGTTGATCACCAGCACCGGATCGTTGCCGAGCAAGCCGCGCGCCTGCACCAGCCCGCCGCCGGTCTCCAGCAATTGTGCGCGCTCGTCGCTGATCGCCACCGCGATGCCGTCGTTGCGGTTGGTGACGTGCGCCTCGAGCGTGTCGGCGAGATAATGGACGTTGACCACCGCGCGCTGCACCCCGGCGGCGACGAGGCGATCGAAGACGTGATCGATCAGCGGCTTGCCCGCGACCTCGACCAAGGGCTTGGGGCGCGTCGCGGTCAGCGGCCGCATCCGCTTGCCGAGGCCGGCGGCCATCACCATCGCCGTCGCCGGCACGATGCCGCCGGGATCGGGGTGCAGGATCCGCTGCCGCGTCATGCGCTCAGCGCCGCCGGATCGCCGCGCAGCGCGGGCGGGACGTTGGCGTCGAACCAGCGCGCCACCGGCGCCAGCGACGGCTGCGCCAGATCGCGCTCCAGATAGCGCCAGACGCGCGGGCACAACGTCGGATAGCGCGGCTTGCCGTCGCGCTTCCACAGCCGGGTGAAGATGCCGATGATCTTGGCGTTCCGCTGCGCGCCGAGCACGTGATAGGCGGCGAGGAAATCGTCGCCCGCCCCCGTCGCCGCCCGGTAGCGCGCGAGCATCGCCGCCTCCAGCGACGGATCGACGTCGCGCCGCGCATCCTGCAGCAGCGAGACGAGATCGTAGGCCGGATGACCCGCGAGCGCATCCTGGAAGTCGAGCAGTCCGAGCCGTTGCTCCGCCCCGACCAGCATCAGATTCTCGGCATGATAATCGCGCAGCACGGTGACCGGCGCCTCGGTCAGCGCATGATCGAACACCGCATCCCAGGCGGCGCGATAACCCGGCTCGTCGACGGTGATCCCGACCGCGGGGCAATACCAGTCGACGAACAGCCCCGCCTCGCGATGCAGCACCGTGCGGTCGTACGGCGGCAGATCGCCGGCGGGATGCGCACGCAGCGCCACCAGCAGGTCGATCGCCGCGGCATAATGCGGCAGTGCCGCCGCCTCGCCGGCATCGGCGGTCTCGCGCAGCCGCACGTCGCCGAAATCCTCGATCAGGACGAGCCCCTGCGCGAGATCGGCGGCGTGGATCGCGGGCGCGGCGAAGCCGTGGTCGGTCAGCCATTGCGCGATGCGGATGAACGGCCGCGGGTCCTCGTGCGGCGGCGGCGCGTCCATCAGGATCGCGCTACGCCCGCCGCTGGCGACGCGGAAATAGCGGCGGAACGAGGCATCGCCGGCGACCGGGGAAATATCGCCCGTCCAGCCATGCGTTGCGAGGAACGCCAGCGCGCCGGCGGGCGGGGTCATATCGGCCATCGCGGCTTCCAAGACGCCGGCACGTCGGCTGTCAAGATACGTCCGTCGTCCGGCCCCGGCCGCAAGGTGAGCGCCAGCGCCTGCGGCCAATAGCCCGGCGCCCGCTCGGGCCATTCGACCAGCAGCAGCGTATCGGTCAGCGCCTCGGCAAGGCCGAGTTCCTCCAGCTCGTCCGGGTCCTCGATCCGGTAGAGGTCGACGTGGAGCACGGGCAGCCGGACCTCGGGCGGTTCATAAGGCTGGACGATCGCGAAGCTGGGGCTCGGCGCCTCGCCCGCGAGCCCGAGCGCGGCGAGCAGGCCCCGCGCCACGCTCGTCTTGCCCATGCCGAGATCGCCTTGCAGCGTGATCACATCGCCGGGGCGGACGAGCCCGGCGAGCGATGCGCCGAAGGCTTCGGTGGCGGCGGGATCGGCCAGCCGGATGCCGGTCGTCCTATTGCCTACCCCCCTCATCGCCGCGGCAGCTCCACCGTTACCAGCGTCCCCTCGCCGGGCTGCGAGACCAGCTCGATCCGCCCGCCATGCGCCTCGACGAACTGCCGTGCGAGCGGCAGCCCCAGCCCCAGCGCGCGCTCGCCGGTCGGCTGCATGCCGGGCTCGCCGAACCGGTCGAACGCGCGCGCGATACTCTCCGCATCCATGCCGAAGCCGTCGTCCGACACGACGATCCGCGCCCCCGTCGCGCTGCCGTCGGCGTGGAGCAGGATGCGCCCGCCCTCTGGCGTCGAGGCGACCGCGTGGCGCAGCAGATGCTCGATCACTTCCTTCAGCCGCTTGGGATCGCCGCGCACCCGCCCGGTCGAGCGCGCCAGCTCGACCGCGAAGTCGAGCTTGCGCCGCTTCGCCGCCGGCCGGATCGTCTCCGCCGCGGCGCGCGCCGTCGCGGCGAGATCGACATCGACGCGCTCGATCTCGGCATCGTCGCCGCCCTGCGTCAGGTCGAGCACGTCGTCGATCAGCAGCCCGAGCCGCTCGACCGATTGCAGGATCGCCTCGACATAGCCGTCGGCGGTCGCGGTCAGCTTGCCGGCGAACCCCGCGTGCAGCATTTCGGCGAACCCGCTGATCGAGGTCAGCGGCGTGCGCAATTCGTAGCTCATGTTGGCGACGAACTGCGTCTTGACCCGGTCCGCCGCCTCCAGCGCATTGGCGCGGTCGCGCAGCGCCTGTTCGGCGCGCCGGCTGTCGGTGATGTCGAGCATCGTCAGCAAGGCATTGCCGTCGGGCAGCGGCACCGCGGCGAAGGCGAAATGCCGCCCGTCGGCGAAGGCGACGCGGCCGCCGCGCTGCTGGCGCTCGGTGGTGGCGGAGCGGACCAGCTCGGGGATGAGCGCGGCGCGATTGGGCGTCGCGAGCTTCGACGCCGCCGCCGCCGCGAACGCATCGACGCGCGGATGGCCGGCGAGGAATTCCTCCTCGAACCCCCAGACCGCGCGCAGGCGATTGTTCCAGAGCTGCAACTTGCCGTCGGCGGCGAACACCGCCAGCGCCTCGAACAGATTGTCGAAGGTCGCGGTGCGCACGCGCAGCAGCGTGTCGCGCGCGCTGGCGAGCTGCACCTCCTCGGTGCGGTCCTCGAAGATCGTCAGCAGGCCGCCGTCGGGCAGCGGCTGCGCGACGACGCGCAGATGCGTGCCGCCGGGCAGATGCCAATTCTCCTCGCTCGCCGTCTCGCCGGGAACGAACCAGCCGCGCCGCTCCGCCTTCCAGCTCGGGAAGTCGCGCACCTCGGGCACGCGGCTCGCCTCGCGCATCCGTTCGAGCACGCGGTCGAATTCGGGCCGGTCGGCGAGCCATTCGGCGCGCATCGCGAACATCCGCCGGAACGGCTGGTTGCAGAAGACGAGGCCGCGGTCTGCGCCGAATTGCGCGACGCCCGCCGACAGCCGGTCGAGCAGCGCGCGCTGCGCATCGGCGAAGCGCTTGGCGCCGGCGCGCGACTGTTCGAGATCCTCGATGTCGACCGCGAAGCTCGCCACCCCGCCGGTCGGCAGCGGCACGTCGTGCACTTCGAGCGAGCGGCGCTCGCCGCCGATTGTCGCAGGCAATATCTCGCGCTGCGGCGTCCCCGATGCACGCGCGGCATGCGCGCCGGCGCGCGGCCCGCCGCGCCCCGATCCCTCGACCAGTTCGAGCTGGCGGCCGATGACGTCGGCGGCATCGACGCCGTCGACGGCACGGACATAGGCGCTGTTGACCATCGCGAGCCGCATGTCGCCGCTGCGATACCACATCGGCAGCGGCGCCGCCTCGATCAGCCCGGTCAGCGCCTCGAAGGCGATCGACAATTGCTCGACCTGATCGCGCAGATGCGTGATCTCCGCCTCGCTGTCGGTGGCGTCGAGCGTCCAGATGACGACCGCGCCGGTCGCGCCCAGCTCGCCCGGCGCGCGGCTGCCGCGGATCGTGATCGCCCGCCCCGATCCGATCGGATGCAGCGCCCGGACGAAGCCGCGCCCCGCGCGCTGCGCCGCCTGCACGTCGGCGGCGAGCGCCTCTGCCTCCTCGGCGGGCAGGCCAGCACCCTCGGCGGCAAGATCGCCCAGGAAACGCGGCGCCACCGAGAGCCCCAGCCATTCGACCAGCCGCGGCGGCATCTCGATTCGCCCATCGGCGCGCACCAGCATCGCCATCGCCGGCGAAACGCTCCGCAGCACCTCGGCCTCGCGGCTGCGCGCGATCACCGCCGCGGCCTCGCCGCGCAGCCGCCAGCCGACGAACAGCGCGAAACCGCCGCCGGCGATCAGTGCCGCCAGCACCGCGCCACACAGGACCGCCGCCATCACCGAAAGCTGGATCAACGCTTACCCCTCGTCACGCCCGTCCGCACGGCGTGCACGGCCCGCGTGTAGAACGCAACCTACGGCAGCGACAATGAGAGTCGATGGCCACCGCCCCCGGCCGGGGGCATAAAAAAGGGCGGCACCTTTCGGCACCGCCCCTTCCTCACCACGATCGCGAGCGATCAATAGCGGTAATGGTCCGGCTTGAACGGTCCTTCGACCGGCACGCCGATGTAGCCGGCCTGCTTCTCGCTGAGCTTCGACAGCTTGACGCCGAGCTTCTCGAGGTGGAGCGCGGCCACCTTCTCGTCGAGATGCTTGGGCAGGACGTACACTTCGTTCTTGTACTTCTCGCCGGCGGTCCACAGCTCGATCTGCGCGAGCGTCTGGTTGGTGAAGCTCGCGCTCATCACGAACGACGGATGGCCGGTCGCGCAGCCGAGGTTGACCAGGCGGCCCTTGGCGAGGACGATGATCTGCTTGCCATCGGGGAATTCGACCAGGTCGGTGCCCGGCTTCACTTCGCTCCACTTGTAGTTCGACAGGGCGGCGATCTGGATCTCGCTGTCGAAGTGGCCGATGTTGCAGACGATCGACATCGGCTTCATCGCCTTCATGTGATCGGCGGTGATGACGTCGGCGTTGCCGGTCGCGGTGACGAAGATGTCGGCGCGCTTGACCGCCTCGTCCATCGTCACGACCTCGAAGCCCTCCATCGCCGCCTGCAGCGCGCAGATCGGATCGATCTCGGTGACCATGACGCGGGCGCCGCCGTTGCGCAGCGACTGCGCCGACCCCTTGCCGACGTCACCGAAACCGGCGACGGCGGCGACCTTGCCGGCCAGCATCACGTCGGTGGCGCGACGGATCGCGTCGACCAGCGATTCCTTGCAGCCGTAGAGGTTGTCGAACTTCGACTTGGTGACGCTGTCGTTGACGTTGATCGCCGGGAACGGCAGCTCGCCCTTCTTGGCGATCTCGTACAGGCGGTGCACACCGGTCGTCGTCTCTTCAGACACGCCCTTCAGGTTCTTGACCGTCTCGGTCAGGTAACCCGGCTTCTTGGCGATGAACGCCTTGAGCGCGCGCTGGAACTCGACTTCCTCTTCATTCTCGGGCTCGCCGAGCGTCGCGCCGGCCTCGAGCTTCGCACCCCACAGCGCGAACATCGTGGCGTCGCCGCCGTCGTCGAGGATGATGTTGGCGGTCTGGCCGTCCGTGTCGCGATCCCACGAGAAGATGTCGCCGACATAATCCCAATATTCGGCCAGGCTCTCGCCCTTCACCGCGAACACCGGCACGCCGGTCGCGGCGATAGCGGCGGCGGCATGGTCCTGCGTCGAGAAGATGTTGCAGGTCGCCCAGCGCACGTCGGCGCCGAGCGCGGTCAGCGTCTCGATCAGCACCGCGGTCTGGATCGTCATGTGCAGCGAACCGGTGATGCGCGCGCCCTTGAGCGGCTGGCTGGCGCCGAACTCGTCGCGCAATGCCATCAGGCCGGGCATCTCGGTTTCGGCGATGCGGATCTCGGCGCGGCCGAAGTCGGCGAGGCCGAGGTCCTTGATGACGTAATCGTTCTTTTCGACCGCGAGCGCAGTAGCCACGTGTCATGCTCCTCAAGAAGATGGATGGCGGCCCCTTAGCCGGTCCCGCCGGCCGGATCAAATATAAAGATATCTTTATATGTCGTCGGGCCCGTCCGCGTCAGGCGGTGCCGGCGTCGGGGACGAGCAGCCGCGTGTCGATCCCCGCCTTGCCGAAGGCGGCGGTCCAGCGCCGTCCCGCGGGGGTGTCGAACAGCAGATCCTCGTCGCCGGCGACATGGAACCAGCCCGGCTGGGTCAGCTCGCCCTCGAGCTGGCCGCCGCCCCAGCCGGCATAGCCGAGCGCGACGAGATAGCGCGTCGGGCCGCTGCCCTCGGCGATCGCGCGCAGCACGTCGACGGTGCTCGACAGCGACCAGCGTCCGGCGACGTCGATCGTGTCCTGGCCGCTCCAGTCGCTCGAATGGACGACGAAGCCGCGCCGCGGATCGACCGGGCCGCCGAAATGCACCGGCGCGTCGGGCGCGACGCCGTGCGGGATTTCGAACTGGTCGAGCAGATCGTGCAGGCTCAATCCCTCGATCGTCGCGCCGACGCCGATGCCGATCGCGCCGTCGGCGTCGTGCGCGCACATCGCGATCACCGCATGGTCGAAGCTGGGATCGCGCATGCCCGGCATCGCGAGAAGGAATTGGCCGGCAAGGAAGGGTCGATAGTGCATCGCGGCAAACATAAGCTGCGCCGCGGGTTCTGCCATGCTTGAAATCAACGCCGTCATGCCCGACCTCCCGCGGCGTGGCGCCGTCCGGCGACCACCCGCTTTCCAGCATCGGAGACCCAAGATGACGATCACCGTCGGCGACAAGATACCGGCCGCCACCCTGACCAAGGTCACCTCCGATGGCCCGGACCAGATCACGACCAACGCGCTGTTCGACGGCCGCACCGTCGCGCTGTTCGCGGTCCCCGGCGCCTTCACCCCGACCTGCTCGGCCAAACATCTGCCCGGCTTCGTCGACAAGCGCGAGGAACTGGCCGCCAAGGGCGTCGACGAGATCGCCTGCATCTCGGTCAACGACCCCTTCGTGATGGCCGCCTGGGCCAAGTCGGCGAATGCCGAGGGCATCACCATGCTCGCCGACGGCAATGCCGATTTCGCCGAGGCGATCGGCCTGACGATGGACGGCAGCAAGTTCGCGATGGGCAAGCGCAGCCAGCGCTACACGATGCTGGTCGAGGACGGCGTCGTGAAGCAGCTCCACGTCGAGGCCCCCGGCGAGTTCAAGGTCAGCAGCGCGGAATATCTGCTCGGCGAGCTCTGACCCCATCGTCCTCCCCCACACAGGGGGAAGGTGATCGTATATGACGAATGGGGTGTCGCACCCGTCTTTATATCTTCGTCATGCCGGACTTGATCCGGCATCCCGCTTCTCGGCACCGTCCGAAGAAGCGGGACCCCGACCCAAGGCCGGGGTGACGGAGTAGATTTCCGCAATCGCGCGAAACACTCTGACGCTCATAGGGGATTGCCTGTCCGCAAGAGGGAGGGCCGGCGGTCATCCCATTGTCTTGCCACCGTCACCCCCGGCGCGTAACCATCCGGGATGACACTCGCATCCCGGATCGTCGCCGACCTCGACCGCCTCTATCGTGCCTCCGTCGAACGCCTGCAGGTCGCACTCAATGCCTATCTGACCGACGGCACGCCGCCCTCGCCCGAGAGCCGGGTCGACGGGTCGTTCGCCTATCCCGTCATCCACCTGCGCTATGCCAGCGTCGGCGATCGCCCGACGCCGCTGCGTTCGTTCGGCCGGCTCGTATCGCCCGGCGACTATACGATCAGCGTCACCAAGCCCGCGCTGTTCGCCGACTACCTCACCGAACAGCTCACGCTGCTGCTCGAGGACTACGACGTCGAGGTCGAGGCGGTGCCGGGGCGGCAGGAGATACCCTTCCCCTACGTCCTCGATCCCGGCCATGCGCTGAGCCTCGACACGGTGTCGGCGACCGAATTGTCGCGCCACTTCCCCGCTACCGAGCTTGCGCATATCGGCGACGAGATCGCCGACGGACTGTGGATTTCGGACGGCGGCACCCGCCCGCTCGCCTTGTTCGACGCGCTGCGCACCGACTTCAGCCTCGCCCGCCTGCGCCATTATATGGGCACGCCGTCCGAGCACACGCAGCGCTTCGTGCTGTTCACCAACTACCACCGTTACGTCGACGAATTCGTCCGCTGGGGCGCGTCGCAGCTCGGCCCCGAAAGCCGCTTCACCGCGCTGTCGGGCGCCGGCAATATCGTCATCGACAATCCCGGCGACATCGACAAACTGGTCAACGACAGCGCGTGGCGGCGGCACCAGATGCCCGCCTATCATCTGATGGCCGACGACCGCACCGGCATCACGCTCGTCAACATCGGCGTCGGCCCGTCCAACGCCAAGACGATCTGCGACCATCTCGCGGTGCTCCGTCCCGAGGCGTGGCTGATGATCGGCCATTGCGGCGGCCTGCGCCCGTCGCAGCGGATCGGCGACTATGTCCTCGCGCACGCTTATCTGCGCGACGACCATGTCCTCGACGACGTGCTGCCGCCTGAGATTCCCGTTCCCGCGATCGCCGAGGTGCAGCAGGCGCTCGCCCGCGCCTCGGAGATCGTCAGCGGCCAATCGGGCGAGGAGCTGAAGCGCCGCCTGCGCACCGGTACGATCGTCACCACCGACGATCGCAACTGGGAGCTGCGCTATTCCGCCTCGGCGCTGCGCTTCTCGCTTTCGCGTGCGGTCGGCATCGACATGGAATCGGCGACGATCGCCGCGCAGGGCTATCGCTTCCGCGTGCCCTACGGCACCCTGCTCTGCGTCTCGGACAAGCCGCTGCACGGCGAACTCAAGCTGCCGGGACAGGCAAACCGCTTCTACGAACGCGCGATCAGCGAGCATATGCGGATCGGGATCGAAACCTGCGAACAGCTCCGCCGCGAAGGCGCCAAGCTGCACAGCCGCAAGCTGCGCGCGTTCGACGAGCCGCCGTTCCGCTGATCGCGGGCGGTGGCGTTCCGCAAATTGGAAACGATCCGGGCCTAGTGCGTTACGGTTCCGAATCTATCAGGGAGTTGCTGCCGTGGCCGATGAAACCGACGACACGCCGAAGTCCGACACGCCGGCAGTGACGCCGCGCCGCCGCGCGCCGCGCAAGACGAGCACGACGCGCGCGACGCCGGCCAAGGCTCCCGCCAAGCCGCGCGCGCCGCGCGCCAAGCCGGCCGATACCTCAACAGTCGAGAAGGTCGAAACCGCGGTCAGCGACGCCGCCGCCAAGACGACCCGCCGCGCCAAGGCCGCGGTGACCAAGGCGGAAGGCGCGGTCGCCTCTGCCGCCAAGTCGGTCAAGCCGCGCTCGACCAAGCGTGCGACGCCGCGCGCCGCGACCAAGAAGCCCGCCGCGAAGAAGCGCGATACCGACGGCACCAGCAAATGGGGCATCGCCGCGATCGGCGCGGGCGTGGCGACGGTCGGCGCGGTCGCGGCGGCGGCGCTATTGTCGCTGCGGGGCAGCACGCCGAAGGACGGCAAGAAGGCGCACAGCCCGGCAGGCGAGGACGCGTCCAAGTCCTTCGAGGCCGGCATCGCCGACGAAAATTCGATCCCCGAGGCCTAACCTGATCCCTCCCCGTCAGGGGGAGGGTTCACGCATCTACCGTCATGCCGGACGTGTTCCGGCATCCCGCTTCCTCGCGCCGCCCGGAAAAGCGGGACCACGGCGCAAGGCCGGGGTGACGGAACGGGTTTGGAATACGAGGGCTCGCCCGAGCGTCCATATGCGATAGCCCTGCCTTTGCGGGGGAGTTACGCTCCCCTCACCACCCCGTCAGCTTGCCCTTGTTCTGCTGGTCGAGCCACGTCTTCAACGGCGCGAAATATTCTACCAGCGCCTTGCCCGACATCTGCCGCGACCCCGTCATCACCTGCAGCGCATCCGGCCACGGCTTCGACTGCCCCATCGCCAGCATCGCGTTGAGCTTCGTCCCCACCGCCGTGTTGCCGTAGAAGGAACAGCGATGCAGCGGCCCCTTCCAGCCGGCCTGATCGCACGCCGCCTTGTAGAACTGGAATTGCAGCACCCGCGCGAGGAAGTAGCGCGTATAGGGCACCGTCGCCGGGATGTGATATTTGGCGCCGGCGTCGAACTTGCTCTCGTCGCGCGCCACCGGCGGCGTGATCCCCTGATAGCGCAGGCGCAGCACGTCCCAGCCTTTCTGGTAATCGCCGCTGCCGATCTTGCCCGAGAAGACTTCCCAGCGCCATTTGTCGACGAGCAGCCCGAACGGCAGGAACGCGACCTTGTCCATCGCCTGGCGCAGCAACAGGCCGATTTCCTTGTCCGCACTCGGCACCTGCGCCGGCGCGAGCAGGCCGATCTTCACGAGATAATCGGGCGTGATCGACAGTGCGACGGTATCGCCGATCGCCTCGTGGAAACCGTCGTTGGCGCCGCCCTTGTAGAGATAGGGCTGCGTCTTGTAGGCGCGCTGATAGTAATTGTGGCCGAGTTCGTGGTGGATGGTGACGAAATCGTCGCCGTTCACCTTGGTGCACATCTTGATGCGGATATCGTCCAGATTGTCGACATCCCAGGCGGAGGCGTGGCAGATCACCTCGCGATCGGCCGGCTTGACGATCTGCGACCGCTCCCAGAAGGTCTTGGGCAGCGCCGCGAAACCGAGCGACGAATAGAAGGCCTCGCCCTGCTTCACCATCCGCGTCGGGTCATAGCCCTTCGCCTTGAGCAGCTCGCCGGTGTCGTAGCCGACGTCGCCCGCCCCCTTCGGCGCGACGATGTCGTAGATGTTGCCCCATTCCTGCGCCCACATATTGCCGAGCAGGTCGCTGCGGATCGGCCCCGTCCTGGCCTGCACCGCGTCGCCGTATTTCTCGTTGAGCTTCCAGCGCACATAGGTGTGCAACGACAGATACAGCGGCTCGACCTCCTTCCATATCTGATCGGTCAGCGTCTCGAACTGCGCGGGCGTCATGTCATAGCCGGACCGCCACATCGCGCCGACATCGGCGAACCCCAGCTCCTTGGCGCCGGCGTTGGAGATCGCGGTCATCCGCGTATAATCCTTGCGCATCGGCGCGCCGACATTGTCGTTCCAGCTGACCCACATCTCCTTGAGCTTGGCGGGGTCGCGCGACGTGCCCATCGCCGCCTCGATATCGGAGCCGTTGATCGGCTTGCCGTCGAGCGTGCCCTTGCCCTTGCCGTAGCTGGACGACATCCGCGTGGTCAGCGTCGCCAGTTCCGTGGCGGCGCCGGGCGTAGTCGGCGCGGGCAGGCCGACGCCGTTCTTGAGCAGGTCGAGCTTGCGGCGCGTGTCGAACGACACGCCGGACACGCCGTTGAACCGCGCCGCGCCCTTCGCCCATTGCACCGCCTTCTCAGTCAGTTCGGCGCCCGATTTGGCGGCGAGCGCATCGGTATCGTCGGTGATATAGGTGGCGTTGACCCAGGCGGTCTGTTGCGCCGGCACCGACAGGTCGGCAGCCTCCCTCTCGACCGCGGCGACATAGGCGTCGGCTTCCGCTGCGGTCGGCTTGGCTGCGGTGTTCGCGCCGGTCTGGGCGGCGGCGGGCATGACGAACAGGGCCGCGGCGAGCGCGGCGGTGGAGACGAGACGCATGGATGGAAACCCCCTGACGATCGTATGATTGTCGTCAGGATGGCCGCGTCACCGCCCGCGGGTCAAGCCATGGCTCAGCCGGCGAGATAGTCGGCGATCGCCTGCCCCAGTTCGGGCTTGGCGACCGCGCTCATATGGCCGCCGGGAATCTCGCGATACACTGCATGCGGGATCGCATCGGCGAGCGCCGCGCCCGAACCGTTGTCGTCATCCTCCGCCCCGGTGACCACCGCGACCGGCACGGTGATCGCCTCGACCGCGTCGAGCCGCGTATCGACGAACGTCTCGAGCACGTTGAGCAGCGCGACGGGATCGCCCTTGGTCGTCTTGAGGAAGGCCTCGGTCATCCACTCGTTGCTGCCACGCTCGAAACTACCGAGGTGGGTCAGCACCTTGCGGAAATAGTCGCCGCGGCCCGCAGTGGTGAGGATGCCGGTCAGCCCCATGCCGGCGAGCACCGCCCGCCGCGGTGTCGCGCCGTTGACCAGCATGCGCATCGTCGTCCGTCCGCCCAGCGAATAACCGCCGAGATCGTAGTCGGTGAGGCCGAGATGCGCGATCAGCGCCATTCCGTCGCGCATCAGCGCATCGGGCGGATAGGCGGCAACGTCGTGCGGCCGGTCGCTGAGGCCATGGCCGCGCAGATCGGGCATGATGACGCGGAAGCCACGCGCGGCGAGCTTGGCGGCATGGCCGTATTTCAGCCAATTGACCTCGGCGGTGGAGAAATAGCCGTGGATCAGCACCGCGGGCCGTCCCGTCCCCAGCTCGCGCCAGGCGATGCGGGTGCCGTCGAAACTGTCGAAATATTGCGGTTCGGTGGGCGAGTCGGCCACGAGTCGTCGGTCCTGCTGCTGCGATACGGTCAAGGCGCCGTCCGTGGGTCGGGCGCAACGATAAGTCCAGCCTCGATCCCCCGCCCGCCGTCGCCACCGGCGCCGTGACGATCGGGCAGAACCGTCGAAATCGGCCTTTCCAAGCCGGCAAAAGAGGCATACTCTCCTTTCAAAGCATAAGATGGAGAGCGATGATGGACAATGGTCTGCAATCCCGTGGCGTGCATCCGGCGGGTGACGAGAGCCTGGTGATCCTCCAGAGCCTGTTGTGCCTGCTGCGCGAGAAGAACCTGCTCAGCCGCGCCGATATCGAGGAGCTGACCGATCGCGTCGCGGTCCGCGCGGCACAGGCGGAGCGCGATCCCCTGCCCTGCTGCGTCGAGGCGACGCAGGGTGCGGCACGCGAGATGGCGCGGATCGGCGAATATGTCGGCCATCGCTATGGCGGCAAGCACCGCCGGCTCGGCTAGGCGCGGGCCTTCCGTTCGCATCCCAAGTCTGTATAGCCCGCGATGCCGCCCCCGAGAGCGGCATCGCCCGGGAGAGGCGCCTGACCCATCACGCATGAGGTCCGATGCAGTCCCGCGACATTGCCTTCTCCCACGGTCGACCCCACAGCGTCGCCGAAGACGCTTATGCCTTGATGATCGGGTGCATCCTGATCGTCGTCGGGCTGATCTTCCTGAAGGCCGCAGGGCTGGTCACCGGCGGCGTCGCCGGCATCGCGCTGTTGATCTCCTATAAGGTGCCGCTGCCCGCCGGCGTGCTGTTCACGCTGATCAACATCCCCTTCTTCGCCTTCGCGCACAAGGTGATGGGCGCGCGCTTCGCGGTGAAGTCGCTGCTCGTCAACATCGGCATCGCATCGTTTTCGGCGCTCGCCCGCGCATCGATCCGCGTGGTCGTCATCCATCCCGCCTTCGCGGCATTGGTCGGCGGCACGGTGATCGGGATGGGGATATTGGCGCTGGCACGGCATCAGGCCGGCGTCGGCGGCACCGGCGTGCTGACCTTATGGCTGCAGCGCACCCGCGGCTGGAACGCCGGCCGTTCGCAGATCGCGATCGACGTCGTGATCCTCGCCATCTCCGCGCCGGTCCTCACCGCCACGCAACTCGCCTGGTCGGCGCTCAGCGCCGCGGCGATGAGCCTGATCCTGATCGCCTGGCACCGGCCGGGGCGCTATATCGGGCATTAGCCTGCGCGGCTGGCAGCCTCCAACGATACCAGCCAGTCGCCGAAGGGCGTGCCCTGACAATTGACGATCAGCTTCCGATCGGCCGTCAGGATCCTGATGCCGGTGGATTCCGCGAGTGCGAGGTAAACGCAGTCATACACCGGGTGGGCGATCGTCAAAGCGATGTCGAGGGCGCGGGCGGCTAGCCGATCGGTCGGCAGGAACGTCAGCGCAGCCTCGATCGCCGCAAATCCGGCGACTGCCTGCAACGCACCGATCTCATTGCGCCGCACCTTTTTCCAGAGCGCGTTGGCAAGTTCGCTTCGCAACAGATCCGGTGCAACCACATCGCCGCCGAGAAATGGAGCGGCCAGTTCCGAGCCCTCCTCGGCCACCGCCCATTTGACGGCGACGCTGGTATCGACGATCCAGGTCAAGCCTCGCGAAAGCCCTCGCGATCCTCGCGGACGAGCCGCTCGGCAGGCGTCTGCGGCACATCCGGGGTCATCGCGCGAATCGCGGCGAGCCTCGCCCGCACGTCGCGATGCCGCTCGCTAGTATCGGGCCTCAGCCGCTGCAACGCCGATCGCAACTCGGCCTCGAGCGAGCGGCCGTTGCCATCGGCCGCCCGCTGATAGTCGCGAAGCAGGGAGTCATCGAGATCAGGGATAAGCACCTGTGCCATGGGAGCGATGCTATCATCGCTCCGTTAGCCCCTCAACCGTCCTTCTTGAGATGCCGCCGGCCGAGCAGTTCCGCGATCTGCACGGCGTTCAGCGCCGCGCCCTTGCGCAGATTGTCGCTGACGCACCACAGGTTGAGGCCGTTCTCGATCGTCGGGTCCTCGCGGACGCGGCTGATATAGGTAGCATCGTCGCCCGCCGCCTCGATCGGGGTGATATAGCCGCCGTCCTCATGCTTATCGATCAGCATGATCCCCGGCGCCTCGCGCAGGATGCGCTTGGCGTCCTCTGCCGAAATCTCGTTCTCGAATTCAATGTTGATCGATTCCGAATGGCCGACGAACACCGGCACCCGCACGCAGGTCGCGGTGACCTTGATCTTGGGGTCGAGGATCTTCTTGGTCTCGACCACCATCTTCCACTCCTCCTTGGTCGAACCGTCGTCGAGGAAGCTGTCGATATGCGGGATGACGTTGAAGGCGATCTGCTTGGTGAATTTCTTCGCCTCGGCGGGATCGCCGACGAAGATGTTGCGGCTCTGCTCGAACAGTTCGTCCATGCCGATCTTGCCCGCGCCCGACACCGATTGATAGGTGGAGACGACGACGCGCGTGATCTTGGCGGCATCGTGCAGCGGCTTCAGCGCCACCACCATCTGCGCCGTCGAGCAGTTCGGGTTCGCGATGATGTTCTTGGCCTTGTAGCCGTCGATCGCCGCGGCGTTCACCTCTGGCACGATCAGCGGCACGTCGGGGTCCATGCGGTAGAGCGACGAATTGTCGATCACCGTACAGCCGGCGGCGGCGAACTTGGGCGCATAGACCTTGGTCGCCTCGCTGCCGATCGCGAACAGCGCCATGTCCCAGCCGGTCGGATCGAAATGCTCGATATTGAGCACCTTGAGCATCTTGCCGGTGTCGCCATATTCGATCTGTTCGCCCTGGCTGCGGCTCGATGCCAGCACGGCGATCTCGTCGAGGGGGAATTCGCGCTCGGCGAGGATGTTGACCATCTCGCGCCCGACATTACCCGTCGCGCCCGCGACCACCACCCGATAACCCATGAAACCCTCCGCTGCGTTGCAGCGCCGCCTAATACGCTTGCGTGGCCGCGTCCATCGGCTTTGCTAATCGTGCGTGCTGAGCTGCCACGTCGCATGGCCGATGCCGTGCACGCGGGCGAGGTGATCGACCAGCGTGTCGAGTTCCGCATCGGGTACGTTGGTGCTGACCAGCGTCGCCGTCACCTCGACGCGATCGTCGCCACGCGGCTCGGTCTCCAGCTCGGCGACGGGCAGCTGCGCGCTTTCGAGATGCGCGACGAGCATGTCGCCCATCGGCCCCGCCTGCGCCGGATCGACGGTGATCGTCACGCTATAGGTCGCCTCGACCGAATGGCCGACCAGCGGGATGCGGTTGATCGCATCGACCAGCGGCCGCAGCAACGTGTTGGCGGCGAGCACGACGACGGTGAGCAGCACCGCCTCGGCGACCATGTCCGACCCCGCGATCGCACCGACCGCCGCCGAACACCAGAGCGTTGCCGCGGTGTTGAGCCCGCGGACGTTCATCCCCTCCTTCATGATCACGCCCGCGCCGAGGAAACCGATCCCCGACACGACATAAGCGATGATCCGGATCGACTCGACGTCGCCGCCGAGCCGCTGGCCGAGATCGACGAACGCCGCCGCGCCGATCGCGACGAGCGCATTGGTGCGCAGCCCCGCGGTACGCTGCCGATATTGCCGCTCCGCGCCGATCACCGTGCCGAGGATGAAGGCGGTCACGTAGCTGACCAGCGTGTCGAGGAACGGCCAGAGGTGGAAGAGGGTCAGGAAACGCATCGGCGGCGTGTAGCGAGGGTCCGCGACGAAATCATGTCCGCGGTTACGGTAACATTCCTCCCCCGCCAGGGGGAGGTGGCAGTGCGAAGCACTGACGGAGGGGGAGGATACGGCCTAGTACGTCGTCTGCGGAAACGCCCCTCCACCACCCGGCTGCGCCGGGCGGTTCCCAGCGCAGGGTTGGATTGCCCCCGGCAATCCAAGATCATGCCGGAAGCATGATCGACCCTGCACTCCCGCTTCGCGAGGGGGGAATGGGATGCCCTACTTCTTGTCCTTCACGTTCCGGTCGAGGAATTCGAGGATCGTCCCCCACAGATGCTGGCTGACCCCCGGTCCCGCGACACGATGCGTATAGCCGGGGTAGAACATCATCTCGAACGGCGTCGCGGTCGCCTGCATGCGCGCCGCCACCTTGGTCGAATTGTCGAGGAAGACGTTGTCGTCCGCCATGCCGTGGATCAGCAGCAGCGGGTCGCGGATCTTCGATGCTTCCTCGACCGCCGCCGATCCGGCATAGCTCTGCGGATCCTTGGCCGGATCGCCGAGATAGCGTTCGGTATAATGCGTGTCGTAGAGCTGCCAGTCGGTCACCGGCGCGCCCGACACCGCCGCGGCATAGACCCCCGGCGTCTTCTCCAGCATCTTCAGCGACATATAGCCGCCATACGACCAGCCATAGGTCGCGATCCTGCTGCCGTCGACAAACGGTAGCGATTTCAGATAATTGGCCCCGGCGAGCTGATCCTCGACCTCCACCGTCCCCATCGCGTGATAGATCTGATCCTCGAACGCCTTGCCGCGATTGTACGAGCCGCGATTGTCGATCTTGAAATAGACCCAGCCCTGGCTGACTAGATATTGCGGCAGCGCCCCCTGCCAGCCGCGCGTCGCCTGCTGGCCCGTCCCCGGACCGCCGTAATGTTCGAAGAACACGGGATATGTCTTACCCGCGACGAGCGGCGGCGTGATCATCTCCCAATAGAGCGTCGTGCCGTCCGCGGCCTTGATCGTCCCGAACTTGGTCGGCTGATGCCGCGCGAGGAACGGGAAATAGGGATGGCCCGCGACCAAGGCATTCTCGTTGATCCACGCGATCCGCTTGCCGCTGGTATCGGCCATATAGACCTGCGTCGGTTGCGCCGAATTCGATCGCGACACGATGAAGCGGCTCGCCGCTTTGTCCATCGTCGCGCTGTTGGTCCAGCCGCGCTCGGTCAGCCGCTCGATGACATTGGGCTTGGCGATGTCGACCGTATAGAGATGCTGTTCGAGCACGTCGTCCTTCAGCCCGGTGAAATACAGCCGGCCCTTCTGCTCGTCGACGCCGACGAGGCCGGTGACCACCCACGGCCCCTTGGTAAGCTGCGTCCACTTGCCGCCCGGGGTCCAGCGATACAGATGGCCATAGCCGTCGCGCTCGGAACGCCAGATCAGGCTGCCGTCCTTCATCGGCTGATAATCGTCCGACAGGTTGAGCCAGCTCTTCGCCCCCGCCTTTTCGGTGAACAGCACGCTCGCCTTGCCCGTCGCGGGATCGACGCGCAGCATGTCGAGCGTCTTCTGGTCGCGGCTCTGCCGCTGCACCAGCAGCGTCTTGCCGTCGGGCGTCCAGTCGACCCGCGCCAGATAGATGTCGGGGTTGGTGCCCAGATCGACCTTGACCTGCCCCGACCCGTCCGGCCGCATCACATACAGTTCGACGAGCACGTTGGGCGTCCCCGCCGCCGGATAGCGCTGCTCGTAGGTCTTGGTCCCCGCCGCGCCGATCGACGCGCGGGTGAAGACGTGGACGGGTGCCTCGTCGAACTTCTCGACCGCGATGAACCGCTCGTCGGGCGACCACCAATAGCCGGTGGTGCGATGCATTTCCTCCTGCGCGACGAACTCCGCCTCGCCGTAATGGATCGTGCCGCCGCCGCCCTGCGTGACCGCGCGCGCCGCGCCACCGGCGAGCGGCTGCGCGAACAGGTTCTGGTCGCGCACGAAGCTGACATAGCCGCCCTTCGGCGACACGATCGGATTGAGCTCGCCGGCCGGCGTCTGCGTCAGCCGCCGCACCTGCCCGTCGAGCGTCGCCAGATACAGGTCGCCGTCGAGCGGCACGAGGATCGCCTTGCCGTCGGGCGCGAAGTCATAGGCGACGATGCCCTTCGACCCGCCGATGCGCGCACGTTCGCGCTGCATCTTCTCCGCCTCGCTCAGCTCGGCGCCGCTGCCGACCGTCTTGCTGTCGACCAGCATCCGCTCGGCGCCGGTGCGCGTGTCGCGCGCCCACAGATCGGTGCGCTCCTTCTCGTCGGCGCGCGGCCGCAGGAAGGTGAGCAGCGTCCCGTCGGGCGACAGGCGCACTCCGCGCGGCTGCGACCCCGACAGATCGGGGCTGCCGAACACGCGCGCCAGCGTCAGTTTGCCGGTCTCGGCGGTCGCCGCCGGCCGAGTCGCGCCGGTCTGCGCCCCCGCTTCAGCGGTCATCGCCATGCTCCCCACCGACGCGAGCGCCAAGGCCACGATCCATCCCCGCATCCACCTTCTCCAATAACAACGAGTTGGCGTTCTTACGGCACGCCCCGCCCGCGTAAAGATGGATTGAGACAGGGTTACCGACGCATAAACCGTGTCTTTACTCGCTTCGGTATAGTTAGTGGGTAGACAAGGACCATGTCGGACCGGCTTGGCGGGACGATATCGATTAGCGGGACAGCATGTTGGACACGGCACAGAAGGGTGGGCAAGCGAGCGCTTGGGACGTGGTGACCAAGCTCGGCGAGGCCGATGGCAGCGTCGCGCATCCGCATCTCTCTTTGCTCATCTCGCCCGCCGCCGCGTCGCGCGACCTGTCCGATGCGGTCCACGCGCTCTGCGCCGTGCACGGTGACCCGCCCGGCCTCGCGGTCGAGGCGCGCACCTTCTGCGTCCAGCCCGACGCCTGCGACTGGCTGACCGCGGTCGCCGACGCCTTCGTCGGTGAGCGCAGCTATATCGCCCGCCTCGCCGCCGCCGCCGGCCCCACCCCCTCGACGCCGGGTCAGGCCGAGACGGAGGCGGCGCTGATCGCCAGCCGCCACGCGCTCGAAACGCTCGCGCGTTCGGAGCGCCGCGGCTGCGCGACCGGTGCGGTCGCCGCGCTGGTGCAGGACTGGACGACGATCCGCCTGCTGCTCGATCATGCCGCGCAGCGCTTCGGCGTCGAGCCGGTCCCCGCCGGTTTCCCGTCGCTCGCCGAAACCGCATCGAGCGTCACGATGCTCGGCGCGACGCCCGCCACCGAACGCGCGGTCCGCTTCGGCGCGCAGCAATTGCTCGCGCAGCATCGCGCCTTGTGGGACCTGCTCGAAGCCCGCGGCAGCGCCCGCAACGGCTGAGCCGCGACCGCGCATCGCTTGCGCCGGGCGACGCGATGCGCCAACCACCGTGCCGATGATCCAACGTCGGGAACGGCCATGAAGCGCTTCGAAGGCACGCAAAGCTATGTCGCGACCGACGACCTCAAGGTCGCGGTCAACGCCGCGGTGACGCTGCGCCGCCCGCTGCTGGTCAAGGGCGAACCCGGCACCGGCAAGACCGTCCTCGCCTATGAGATCGCCAAGGCGACCGGTGCCGAGCTGATCGAGTGGAACGTCAAGTCGACCACCAAGGCGCAGCAAGGCCTGTACGAATATGACGCGGTCGCCCGGCTGCGCGACGGCCAGTTGGGCGATGCGCGCGTCCACGACATCGCCAATTACATCCGCCGCGGCAAATTGTGGGAGGCGTTCACCCGGCCGACCCCGCCGGTGCTGCTGATCGACGAGATCGACAAGGCCGATATCGAATTCCCCAACGACCTGTTGCAGGAACTCGATCGCATGGAATTCCACGTCTACGAGACGAAGGAGACGGTGCGCGCGGTGGAACGGCCGATCGTCGTCATCACCAGCAACAACGAAAAGGAGCTGCCCGACGCCTTCCTGCGCCGGTGCTTCTTCCACTATATCAAATTCCCCGATCGCGAGACGATGCAGGCGATCGTCGATGTCCACTTCCCCGGCATCCAGAAGATCCTGGTCGGCAAGGCGATGGACATCTTCTACGAGGTCCGCGACGTCCCCGGCCTCAAGAAGAAGCCGAGCACCAGCGAGTTGCTCGACTGGCTGAAGCTGCTGCTTCACGAGGACATGCCGCTCGACGTGCTCCAGAACCGCGACCCCACCAAGGCGATCCCGCCGCTCCACGGCGCATTGCTCAAGAACGAACAGGACATCATGCTGTTCGAACGCCTCGCGTTCATGGCTAAACGCCAGCGCTGATCCGGCGCGCCCTGCGACCGGACGAAAAGGCGCGTCATTCCGTCCCCGCAACGACCGGCAACATTTTGCCGCTTTTATTGCCCGTTAACCATTACTGCCAATCTGCCAGTCATCCGCTTTGGCTTAACTCGCCCCGATGCGGGGCTTTTTTCCCATCTGCGGCCTGCTGGTCGCTGCCGCCCAGGCGGCAATGCCCGTCGCGCCGCTCGGTGCGTCGGCCGGGCTGCTCGACTATGTCGGCCAGTGCGTGCCGTTTGCGCGCGCCGCATCGGGGATCGAGATCTACGGCGATGCCTGGACCTGGTGGAACCAGGCCGAGGGCCGTTACGATCGCGGCCATCGTCCGCGCCAGGGATCGGTGATCGTCTTCGCCAAGACCGGTCGCCTGCCGCTCGGTCATGTCGCGGTGGTCAGCCGCGTCGTCGAGCGTCGCGTGCTGATGCTCACCCACGCCAATTGGTCGCGCCAGAACGGCAAGCGCGGCCACGCCGAACAGGATGTCACGCTCTACGACGTCTCGCCCGGCAATGATTGGAGCGAGGTCAAGGTCTGGTATCGCGACGCCGAGGGGCTCGGCGGCGGCATCTATCCGGTCAAGGGGTTCATCTACGGCGGCCACCCCTCCCCGCAGCTCACCAGCCGCAACCCCGATTACGTCGGCGCGCTGATCGACGCCTATGTCCCCGGCGCCGGCCGGTAGACACGCGCGGCGGCACGCCTAAGATGCCGCCATGTTTCTCGCCTTCCTCGACGAGCTGCGCGCCGCCGGTATCCCGGCCAGCCTCAAGGAGCATCTCGTCCTGCTCGAAGCGCTCGACGCCGAGGTCATCGACCGCACCCCCGAGGCTTTTTACTACCTCGCCCGCGCCACCTATGTGAAGGACGAGGGGCTCCTCGACCGGTTCGATCAGGTCTTCGCCAAGGTCTTCCGCGGCATCGCCACCAGCTACGGCACCGAAGCGACCGAGCTTCCCGAGGACTGGCTGAAGGCGATCGCCGAAAAATACCTCACCCCCGAAGAGATGGCCCGCATCGAGTCGCTGGGATCGTGGGACGAGATCATGGCGACGCTCAAACAGCGTCTCGCCGAACAGGAGGGGCGCCATCAGGGTGGCAGCAAATGGATCGGCACCGGCGGCACCAGCCCGTTCGGCAACGGCGGCTACAATCCCGAAGGCGTCCGCATCGGTGGAGAAAGCCGCCACCAGCTTGCGATTAAGGTCTGGGACCAGCGCGAATTCCGCAACCTCGATTCGACCCGCGAACTCGGCACCCGCAACATCAAGGTCGCGCTCAGACGCCTGCGCCGCTTCGCGCGCGAGGGCGCGGCGGACGAACTCGACATCGACGGCACGATCGACGGCACCGCGCGCCAGGGCTGGCTCGACGTGCGGATGCGCCCCGAGCGGCGCAATGCGGTCAAGTTGCTGCTGTTCCTCGACGTCGGCGGCTCGATGGACCCATGGGTGACGCTGTGCGAGGAGCTGTTCAGCGCCGCCACCGCCGAGTTCAAGAACCTCGAATTCTTCTACTTCCACAATTGCCCGTATGAAGGCGTGTGGAAGGACAACCGCCGCCGCTTCGCCGAACGCACGCCGATGTGGGACGTGCTCCACAAATTCGGCCACGATTACAAGCTCGTGTTCGTCGGCGACGCCTCGATGAGCCCCTATGAGATCAGCCATCCCGGCGGCTCGGTCGAGCATAACAACGAAGAGGCCGGCGCGACGTGGATGCAGCGGCTGACCAACACCTATCCGGCGGCGGTGTGGCTCAACCCGCTGCCCGCACCGCAATGGGGCTACAGCCCGTCGATCCGCATGATCCGCGAGCTGATGAGCGACCGCATGTACCCGCTGACGCTGGCGGGACTGGACGAGGCGATGCGGGAACTCACCCGCAAACGCTAGCCGCAGGCTGTCCTACATCCCCGAAACGGGTTATAGACTCACCGTCCGCTCTGTCTCATCGCTACAGAAATGGAAACGATGGAAGTCGATCGTTTCCGTTAAGGTGTCCAACTTGTCCATGTTGGCCAGCACGGCACGCGCTAAGGCCGGCTCACCACGCCGCCCGCCAGCGGCGCCGCCACCCCCGTCGTTCCCGGAAAGCTGATCGGCAGCCCGCGTAGCGTCCGCACCGCCATATAGGCGAACCCCTCCGCCTCCATCGCATCGCCGTTCCAGCCCAGCGCATCGCTCGGCTCGGGCACCAGCCCGGTCCGCTCGCCGATCATCCGCAGCAACGTCGGATTGTGTCGGCCGCCGCCCGCGACGATCAGCCGCCGCGGCCGCGCCGGCAGCCGGTCGATCGCCTCGTTGACGCTCGCCGCGGTGAAGGCGGTCAGCGTCGCCGCCCCGTCCGCCGCCGCCAGCCCCCGCGCCGGCTGGATGGTGAAATCGTTGCGGTCGAGGCTCTTGGGCGGCGCCAGTTCGAAGAAGGGATGATCGAGCATCCCGGTCAGCACCGCCTCGTCGACGCGCCCCGCCGCCGCCAGCGCGCCGCCCTCGTCGAACCGCGCCCCCGTCTCCGCCTCGACCCAGCTATCGATCAGCCCGTTCGCCGGCCCGGTGTCGAAGGCGACCAGCGCTCCGTCCGCACCGACGAAGGTGATGTTGCCCACCCCGCCCAAGTTGAGCACCGCGACCGGCCGCTCCAGCCCCGCGGTCAGCGCGGCATGATAGACCGGCAGCAACGGTGCCCCCTGCCCGCCCGCGGCGACATCCGCGCTGCGGAAGTCGCCGACCACCGCGATGCCCGTCGCCCGCGCCAGCACCGCGCCGTCGCCGATCTGCCACGTCCAGCCGCGATCGGGACGATGCGCCACCGTCTGGCCGTGATAGCCGATCACGTCGACCGCCCCCGCCTCGACGCCCGCCTCGCGCAGCAATTTGTGGACGGCGAAGGCATGCGTCCGGTCGATCAGCTCGCCCGCCGCGACCAGATCGGGGCTCGCGCGCGGCCGGTCGAAGGTCAGCGCCAGCGTCGTCGCCGCAGCGAGCTGCGCCCGCGCCGCATCGGAATAGGCCTCGCCGCGAAACGCGACGGCGCGCACCTCGCCCTCGCCATCGGTCTCGATCAGCGCCGCATCGATCCCGTCGAGCGACGTTCCGGACATCAACCCTATTGCCAGCATCACACGTCACTCCTCGGCAGGCGCTGTGCCGCCTGCCCCGGCTGCTGTCGAGCGATCAACCGCGGCGGACGCGGCACCGTCTGGCAAAAGCGCGCCGAAACGCCTATGTGCGCCTCTCTCATGGCAACTCGTCTCCCTTCTCCGCCGCGCGTCGGCATGGTGTCGCTCGGCTGTCCCAAGAATCTGGTCGACAGCGAACGCATCCTCACGCAACTGCGCGCCGACGGCTATCAGATGTCCGCCGATTACGCCGGCGCCGACGTCGTGCTGGTCAACACCTGCGGCTTCCTCGATTCGGCGAAGGAGGAAAGCCTCGAGGCGATCGGCGAGGCGATCGCCGAGAACGGCCGCGTCATCGTGACGGGCTGCATGGGCAAGGAGGCGGACGTCATCCGCGCGCGCTTCCCGCAGGTGCTCGCGGTCACCGGCGCGCATCAATATGAGCAGGTCGTCGAGGCGGTGCACGAGGCGGCCCCCGCCCACCTCTCGCCGTACATCGACCTGATCCCCGACGCGGGCCTCAAGCTCACCCCGCGCCATTACAGCTATCTGAAGATCTCGGAGGGCTGCAACCACCGCTGCTCCTTCTGCATCATCCCCTCGCTGCGCGGCGATCTCGTCAGCCGTCGTCCCGACGCGATCCTGCGCGAGGCGGAGAAGCTCGTCGCCGCCGGCACCCGCGAACTGCTGGTGATCAGCCAGGACACCAGCGCCTATGGCATCGACATCCGCCGGGAACCGCGGCTGTGGAAGGGGCAGGAGGTCGTCCCGCACATGACCGATCTCGCCCGCGAGCTTGGCAAGATCGCGGCCCCAGTAAACGGGTGGGTCCGCCTCCACTACGTCTACCCCTACCCCCATGTCGATCAGGTCATCCCGCTGATGGCCGAGGGGCTGGTGCTGCCCTATCTCGACATCCCCTTCCAGCATGCCGCGCCGTCGGTGCTCAAGCGGATGAAGCGCCCCGGCAACGACGCCAAGGTCTTGAGCCGCATCCACCAGTGGCGCGACATCTGCCCGGACATCGCGATCCGCTCGACCTTCGTCGTCGGTTTCCCCGGCGAGACCGAGGCGAATTTCGAATACCTTCTCGACTGGCTCGACGAGGCGCAGCTCGACCGGGTCGGTGCGTTCCGCTTCGAGCCCGTCGAGGGCGCCGCGGCCAACCTCCTGCCCGATCACGTGCCCGAAGAGGTCAAGGAGGAACGCTACCAGCGGATCATGGCCAAGACCGCCGCGATCAGCGCCGCCAAGCTCGCCGCCAAGATCGGCCGCACCCTCCCCGTCATCATCGACGAAGTGGGCGACGAGGGCGCCACCGGCCGCAGCCAGGCCGACGCGCCGGAGATCGACGGCCAGGTCTTCCTCCGCGACGCCGCGCATCTCGCGGTCGGCGACATCGTCCCCGTCGCGATCGAGGACGCCGACGAGCACGACCTGTACGGCGTGCCGGTATAGCACAGGGCAGCGCTGCTTTCTCCGCGATGGATGATGTTACGAGAATGTCTTAGTTTGGTGGATTGCGGACATAGGGCCTGTCGCAGTACCTTGCTCGAATGATCCCTCCTTGGACCGCCCACCCCGACATTCACGCAGGCTCGATCGGGTGGCGGATGGGTAGAGGTGAAGAATATTTAGATCAGTTCAACCAGTGGTTTGCACGAAAGCACGTTGAGGCGAAGTGGCGCTATGCGACTGACAACCCCGAACCGGTCGGCTGGGATGGTTTCTACTCCCGGCGCGGTGTTACCCGCGCCTGATGAATGACTTGAATTGGGCGATACCCGACATTGCTCGGAGCTTCCGCCTTTTCAAAATACTGGCTTACAGAAAGTGGTAAATAGCAACGTCGTCCGCCGAGCGGATGATCGATTTAGTGCGGGAAGCGGATCGCCTAGGATGCAAGGCATCCCATACCCATACGGGTTCCGATATCGCCCGGTATTCCAACCCGACACCATCACGTGCGCCGAGCGCGCCCACCGCATCCGATTTCCCTTTCGCGGGGCCGCCCGGATGTGGCAGCCTTCTGCGATGCTTTCAAAGACGCTCGCCACGCTCGCCCTCCTTGTCACCGCCACCCCCCTCGCCGCCCAGACGCTCACCCCCGCCGAACAGGGTGCAATTGACAAGGTCGTCGCCGATGGCCTCGCCGCGACCGGCACGCCCTCGGCACAGGTCGCGATCGTCCGCGGCGGGCGGATCGTTCTGACAAAGGCCTATGGCAAGCAGTCGGACACCGCCGCGGCGCGCACCGATGCCCCCTATCAGATCGCCTCGATCTCCAAGCAATTCACCGCCGCGGCGCTGCTGCTGCTCGAGGACGACGGCAAGCTGTCGATGGACGACACCGTCGCCAAATGGCTGCCGGGGATCAGCGGCGGCGACCGGATCACGATCCGCCAGTTGCTCAGCCACACCGCGGGCCTGCAGGATTACTGGCCGCAGGATTACAGTTTCCAGGCGATGGAGACGCCGACCACGCCGCAGGCGATCGTCGACCGCTGGGCGAAGAAGCCGCTCGACTTCGCGCCGGGCACGCAATGGCAATATTCCAACACCGGCTATGTCGTCGCCGGGCTGATCGCCGAAAAGGCGGCGGGCGAGCCGCTGATGACTCTGCTGGAGCGGCGGATCTTCAAACCGCTCGGCATCACCGCGATCGATCAGGACAAGGCGATCGGCGGCCGCTTCCCGACCGGCTATCACCGCAACGCGCTCGGACCGGTCCGCGCCGCGCCGCCGCCCGCCGACGGCTGGCTGTTCGCCGCGGGCGAATTGTCGATGAGCGCCGGCGATCTCGCCAAATGGGACGTGGCGCGGCTGAACCGCAGCCTGCTCCCTGCCGACGATTGGGCGGCGCAGGAGAAAGCGGTGCTGCTCACCGACGGCAGCACGACCAATTACGGCCTCGGCGTCAGCCTCGGCAAGCGCGCCGGGCAGCCCTTCGTGGAGCATAGCGGCGAGGCGGTCGGCTTCCTTTCGGAGAATATCGTCTATCCCGAGCAGAAAGCGGCGATCGTCGTGCTGACCAACGCCGATTTCGGCAATGCCTTCGTCAGCATCGCGCAGGGCATCGCCAAGGTCGTCCTCCCCGCCGATGCCGACGCGACCGAGGCGGCGAAGACCAAGGCGGCGCGCGCGATGTTCGACGCGCTGCGCGGCGGCACGCTCGACCGCACGCTGCTCACCGCGGACGCCTCTTATTATTTCACGCCGCAGGTGATCGCGGACTATCGCACCAGCCTGTCCGCGCTGGGCGAGCCGACCAGCTTCGAGAAAGCGGGGCAGACGCAGTTGCGCGGCGGCTTCGTCCAGCGGCGCTACACCGTGACCTATCCCGGCCGGAAGCTGTCGATCGGCACCTTCGCCGAGCCCGACGGCGCCGAGCGCTACGAGCAATTCCTCGTCAGCCCGGCGAACTGACATGCCCGATACCCTGCTCCAGCCCGACCGCGGCCAGCCCGCCCGCACCATCGCCCTGATCTCGCCCGACGCCTATGACGCGTGGCTCGCCGCCCAGCCGCCGCGCGTCCGCACGGCGCTCGCCGCGCAGCGCTTCACCGGCAAGCCCGGCAGCCACGCCATCTACGCCGACGAGGAGGTGCAGGCGGTCGTCGTCGCCGCCACGCCCGACGTGTGGACGCTCGCCAGGCTCGCCGAGGCGCTTCCCGCCGGCACCTATCGCGTCGCCGGCGCGATCGGCCCCGCCGCGCTCGGCTGGCTGCTCGGCCAATATCGCTTCGACCGCTATCGCAAGGCGGACGACACCGGCGCACGCATCCTTCTCACGCAGGACGCCGCAGGCATCGAGGAAACCTTGCGCCTCGCCGCGGCGACCGGCTGGGTGCGCGACCTCGTCAACACCGGCGCGGGCGACCTCGGCCCCGCCGAGCTGGAAGCCGCCGCCGAACGGCTGGCGCGCGATCATCAGGCGACCGTCACCGTCACCCGCGGCGATGCGCTCGCCACCGGCTACCCGATGATCCACGCGGTCGGTCAGGCGGCGGTCAAGGAACGCGCACCGCGGCTCATAGAAATCGAATGGGGCGACCCCGCGCATCCCCGCATCGCCCTGGTCGGCAAGGGCGTGGTGTTCGATACCGGCGGGCTCGACATCAAGCCGTCGGCCGGCATGCGGCTGATGAAGAAGGATATGGGCGGCGCGGCGCATGCGCTGGCACTCGCCAGCCTGGTCATGGCGGCGCGGCTGCCGGTGCGGCTCCACCTGCTGATCCCGGCGGTCGAGAACGCCATCGCTGGCAACGCCTTCCGCCCCGGCGACGTGCTGCGCAGCCGGCTCGGGCCGACGGTGGAGAACACCAACACCGACGCCGAGGGCCGGCTGATCCTCGCCGACGCGCTGACCCGCGCCGGCGAAGCCAAGCCCGGGCTGATCCTCGACTTCGCCACGCTCACCGGCGCGGCGCGCGTCGCGCTCGGCCCCGATCTGCCGCCGTTGTTCACCGACGACGCATCGCTTGCCGCCGATCTGCTCGCCGCGGGCGATGCGCTCGAAGACCCGCTCTGGCGGCTGCCGTTGTGGGACGCCTATGACGAGATGCTGAAGTCGGACATCGCCGACATGGTCAACGCCCCCGACGGCGGCTTCGCCGGCGCGATCACCGCCGCGCTGTTCCTGCGCCGCTTCGTCCCGAAGGACGTGGCGTGGGCGCATATGGACGTCTTCGCCTGGCGTCCCGCGGCGAAGCCGGGCCGGCCGAAGGGTGGCGACGCTTATGCGCTGCGCGCCTGCTATGCGGTGTTGAAGCAGCGCTACGGCGCGCGATGAGCGTCACCCGCCGCGATCCGCCCGGCGGCAGCGGCATCGCCGGCTGGTATGACGGCGCCGACCTGCTCGATTGCTACGCCGCGCCGCTGCCGCCGGGTCACGACGGGGATATCCACCGCATCGCGCTGGCGATCCTCGACCGGCCGTCGTGGTGGTTCCGCACGCTGCTGACGATCCGCGACGGCTTCGCGCGCAGCGCCGGGCTGCAGACGACGGACGATATCCGCCAGTCGGTCCCCGCCGACGCGCGCGTCGCCTTCTTCCCGATCCGCGCAAGATCGGCGGACGAGATCATCCTCGGCGAAGACGATCGCCACCTCGATTTCCGCCTCTCGCTGCTGGTCGACCGCCGCGCGGACGGCACCGCCACCGTCTTCGCGACGACGGTGGTCCGCTGCCGCAACCGGCTCGGCCGCGCCTATCTCGCCGCGATCACGCCGTTCCACCATCTCGTCGTCCGCTCCAGCCTCGCGCGCGCGGAGGCCGCCGGCTTCGCCGCGCGCTGACGGAGGCGTTTGAGCGCAAGCTACGGGATGCCGGGCGGGCGGCGACCGGCGCAAAGCGTGGCTCCACCATAGGAGCCAAGCCATGTCTTTTCGTATCCAGGGCCTCGATCCCGCACCGTTCCGGCACCTCATCGGGCGCACCGACGCGGCATTGGCGGCGCAGGGCGCAAGACGCTGTGTCGTCGATGCGCATCCCGGCTTTCCGGACCGGATCGAAGTGCGCGATCTGGCGATCGGCGAAACCGCGATCCTGCTCAACTACGAGCATCAGCCCGCCGGCACCCCCTATCGATCGCGTCACGCCATCTTCATCGGCGAAACGGCGACGCAGGCGCTCGACCGGATCGACATGATCCCCGATGCGCTGCGCATCCGCCCGATCTCGTTGCGCGCCTTCACCGCCGCCGGATACATGACCGCGGCCGATCTCGCAGACGGTGAGCGACTCGCGCCCGTCATCGAGCGACTGCTCGCCGACCCGGCAATCGCCTATCTTCATGCGCATTATGCCAAGCCGGGCTGTTACGCCGCCCGCATCACCCGCGCCTAGCGATCGATCGCCGGCGGATCGATGTCCCATTGCTGGTCGCGCAGCACGGTCGAGCGTACCGGCCGCCCCGCCGCGTCGCGCCAAGGATCGTAGCGAAAGCGCTTCTCGATCGCGGCGCAGGTCACCTGGTCCATCAGCGCATTGCCGCTCGACCGGGCGATCGTGCAACCGGTGACGTGGCCATTGGTCTCGACGCGGTAGCGGACGCCGACGACGCCGCGAAAGCCGGTGTCGAGGATCGCTTCGGGGATGTCCGATCCCTTGATCCGGCCGCTGACCAGCCGCGGCACCCGTTCCCAGCCGCTGCCGTCGCCATCGCCGTCGCCACCCGCGCCATTGCCGTCGCCGATCCCGCCCGCACCGGTGCCCGGCCCCGCCCGGTCGGAGGCGCCGGACGTCGCCTGCGCGCCGATGTTGGGACGCGGCGCGACGACGATCGGCGGCGGCGGGGCGATCTGGACGATTGGCACCGGCGCGACGACCTCGGTCGCCTTGGAGCGGAGATTCGGCGGCGAGGCCCTGCCGCTCGCCCGGTTGATCCGCTTCGGCGGCGGTAGGACGCGCTCGGGGGGCGGCGGTTCGGGGGCGACCGTGAACGTCGCGAGCGCACTCTGCATCGGCGCGACGCCGGCCCGAAAGGCGAGTCCGAGCCACAGGACATAGCCGAGCGCCACGACGATGACGGCGGTCAGGGCGGCGGCGCCGAGCCGTTCGCGTAAGGGTGCAGGCGCGATCACGATGGTAAGATGATGACACACTTCGCCTTTCGCAACGCTGACCGGCGGTGTGCAATCGCTCTCCCCAATCGTGGTCCCGGTTTTCGCCGGGATGACGAACGGGCTGCCCTACACCCCCGCCGCCGCCTCGATGATCGGCACGAACTTCGCGGCGGTCAGGCTCGCGCCGCCGACCAGCGCGCCGTCGACATTGTCGCAGGCGAGGATCGTCGCGGCATTCTCGCCGGTCACCGATCCGCCGTACAGGATGCGCACGCCGTCCGCGGCATCGCCGATCAGCGTGCGCAGCTTGGCGCGGGCGATCGCGTGGATCGCGCAGATCTGCTCCAGCGTCGGCGTGCGGCCGGTGCCGATCGCCCAGCGCGGTTCGTAGGCGAGCGTGAACCAGCTGCCGTCGGCATTGTCGGGCACCGATTTCTCGATCTGCGCCTGGACGACGCGCTCGGCGCGGTCGGCGTCGCGCTCCGCCTCGGTCTCGCCGCAGCAGGAGATGACGTGCAGCCCCTGCCGCCGCGCCGCCGCCGCCTTCGCCCAGGCGTCGTGGCTCGTCTCGCCCTGGTCCATCCGTCGCTCGCTATGGCCGACGATGGTGAAGCGCGCCCCCGCCTCCGCGACCATCGCCGCCGAGACGCAGCCGGTATGCGCGCCGCTGTCCGCCTCGTGCACGTCCTCCGCGCCGATCAGCAGGCCCGGTGCCCGGTCCGCCGCGGGTGCGATCAGCGTGAACGGCACCGCGACCATCACGTCGACGCCCGGCGCCCTGGCCGCGGCCGCGGCGATGCCGTCGAGTTCGGCGAGCGCGGCACGCGATCCGTTCATCTTCCAATTGCCCGCCACCAGCTTGCGCCGCGTCATCCGACCTCCTGTTTTACATGTTCAACAAACCCTGCCCGCCCGCGCGCTTGATGGCAAGCCGCTGCGCCCCTAAAGACGCTGCTCTTCAAGAGGGACGATCGGCCTTTTCATGCTCAGCTTTTTCCGCCGGATCATCAATTCCAAGGCCGGCATTGTCGTCACCTTCATCGTCCTCGGCGTGATCGCGCTCGCCTTCGCGGCGGGTGACATCACCGGATTGGCGGGGAATGGCACCAGCCTGTCGGGCAATAGCGTCGCCACCGTCGGCGGCGAGAAGATCACCGCCACCGAGCTGCGCGGCCGCGTCCAGACCGAGCTGCAGGCGGCATCGCAGGAGGCCGCGCGCCAGCAGCAGCCGGCACCGACGATGCAGCAACTGCTCGACCAGGGCGGCTTGCAGGCGACGCTGGACCGGACGATCAACGGCCTCGCGCTCGAAGCCTTCGGGCGCGGCCAGCATATGGTGGTCAGCAAGCGTTCGGTCGACGGCGTGATCGCCAGCATCCCCGGCCTCCGCGGCCCCAACGGCCAGTTCGATCCGGCCAATTACCAGCGGCTGCTCGCCGACCAGAAGCTCACCGATGCGCAGGTCCGCACCGACATCGCCCGCGACATCATCGCGCAGCAGCTCATGCTGCCGACGCAGGGCGCGACGCAGGTGCCGATGAAGGTCGCCTTGCCCTATGCCTCGCTGATGCTCGAAAAGCGCTCGGGTCAGGTCGCCTTCGTCCCCGCCAAAGCGGTCGACACCGGCCCGGCGCCGACCGACGCCGAGCAGCAGGCCTTCTATCGCCGCAACATCCAGCGCTACACCGTGCCCGAGCGCCGCGTCGTCCGCTATGCGGTGGTGACGCCGGATCAGGTCAAGGCACGCGCGGTGCCGACCGACGCCGAGATCGCCGCCGCCTACAACCAGCAGCGCAGCCGCTTCGCCGCCGCCGAGAAGCGCGACATCAGCCAGGTCGTCGTCGCTGATCAGGGCGGCGCCAATACGCTCGCCGCCAAGGTGAAGGCCGGCAAGCCGATCGCCGACGCCGCGCGCGCCGCCGGGCTCGAGCCCGCGGTGCAGACCGGCCTCACCAAGACCGCGTATGCCGCCGCGAGCAGCGCGGGCATCGCCGACGCCGCCTTCGCCGCGCCCAGCGGCGGCGTGATCGGCCCGGTCCGCGGTCCGCTCGGCTGGGTCGTCGCCCGCGTCGAGAAGATCGAACAGGTGCCGGGCAAGACGCTCGAACAGGCGAAGCCAGAACTCGTCGCCGAACTGTCCAAGCGCAAGCTGCAACAGGCCCTCGCCGACGTACACGATTCGCTCGACACGTCGCTCGGCAAGAACGCCACCTTCGACGAGGCCGTCGCCGACCAGAAGCTGAGCGCGCAGACCACCGCGCCGTTGCTCGCCAACGGCACCAACCCCGATGCCCCCGCCGCGCGGCCCGATCCGGCGGTGGCGCCGATCGTCGCCGCCGCCTTCCAGATGGCCGAGGGCGATCCGGCGCAGCTGGTACCGGTCGGCCAGGACGGCGGCTTCGCGGTCGTCGCGATCGGCCGCGTCGTCCACGCCGCCCCGCGGCCGCTCGATCAGGTCAAGGCGCAGGTCGTCGCCGACGTCACCGCCGATCGAGCACGCACCGCCGCGCGCAAGCTTGCGACGGACATCCTCGCCAAGGTCAACAAGGGCATGCCGCTGGCGCAGGCGATGGCCGCCTCGGGCCGTGCGCTGCCGCCGGTGCAGACCGCCGGCGCCAGCCGTGCGCAGCTCGCCGCGGCGCAGGGCAACGTCCAGCCGCCGCTCGCGCTGCTGTTCTCGATGGCCAAGGGTAATGCCAAGCTGCTGGAGGCGCCGAACAACGCCGGCTGGCTGATCGTCAAGCTCGATACGATCGTCCCCGGCAACGCCGCCGGCACGCCCGCCGCCGTCGCCGGTGCGCGCGGCAGCATCGCCCGACTCGTCGGCCGCGAATATGCCGAACAGTTCGCGCGCGCGGTCCGCAATGCGGTCGGCGTCAAGACCGATGCCGCAGCCCTGGCCCGCGTCCGCGCCGACCTCGCCGGCAACACCGGCGGCAATTGAGGTGAAGGCGCCGACCGCCGCCGCCGAGATGCTGGCCGCCGGTCGCCCGGCGTTCGTCTGGCGGCGGCAGGTCGCCGATACCGAGACGCCGGTCGCCGCCGCGCTCAAGCTCATCGAGCCCGGGCGCGGCGACTATCTGCTCGAATCGGTCGAGGGCGGCGCGACGCGCGGGCGGCACAGCCTGATCGGCCTCGCCCCCGACCTCGTCTTCCGCGCGCACGGCGACACCGCCGAGATCAACCGCCGGTGGGCCACCGACCGCGAGGCGTTCGAGCCCGCGGGCATGCCGACGCTCGAAGCGCTGCGCAGGCTGGTCGCCGAATGCCAGGGCGACGTGCCCGCCGAACTGCCCAAGGCGCTTGCCTGCCTCGTCGGCTATTTCGGTTATGAGACGATCCGGCTGGTCGAACGGCTCAACGCACCCGCCGCCGATCCGCTCGGTCTGCCCGACATGCTGTTCGTCCGGCCGACGGTGATCTGCGTCTTCGACCGGCTCGCCGACGCGCTCTATCTGGTCGCGCCGGTCTGGCCCGATGCGGCGCGCGATCCCGCGCAGCTCGTCGCCGAAGCGGAAGACCGGCTCGACGGCGTCGCCGCCCGCCTCGCCAACACACCGCTGCCCGCGCCGGTGCGGGCGGGCGCGGACGATCTCGCCTACACACCGGCGATCCCGCCGGCGGACTATGCCCGTATGGTGACGCGGGCGCAGGACTATATCGCCGCGGGCGACATCTTTCAGGTGGTGCTGGCGCAGCGCTTTTCGGCGCCCTTCGCGCTGCCGCCGTTCGAGCTGTATCGCAGCCTGCGGCGGATCAACCCGTCGCCCTTCCTCTACCATCTCGATCTGCCCGGCTTCGCGCTGATCGGGTCGAGCCCGGAGATTCTCGTCCGGGTCCGCGACGGCGAAGTGACGATTCGGCCGATCGCCGGCACCCGCCCGCGCGGCAAGACCGCCGCCGAGGACGAGACGAACCGCGCCAGCCTGCTCGCCGATCCCAAGGAACGCGCCGAGCATCTGATGCTGCTCGATCTCGGGCGCAACGACGTCGGCCGCTCCGCCGCGCCCGGCTCGGTCCGGGTGACGGCGAGCTATGGCATCGAATTGTACAGCCACGTCATGCACATCGTCTCGAACGTCGTCGGCCGGTTATCGCCGACCGCCGATGCTATCGACGCGTTGCTCGCCGGGTTTCCCGCCGGCACGGTCAGCGGCGCGCCCAAGGTACGCGCCTGCCAGATCATCGCCGAGCTCGAACCCGAACGCCGCGGCGCGTATGCCGGCGGTGTCGGCTATTTCTCGCCCGACGGATCGATGGACAGCTGCATCGTGCTGCGCACCGCGGTGGTGAAGGATGGGACGATCCACGCGCAGGCGGGCGCGGGCATCGTCGCCGACAGCGATCCTGCTTCGGAACAGCGCGAGTGCGAGGCCAAGGCCGGCGCCATCCTCGCCGCCGCGCGCGATGCGGTCAGCCGCGCTGCCCAGGGCGGCTTCGGCCAGTAACCGCCGCCGCGCCGACGCGCGGCGGCCTTCGATTGGTGATCAGGGGACCGAGGAATCGGCATCCTGCTTGGCGCGGCGCTCTGCCGCCCATTGGCGGTTGGTCGCCAGCGCGCAGCCGCTCTGGCCACCGGTGCCGACCGGCGAACAGGTGTCGGGCAGACCGCCGGCGGCACGGCCGACCTGGTCCATCGTCGCGGCGCGATTGCCCCACGCCTGGTTCTTGGCCGGGATCGGGCCGCTGTCGCGGAACTGCTTGGGAATACGATAGGGTTGTTCGAGCGTCGAGCAGATGACGATTTCGGTGTCGCTGCTCTGCGGGCATTTCTGCCCGACGCCGAGCGTGACCGCGCGCACGCGCTGCGGCGGGGTGCCCGACCCTGCCGTATCCGCCACCGGCGCGCTTTGCGCACCGGCGACCGCGGGCAACGCGATCAAAGCGGCAATCATAAACGGGCGGAACATGGCATGCGTCTCCTTTGCGGCTTCAACGTGCAGGCGACGCAGTTTCTCCCGGCGCGCGACACGGAGCGGTTATAAGCGGCGGCAGATTGCTACAGGATTGCCGGGACGCAACAGGCGTTGCACCGGCGCGGGCATCGTTTATGGCGGCGCGATGATCTTGGTCGTCGACAATTACGACAGCTTCACCTGGAACCTCGTCCACTATCTCATGGAGCTGGGCAGCGAGGTCGAGGTGGTGCGCAACGATGCCATCTCGGCGGGACAGGCGCTGTCCTCGGGTGCCGAGGCGTTCCTGATCTCGCCCGGCCCGTGCACGCCGACCGAGGCGGGGGTGAGCCTCGATCTCGTCGCCGCCGCCGCGGATGCGGGACGGCCGTTGCTCGGCGTCTGCCTCGGCCATCAGGCGATCGGTCAGCATTTCGGCGGCCGCGTTCAACGCGGTGGCCTGATGCACGGCAAGACCTCGCCGGTGGCGCACGACGGCACCGGGCTGTTCGAGGGCCTGCCCTCGCCATTCACCGCGACGCGTTATCACAGCCTGATCGTCAACGACGTGCCCGCGCCGCTGGTCGTCAACGCGCGCGCCGACGACGGCAACGTCATGGGCTTCCGCCACGCGACGCTGCCGATCCACGGCGTCCAATTCCATCCCGAAAGCATCGCCACCGAACACGGCCATGCGATGCTCGCCAATTTCCTGCGCATCGCCGGCATCGCGGTGAAGGCGGCGGCGTGAGCGTTCGCGCACTCCTGCCCGATCCCGCGACGCCGCTGTCGCGCGAGAGCGCGGCGCAGGCCTTCGGCGACATCCTCGACGCGCGCGTGTCGGAAGAGGCGATCGCCGCCTTCCTCATCGCGCTGTCCGACCGCGGCGAGACCAGCATCGAGATCGCCGAGGCCGCCCGCGCGCTGCGCGCCCGGCTGATCCCGATCGCCGCACCCGTCGGCGCGATCGACGTCTGCGGCACCGGCGGCGACGGCCACCACACGCTCAACGTCTCGACCGCGGTGGCGCTGGTCGTCGCGGCCTGCGGCGTGCCGGTCGCCAAGCACGGCAACCGTGCCGCCTCGTCCAAGGCCGGCGCCGCCGACACGCTGGAAGCGATCGGCCTCGACATGACCGTCGCCGGCGCCACCGCGGAGGGCAGCCTCGCCGATCTCGGCATCGCCTTCCTCTTCGCCGCCAACCATCATCCGGCGATGGCGCGGATCACCCCGATCCGCCGCCGCATCGGCAAGCGCACGATCTTCAACCTGATGGGGCCGCTCGCCAATCCGGCGCATGTCACGCATCAGCTGATCGGCATCGCCCGCCCCGATTACGCCGGCCTCTATGCCGAGGCGCTCGAACAGCTCGGCACGACCCGCGCCGCGGTGATCTCCGGCGAGGAGGGGCTCGACGAACTCTCCACCGCCGGCCCGAGCATCGCGGTGAACGTCGGCAGCGCGACGCTGCCGCGCACGATCGTGCCGGAGGATGCGGGCCTGCCGCGCCACCCGCTCGCCGCGATCCGCGGCGGCGACCCTGCCTACAATGCCGCCGCGCTGCGCCGCCTGCTCGCCGGCGAGGCGGGCGCCTATCGCGACGCGGTGCTGCTCAACGCCGCCGCCGCGCTGGTCGTCGCCGACCACAGCCCCCATCTCACCGCCGGCGCGCATGCCGCCGCGGCCGCGCTCGACGACGGCCGCGCGGGCGCGCTGCTCGACGCCTGGATCGCCTACCGATGACCATCCTCTCCCGCATCATCGAAACCAAACGCGCCGAGGTCGCCGCGCGCAAGGCGACGACCAGCCTCGCGGACCTCGACACGCGCATCGCCGCGGTGACGAAGCCGCGCGGCTTCCGCGCCGCGCTCGACGCCAAGCCGGGCCATGCGCTGATCGCCGAGATCAAGAAGGCGAGCCCGTCCAAGGGGCTGATCCGCGCCGATTTCGATCCCCCCGCCCACGCCCGCGCCTATCAGGCCGGCGGGGCCGCCTGCCTCTCGGTGCTCACCGACGAACAATGGTTCCAGGGTTCGGACGAGTATCTCATCGCCGCCCGCGCCGCCTGCGACCTGCCGGTGATCCGCAAGGACTTCATGGTCGATCCGTGGCAGGCGACCGAGAGCCGCTCGATCGGCGCCGATGCGATCCTCATCATCGTCGCCGCGCTCGACGACAATCAGATGGCGGAAATCGAGGGCTCGGCGCTCGATTGCGGTATGGACGTGCTGGTCGAGGTCCACGACGCGCACGAGCTCGACCGCGCGCTCAAGCTCAAATCGCGGCTGATCGGCGTCAACAACCGCGACCTGCGCGATTTCTCGGTCGATTTCGCCCGCACCTACGAACTGGTCGACAAGGCGCCCAAGGGCTGCACCTTCGTCGCCGAGAGCGGGCTGGAGACGCCTGCCGACCTCGATGCGATGGCCGAACATGGCGTGCGCTGCTTCCTGATCGGCGAGGCGCTGATGCGCGCCGACGATGTCGAGGCGGCGACGCGGGCGATGATCGGTTGACCCGCCTGACCCACCTCGACGCCGACGGCGCGGCGCATATGGTCGATGTCGGCGACAAGGCGGTGACCAGCCGCCACGCCGTCGCCAGCGGCCGTATCGCAATCGCGCCCGATGCGCTCGCCGCGATCCGCGACGGTGCGGCGAAGAAGGGCGACGTGCTCGCCGTCGCCCGCGTCGCCGGCATCATGGCGGCGAAGAAGACCGCCGAGCTGATCCCGCTCTGCCACCCCCTTCCCCTCACCCGCGTCACGGTCGATCTGGAGCTGGACGACACCGGCATCACCGCCACCGCGCTCGCCGCCACCGACGGCAAGACCGGCGTCGAGATGGAGGCGCTCACCGCCGTCTCGGTCGCGCTGCTGACCATCTACGACATGGCGAAAGCGATGGACCGCGGCATGACAATCTCCGGCATCCGCCTGCTCGAAAAGGCCGGCGGCAAGTCCGGCGACTGGCGCGCCTGACGCCATGGCCTTGCTGCCGATCGCCGAGGCGCAAGCCCGCCTGTTCGCCTCCGCCCCCCCCGTCGCCGTCGAGGACGTACCACTCGGCCAGGCGCACGGACGCTGGGCCGCCGCCGACGTCGGCGCGCGACGGACGCAGCCGGCGAACGATTTGTCGGCGATGGACGGCTATGCGATCCGCTTCGCCGACCTTCCCGGACCCTGGACGCTGATCGGCGAGAGCGCCGCCGGCCGCCCCTTCGCCGGCACGGTCGGTCCGGGCGAGACGGTCCGCATCTTCACCGGCGCGGCGATGCCCGCGGGCGCCGATACGGTGATGATCCAGGAAGAAGTCGCCGCCGACGGCACGACGATCCGGCTGACCGGCGAAGGTCCGCCGAGACTGGGCCGCAACACCCGCCGCCGCGGCCTCGATTTCACGACCGGCGACCGGCTGATCGCGCAGGGCGAGCGGCTCACGCCGGCGCGGATCGCGGTCGCGGCGACCGGCGGGGTGGCGACGATCGCCGTCCATCGCCGCGTGCGGGTCGCGATCTGCGCGACCGGCGACGAACTCGTCGAGCCCGGTCAGGGGGATACCCCCGACGCGCTGCCCGAATCGAACCGCGCGATGCTGGCGGCGCTGCTCGCCGACCTGCCGATCGATCTCGTCGACCTCGGCATCCTGCCCGACGATCTCGGCACGCTGCGCGACGCCTTCGCCGGCGTCGACGCCGACCTGCTCGTCACCACCGGCGGTGCCTCGGTCGGCGACCACGATCTCGTCCGCCCGGCGCTCGAAGCCGCCGGTGGCGCGATCGATTTCTGGCGGATCGCGCTGCGTCCCGGCAAGCCGATGATGGCGGGGCGGCTCGCCGACACCATCCTGCTCGGCCTTCCCGGCAATCCGGTGTCGGCCTTCGTCACCGCCTTGCTGTTCGTCAAACCGCTGATCGCGCATCTCTCCGGCGCCGCCGACCCGCTGCCGCGCACGACGATGACGATCCTCGGCGAAGACCTGCCCGCGAACGGTCCGCGCACCGACTATCTGCGCGCCGAGCTGCGCGATGGCCGGGCCTATGCCTCGACCATTCAGGACAGTTCGATGCTGCTCACCCTCGCCCGCTCGCACTGCCTGATCGTGCGGTCGATCGACGCACCCGCCGCCAGCGCGGGCGACTCGGCAGAAATCCTCGTCATCGCTTGACGGGCGCCATCCTGTTCCCTAGAAGTTCCGCGTCTGTTCCGACGGGGAAGGTCCGCTCATGCTCACGCGCAAGCAACACGAGCTCGTTTGCTTCATCAACGACCGGTTGGAAGAAACCGGCATCTCGCCTTCGTTCGAGGAGATGAAGGAAGCGCTCGACCTCAAATCCAAATCGGGCGTGCACCGCCTGATCAGCGCGCTCGAGGAACGGCATTTCATCCGCCGCCTGCCCAACCGCGCCCGCGCGCTCGAAGTGCTGCGCATGCCGGAACGCTCGGAGCGCAAGCCTGCACCGGCGACGCCCGCGCCCGCCCCGGCCCCCGCGAAGACCGGCAACGTCCGCGCCGCGGCGACGCCGGCGAACGACGTCATCGAGATCCCGCTGCACGGCCGCATCGCCGCCGGTGTCCCGATCGAGGCGTTCGAGGGGAGCTCGATGCTCGCGGTGCCCGCCGCCCTGCTCGGCTCGGGCGAACATTATGCGCTGGAAGTATCTGGTGATTCGATGGTCGAGGCGGGCATCCTCGACGGCGATTACGCGCTGATCCGGCGGACCGAGGTCGCCCGCGACGGCGAGATCGTCGTCGCGCTGATCGACGACAGCGAGGCGACGCTCAAATATTTCCGTCGCGAGGGCGCGATGGTCCGGCTCGACCCGGCCAACCGCGCCTACGAACCGCAGCGCTACGTGCCGTCGCACGTCCGCGTACAGGGCAAATTGTCGGGTATCCTGCGCCGCTACGATTGATCCGGACGGGGGGCGAACGCCTTGCGGACGTGCCCTCCTGCATCCATCGGCTGCACCGAAGCATTACCCCTTTCCGTCACCCTGGGCTCGACCGAAACCTTTGCGAAAGTCGTCCCAGTGCTCTTGCGAAAGCAGGAGCCCAGGGTTGCGCGCAGTTCCGGCTGTCACTCTGCTGGACCTAAGGCCGATCGACATTCAACTCTTGGACGATGCAAAGTCCTCCCCCGCCAGGGGGAGGATTTCTCTACGACGATGAATGTCGATCCCGCCTATTGCCCCTGCTCGAAAATACCGCTTGGCTCGACGTCCGCAGGCCGCGGTGACCACAACATCCCCTCACCATCGCACCACGTTCCGGTGACCAGAGAAGTCACCTCCCCCCGCCAGCATCCCCACCGCGACGAAACCGTCTGCGGAGGGCGCCCGTCACCGCCGGCATCACCCGCGCCGCAGCGAACCACGGATGCGCATCGCCGTCGCGCCGCACCGTCCACACCCCTCCGTCCGCAAAGGTCACCGCGACCCCGCCGGTCCGCCGCAGCATCGGCGCATCCAGCCTGAGCCAGCGCGGCCGGCATGCCCGCGGCAGGCGGCGTTCACTCACCACCACATCCGCCCGCGCACAGGCCGTCGCCAGATCGTCGCGATCGACCGGATAGAGGCTGCGCGTCGCCAGCACCCGCCAGCGACGGCCACCCGCATCCACATCGACCGCACAGGCATCGCGCGTACACCGTGCCGCCGCCTGCTCGACGAGCAGCATCGCCGCGTCGGCGCCGCCGTTTTCGGCGAGCATGTCGCGCGTATAATCCCCGGCCCGGTCGCGCAGCAGCGCCAGCCCGCCACCGACGCGCACCGCCATATGCCGCCCGTCGCCCGTCACCAGCAGGTCGGGTGCGGGCGTCAGCCACGTCCAGCTCGCGCCGATGACGAGCGGCACGACGCCCAGCCGCCGCCATCGCGTCCGCCACAACGCCAGCCACAATCCGCCCGCCACCATCAGCGCGAAGGCCGCCGCCGACATCGACGGCAGGGCGAGCGACGATCCCGGCGCCGCGGCGACGGCATGGGCGAGGATCAACAACAGACGCAGGGCGATGTCGGTCGCCCACCACAAGGGCCCGCCGCAGCCCGCGGCGTCGAGCAGCAAGGCCAGCGCCTCCAGCGGCATCACCACGAAGGTGGTGAGCGGGATCGCGACGATGTTCGCCGCCGCGCCATAGAGGCCCGCCTTGTGGAAATGATAGACCGCGATCGGCATCAGCGCCGCCTCGACGACCAGCCCGGTGAGCAGCAGCGACGCCAACGACCGCAGCACGCGCGGCAACCGCCCCTCCTCGCGCGGCGCGAACCACGATTCGACCCGCGGATGCTCGTGCAGCGCGACGATCGCCGCGATCGCCGCGAAGGACAGCTGGAAACTCGCGCCCGTCAGTGCCTCCGGCCAGGCGAGCAGCACCGTCATCGCCCCCGCGGCGACCAGCCGCAACGTCACCGCCTCACGACCGAGCACCAGCGCCCCCAGCACCAGCAGCGATGCGACGCAGGAGCGGATCGTCGGCACCTGGCTGCCGGTGAGCCACGTATAGCCGATCGCCGCCAGCGCGCCCGCCGCCGCCGCGACCAAGGGCAACCGGACGCGGATCGCCAGCCACGGCCACAAGGCGAGCAGCCGCATCACCAGCAACATCGTCGCGCCGACCGCCGCGGTGATGTGCAACCCACTCACCGACAACAGATGCGCGAGGCCCGCGCGACGCATCGCCTCCGAATCGTCCGGGGTGATCGCGCCCTCGTCGCCGGTCGCGAGCGCCGCTGCGATGCCGCCGCGGCTGCCGTCCAGCCTTGCGGTGATATGATCGGTCAGCCGTGCGCGCAGGCCGCCGCCGGCCGGGGCGGGTCGGATCACCGTCACCGGCGCGAAGCCGCGCCCGGTCGCGCCGACCCCCGCGAACCATGCCACCCGCGCGAAATCATAGGCGCCGGGCACCGCGGCTGCGGGCGGCGGCATCAGCCGCGCGCGCAGCCGGACGACGGCGCCCGCCCCCAATCCCGCCGGTACGTCCGCCACCGCGAGGTTGACGCGCAGCCGGGATGGCAGCCCCTGGCCGGCATCGCTGCGGATCGTCAGCCGCATCAGTCCGCGCGCGGTCAACGGCTCGGCCCGCTCGACGCTGCCGCGCATCGCCGCCACGACGGGGCGCGCCAGCACCGGTTCGGCGACCCGCTCCGCGCGCCACCAGACCAACGCCAACCCGGCGGCGGTGGCGATCGCGCCGAGCGCCACCGCCCGCGCGGCCCGGCCGCCACGCGCCAGGCCGGCCGCAGCGAACGCCAGCGCCGCGCACAGCAGCAGCGTCGTCGTCCACGCCCGCGGATCGGGCAGCACGAACCACGCGGCGATGCCGCCGCCGAACGCCACCGGCAGCCACAGCACCAGTTGATCGCGTTCGGCCTCCAGCCATTCTTCGATACCGGCGCGCAACCGATCCATGGGTCGGGGCATTTGAAGGGGCAGAAGCCGCGTGCTAGGGCCGGCCGCGGCCGATCCGGCCGTCACGTCACGAACCTCGGGAGCAAGCGCGGTTGAGCGCCACCAACGATAATCCTGCGACGATCGTCACGCGCTTCGCGCCGTCGCCGACCGGCTATCTGCATCTCGGCGGTGCACGCACCGCGTTGTTCAACTGGCTCTTCGCGCGCCATCACGGCGGCAAATTCCTGCTGCGGATCGAGGATACCGATCGCGCCCGCTCCACCCAGCCGGCGATCGACGCGATCCTCGGCGGGCTCAGATGGCTCGGCCTCGACTGGGACGGCGACGCGGTCTTCCAGTTCGCCCGCGCCGATCGCCATGCCGAGGTCGCGCACCAGATGGTGACCAACGGCCACGCCTACCGCTGCTACATGACCGCCGAGGAGATCGCCGCGCAACGCGAGGCGGCGCAGGCGGCGAAGATGCCGCTGCGCATCCGCTCGCCGTGGCGCGACGCCGATCCGGCGACCGCGCCGGCAGGCCAGCCCTTCGTCGTCCGCCTCAAGGCGCCGCGCGAGGGCGCGACGACGATCGAGGACCGCGTCCAGGGTTCGGTGACCGTCCAAAATGCCGAACTCGACGATTTCATCCTCCTGCGCTCCGACGGGACGCCGACATATATGCTCGCGGTGGTGGTCGACGACCATGACATGGGCGTGACGCACGTCATCCGCGGCGACGACCATCTCAACAACGCCTTCCGCCAGCTGCCGATCTACAAGGCGAACGGCTGGCCCGAACCGGTCTATGCGCATATCCCGCTGATCCACGGCACCGACGGCGCGAAGCTGTCCAAGCGCCACGGCGCGGTCGGCATCGAGGCGTATCGCGACGAACTCGGCATCCTGCCTGAAGCGTTCGACAATTACCTGCTCCGCCTCGGCTGGGGCCATGGCGACGACGAGATCATCAGCCGCGACCAGGCGACCGAATGGTTCGACCTCGGCGGCGTCGGCAAGAGCCCGTCGCGCTTCGACCTCAAGAAGCTCGAGAACCTCAACGGCCATTACATCCGTGCCGCCGACGATGCCCGCCTCGCCGCGCTGATCGCGCCGATCGGCGGCTACGACGACATTGATCTGCTGACCCGCGCGATGCCGGTGCTGAAAGCCCGCGCCGCCAACCTCAACGAATTGAGCGAAGGCGCGCGCTTCCTGTTCGCGCAGCGTCCGCTCGACCTCGATCAGGCAGCTTCGGACCTGCTCGGTGGCACCGCACCCCAGCTTCTCGCTGCGCTGCACGCCGCGCTTGACGCGGTGCAGCAGTGGGATCAGGAGGCTCTCGAAGCAGCGGTACGGCAGGTCGCCGAGGCCCAGGGCGTCAAGCTCGGGCAGGTCGCCCAGCCGCTCCGCGCCGCTCTCACCGGGCGCAAGACATCGCCCGGCATCTTCGACGTGCTCGCGCTTCTCGGCAAAGAGGAAAGCCTCGGCCGAATCGCGGACCGAATGGCAGTCTGATAGGAAGGACAACGACATGACCGACGCCGCCCCGACATCCCCGGCCAAAGTTTCCGTGGACGGCAAGGAGTTCGACTATCCGGTCATGTCCGGCACGGTCGGCCCGGATGTCGTAGACATCCGGAAGTTCTACGCCCAGACCGGCGACTTCACCTATGACCCCGGCTTCACCTCGACGGCGTCGTGCCAGTCGAAGCTGACCTATATCGACGGTGACGAAGGCGTTTTGCTGCACCGCGGCTATCCGATCGGTGAGCTGGCGGAAAGCTCCAGCTTCATGGAGGTCGCCTATCTGCTGCTGAATGGCGAGCTGCCCGACCAGGGCGAGCTCGACCAGTTCAACCACACGATCACGCGCCACACGATGGTGCACGAGCAGCTCGCGACCTTCTTCCGCGGCTTCCGTCGCGATGCGCATCCGATGGCGATCCTGTGCGGCGTCGTCGGCGCGCTGTCGGCCTTCTACCACGATTCGACCGACATTCACGATCCGGTGCAGCGTACGATCGCCAGCCACCGCCTGATCGCCAAGATGCCGACGATCGCGGCGATGGCGTACAAGTACAGCGTCGGCCAGCCGTTCCTGTATCCGGACAATTCGCTCAGCTACACCGGCAACTTCCTGCGCATGACCTTCGGCGTGCCCGCCGAGCCCTATGAGGTCAATCCGGCGGTCGAGAAGGCGATGGATCGCATCTTCATCCTCCACGCCGATCACGAGCAGAATGCCTCGACCTCGACCGTGCGTCTCGCCGGCTCGTCGGGCGCCAATCCGTTCGCGTGCATGGCGGCGGGCATCGCCTGCCTGTGGGGTCCCGCGCACGGCGGCGCCAACGAGGCGGCGCTCAACATGCTGCGCGAGATCGGCACGCCCGAGCGTATCCCCGAGTTCATCGCCCGCGCCAAGGACAAGAACGATCCGTTCCGCCTGATGGGCTTCGGCCATCGCGTGTACAAGAACTACGATCCGCGCGCGACGGTAATGCAGAAGACGGTGCGCGAGGTGTTCGACGCGCTCAAGGTCAACGATCCGCTGTTCGACACCGCGCTGCGGCTCGAGGAGCTGGCGCTCAGCGACGATTATTTCATCGAAAAGAAGCTGTTCCCGAACGTCGATTTCTATTCGGGCGTGATCCTGTCGGCGATCGGCTTCCCGACGTCGATGTTCACCGTCCTCTTCGCGCTCGCCCGCACCGTCGGCTGGGTCGCGCAGTGGAACGAGATGATCACCGATCCCGACCAGAAGATCGGCCGTCCGCGCCAGCTCTACACCGGCCCGACGCAGCGTAGCTACGTCCCGGTGGACCAGCGCTGATGCGCCGCGCCCGGCCGGTCCTCCTCTCCATCGGCGTCCTCATGGCGCTGATGGGGCTGCTGTGGATCGGCCAGGGCCTGGGCTACATCCATTGGCCCGAATCGAGCTTCATGCTCGACCAGCGCCCCTGGGCCGACCGCGGCGTCGCGCTCGCGGTCGCAGGGCTGCTGCTGATCCTCGTGACGCGGCGGATGCGGCGGTAAGACGCCGTCGATCGCCTAATTCCTCCCCCGCCAGGGGGAGGGGGACCGTTCGGCGCAGCCGAATAGTGGAGGGGGAGGAAAAGGCGGAAGCTTCACGAGCGGGCTTCCACCCTTTCCTCCCCCTCCGTCACGGCTTCGCCGCGCCACCTCCCCCTGGCGGGGGAGGACTATCGCGTATGGTTCCGCCGATTTCAAAACCTACCCCGTCACCCCGGCTTTGCGCCGGGGTCCCGCTTCTTCGGACGGTGCGAAGAAGCGGGGTGCCGGATCGAGTCCGGCATGACGGGGATGTAGGAGCCGTTGCCACGCTCCAACGGCCATATGCGATTGCCTTGCCCCAGCGGGAAAGATCCCCAATACGCCCTAAACCGGCAGCGACAGCGTGAACCGCGCGCCCTCCCCGGCGACGCTTTCCACGCCAAGATCGCCCCCCATCGCCCGCGCCAGCCGGCGCGCGATGTAGAGGCCGAGGCCGTTGCCGCCCGCCTCGCTCGGATCGACGCGCTCGAATTTCTCGAAGATCCGCGCCTGATCCTCCGGTGCGATGCCCTTGCCCTGATCGGCGACGATGGCCTCGGCCATATCGCCATTGCGGCTGACGGTGACGCTGACCACGCCGCCCTCGGCAGAATAGCGCAACGCATTGCCGATCAGATTGACCATGATCTGCAACGCCCGGCGGAAATCGCCCGACGCCGGCACGCGCAGGTCCGGCAACGGCCGCGCGATCGCCACCCCGGCATTGGCGGCGCGTACCGACAGCAGGCCCGCCGCGCGGCGGGCGACGTCGGCCAGATCGATCGCCTCGGTCTCCAGCGTGAAATCGGCACGCTCGACCGCCTGCAGATCGACGAGGTCGTCGACCAGCCCGAGCAGATGGCGGCCGGCATTGGCGATATCCGATGCATAATCGACATAGTCGCGCTGCACCGGCCCTTCCGCCTCGGCGTGGATCGTATCGGCGTGCGCGATGATCCGCGCGAGCGGCGACCGCAACGCACGATCGAGCCCCTCGGTAAAGTCGGTCGAGATCGTCGCCTCGACGGGAGCGGGCGCCGCCTCGGCGATGCGCGCCACCCCGGCAAGCCCGGCGAAATCGCCCGCGGCATCCTCCTTGACCGTCGCGGTCAGCAGCATGCGCGTGTCGCCGCTGCGCAGCCGCGCGCGCTGCTCGTCGAACGGCCGCCGCCGCGCCACCGCCTCGAGGATCGGCAGGGCGCCGCTTTCGGTCGCATCGAGCGTGAACAGCGCGGTCAGCGGCTGGCCGAGCAGCGCCAGCGCGTCCAGCCCCAGCCGCCGCGCCGGATCGATCGAGACGAAGGTCAGCCGCAGGCCCGCATCGGTCTCCCACGACATCGCGCCATCCTCGATCACCGTCGCCAGCGGCCGTTCGGCGACGGGCTGCGGCCGCAACCCGCGCCACCCGCTCACCGCCATGCGCACCCCCTCGCCCTCCGGCTGCACCCGCACCCAGAGTTCGAGGTCGGCGTCCTGATCGGCGACGGTCACCGAACGCGACACCAGGATGCCGAGTCGCCGCGCGAGCCGCACCACCGTCGCCAGTTGCGGGATCGCCAGCGCCGCGCCGATCGCGCCCCCCGCCTGATCGTTGAGCGCCGTCAGCGCCGGATCCGCGGCGATCAACCGCCCTTCGCCGTCAAGCGACGCGTGGCTCACCGGCATGTCGGGAATGCTGTCGACCCTCATCGCATCGCCTCGCGGGTCAGCGCCGCGATCGCCAGCCGCAGATCGTGGTGCAGCGTCAACGGCGCCAGCGCCGATCGCGCCGCCTCCGCGGACACCGCGACGATCGCGTCGAGATCGTCGGCGAACGCCTCGATGTCACGGCGCGGGTCGGCATCCGCCAGGGCCAAAGCGATCCGTGCGATCGCCGCGCGGTCCAGCCCCGCCGCACGCAGCGCCAGCCACAGGCGGTCGCCCTCCGGCTCAAGGACGATCGTCCGCGCGCCCTCGAAGTCGAGATCGACCGCACGGCCGAGCACCGCGATGAACAATAGCAGCCGCCGGTCCCCCAGCGTCTCGATCAGCAATTCGCCGACCTCGTGCGGGCGCGCGTCGATCGCCGCCGCCAGCCGCACCGCGGCAGCCTCGGGCCGCTGCCCCTCGTCATGCGCGGCGAGATTGCGTTGCGCCGCCTCGACGATCGCGCGATCGACGCCGCCGTCCTCGCCGCCGGCCGCGACCTGCGCCTCGCGGATCGCCGCCGCGACCCACCAGACCAATTGATGATGGCGTTCGGCGGGCAGGATACCGGTCACAACGCCGCCCTGCTCCGCGGCCGCGCGTCGCCGCGTCTCCGCCGACAGCAGCGCGCGCGCCGCCGCGGCGACGACGCCGTCGTCGACCTCGGCGAGGCGGACCAGCAGGCTCGCCTGCTCGGGGGTCGCCGCACTGGGCGCAAGGCGCGCGGCGATCAGATCGCAGCGGACCTGTGCCAGCAATTCGTCGATCAGCAGCCGGTCGCGCAACAGGCCGGCGCGCGACAGCCGCCGCACCACGTCGTCATGTCCGGTAAGCAATTGCTCGGCCCGCGCTTCGGCGCCCCGTCCGGTCAGCATGCGTGCCGCGTGGCGGCGAATCTCGAGCTCGATACCCTGCACGACGCCGCTCAGCACCCGGCCGAGGGTCAGCCGCGTTTGCTCGTCGAGTCGCGCCTCTTCTGCGAGGAAGAAGTCCGCGATCGCTCCCGTCAGGCGCGCGTCCGCGCGCGCGGCGAGCCGGCGCGCTGCATTGATACGGGTGTCGAGCACATCCCGCTCCGTCTGTTCCGGTCCGACCGCCATGGCCTGACGCTACCTCTCTATCATTAAGACAGCGCTAAGGCTGACGCCGCAATCGTTCGATTGCAGCGGTCAAGGTGGCGCCGGCGTATACGGTGGCGAGGCCGAGCCCGGCGACCGGCGCGGCGACGATCGCGCCGAACCAGACGAGCATCAGATAAGCGGGTGCGCTGCCCCACCACGTCCGCCGCGGCCGGCGGCCGAGCGCACGTTCGCCGAGCACCGCGAGCAGGACGAGGCCGATCGCCAGTATCTCCGGCGCGCCGTCCGCCTGCACCTGTGCCGCCTGTCGACCATATACCAGCACCGCCAGCGCCGGCAGGCCACCGGCCAGCCCCTGCAACCAGCGCTCGACCGCAGGCTCGTCGCGCAGGTCCGCCAGCGTCGCGGCGAGCGACAGGCCGAGCGTACCGAGCAAGGTCAGCAGCAGACCCGACCCCGGATAGGCGATGGCGATCAGCGTCAGCCCCAGCAGCCCGACGACGCCGGCCCCCGCCGCCACCGCGGTCGCCGGGACCGCGCGCGGGACGAGCAAGGGGATCACGGTACGTGCCAGCGGTGCGGTGACGAATCGCTCGAACCAGCCGCTCCGGCCGGAGATCATCGCCGCGAGCACCGTCCGCCCGCGCGCTTCCAGCGCGGCCGCCGCATGGCCGACGCCATGCCCGCCGCGGATCGCCTCCTGCGGCAGCAACAGGTGCACCGCATGCGCCTGCGAGGCGAGACGGACGAGCGTCGACTGGACGTCGTAATCGCGCGGCATCGCGGCGAGCTCCGCGACCCGGCGCGGATCGAGCCGCGCGACGCCCGCCCAAACCATGCCGCTGCCGACCCGCTCGTAGCCGAGCGTCGCCTGCTCCTCGGGCATCACCAGCAAGGCGTCGCCGCCGTCCCGCGCCATTGCCGCCAGCGTCTCGGTCGTCGTCGTCAGGCCGTCGGCGAGCATCAGCACGCGGGCGAGCGGGTGCAGCTTCTCCGCCGCCTCGGCCGCAGTGCGCACGGTATCGACCGCGACGCCGCGCTTGCCGATCCGGCTGATCGCGCCGAGCAATTCGGGCGTCAGGCGCGCGACGAGGATCACGATCTGCGATGCCCCCGCCGCGATCAGCAGCCGCGCCTGATATTCGATGAGCGTCACGCCGCCGAACGGCAGCGTCGCGGTCAGCATCGCGGGCCGATCGTCCGCGTCGTGCATGGCGAAGAGAAGGCCGGCGAGCATCCGGCCGCTGTTAGGCGGTGATGCCGCTCGTGCCTAGAGCCACGCGCGCTTTGTCGCGCCCGGCGTCAGAGACGGTCGATCGACCGCCGCAGCTTGGCGAGCAGCGCCGCATCGTGCGGCAGTTCGGCCGCCTGCGTCGCGAGGGCCATCAGCCGCACCGCGCCGAAGCTGGCCGCCAGCCCCTTCAGCCGTGCCGCCGCACCGCGCCATTCCTCGTCGTCGTGCGCCGCCTCCAGCGCCGCCAAGCCGCGCTGCGCGCTCTCGACGAACGCCATCCGCAACTCGGCGATCAACGCCGGTTCGTCACCCACCGCCGCGGCCAGCGCCGCATCGATCGCACCTGGATCATAAGCCATCGTCATCGTGTAGCGCCGCTCTGCTTAACCAAGTGTTGCGGTTTTGCTTTATGAGGGGGGCGAAGACGGGTAGGTTCGCCAGCGAAGAACGGGGGTTCCATGATCATCGACATGCGGGCAGACAGCGCCACCAGCGACGCTTACGCCTCTGGTGAGCACGATCGGATCGGCGGCTATATGGCGGAAAACGATAGCGATTGGCAGACCGAGCCGCTCCCCTGGGCGGACGCGGCCGAGCCGGAGGCGCCCCGCTTCGCCTGGCTGGGACCGGTGCTCGCGATCGCGGTGTCGCTGCTCTGGCTGGGCGGCATGCTGTGGCTGGCGCGCGATCAGCTGCCCTTCCTGCTGCCCGTCGACCTCGTCCAGTTCATCGCCGCGCTCGCGGTCGTGCCGGTGCTGATCGGCATCGTCTACCTTCTCGCGATGCGGACCAGCCGGCGCGAGGCGCGGCGGTTCGGCGCCACCGCCGCGGCGATGCATGCCGAGGCCGCCGGGCTCGAGCGCACCGTCGCGATGCTTTCGCATGCGCTCGACGGCAACCGCCGCCAGCTCGCCGAACAGGTCGCGACGCTCAAAACCATGGGCGACACCGCCAGCGAACGCCTCACATCGGTCAGCCGCGGCATGGCCCAGCAAATCGACCAGGCGGAGGCCCACGCCTACGCCCTCTCTCAAGCCGCTACCGATGCGCAGCAGAGCCTCGGCGTGCTGCTCGCCTCCCTGCCGCGCGCGCAGGCCGATGTCGTCGATATCCAGCATCTGCTCGACGATACCGGGCTCGCCGCGAGCGAGCATGCCGCGGCGCTGTCGGCGCAGCTCACCGCGCTCGCCGAGCGCGGTCGCGAGGCCGAACACGTCACGGGCAGCGCGGCGCAGAAGCTCGCCGCGCATATCGCCCGCATGGAAGCGACCAGCGAAACCGCGAGCGCGCGGCTCGAAGCCGTCACCGGCAGCATGTCGGGTGCGGTCGACGGTCTGCTCGACCGTACCGCCGATGCAGTGGACGAGGCGCGCAAGGGCATCGCCGTCCAGGGCGAGGCGATGCTGGCGATGCTGCGCGTCAACCAGGCCGCGCTCGACAGCGCCGCGCGCGACAGCGTCGACGCGCTCACCGATCGGGTCGCGGGGCTGGAGGACGTGATCGATCGCGTCACCCTGCGGCTGCACGACCAGCGGATGGCGAGCGAGGAACTACTCGCCGGGCTCGACGGCAGCATCGGGCAGGTCGAAACGCGTCTCGATCAGCTGCACGTCCACGGCGTCGAACGATCGCAGATGCTCGCCGCGTCGATCAGCGCGCTCGGCGGCTCCGCCGATGGGATGACCGAGGCGTTGCGCGCCGGCGACACTATGGCATCCCGGACGATCACCACCACCGAATCGCTGCTGATCGCGCTAGATGCCGCGGCGCGCGAGATCGACGAGACGCTGCCCGAGGCGCTTGCCCGCCTCGATACCAAGGTCCTCGCCAGCAAGCAGGTCGTCGTCGCCGCCAAGCCCGAACTGCTGGCGCTCGTCGCTGCCGCGGAAAGCACGCACGAGGCGATCGAGGCGATCGCCGGCGTCATCTCCGAACAGAGCGGCACGCTGGATCAGCTCTCGGGCACCTTGCTCCAGACGCTCAGCGAGGGGCGCGCCAAGGCGGATGCGCTCGGCATGATGGTCGACGAGACGATCGAGCGCACGCACCGCTTCGCCGAGGATGCCGCGCCGCGGCTGGTCGATGCCTTGCTCCGCGTCCGCGAGACCGCGACGGTCGCCGCCGACAAGGCCCGCGAGACGCTGTCGACCGTCATTCCCGATGCCGCCGCGCAATGGGAGCAGGCGAGCGCCGACGCGATGCGCCGCGCCACCGGCGATACCGTCGAGCGTCAGGTCCGCGCCATCGCCGATGCGACCGGCGAAGCGGTCGAGGCCGCCACCCGCGCGACCGAACGGATCTCCGCGCAGGTCCGCCAGATCCTCGAACAGACCGCGCTGGTCGAAACGAAGATCGATCAGGCGCGTAGCGAACGCGACGAGGCGGAACACGACACCTTCGCCCGTCGCGCATCGCTGCTGATCGAATCGCTCCACTCGGCCTCGATCGACATCACCAAGGCGTTCGCGCCCGAAATCTCGGACAGCGCCTGGGCGGCCTATCTCAAGGGCGACCGCGGTGTCTTCACCCGCCGCGCCGTCCGCGTGCTCGACCCCACCGACGCCCGCGATATCGCCCGGCTGTACGACGACGACGAGACGTTCCGCGAGGCGGTCAATCGTTACATCCACGATTTCGAGAGCATGTTGCGTAACATCCTCGCCCAGCGCGACGGCTCGCCGCTTAGCGTGACGCTGCTGTCTTCCGACATGGGCAAATTGTACGTCGCCCTGGCGCAGGCGATCGAACGGCTGCGCTAGGATCGGGCACGGCGATCAGTTGATCGTCGTACGCTCCGGAGAGGATTGGTCGTCGGTGAGATCGTCGATCGCCATCGCGATGCGAACGGCGATATGGTCGCGACCCTCCTCGTCCATCAGGTCTAGCGCGCGGGTCAGCAGATCGAGCGTCTGAAGGCAGGTCAGGTTCACGCGCACGCCTTCCACGATCGGGCGACCCCATCGGCCGCCCTCTTCGCAGGCAATATCAGATGCTGGTCGTGGGAAGCTGGCGTCCGGGTGACATCGACGTCATCTCGGCCGCTCACACCGCGTTATAGACCGCCTCGCGATTGAAGAGGTCGAGCATCTGCGGCGTGACCCAGCCGAAGCGGTAATTGGCGAAGAACAGGCCGAACAGCAAGGTCGCGACGATCGTCACGCGGATCGCCAGCCGGCCCAGTTGAAACTCGTGCGGGGCGCTCTCGGCCTGGCCGGCGACATAGTCGCCCCCCGCCTCGCGCGTCGTCCGGACGCCCCAAGGCAGGACCAGGAATACCGAGAACGCCCAGAACAGGACGTAGATCGCGAGTACCGACGTCCAGCGCATCGAGGATCAGGCCTCGACGATCAGCACGTCGACGATCGGCTTCTTGCCGGTCCAGCGCGTCGCGACGCGGCGTACGGCGAGCCGGATGTCCTCGCGGCGACGATCGATCTCGCGCTTCTGCCCCTTCATCGCCTCGAACGCCGCCTCGGCGGCATCCTCGACGAAGGCGGCACGGTCCTCTTCGACCGGCACGCCCTGGACTCGGATCTGCGGCCGGCCGAGCGCCCGCCCGTCGCGACCGATCGCGACCGCGACCGAAATCTGGCCGTTGATCGCCAACCGGCGCCGCTCGTTGATCGTCGAGCCGTCCGCCGGCAGGATCACGTCGCCGTCGAGCACCAGCCGGCCGACGCCGGCATTGCCGATCTTCTCGACCTTGCCCGGCAGCAGCCGCAGGATGTCGCCGTCGCTCTGCACGATCGACTGCGGCACGCCCTCGCTCAGCGCGAAACGGGCATGCTCCATCATGTGGCGCATTTCGCCGTGCACGGGGATCAGCACCTCGGGGCGGATCCACTTGTACATCTGCGCCAGCTCGGGGCGGCCGGGGTGACCGGAGACGTGGACGTGCGCCTGACGCTCGGTGATCATCACCACGCCCTTGCCGGCGAGCGTGTTCTGGATCTTGCCGATCGCCACCTCGTTGCCGGGGATCTGCTTGGACGAGAAGATCACCGTGTCGCCGAGGTCGAGCTTGATCGTATGCGATCCGTCGGCGACGCGGGCCAGCGCGGCGCGCGGCTCGCCCTGGCCGCCGGTGGCGACGATCAGCACCTTGTTCTTGGGCAGGCGCATCGCCGTCTCGGGATCGAACGTCTCGGGGAAGTCGCCGAGATAGCCGGTCGCGCGTGCGACCTTGAGGATCCGGTCGAGCGAGCGGCCGGTGACGCACAATTTGCGTCCGGTCTCGCGGGCGACCTGCCCGAGCGTGTGCAGCCGCGCCGCATTCGAGGCGAAGGTGGTGACGAGCACCCGGCCCTTGGCCTTGGCGACCTGTTCGGCGAGACCGACCCGCACCGATGCCTCCGACCCGGATGCGTCCTTGTTGAAGACGTTGGTCGAATCGCAGACGAGCACGTCGACGCCGGCATCGCCGATGCGGCTGAGCTGTTCCGGGCTGGTCGGCTTGCCGATCACCGGGGTGGGATCGAGCTTCCAGTCGCCGGTGTGGAAGACGCGGCCCGCCTTGGTCTCGATGACGAGCGCATTGGGTTCGGGGATCGAGTGCGACAGCTCGATGAAGCTGACCCCGAACGGCCCGATCTGCACGCCGGCGATGCCGCCGTCCTTGCCCGGCTGGATGACACGCAGCTTGACGCGATTGGCGTTGCCCTCTTCCTCCAGCTTGCCGCGGATCAGCCCGGCCGTGAACGGCGTCGCGTAGAGCGGCACGCCGAGGTCCTCGGCGAGATACGGCAGCGCGCCGATATGATCCTCATGCCCGTGGGTCAGCACGATGCCGACCAGATCGTCGATGCGATCCTCGATGAACGACAGGTCGGGGAGCACGAGGTCGATGCCGGGATAGGCCGCATCGGCGAAGGTCACGCCGCAATCGACCATCAGCCATTTGCCGGCGTGGCCATAGAGATTGACGTTCATGCCGATCTCGCCGGAGCCGCCGAGAGCACAGAAGAGAAGTTCGTTGGTCTTGGGAGTCATTTAGGTCTTTCAAAGAAATGGAGCGCCCGGCGGGCCGATGGATGGCGCGAGCGCGTCTCAGCCAATATGGGCGTTTTGGTACATGATCGCCAGCCCCTGTATCGTCAGGTCCGGCTCGATGACATCGAACACGTCGGTATGCTGTTCGAACAGCGTGGCAAGGCCGCCGGTGGCGATCACCTTGACCGGGCGGCCGATCTCCGCCTTCATCCGTCCGACCAGCCCTTCGATCATCGCGATATAGCCCCAATAGATGCCGATGTTCATCTGATCGACGGTGTTACGGCCGATCACGCTGCCGTTGTTCTTGGGCGCCTCGATCGCGATGCGCGGCAGCTTGGCGGCGGCGCTGACCAGCGCGTCGAGCGACAGGTTGATGCCCGGCGCGATGATCCCGCCCTTGTAGGCGCCCGAATAATCGCTCGCGTCGAAGGTCGTCGCGGTGCCGAAGTCGATCACGATCAGGTCGCCGTCGTGCAAGGCGTGCGCCGCGATCGTGTTGACCGCGCGATCGGCGCCGAGGCTCTGCGGCTCGTCGACGTCGAGGACGATGCCCCATTCGACCGGCGCACGCCCGGCGATCAGCGCCTCGCTGCGGAAATATTTCTGCGCCAGCACCTGAAGATTGTGCAGCGCGCGGGGCACGACGGTGGCGATGATGACGGCGTCGATCTGGCTGCGGTCATAGCCTTCGAGCGCGAGCAATTGGCTGAGCCAGACGGCATATTCGTCCGCGGTGCGGCGCGGATCGGTGGCGATGCGCCAGCGCGCCTTGATCGTCCGCCCCTCGACCAGTGCGAAGACGACATTGGTATTGCCGGCATCCACCGCGAGCAGCATCGTCAATCCTTCAGGACAAAAACGTCGGCAGCGTGAATGACATGCCGTTCGCCCGACGCCAAGCGCAGGATGAGCGCACCATCGGCGTCGAGCCCGTCGAATAGGCCGTCCTGCCTGCCGCCGTCGGGCAGCCGGACGGTGAGCGCAGTGCCGACCGGATGCGCCGCGGCGAGCCAGGCGTCGCGGATCGCGGCAAGCCCCTGCCCGCGCCAGACCGTCAGCCAGCGGCCGAACGCTTCGGCGAGCACGTCGAGGAACGCCTCCGCAGTCACCATTGCGCCGGCGGCGGCGAGGCTGGTGGTCGCACGGTCGGGAAGATCGGGGTGATGCGCCAAATTGACGCCGATGCCGACCACCACCGCATCCTCGCTGCGTTCGAGCAGGATGCCCGACAGTTTGGCGTCGCCGAGCAACAGGTCGTTGGGCCATTTCAGCCGCGCGACGTCGGTCAGGAAGACGCCGACCGCCCGGTGCAGCGCCACCGCGGCGACCAGCGCCAGCGTCGCAGGTGCAGGATCGGTGGGGCGCAGGCGGACCAGCGTGCTGGCGTAGAGATTACCGGGCTCGGACACCCACTGGCGGCCGAGGCGCCCCTTGCCCGCGGTCTGGCGCTCGGCACGGAGCCAGAGCCCCTCCTCGGCGCCCTGGCGCGCGAGGAGGCGCATGTCGGCGTTGGTCGAGCCCGTCTCGGCGACGGTCCGGATCGTCAAATCGCCGGGAACAGCGCGCGGGCGGCGGCCATCGTCCAGCCGCCGAGCAGCGGGATCGCGAGATAGCCGAGCGGCGAGACGAAGGCGGCGGTGAGAACGATCAACCCGCCCTCGACCGGGTTGTTGCCCTTCGGGAAGGCCGGCGCCGGCTCGTCGAAGTACATCGTCTTGACGACGCGGAGGTAATAATAGGCACCGATCGTCGAGGCGGCGATACCGATCACCGCGAGCGGGAACAGGCCGGCGCGCACCGCGGCGTCGAACACCGCAAACTTCGCATAAAAGCCGAACAGCGGCGGGATGCCGGCGAGGCTGAACATGAAGATGGCGAGTGCTGCCGCCAGTCCCGGGCGGGTGCGCGACATGCCGGACAAAGCCGCGATGCTTTCGACGGGTTGGCCATCGTCGTCGCGCATCTGCAGGACGATCAGGAACGAACCCAGCGTCATCGCGATATAGATCGTCATATAGATCAACACGCCCGACACGCCCTCCGGCGTACCAGCGGCGAGACCGACCAGCGCGAAGCCGACGTTGTTGATCGACGAATAAGCGAGCAGCCGCTTGATGTTGGTCTGGCCGATCGCTGCCACCGCACCGAGGATGATCGAGGCGAGCGCGGCGAAGATCACGATCTGGCGCCATTGATCGGTCGCCGGACCCATCGCCTCGACCGCGACGCGGACCGCGAGCCCCATCGCCGCCACCTTGGGCGCCGACGCGAAGAAGGCGGTGACCGGGGTCGGCGCGCCCTCGTAGACGTCGGGCGTCCACATATGGAACGGCACCGCCGAAATCTTGAACGCGATGCCGGCGAAGACGAAGACGAGTCCGAACAGCAGCCCGAGCGACCGCGGACCCGCATAGGCCGAGGCGATGCCGCTGAACAACGTGGTGCCCGAAAAGCCGTAGACCAGGCTGATGCCGTAGAGCAGGATGCCGCTCGCCAGCGCGCCGAGCACGAAATATTTGAGGCCCGCCTCGGCCGAGCGCGTGTCGCGACGCATGAAGCTCGCGAGGACGTAGGCGGCAAGGCTCTGCAATTCGAGGCCGACGTAGAGCGTCAGCATGTCGCTCGCCGACACCATAAGGCCCATGCCCGCCGCGGAGAGCAGGATCAGCACCGGATATTCCGGCCGAAGATCGTCGCCCTGGGTCCGCTGGAAGAAATCGGGCGCCATGATGATGCCCACCGCCGCGGCGATGAAGATCAGCACCTTGGCGAAGGCGGCGAAGGCGTCGGCGCGATACAGGCCGTCGAACGCCGCCCCGCCGTAGCTGGCCGGGCCGAGCAAGGCGAGACAGGCGCCGGCGAGCACCGCGACCGCGGTCCACGAAATGGCACGCGTCGATGCCGATCCGCCCCAGGCGGACACCAGCATCAGGACGATGGCGCCCGCCCCGAGGATCACCTCGGGCAGGGTCATGGCGAGATTGGCGGCGTAATCCATCAGTGAGCAATTCCGTGGGCGGCAGGCGCCGTGGCGAGGGGCTTGCCGGCAGTCGGCTGGGAATCGGAGACCGGAGTCGCGCGATCGATGCGGGCGAGCAGCACGCCGACGTCCTTGCGCATCGGCGCCATGAAGCTCTCCGGATAGACGCCCATCCACAAGGCGACGGCGGCGATCGGGGCGAGCAGCCACAATTCGCGATGCGACAGATCCTGCATCTCGCGCACGTCGTCCGACTTGATCTCACCGAAGACGACGCGGCGATAGAGGTACAGCATATAGGCCGCGCCGAGGATGATGCTGGTCGTGCAGAGCAAGGCGATCCAGGTCGACACCTGATAGGTGCCCATCAGCGCCAGGAATTCGGCGACGAAGCCGCTGGTGCCCGGCAGGCCGATCGACGCCATGGTGAAGAACAGGAAGAACAAGGCGTAGCGCGGCATGTTGATCGCCAGGCCGCCGTAACGGCTGATCTCGCGCGTGTGCAGCCGGTCGTAGATGACGCCGACGCACAGGAACAGCGCGCCCGACACCAGACCATGGCTGAGCATCATGATCATCGCGCCCTCGATCCCCTGCCGGTTGAAGGCGAAGAGGCCGATGGTGACGATCGCCATATGCGCGACCGACGAATAAGCGATCAGCTTCTTCATGTCGGACTGCACCAGCGCGACGAGCGAGGTGTAGATCACCGCCACCGCCGACAGGCCGAAGATCAGCCAGGTGAGCTGGCCCGACGCTTCGGGGAACATCGGCAGGCTGAAGCGCAGGAAGCCGTAGCCGCCGAGCTTGAGCAGCACGCCCGCCAGGATCACCGACCCCGCGGTCGGCGCCTGCACGTGCGCGTCGGGCAGCCAGGTGTGGACCGGCCACATCGGCATCTTCACCGCGAACGACGCGAAGAAGGCGAGCCACAGCCACGTCTGCACATGCGCGGGGAAATCATAGGCCTGCAACGCCGGGATGCTCGACGTACCGGCGGTCTGCGCCATGTAGAGCATCGCGATCAGCATCAGCAGCGAGCCGAGCAAGGTGTAGAGGAAGAATTTGTACGAGGCGTAGATGCGGTTCGCCCCGCCCCAGATGCCGATGATGAGATACATCGGAATCAGCCCTGCCTCGAAGAACAGGTAGAAGAGGAACAGATCCTGCGCCGCGAAGGTGCCGATCATCAGCGTTTCGGTGAGCAGGAACGCCGCCATATATTCGGGCACGCGATTGGTGACCGAACGCCAGCTCGCGCCGATGCAGATCGGCATCAGGAACACGCTGAGCATGATCAGCATCAACGCGAAGCCGTCGATGCCGAGGTCCCAGCGGAAGAAGCCGAACGACGGGCCGTGCTCGACGAACTGCCATTGTGCACCGCCGATGTCGTAATTGGCCCACAGCAGGATGCCGAGCGCCAGATCGACGAAGGTGGCGGCCAGCGCCAGCATGCGGGCGGTGGCGGCGGGAACGAACAGGCAGGCGATCGCCGCAAGCGCGGGGATCAGCAGCATGATCGAGAGGATGGGCAGCCCGGTCACTGTGCGATCGCCCAGGTGACGACGGCGGTCAGACCGATCAGCATGACGAAGGCATAGGTATAGACATATCCGTTCTGGAGCCGGCCCGCGAGCCGGCTGGAGAGCTGCACCACCCAGGCCGAGCCGTTCGGCCCGAACCGGTCGATCGTCTGTTCGTCACCGCGATGCCACAGCAGACGGCCGATGGCGAAGGCGGGGCGGACGAAGATCAGGTGATAGAGTTCGTCGAAATAATATTTGTGGACGAGGAAGCGGTACAGGATGCGGAACTGGTCCGCGACCGCCGCCGGGAAGCTCGGCGCCTTGATATAGGCGTACCAGGCGGTGAACAGGCCGAGCAGCATCGCGATCGTCGCCGACAATTTGATCGGCACCGGCACCTCGTGCATCGCGTGCATCAGATGCTCGCGGAAGGCGATGTCGCCCTTCCAGAACATCTCGCCCGCATCGGGTTCGATGAAATAGCGGTGGAAGACGAAGCCCGCCGCGATCGCGCCGATCGACAGGATGACGAGCGGCACCAGCATCGGCCACGGGCTTTCGTGCGGGTGATAGCCGCCGGTCCCCGCGGGCAGATCCTGCTGCGACGCGCCGTGCGTCGACGGACGATCGCCGCTGTCCTCGGCCTGCGCCGGGTTGCCGTGCGCCTCGTCGGCGTGGTGCGCGTCGTGGCCGTGGGCGTGATGCGCATCGTTACCATGCGCTTCGTGCGCATGATCGTCGTGGCCGTGGCCGTGCGCATCATGCAACGCGTGCTGGATATGCTCCGACGCGGCCCAGCGCGGCGTTCCCCAGAAGGTGAGGAACATCAGGCGCCACGAATAGAAACTCGTGATCAGCGCGACGAGCACGCCGACGAACCACACACCGGGCTCGCCCGCCGCCCAGCCGGCCTCGATGATCGCGTCCTTTGAATGGAAGCCCGCGAACCCGATGCCGAGCGGATTGCCGAACACCGCGGGCAGGCCGACGCCGGTGATCGCCAGCGTCCCCATCATCATGCCCCAGAAGGTGAGCGGGATGCTTTTACGCAGGCCGCCGTAATAGCGCATGTCCTGTTCGTGGTGCATCGCATGGATCACCGAACCGGCACCGAGGAACAGCAGCGCCTTGAAGAAAGCGTGCGTGAACAGGTGGAACATCGCCGCGCCATAGGCGCCGACGCCCGCGGCGAAGAACATATAGCCGAGCTGCGAACAGGTCGAATAAGCGATGACGCGCTTGATGTCGGTCTGCACCATGCCGACGGTCGCGGCGAACAGGCAGGTCGCGGCACCGACGACCATCACGACGTGCAGCGCGGTCGGCGACATTTCGAACATCGGCGACAGGCGGCAGACCATGAAGACGCCCGCGGTGACCATCGTCGCCGCGTGGATCAGCGCCGACACCGGGGTCGGGCCCTCCATCGCGTCGGGCAGCCAGGTGTGCAGGCCGAGCTGCGCCGACTTGCCCATCGCGCCGACGAACAGCAGCAGGCAGAGCACCGTCATTGTATCGGCGCGCATGCCGAGGAAGCCGATCGTCGAGCCCGCCATCGTCGGCGCGGCGGCGAGGATCGCCGGGATCGAAACGGTGCCGAACACCAGGAAGGTGCCGAAGATGCCGAGCATGAAGCCGAGATCACCGACGCGGTTGACGACGAACGCCTTGATCGCGGCGGCATTGGCCGACGGTTTGCGGAACCAGAAGCCGATCAGCAGATACGAGGCGAGACCGACGCCCTCCCAGCCGAAGAACATCTGAACCAGCGTATCCGCGGTGACGAGCATCAGCATCGCGAAGGTGAACAGCGACAGATAGGCGAAGAAGCGCGGCTGGTCCGGGTCCTCGCTCATATAGCCCCAGCTATAGAGGTGGACGAGCGCCGAGACGCTGGTGATCACCACCAGCATGACCGCGGTGAGCTGGTCGACGCGCAGCGACCAGTCGACCGCCATGTCGCCGCTGACGATCCATTTGAGCACCGGCACGACGGTCGCGCTGTTGGTGCCGGCGAGGAAGCCGAGGAAGATCGGCCAGCTCAGCAGGCACGAGGCGAACAATGCGCCGGTGGTGATCGCCTTGGCGGGCACGAACCCGATCGCCTTGTTGCCGAGGCCGGCGACCACCGCCGCCAGCAGCGGCAGGAACACGATGAAGAGGATGGAGGTCACCGGTATTTAGCCCTTCATCCGATTGACGTCGTCGACCGCGATCGTGCCGCGGCCACGGAAATAGATCACCAGGATCGCCAGCCCGATCGCCGCCTCGCCGGCGGCGACGGTCAGCACGAACATCGCGAACACCTGCCCGACGAGATCGTGGAGATAGGCGGAGAAGGCGACGAGGTTGAGGTTCACCGCGAGCAGGATCAGCTCGATCGCCATCAGGATGACGATCAGATTCTTCCGGTTGAGGAAGATGCCGAGCACGCCCATCGTGAACAGGATCGCCGCCACGACCAGATAATGCGTCAACCCAATCACAACTGGACCCCCTCGCCGACCGGCGGCTGGACGTTGCGCGTCGCATCCTGCGGACGGCGCGCATTCTGGCGGCTGATGTTCTGGCCGCGGACGCCGCCACGCTGGCGATGCGTCAGCACGATCGCGCCGATCATCGCGACGAGCAGAACAAAGCCCGCCGCCTCGAACACGAAGAGGTAGCGCGTATACAGCAGCTGCCCCATCGCCTGGATGTTGGGCACGTCGCCGTCGATCGGCGCGATGCGGCGGCTGATCTTGAGGCCGCCGGCGCTCCAGGCGCCGATGCCGATCAGGATCTCCGCCGCCAGCGCGACCGCAAGCGCCAGGCCGAGCGCGGCATAACGCGCCACACCGGCGCGCAGTTGCGCGACCTCGATGTCGAGCATCATCACCACGAACAGGAACAGCACCGCGACCGCACCGACATAGACGATGACGAGGAGCATCGCGATGAACTCCGCCCCGACGAGCACCATCAGCCCCGCCGCGTTGAAGAAGGCGAGGATCAGCCACATCACCGAATGGACCGGATTGCGCGACGAAATCGTCATCGCCCCCGAACCGATCACGATGATCGCGAAGAGATAAAAGGCTATGGCCTGGATCACGAGTTGGTCGGCCCCCTAAGCCCGGAATCGAATGCGGCGCGCATTAACGGTATGGCGCATCGGCGGCAAGGTTCGCGGCGATCGCGCTTTCCCAGCGGTCGCCATTGTCGAGCAGCTTGGCCTTGTCGTAGATCAGCTCCTCGCGCGTCTCGGTCGAGAATTCGTAATTCGGACCCTCGACGATCGCATCGACCGGGCACGCCTCCTGGCAGAGACCGCAATAGATGCACTTCGTCATGTCGATGTCGTAGCGCGTCGTGCGGCGGCTGCCGTCGTCGCGCGGTTCGGCCTCGATCGTGATCGCCTGCGCAGGGCAGACCGCCTCGCACAATTTGCATGCGATGCAGCGTTCCTCGCCATTGGGATAGCGGCGCAGCACATGCTCACCGCGGAACCGCGGACTCACCGGGTTGCGCTCGTAGGGGTAGTTGATCGTCGCCTTGGGCTTGAAGAAATACTTCAGCGTGAGGGCGTGCGCCTTCACGAACTCCCACAAGGTGAACGACTTGATGATCTGTGCGACGCTCAAGAGCTCAATCCCGTCATTCGGTCGATCAGGACGACCAACACTCCGATACCGACGCCCATGAGCGCCCGGTCACGTAACGCCTGCGGCCGAAGGCCGCGGGCGATCATCCATTCGCTGGCCCGGCTCATCCGCCGACCGGCACGCGCATCAGCATCAGCACGCCCGACACCAGGAATACCCAGAACAGCGACAGCGGCAGGAACACCTTCCACCCCAGCCGCATCAGCTGGTCGTAGCGGTAGCGCGGCACGGTCGCCTTGACCCAGCTGAAGACGAAGAAGAAGAACAGCATCTTCGCGAACAGCCAGATGATCCCGGGCACGTAATAGAGCGGTGCCCAATCGATCGGCGGCAGCCAGCCGCCCCAGAAGAGCGTCGCGTTGAGCGCGCACATCAGCAGCACGTTGGCATATTCGCCAAGCCAGAAGAGCGCGAAGCTCATCGAGCTGTATTCGGTCTGATAACCGGCGACGAGCTCGCTCTCCGCCTCGGTCAGGTCGAACGGCGCGCGCTGCGTCTCGGCGAGGCTGGAGATGAAGAACATCACCGCCATCGGGAAGAGCAACGGGTTGATGCCGAACGCATTGATGTGGAGGTTGAGCGTGCTGGTCTGCGCCAGGACGATGCCGCTGAGGTTGAACGTCCCCGCCCACATCACCACCGAGATCAGGATGAAGCCGATCGCGACTTCGTAGCTGACCATCTGCGCGGCCGCACGCAGCGCCGAGTAGAAGGGATATTTGGAGTTCGACGCCCAGCCCGACAGGATCACGCCATAGACGCCGAGCGACGAGGCGGCGAGCACGTAGAGCAGGCCGACGTTGATGTCGGCGAGCACCACGCCCGCCCCGAACGGCACCACCGCCCAGACGATCAAGGCCACCGTGAAGGTGATGATCGGCGCGAGCAGGAACAAGGTCCGGTTCGCCGCGGCGGGGACGATCGTTTCCTGCAGGAAGACCTTGAGCCCGTCGGCGAACGACTGGAGCAGGCCGAACGGCCCGACGACGTTGGGGCCGCGGCGCAGCGCCATCGCCGCCCAGATTTTGCGATCGGCGTAGATGATCATCGCCACCGCGAGCATCAGCGGCAGCGCGATGACGAGGATGCCGACGATCGTCGCGACGAACCACGCCCAGCCATAGGACATGCCGACGGTCGAGTTGAAGAAATCGGTCACTCCGCCGCCTCCGCGAACGTCTCGCCACGGACCAGTTCGGCCGAACAGCGCTGCATCGTCGGGGACGCGCGGCAAATGGCGTTGGTCAGATAGAAATCCTTGATCGGATAGCCGGTGAGGCTCCCCTGCCCCGCGCCATCGAGCGCCGGCGGGTTCCACTCGAAGCCGGCGAGCTGGCCGACGTGGCGCAGCGCGGGGACCTCGGCGGTCATCGCCTCGCGCAGCCCGGCGAGGCTGTCGAACGGCAGCGTGGCGCCGAGCACTTCGGACAGCGCACGGAAGATCGTCCAATCCTCGCGCGCATCGCCCGGTGCGAACACCGCGCGCTCGCCACGCTGGACGCGGCCTTCGAGATTGACCCAGGTGCCCGACTTCTCGGCATAGGTCACGCCCGGCAGGATGACGTCGGCATGATGCGCACCGGTGTCGCCGTGATGACCGACATAGACCTTGAACCCGCCGAACCTGGTGTAATCCACCTCGTCCGCGCCGAGGAAGAAGGTCACCGCCGCCTGCGACAGATCGGCGATGCCGCCCTTCTGCGCATAGCCGAGCATCAGCCCGCCCATCCGGCTCGCCGCCATATGGACGACGTTGAAGCCGTTCCAGCCGTCGCGGACCAGATTGAACTGCTTGGCGAAGGCAAGCGCCGCACCATGGCCGCCCTTGAGCGCGCCGCCACCGACGATGACCATCGGCTTGGCGGCATCGCCGAACAGCGTGGCAACCGCCTCCGGCAGATTGCCGAGCAGCGACAGATCGGCGCCCAGCCATTCGACCTCATAGGTCAGCTCGGTTTCCGGCCCGATCGCGAAGACCTTGGCGCCCTTCTTGATCGCCTTGCGAATGCGGGTGTTCACCAGCGGCGCTTCCCAGCGCAGATTGGTGCCGACCAGCAGGATCGCATCCGCCTCTTCGACGCCGGCGATCGTCGAGTTGAAATTGACCGCGGCAAGGCTCGACGTGTCATAGTCCATGCCCGTTTGCCGCCCTTCGAGCAGCGACGAGCCCAGCGTTCCGAGCAGCGCCTTGGCGGCGTACATCGTCTCGCAGTCGACCAGATCGCCCGCCACCGCGGCGACATTCGCGCCGGCAGCCTCGACCTTGGTCTTGATGACCGCGAACGCCTCGTCCCAGCTTACCGGGACGAGCTTGCCGTCGCGGCGAACGAAGGGGCGATCGAGGCGACGACGGACGAGGCCGTCGACATGGTGACGCGTCTTGTCGTGCGCCCATTCCTCGTTGACGTCCTCGTTGATGCGCGGGACGCAGCGCAGCACCTGACGGCCGCGGCTGTCGAGGCGGATGTTGGTGCCGACCGCATCCTGCACGTCGATCGTGAGCGTCTTCTTGAGCTCCCACGGCCGCGCTTCGTACGAATAGGGCTTAGAGGTCAGCGCGCCGACCGGGCAGAGATCGACGACATTGCCGCTCAGCTCGCTGGTCACCGCCTGTTCGAGATAGCTGGTGATCTGCATATCCTCGCCGCGATAGATCGCGCCGATCTCCTCGACCCCGGCGACCTCTTCGGCGAAGCGGACGCAGCGGGTGCACTGGATGCAGCGGGTCATGATCGTCTTGACGATCGGACCCATATATTTCTCGGTCACCGCCCGCTTGTTCTCGGTGTAGCGGCTATGGCCCTTGCCATAAGCGACCGACTGGTCCTGCAGATCGCATTCGCCGCCCTGATCGCAGATCGGGCAGTCGAGCGGATGGTTGATGAGCAGGAATTCCATCACGCCCTCGCGTGCGTTCTTCACCATCGGCGTGGTGGTGAACACTTCCTGATTGTCCGCCGCGGGCAACGCGCACGACGCCTGCGGCTTGGGCGGCCCCGGCTTCACCTCGACGAGGCACATGCGGCAATTGCCGGCGATCGACAGCCGCTCATGATAGCAGAAGCGCGGGATTTCCTTGCCCGCGGCTTCGCATGCCTGGAGGACCGTCGCGCCCTGCGGCACCTCGACCTCGATCCCGTCTACTTTCAGCTTGGGCATTATTCGGCAGCTTCCTGCATCGGCGTCAGATCGCCGCCGCTACGTTCGTTGATCCGGCGCTCCAGCTCGGGGCGGAAGTGCTTGATGAGTCCCTGGATTGGCCATGCCGCGGCATCGCCGAGCGCGCAGATCGTGTGACCTTCGACCTGCTTGGTGACCTGATGCAGCGTATCGATCTCGGCGATGTCGGCGTCGCCGGTGCGCAGCCGCTCCATCACCCGCCACATCCAGCCGGTGCCTTCGCGGCACGGCGTGCACTGGCCGCAGCTCTCATGCTTGTAGAAATAGGAGATGCGGCTGATCGCGCGGACGATATCGGTCGACTTGTCCATGACGATCACCGCGGCGGTGCCGAGGCCCGAGCCGACCGCCTTGAGGCCGTCGAAGTCCATCGGTGCGTCGATGATGTCCTTGGCCGGCACCAGCGGCACCGACGAGCCGCCCGGGATCACCGCGAGCAGATTGTCCCAGCCGCCGCGGATGCCGCCGCAATGCGTCTCGATCAGCTCGCGGAACGTCAGGCCCATCGCGTCCTCGACCACGCAGGGCTTATTCACATGCCCGCTGATCTGGTAGAGCTTGGTGCCCTTGTTGTTCTCGCGGCCGAAGCTCGAGAACCACGATGCCCCACGCCGCAGGATCGTCGGCGCGACCGCGATCGATTCGACGTTGTTGACCGTCGTCGGGCAGCCGTACAGCCCCGCGCCCGCCGGGAACGGCGGCTTGAGCCGCGGCTGGCCCTTCTTGCCCTCGAGGCTTTCGAGCATCGCGGTCTCTTCGCCGCAGATGTACGCGCCGGCGCCGCGATGGACGAAGACGTCGAAGTCATAGCCCGAACCGCTGGCGTTCTTGCCGATCAGCCCCTTGTCGTAAGCCTCTGCGACCGCCGCGAACAGCGTCTCCGCCTCGCGGATATATTCGCCGCGGATATAGATGTACGCGGCACGCGCGCGCATCGCATAACCGGCGATCAGCGCTCCCTCGATCAGCTTGTGCGGATCGTGGCGGATGATCTCGCGGTCCTTGCAAGATCCGGGCTCGGATTCGTCGGCGTTGATGACGAGGAAGTTCGGCCGGTCCGGCTTGGGTTCCTTGGGCATGAACGACCATTTGGTGCCGGTCGGGAAGCCCGCGCCGCCACGGCCGCGCAGTCCGCTCGCCTTGATGACGTCGATGATCGCGTCCTGGCCGAGCGCCATAAGCGCCTTGGTATTGTCCCAGTCGCCACGCTTCAGCGCGGCGTCCAGGTTCCACGGCTGGAACCCGTAGACGTTGGTGAAGATGCGGTCTTTATCGGCAAGCATCAGGCATGTCCGTCCACGAGATCAAGGCGCTGCTTAACCCGGCGCATGTCGCTCGACAGACCGTCGACGCCCTGCTGTACCGCAGCCAGATGGGTATCGATGCCGAGCAGGCGATGCTCCATCGCCGTCTGACGCAATTCCATATTGATCATCCGATCCTTCACATCGGACATATCACCGCGGATGCCACGGAGCATTTCGGTGATGAAGCGGGTATCTCCGACGGTCATGCCCACTCCTCCCGATAATCGTGGTTGGCGTCGACCATGGCGGTCAGCGACGTCGGGCCGCCCTCGGGGCAGCTCGTCTGGCGACCGATCGTCGAACCCGCCTTCGGCGTATTGCCATTGGCGAGCGCTTCCAGCACCGCGACGGTGCGATCGTAGTCGAGGTCTTCGTAATTGTCGTCGTTGATCTGGACCATCGGCGCATTGGCGCAGGTGCCCAGGCACTCGACCTCGGTCAGCGTGAACATGCCGTCCGGCGTCGTCCCGCCCTTGACCAGCCCGCGGTTCTTGCAGGCGGCGAGCACGTCGTCCGAACCACGCAGCATGCACGGCGTCGTGCCGCAGACCTGCACGTGATAGCGGCCGACCGGCGCGAGGTTGAACATCGTATAGAAGGTCGCGACCTCAAACACGCGCATATACGGCACGCCGATCGCCCTCGCGACGAATTCGATCACCGGCACGGGCAGCCAGCCCTGCGTCTGCGTCTCGGCCCCGACCTGGCGCTGCGCGAGGTCGAGGAACGGGATCGACGCGGACTGTTCGCGACCCTTCGGATAGCGCGCGAGGATCTCGTTCGCCTTCTTCTGGTTGTCTTCGTTCCAGGCAAAACCGCCCCAGCGGGCGCGGGTTTCGGCTTCGTCGGGGATCTGCGGTGCTTCAGCCATCAGCCGGCATCCCGCAGGTCGAGGCGGCGCTCGACGCGCGACAAGCGTTCGTCAAAGCGATCCATCCTACCGTTCAAGCCAACGACACTCGTCTGCAAGCTGAGCATATGCTCTTCCATCGCTGTCATGCGGACCTTCACGTCCTGCACATCGCCACGCAGGTCCTGAAGTCCTTCATCGATCCGGCGCAACCGCTCCAAGATCAGGTTTTCGACGTTGCCCGTCACCGGTCGCACTCACCGAACACGATGTCCATCGCACCGAGGATCGCGGTGGTGTCGGCCAGCATGTGGCCGCGGCTCATGAAGTCCATCGCTTGGAGATGGCTGAACGCGGTCGGCCGGATCTTGCAGCGATAGGGCTTGTTCGAGCCGTCGGAGACGAGGAACACGCCGAACTCGCCCTTGGGGCTCTCGGTCGCGACATACACTTCGCCGGCGGGGACGTGATAGCCCTCGGTATACAGCTTGAAGTGATGGATCAGCGCTTCCATCGACTGTTTCATCTCGGCGCGCTTGGGCGGCACCACCTTGCGGTCGGTCGAGGCGATCGGCCCCTCCGGCATGTCGCGCAGGCATTGCTTCATGATCCGCGCCGACTGGCGGACCTCCTCGACGCGCACCATGAAGCGATCGTAGCAATCGCCGCGCGTGCCGACGGGGATGTCGAACTCCATCCGGTCGTAGACGTCATAGGGCTGCGACTTGCGCAGGTCCCAGGGGATGCCCGCGGCGCGGATCATCGGCCCCGAGAAGCCCCAGGCGATCGCATCCTCGCGGCTGACCGTCGCGATGTCGACGTTGCGCTGCTTGAAGATGCGGTTGTCCGCGACGAGGCTGATCGCATCCTCGAACAGGCGCGGCAGCCGCGTGTCGAGCCAGTCGGCGATATCGGTCAGCAGCTTGAGCGGCACGTCCTGATGGACGCCGCCCGGGCGCATGTAATTGTGGTGCATGCGCGCGCCCGAGGCACGCTCGAGGAAATTGTAGCAATCCTCGCGAATCTCGAACATCCACAGATTCGGCGTCATCGCGCCGACGTCCATGACGTGCGAACCGAGGTTCAGCATGTGGTTCGAGATGCGGGTCAGCTCGGCGAAGAAGACGCGCAGATACTGGGCGCGGATCGGCACCTCGATATCGAGCAATTTTTCGATCGCGAGCACGAACGTGTGCTCCATGCACATCGGCGAGCAATAATCGAGGCGATCGAAATACGGGATCGCCTGCGCATAGGTCTTGTATTCGATCAGCTTCTCGGTGCCGCGATGGAGCAGGCCGACGTGCGGATCGATGCGCTCGATGATCTCGCCGTCCAGCTCCATCACCAGCCGCAGCACGCCGTGCGCCGCGGGATGCTGGGGACCGAAGTTGATCGTGTAATTCTGGATCGTGACGTCGCCCTCGGTCGGGTGCGCCGGGCTGGTGACGTGCATCAGCTCGTCGACATACGGATCGACGCTGGTGGTGGCGGGCGCGAGATGCGGGTCCTGGCTCACTGATTCTGTCCTCCGCCCTTGGTCGGCACGACGTCCGAATCCTTGGGCTTGTCCTGCGCCGCATTGCCCGGATCGGCGTCGCCGGCGCCGGTCTTGGCGGTGCCGGTCGTGTCGTTCTTGGCATAGGGCTCGCTGCCGGCCTTGGGTGCCTGCGTCGGCGAGCGCGCCGCATCGGCCTTGGCGATGTCGTCCGCCTTCAGCGGCGTCGGTGCGCCCTTCGCCTCGGGCAGCATGCCCTTCTCGTCGCCGGGCAGCACATAGGCCGCGCCCTCCCAGGGGCTCTGGAAGTCGAAGTTGCGGAAATCCTGCGCCAGCTTGACCGGCTCGTAGATCACGCGCTTGGCCTCTTCCGAATAACGCATCTCGACGAAGCCCGAGAGCGGGAAGTCCTTGCGCTGCGGATGGCCGCGGAAGCCGTAGTCGGTGAGGATGCGGCGCAGATCGGCATTGCCGGTAAACAGCACGCCGTACATGTCGTACACCTCGCGCTCGAGCCAGCCGGCGACCGGCCACAGGCCCGTCACCGACGGCACCGGCTTGACGTCGTCGGTGGCGACATGGACGTGCAACCGGTGGTTTCGGGTCAGCGAGAGCAGGCAATAGACCACTTCGAACCGCTCGGGACGATCCGGATAATCGACGCCGGCGATCTCCATCAGCTGCTGATATTCGAGGCCGGGCGTGTCGCGCAACTTGGCGAGCGCGTCGACGATCGCGGTCCGCTCGACGTAGAGCGCGACCTCGCCGACCTGATCGACCGCGTCGAGCAATGCCGAGCCGAGCGTCGCCCGGACGATCTCGATCGTCTCGCCGTTGAGGTCGGCGGCCCAGGCGGGAGCAGGCGCCCTCACCGTTCCACGCTCCCCTGGCGGCGGATCTTACGCTGCAACTGCATGATCCCGTATAGCAACGCTTCCGCGGTCGGCGGGCAACCGGGGACGTAGATGTCCACCGGCACGACGCGATCGCAGCCGCGCACCACCGAATAGCTGTAATGGTAATAGCCGCCGCCATTGGCGCAGCTGCCCATCGAGACGACGTACTTCGGCTCCGACATCTGGTCGTAGACCTTGCGGAGTGCCGGGGCCATCTTGTTGCACAACGTACCCGCGACGATCATCACGTCGGACTGGCGCGGCGAGGCGCGCGGCGCGGCGCCGAAACGCTCGAGATCGTAGCGCGGCATGTTGACGTGGATCATCTCGACCGCGCAGCAGGCGAGACCGAAGGTCATCCACCACAGCGAGCCGGTACGCGCCCACTGGAACAGCTCCTCGGTCGAGGTGACGAGGAAGCCCTTGTCGTTGAGCTCGCCGTTGAGGCTATCGAAGAAACCCTGATCGGGCGGCACCAGCGACGAGGCGGTCGCCGGGCGTTCGAGTTCGACAGGTCCGGACATAGGGGTCATTCCCAATCCAACGCTCCCTTTTTCCAGGCATAGACGAGGCCCAGGGCAAGCTCGCCGATGAAGATCATCATGGAGATCCATGCGGTCCAGCCGATGCTGAAAACCGATACTGCCCAGGGATATAGGAAGGCGGCTTCGAGATCGAAGATGATGAACAGGATGGCGATCAGATAAAAGCGCACGTCGAACTGGCTGCGCGGGTCCTCGAAGGCGGGGAAGCCGCATTCATATTCCGACAGCTTCTGTTCGGTGGGCTTGTTGGTGCCGGTCAGCCGCGCGACGACCATGGGCAGGAACACGAACGTGCTCGACAGCGCCAGGGCGACACCCAGGAACAGCAGGATAGGCAGATATTGCGACAGATCGACCAAGGGGCTTCTCGCAGGTGCGAAGGATGTGGGGGTCGCTTTAGGCCCCCGGAGGGGTGCGGGCAAGGCCGCGGAGGCTGTGAGAATCACTCTCAATTGGTGGAGCGACGATCGGCGAGCCGGTAAAATTCCTCCCCCGCCAGGGAGTGCCGGGTTGAACGGCCCCCGGCCGTTCAAGGTCATGCCGGGGGCATGACCGACCCGGCACTGTGGCGCGGCGAAGCCGTGACGGAGGGGGAGGATACGGAACCGAGGTCGTCGCTTACTTCCCCCTCCGTCATGCCTGCGGCATGCCACTTCCCCCTGGCGGGCAGGGTAATCGCATATGGCCCTCCCGGTAAGTCGTACGCCCTCCAAATCCACTTCGTCACCCCGGCCTTGCGCCGGGGTCCCGCTTCTTTGGACGGCGCGAAGAAGCGGGATGCCGGATCAGGTCCGGCATGACGGGGATGGGAAAGCCGTTGCAACACCCCAATGGCCATATGCGATCGCCCTGCCCTGGCGGGGGAGGAATCGGCGCAGTTTACAGGCCGGACGTCGATCCGGCTCAGCGCAGCGCGCCGGCGACCAGCTTGTGCAGCTTGACGTGGAGGCCGTCGTTGCCGGCGAGGAACTCGTTGCGCTCCATCGCCTTGTCCGCGCCGCGGAAGTCGGTGACGTAGCCGCCGGCTTCCTTGACGAGCAACATGCCCGCCGCGGTGTCCCACGGCTTGAGGCCCGATTCCCAATAGCCGTCGAACCGGCCGGCAGCGACCCAGGCGAGATCGAGCGCCGCGGCGCCGAGCCGGCGGATGCCGGCGACTTCCGGCGCGATCGCACCGAAGATGCGGCTCCACTGGACGAAGTCGCCATGGCCGAGGAACGGGATGCCGGTGGCGATCAGCGCCTCGGACAGGTCGCGCCGTGCCGAGACGCGCAGCCGCTGGTCGGTGAGCCATGCGCCGCGCCCCTTTTCGGCCCAGAAGCTCTCGTCGGTGAGCGGCTGGTAGACGAGGCCGGTGGTGATCTCACGCTTGCCCGACGGGGTCGGCTCCTCGACCGCGATCGAGATGGCGAAATGCGGGATGCCGTGGAGGAAGTTCGACGTGCCATCCAGCGGATCGATGATGAAGCGCGGCTTGTCGGGATCGCCCGCGACCTCGCCGCCCTCCTCCATCAGGAAGCCCCAGTCGGGACGGGCGCGGCGCAGCTCCTCGAACAAGGTCTGCTCGGCGCGCTTGTCGGCGATCGACACGAAGTCGGCCGGACCCTTGCGGCTGACCTGGAGGTGCGAGACCTCGTTGAAGTCGCGACGCAGCGCCGTGCCGGCCTTGCGGGCGGCGCGCTCGATGACGGTGAAGAGACCGGAATGGGAGGGCATGGGGATTTCTCTATACCCCTCTCCCGCTCGGGAAAGGGAGGGGCCCGCCGCCGTCAGGCGGTGGGAGGGTGAGGTCGAAGGAAGGCCCTGCCCTCACCCGACCTCGCTACGCTCGGCCACCCTCTCCCGCAGGGAGAGGGATATCGGTCAATCCGCGCGGCGGACGTAGGTCTGTTCGTAGACGTCGACGACGATGCGGGTCCCCGCGCCGATATGCGGCGGGACCATGACGCGCACGCCATTGTCGAGGATCGCGGGCTTGTACGACGACGAGGCGGTCTGCCCCTTCACGACGGCATCGGCCTCGACGATCATCGCCTCGATCGTGCTCGGCAGTTCGACCGAGATCGGCTTTTCGTCGTAGAGTTCGAGCACCACGTCCATGCCGTCCTGTAGGAAGGCGGCGGCATCGCCGAGGATGCCGGCGTCGAGCGTGATCTGCTCGTAATTGTCCTTGTCCATGAAGGTCAGCGCGTCGCCGTCGCGGAACAGGAACTGGAAGTCCTTGGTATCGAGGCGGACGCGCTCGACCGTCTCGGCGGAGCGGAAGCGGACGTTGTTCTTGCGGCCGTCGATCAGGTTCTTCATCTCGACCTGCATGTACGCGCCGCCCTTGCCGGGCTGCGTGTGCTGGATCTTGACGGCGCGCCAGATGCCGCCCTCATATTCGATGATGTTGCCGGGACGGATGTCCACGCCGCTGATCTTCATGGATCTGAACCTATTGGAAAGAGCGAGATAGGCGCGCGGCTGGCGCGCGCCCGGTGGCGCCCCTTTACCGTCCCCGTGCGCGGGCGGCAAGCATGGGGTAGGGATCGACGTCCTCGCCCTGGTGCCAGCGCTCCGCCGGCTGCATCCGCTGCAGCCCGAAATGGAGGTGGTAATTGCCCGCGCCGGCATCGCCGGTGTCGCCGACATAGCCGATCGGCTGACCGGCCTTGAGCACCTGCCCCTCGTGCAGGCCGGGGGCGTAACCGGCGAGATGGGCGTAATAATATATCCAACGCCGGTCGGGCGAGCGGACATAGGCGGTGGTCCCGCCAAGGTTGGACTGGAACAGTTTCTCGACCGTGCCGGGGGCGGCGGCGATCACCGGCGTGCCGGCGGCGGCGGGGATGTCGGTACCGTGATGGCCGCGGGTGCCGCCGCCCCGCGGGTCCATCCAGCTGTCGACGATCGTCTCGCGCCGCACGCCCGCGACGGGCACGGCAAGCGGCGCATCGTCCGCGGCGGCGGGCTCGCCGACCGCGACGTCGACGCGCGGCGTGCCGCGGGTGGCGGTGCCGACGCTGGTCATCGCGGCGAAGGCGGCGCCGAGGACGAGGACGACGACTAGGATGGTCCAGCCGAGGCGGGTCATGCGCGGGGGCTGACCATCGGAAGTGCGGAGTACCTAATTCCTCCCCCGCCAGGGAGTGCCGGGTTGAACGGCCCCCGGCCGTTCAAGGTCATGCCGGGGGCATGACCGGCCCGGCACTGTGGCGCGCCGAAGGCGTGACGGAGGGGGAGGATACGGCGAAGTTGGTCGTATGCGGAAACGCCCCCTCCACCACCCGCTATGCGGGCGGTCCCCCTCCCCCGCTGAAGCGAGGGAGGAATTCTGCTCGCTTCCTCCGCCGTCACGCCTGGAACACCGCCTTGGTCCCCGGCTTCACCATCTGCGCCAAACGCGCGACGTCCCAATTGGTCAGGCGGATGCAGCCGTGGCTTTCGGTGCGGCCGATCAGTTCGGGATGCGGGGTGCCGTGGATGCCGTAATGCTCCTTCGACAGATCGAGCCAGACGACGCCGACCGGGCCGTTCGGCCCCGGCGGCAGCATCTCCTTCTGGTCGCCCTTCTTGGCATCCCAGAACAAGGCCGGATTGTAGTGGAACTTGGGATTATAGTCGGCGCCGTAGATCTTCCACGTGCCGAGCGGCAACGGGTCGTGCTCCGACCCCATCGTCGCGCTGAACTGCGCGATCAATTTGTCGTCCTTGTCGAGGACGCGCAGCACCTTCTCCGATTTGTCTACGACGATATGGTCGGCGACCGGCTGGTTGGCGTCGACGTTGAGCATGTTGAGCGTCTGGCGCCAGTGATCGGGCAGCTTCGGGTCATAGGCGCGGCTCGCGGGCAGCGCGTTAGGCACGACGATCGTATTGCCGACCTTGAGCCGCGTATCGGGCGAGTTGAGCGCGATCAGCACCGCGGGCTGGGTGTGGAACATCTCCGCCAGTTTCTCCATCGGCGTGGCGTAGCCGAGGCTGGGGAGCTTGGCCTGTTCGCCGTAATCCTTGGGCAGCGGGTTGTAATACGGCCCGGCCAGCGCCTCGCGGGTCAGCACGAAACGCGCGGTGGGGCGCTTGGCGCGATAGGGGTAGAGCGCCTGCAACGTCGCCGCGTCGGGCTTGCCGGTGCGCGGCAGGCCCTTGGCCTCCTGAAAGCCCTTGAGCGCGGCGGTGAGCGACTGGCCGCCCTTGCCGTCGAGCACGCCGGGGCCGAAGCCGAGCGAGTCGAGGATCACCTGAACGTGGAGGATGTTGCGGTCGAGCGCCGGGGATGCCGGCTGCGGGACCGGCTGGACGACGGACTGCTGTGCGATCGTCGGGGCGGCGAGCGCGGCGCCCGAGAGCAGCGCAATAGCCAGAACCTTCTTCATATCGCCGTTCCCTTTAACCGTTACGCTTGTGGATCAAACGGTTCGGAACAGCGGTAGTTTCGTCGGGCGTATTTTATCCTTTAGCGGTCGTGCTGCGTCCGCCGAAGCGCGGTGGCACCCACCTGCCCTTCGACGAACCCAACGCGAACGCTCGCTTGCGGATCAGCCGCCGAGCACCTCGGCGAAGGCACGTACCGCGGCGGCTTCGTCGCCACCCCACACCGCGCCGGAGACGGCGAGGAAGTCCGCCCCCGCCGCGACGAGCGGCGGCGCGTTGACCGGCGTGATCCCGCCGATCGCGACGCTCGGCAGCTCGAACATCGATGCCCACCACGACAGGATCGACGGTTCGGGGTGGTGCTCGACCGCCTTGGTCGTTGTCGGGTAGAAGGCGCCGAACGCGACGTAATCCGCGCCGCGCTCGCCCGCTTCCATCGCGAGGTGGCGGCTGTCGTGGCAGCTCACGCCGACCTGCACCTCGGGGCCGAGCAGGTCGCGCGCCTCGCGCGGGTCGCCGTCGTCCTGGCCGAGGTGGACGCCGTCGGCGCCGAGCCGCTTGGCGAGCGCGATGCTGTCGTTGACGATGAACGCGACCTCATGGTCGGCGCAGATGCGCTGCAACGGCTCGGCGAGCTTGGCGGCGACATGCTGGTCGACATCCTTGACGCGGAACTGGAAGGCGGCGACCGGCCCGGCGTCGAGCGCGCGCGCCAGCCGGTCGGCGAAGGCGCCGCCGACGTCGAGCGGCGAGATCAGATAGAGCTGGCACGGCGGCCGGCGGTCGTTGCGCCGGAAGTTGGCGGCAAAGTCCGGGTCCAGCGGCCCGAGGGGATCGTCTTCGGTCATCCGCCAGCGCCTAGCGCCTTCCACGCGGCGGCGAAAGCCGCGGGATCGTCGAGCCGATGCACGATCGTGGTGATGCCGCGCCGGCCGGGCAAGGGCGCGACCAGATCGACGACGAGATTGGGATAAGCGAGCAGCGCGAGATTGAGCACCGAACGCTGCTTCATCGCAATACGCTCGATCGAGGGACGCAATCCCGCAATGGCGTGCAGCGGTAGGTCGACGCGGCGGATCGTGCCGACCTGCAGGACCAGCCGCTCGCGATCGAGCAGCACCGGACGGTGCTTCATCGCCAGCAGCGCCCGCACCAGCCAGACCAGCCCGCCGAGCGTGAAGACGGACAGCGCCAGCGCCGCGGTGCGGCTCCACGAGGCGATCAGCAGGTGCGTGACCGCCATCTCGACCAGACCGACCGCGACGATCGCCCAGACCAGCGGGGCGACCGCGCGATGATAGGCGAAGCGGAGCGGCACGGTGACGGGCGCCGCGCCGGACGGATCGTGATCCGCGTCCGGTGCGGCGCCCGCCATCGGATCAGGCCGCCTCGCCCTTGTAGATGGCGATCAGCTTGCCGAGCATGTCGAGCGCGTCCTCGCGGCTGCGCTGGAAGGTGTTGCGGCCGATGATCGAGCCGTTGCCGCCGCCGGCGAGGATGTCGCGCGCGTCCTGATAGAGCGCATCGGTGCCCTTGGCCGCGCCGCCCGAGAAGACGACGATGCGGCGGCCGGCGAAGCTCGCCTGGACGACGTGACGGACGCGATCGGCCTGGTTGGACCAGTCGGTGCCCTCATAGACGCGCTTGGCCTCTTCCTGCTCGATATGCGCGGACGGCAGCTTCACCTTGATGATGTGCGCGCCGAGCAATGCCGCCATGTGCGCGGCATAGGCACCGACGTCGAGCGCCAGTTCGCCGTCCTTCGACAGCTTGCCGCCGCGCGGGTAGCTCCAGATCACGGTGGCGATGCCGACCGACTTGGCCTCCTCGCTGAGCTCGCGGATCTCCTCCATCTGCTCGAAGATGCCGTCCGACCCCGGATAGATGGTGAAGCCGATCGCGGCGCAGCCGAGGCGCAGCGCGTCGGAGACGCTGGCGGTCACCGCCTGGTCGATGCTGGTCGCCCAGCTGTTCGAGCTGTTGAGCTTGAGGATCGTCGGGATCTGCCCGGCGAAGGTGTCCGCGCCCGCCTCGAGCGGCCCGAGCGGCGCGGCATAGGCCGACAGGCCGGCGTCGATCGCGATCTGGTAATGGTAATGCGGGTCGTAGGCCGGCGGGTTGACCGCGAAGGAGCGCGCCGGGCCGTGTTCGAAGCCCTGATCGACGGGCAGGATCACCAGCTTGCCGGTGCCGCCCAATTTGCCGTGCATCAGGATGCGGGCGAGGTTCGCCTTCACCGCGGGGCTGGTCGCTTCGTATTTGTCGAGGATCGTCTTGACGGCGGGGGTGACGTTGGTGGTCATGGGTCGGCTCCTTGGGTCGGATAGGGTCAGAGCATCAGCCAGCGGCGCAGCGCCTGGTCGATCTGCTCCATGCGGGTGGGACTGGCGTGGCCGATCACCCGGGTGATCCGCTCGCGCGCGACGCTGGAGATGCGGTCGATCTGCACCTCGCATTCGGCGGTCAGGCCATTGTGCTCCCGCGGCGACATCACCACCCGGAACAAGGCCTCGCCGCCGATGACGTTGGTCAGCGGACACACGGTGATCGTCGCATGCGTCGCATTGAACAGGTCGGACTGGACGACGACGCAGGGGCGCGCCGGTTCCCCGGCAGGCCCGTCGACCAGGGCGATGGCGCCGTGCGCTATCTCCACGCGGCGCCGTCCTGCCAGAACACGACGCCCTCGACCGAGGCGCGGGCGGAGGCGCGGGTCGACTGGCGGCGTGCCTCGCGGCGATAGGCGTCGTCGTGCAGATCGACGTAGCGGCGCACCGCCTCGCGTGCGATATCGCTCTTGCTGCGCCCCTGGGTGCGCGCAACCGCGGCAAGCCGCTCTTCCAATTCCGTATCGAGTCGTACGCCGAGCATGCCACCTGCCTGTTAAACGCGTTTAACATAGGCCGGACCCGTCGGACGATCAACTGTTTAGGTCGGCGATATTGACGATCCCGCGGATGTCGTGATCAGTCGCCGTCGGGGGGAGAGACGATCATGCGGTGGCTTCATCTGGCTTCGGCCATGGCACTGGCGACGGCGCCCCTGTTGGCGGCGGATGCGGCACCGCGATCCGGGCTGATCGGCAAGCCGGCGCCCGCGTTCGAGCTGACGCTGATCATGACAATTCCTCCCCCGCCAGGGCACGGCTATCGCATATGGCCCTCCCGGTAAGTCGTTCGCCCTCCAAATCCATTCCGTCACCCCGGCCTTGCGCCGGGGTCCCGCTTCTTTGGACGGCGCGAAGAAGCGGGATGCCGGATCAAGTCCGGCATGACGGGGATGGGAAAGCCGTTGCAACACCCCAATGGCCATATGCGATCGCCCTGCCCGCCAAGGGGAGGTGGCGCGGCGAAGCCGTGACGGAGGGGGAGGACACGGAACCGATGTTTTCCTTTCCTCCCCCTCCGTCATGCCTGCGGAATGCCACCTCCCCCTGCCGGGGGAGGACTTTCGTCAGGACCGGAAAGATCGATCCCGCCTAGCGGCCGATCAGCGCGGCGACGCCGGGCAAATCTTTGCCTTCCATCCATTCGAGGAAGGCGCCGCCCGCGGTCGAGACGAAGGTGAAGCGGTCGGCGACCCCCGCCTGATTGAGCGCGGCAACGGTATCGCCGCCGCCGGCGACCGAGACGAGGCTGCCGTCCTGCGTCAGCGCCGCGGCGGTGCGCGCGAGGCTGACGGTCGCCACGTCGAACGGCGGCGTCTCGAACGCGCCCATCGGGCCGTTCCAGACGAGCGTGCGGCAATTCTTGAGCACGTCGCCCAATGCCTCGATCGCGCTGGGACCGACGTCGAGGATCATCTCGTCGGCGGCGACCTCATGGACGTTGACGGTACGCACCGGCGGATTGGCGCGGAATTCCTTCGCGACGACGACGTCGTAAGGCAGATGGACGGTGCAATTGGCGCGATCCGCGGCTTCGAGGATCTCCTCGGCGGTGCCGGTGAGGTCGTGCTCGCACAGCGACTTGCCGACGTTGACGCCGCGCGCGGCGAGGAAGGTGTTCGCCATGCCGCCACCGATGATGAGGTGATCGACGCGGGTGACGAGATGCTTGAGCACGTCGAGCTTGGTCGACACCTTCGCACCACCGACCACCGCGGCGACGGGATGTTCGGGATTGCCGAGCGCCTTTTCGAGCGCATCGAGTTCGGCCTCCATCGCACGCCCGGCGAAGGCGGGCAGCACATGGGCGAGGCCTTCGGTCGAGGCGTGCGCGCGATGCGCGGCGGAGAACGCGTCGTTGACGTAGAGGTCGCCGAGTTTTGCAAAACGTTCAACGACTTGCGGGTCGTTCTTCTCTTCGCCGCCGAAGAAGCGCGTGTTCTCCAGAATGGCGATGTCACCGGGCTGGAGCATCGCGACCGCATCCTCGGCGCCCTCCCAGTCGATGTAGCGGACCTCGCGGCCGAGCACATGGCTGTACGGCCGCGCCAGCATCGCCAGCGACATATCGGGGCTCGGCACCCCCTTGGGGCGGCCGAAATGCGCGAGGATCAGCACGATCGCGCCGCGGTCGGCGAGTTCGGTGACGGTCGGCAGCGTCGCGCGCAGCCGCGTATCGTCGGTCACTGCGCCATCCGCCATCGGCACGTTGAGGTCTTCGCGGACGAGCACGCGCCGGCCGCTGATCTCACCCATATCGTCGAGCGTCTTGAAGGCCTTGGTCACATCGTCTTCCTTCATAGGAGCAATTGTTGAGGCGGAATGATCGTCACCGCGTCGCCAAGCGCGATCCGCCCGCCCGCCTTGACCCGCGTACAGGCGCCGCCGCGCCAGTCGGGGGTCAGCGCTGCCTCAAGCCCGGGCGCGACCGCCTCCATGCGGAAACAGGGATCGCATTCGACGGTGATCTCTAGCTCGACCGTGCCGATCCGGATCCGCGTCCCCGGCACCTGCGGGATGTCGATGCCGTCGAGCAGCAGATTCACCCGTCGCTCCTGCCACGGGATCGCCTGACCGAGTTCGGCCATCGCCGCCTGCCAGTCGCCACGTTCCATCAGCGTCACCTGACGCCGGCCGCGGCCGTTAGGCTTCACCCGCCCGCGGCAATCGCCGTCGAGGCCGCCGTCGACGGTCACCTCGACCGTCTCCAGCACTTCCATCGGCGCCTTGGGACGCGCGCGCCGGGCGATACCGACCAGCACGCCGCCCACCGTCGCCATCGGCTTAGAGGAAGCTCGCCATCACGGTCGCGGTGTCGACCATGCGGTTGGAGAAGCCCCATTCGTTGTCGTACCAGCTGACGACACGCACCAGCTTGCCGTCGAGCACCGCGGTTTCGAGGCTGTCGATCGTCGACGACTGCGGCGAGTGCATCAGGTCGATCGAGACGAGCGGCTCGTCCGAATAGACCAGCACGCCCTTCAGCGGCCCGTCTTCCGACGCCGCCTTGAGGATCGCATTGACCTCGTCCTTGGTGGTGTCGCGCTTCGGCGTGAAGGTCAGGTCGATCAGGCTGACGTCGGGCACCGGCACGCGGATCGCCGAACCGTCCAGCTTGCCCTTGAGCTCGGGCAGCACCTCGCCGACCGCGCGGGCGGCGCCGGTGGTGGTCGGGATCATCGACATCGCGGCGGCGCGGGCGCGGCGCAGGTCCGGGTGGATCTGGTCGAGGATCTTCTGGTCGTTGGTATAAGCGTGGACCGTGGTCATCAGGCCGCGCTCGATGCCGATCGCGTCGTTGAGCACCTTGGCGACCGGCGCGAGGCAGTTGGTGGTGCACGAGGCGTTCGAGACGATCGTGTGCTCGGCGGTCAGCTTGTCGTGGTTGACGCCATAGACGACGGTCAGGTCGACGCCCTTGCCGGGTGCCGAGATCAGCACCTTCTTGGCGCCGGCGTCGATATGCTTCTGGCAGGCGACGTTGTCGGTGAAGAAGCCGGTGCATTCGAGCACCAGCTCGACGCCCAGTTCCTTGTGCGGCAGATTGGCGGGATCGCGCTCGGCGGTGACGCGGATGCGCTTGCCGTCGATGACGAGGTCGTTGCCCTCTGCAGCGACGGTGCCGGGATATTTGCCGTGGACGCTGTCGCGGCTGAACAGCCAGGCGTTCGACTTGGCGTCGGCGAGATCGTTGATCGCGACGAGTTCCAGCTCGCCGGCGTTCCGCTCGATGATCGCGCGCGCCACGAGACGTCCGATGCGTCCGAAGCCGTTGATCGCAACCTTCACCGTCATCTGGTCTCTCCTCGCGTATGCATGAGCTGCGCGACGACATGGGGCCGCGCCGGGCGTGCCAGCCTTTGCGAGGCCGCGCCCCGGTCTGTCAACCGCGCGTGGCGTGCGCCGGGCCGATTGCGCGACGGGTTATGCCGGCTTGCCGCTCGTCACGGCCGCGCCTACGTCGCTCGCCATGTCCGACACTCCCAGTGCGGTCGATCGCATCGATGCCGCGATCGCCCGAATCGAATCCGCCATCGACGCCCGCGCCAGGGCCGGCGACGCGCTCGCCCGGCGTCATGCCGCGCTCAAGGCCCGGATGGCCGAGGCGGTGAGCGCGCTCGACGACGTCATCGCGCGCGGCTCGGCATCCTGATGGCCAATGTCACGCTGACGATCGGCTCCCGGCCGTTCACCGTCGCCTGCCGCGACGGCGAGGAAGCCCGCCTGCAACAGCTCGGCCGGATGCTCGACGAGCGCTGGCCCGCCGGCCTGCGCGCCGCCGCGAACATCCCCGGCGAGCGGGCGATGCTGTTCGTCGCGCTGATGCTGGCGGACGATCTCGACGAGATCCGGCAGCGCCCGCCCGAGGGCGCGGCGGTGAGCGAACCCGCGCTGGCGCGGATCGCCGACCGGCTGGAGGCGCTCGCCAACGCGCTGGAGCGCGATCCGGCGGGGTGAGGCGGGATACGTGGCCGCACCCATTGCCACCACCCCCGCGACGCACTAAGTCATGCCGTGGCGGGTTCTGCCCGGTACGAGCCTTACTTTATCCCTGAGGCTATTCATCATCCAAGGGGGCTGTCCCTGCTAGGACCCTGGTCCGAAGTATATGGTCCCCACCTGACGTTAACAGGCGTCGGCGGATACTTTGGCACACGGCCACGGCGGTCCCGCCACCCGCCCCTTCCCTCCTGCCCCGCGAACCGAGGCGATGACCGACAAGCTCGCCCTCCGCGCCCGCCTGCGGGCTGCCCGCGACGGCTTGGCGCGCGACCGGGCGATCGCGGTGCCGGACGCGTTCCGCGCGCGGCTGGCCCGGGCGCGCATCGTCGCCAGCTATATGCCATTGGGCAGCGAGGCGGACCCCGCCCCGCTCGCCACCGCCGCGCGCGACGCCGGCTGCCGGCTCGTCCTGCCCCATGTCACCGGCCGTGACGCGCCGATGCGCTTTCTCGACTGGGACGACGGGACGCCGCTCGTCGCCGGGCCCTACGGCCTGTTGCAGCCCCCTGCGGATGCCCCCGCGCTGCGGCCCGACATCGTGCTGACGCCGCTGCTCGGGTTCGATCGCGCCGGTCATCGCCTGGGCCAGGGGGCGGGCTATTACGACCGCGCCTTTGCTTTGTTGCCAGACGCATGGCGCGTCGGCGTCGCCTGGTCGGTACAGCAGGTCGATGCCTGCCCCGCCGACCCGTGGGACGTGCCGCTGCACGCCATCGCTACCGAATCGGATTGGATCGTCCCATGACCCCCAGTTGGCGCAAACCCGCGGGCGTGCTGCTCATCCTCGTGCTGATCGGGCTGTGGTGCGCGATCATCGTCAGCGCGGCGGGGATCGTCGGCGGCTGGCCGTGGTGGCTGCAACTGCCCTTCTATCTCGTCACCGGCATCGTGTGGATCATGCCGATGCGGCCGCTGCTGCTCTGGATGGAAACCGGGCGCTGGCGATAGGGCGCTGGCCTTAGGGATCGGGGGGGGCGGCATCCGTGAACCGGATGGCGCGAGTGACGGGGCTCGAACCCGCGACCTCCGGCGTGACAGGCCGGCGCTCTAACCAACTGAGCTACACCCGCGTGATACGCGGTCGGAGCAGATCGTCCGCCCGACCGGCGACGCGACATACTCCCGCATGTTCCGAAGACTTTCCCGTTCCCGAGGAGGGAATGGCGCGAGTGACGGGGCTCGAACCCGCGACCTCCGGCGTGACAGGCCGGCGCTCTAACCAACTGAGCTACACCCGCTGAAAGCGTTGAGGCGCGCCAACTAGGCGAGCGATCGGGGGGTGTCAATTGCCTATTCGCGCGCCGCGTCGCTGTCGTCCTCGTTGCGCTTCCGCCGGGCGCGCTCCTGCTGCACCAGCGTGCCGTGTTCGAACAGGAAGCCGGCGATGTCGGGCTTGCCCGCCGCGCCGAGCACGGTCTGGATGATGATCAGCAGCGGCACCGCGAGCAGCGCGCCCGCCGTCCCCCACACCCAGCCCCAGAAGCTGATCGAGACGAGGATCATCAGCGGGCTGATCGTCAGCCGGTGGCCGACGATCAGCGGCGTGATCGCATTGGCTTCGAGGAAATGGCAGCCTATCATCACCGCCGGCGGCAGCATCGCCACCCAGATGTCGGTGAAGGTCATCATCCCGCCGATCGCGAGCAGGAAGGCGGCGATGATCGGCCCGAAATAGGGGATGTAGTTGAGCAATGCGACGATCCCGCCCCACATCAGCGGCGAGGGCATGCCGATGAAATAGAGCGCGCCGGCGACGACGCCGCCGAGCGTCAGGTTGATCAGCGTGATCGTGCCGAGATAGGCCGAGACGTCGTCGACGACGTCCTGGATCACCCGCGCGGTCGCCATCGCGCCGTCGAAGCTGGTGCGGCCGGTGATCGTCTTCTTGCGCATGCCGGTCCAGCCGGACAGGAAGAAGAAGACGATCAGGATGCCGAAGAAGAACTGGACGATCACCGTCGGCGCCGAGGTGGCGGCGAGTTCGAGGATCGAGCTGGGCGGCGCCACCGCGGCGGTCTGCGGCTGGCGCACCGGCGTCGAGGCGATCTGCCGGAACATCTTGTTCACCGACTTCTCCAGCGTCGAATAGAGGTCGAGCAACGGCGACAGATTGTGCTGGATGCGGCTGATCCGGCTGGGCAGCAGCTGAAAGAAGTCGGTCGCGGGCACGACGATCGCGGCGATCACGACATTGACGATGATGAGGAAGACGAGGACGCAGAACAGCGCCGCGATCGCCGAGGGGATGCGCCGCCGTTCGAGCCATTCGAGCACCGGCACCAGCGCGATCGCGATGACCAATGCGATGGTCAGCGGCATGAAGAATTCGGCGCCCGATTTCAGCGCGAACGGAATGCCGAGCGTCAGGCCGATGCCGGCGATCAGCGTCAGCGCGGCGAGCAGCCGGTCGCGACGCTGCGCGATCCGCCCGATCTCGCTCCGCGAATTCGGCATCAGGGGCGCGCCGAGTGCCACCTGTTCCTCGGGCGTGATCGGACTCGGAACGGGATTGGAAGCGTCGGCCATCCGACTGCTCTAGCGCATTTTCGGTCGCCGCCATCCTGCTTCTTGCGCGCCCTTAGGCGGCGGCCGCCACCCGGTCGGCGAACAGGTCCTTGAGCGTCGTCTTGAGGATCTTGCCGTTGGCGTTGCGCGGCAGCGGCTCGGGCAGGAAGCGGATCGCGACCGGCACCTTGAACCCGGCGATCCGGTCGCGGACGAACGCCTGCAACTCCGCCTCGGTCGCGGTGCAGCCGGGGCACAGGTGGACGATCGCTGCGGGCTCCTCGCCGAGCGTGCGGTGCGGGATGCCGACCAGCGCGGCGTCGGTGACCGAGGGATGCGCGTAGAGGACGTTCTCGACCTCGATCGAATAGATGTTCTCGCCGCCCCTGATGACGATGTCCTTGGCGCGGTCGGCGATGAACAGGAACCCTTCCGGATCGATGCGGGCGATGTCGCCGGTCCGCACCCAGCCGTCGACGAAGGTCGCGGCGCTCTCGTCGGGGCGATTCCAATAGCCCTTCACCACCATCGGTCCCCGCGCCCAGAGTTCGCCCAGCGTGTCCGGCGGCAGCACGGTGACGCCGTCCTCGGCCCGAACCTCGATATCGGCCGCGGCGACCGGCGCGCCGGCGCTGTCCGGCCGGGCGAGATAGTCCTCGCCGCTCAGCGAGGTCACCGTCGCGGTCGTCTCGGTCATGCCCCAGCCGTTGCCGGGCAGCGCGCCGAATTCGGCATGGATGCGGCGGACCAGCTCGGGCGCCGAGGGCGCGCCGCCGTAGGCGATCGAATCGAGCGACGACAGATCGTAGCGGGCACGGTCGGGGTGTTCGAGCAATTGCCACGCGATCGTCGGCACGCCGCCGGTCATGTTGACCTTCTCGCGCTCGATGATCTCCAGCGCGCGGATCGTGTCCCATTTGCGCAGCAGCAGCATCGCCGATCCGGTCGCGATCGTCCCCATCATCCCCGCCGAACAGCCGGTGACGTGGAACAGCGGGATCACGGTCAGCGAGACCCGCGGCGTCGGTTCGGGCGGCGTCTCGCCGCGGCGCAGGCAGGCGCGCGCCGCGGCATAGCCGCTCGACATCACGTTGGTCATGAAGTTGCGATGGGTGCCGATCGCCCCCTTGGGCGCCCCGGTGGTGCCGCTGGTGTAGAAGATCGTCGCCTCGTCGTCGGGCGCGAGCGCGGCGACGGCGGGCAGGTCGGCATCGGGCAGCATCGCCCAGTCGTGCGGCGTGCCGATCAGCGTCTCCAGCCCGATCGCGGCACCGAGCGGCGTCGTCGCGCGGGCGACGATGACATGGTGCAGCCCCGGCAGGTCGCCGTACAGCGCCGCGAGCCGGGCATGGCGTTCGCCGTCGACGATCAGCACGCACGCGCCGGAATCGCGCAGGCCATAGGTCAGCTCGGCGCCCGTCCACCACGCGTTGAGCGGCACGACGATCGCGCCGATCGATGCCGCCGCGAAGAAGGCGACGGGCCATTCGGGCAGATTGCGCATCGCCAGCGCGACGCGGTCGCCGCGGCCGACGCCCAGTTCGAGCAGTCGCGCCGCCAGCGCCGCGACGGCGCGATGATTGGCGTCGTAGCTGATCCGTTCGTCCTCGTGGATCACGAACAATCGCTCGCCATGCGCGCGACTCGCCTCGATCAGATGGCGCATCGTCGGTGGCGCGTTCTTCCACACCCGCGTCGGCACGCCGCCGATCGTCACCTCCTCCATCTCGAAGCGCGCGCCCGGCGCGGTGAGCAGCGCCCGCACCTGCGGCATCGCCATCGCCGGCCAGCAGGCGGGCAGCGGCACGACGGGAGCGACGAGCGGATCGTTAGCCAAGGGAGCGTCCTTTCCACGATCGCCGCCACCGGCAAGCGACCTTTGCGTTTCGATGAAAGGTTACTGTTGATTCCGGCATCGCTCAAGGCGATATGGAGTCAAAGTTAGAAACCGGGGTATGGCAGAGAGATGACAGATACGGTCCCGCCCAGCCACGGCTTCGCACCCGAGCGGCTCGCGGCGGTCGATGCCTTTGTGAAGGCGCGCTATCTCGACACCGGGCTGCTGCCGCACGCGCAATTGCTGATCGCGCGCGACGGCGAGATCGTCCATTTCTCGCATCAGGGGCCGGCCCGCGACGGCGGCGCGCCGGTGGACGAAGGCTCGCTGTTCCGCATCGCCTCGATGACCAAGCCGATCACCTCGATCGCGTTCATGATGCTGGTCGAGGCGGGGCTGGTCGCCGTCGATACACCGGTCCATCACGTGCTTTCCGAATTCGAGGGCGTCGGTATCTATCATAGCGGCGGTGGCGGCGTGCCGTTCGCCACCCGGCCGACGAACGCGCCGATGCGGATGCTCGACCTGCTGCGCCACACCGCCGGCCTCACCTACGGATTCCAGAACCGCTCCAACATCGATGCCGCCTATCGCGCGCTGAAAATCGAGCGCTGGCATGGCGATCTCGATCTCGACGGCTTCGTTGCCGCACTGGCCAGGCTGCCGCTCGAATTCTCGCCCGGCGAGGGCTGGAATTATTCGGTCGCCACCGACGTGCTCGGCGCGGTGGTCGAACGGGTGTCGGGGCAGCGGCTCGACGAGTTTTTCGCGACGCGCATCTTCGCGCCGCTTGGCATGCACGACACCTTCTTCCAGGTGCCCGCGGACAAGATCGACCGGCTGACCGATTGCCATGCGCTCGATGCGGATGGCCAGCGCGTGATCTACGACCGCGGCGCGGCGAGTGCGTGGAGCCGGCCGCCGCGACTGCTGTCGGGCGGCGGCGGGCTGGTGTCGAGCGCGCTCGACTATCATCGTTTCTGCCGGATGTGCGAGAATGGCGGGACGCTGGACGGCGTGCGCATCGTCGGGCGCAAGACGCTCGAACTGATGACGATGAACCATCTGCCCGGCGGCCAGGACCTCGCCGGCCTGTCGCGGTCGCTGTTCAGCGAAACGCAGAATGCCGGCACCGGCTTCGGCCTGGGCTTCTCGGTGACGCAGGACGTGGCGAAGACGATGATGCCCGGTTCGCGCGGCGAATATTATTGGGGCGGCATGTTCTCGACCGCCTTCTTCATCGATCCCGTCGAGCGATTGCACATGGTGTTCATGACGCAGTTCACGCCGTCGAGCCTCTATCCGATCCGCCGCGAGCTGAAGACGATGATCTACGCCGCGCTCAACTGACGATTAGCGAAGGACCGTTCCATGACTTCACCGATCCGCACCGAACGCCATGGCGAGGTGCTCGTCATCATTTCCGACAATCCGCCGGTCAACGCGCTCGGCGCCGCGGTGCGGCAGGGCCTCGAGGCGGCGATCAAGGAAGGCGTCGCCGATGCGACGGTCGAGGCGATGGTGATCCGCTGCGACGGCCGCACCTTCTTCGCCGGCGCCGATATCACCGAATTCGGCAAGCCGATGGTCGAGCCCGGCCTGCCCGCGGTGGTCGACATGATCGAGGCTTCGACCAAGCCGGTGGTCGCGGCGATCCACGGCACCGCGCTCGGCGGCGGCTGCGAGGTGGCGCTGGGCTGTCATTATCGCGTCGCGGTGCCGTCGGCGAAGATCGGTACGCCCGAGGTGAAGCTCGGCCTGCTCCCCGGAGCGGGCGGCACGCAGCGGCTGCCGCGGATCGCCGGGGTGCGCGTCGCGCTCGAACTGACCGCCAAGGGCGATCCGATGCCGGCGAAGACAGCGCAGGCGGCCGGGCTGATCGACCGGATCGTCGGTGAGGACAGTCTGGAGGCCGATGCGATCGCCTTCGCGCGCGAGGTCAAGGCCAAGCGCCCGATCCCGCGCGCGTCCGAGCGCGAGGCGAAGCCCGATCCCGAGGCGGTTGCCGCGTTCGAGAAGGAGAATGCCCGCCGCTTCCGTGGCTTCGACGCCCCCGCCGCCAATATCGCCTGCGTCGTCAAGGCGACCGAAATGCCGTTCGCCGAGGGCATCGCCTTCGAGCGGCAGGAATTCATGCGGCTGATGATGGGCAACCAGTCCGCCGCGCAGCGCCACATCTTCTTCGCCGAGCGGCAGGCCGCGAAGATCGACGACGTACCCGCCGATACAGTGCGCCGCCCGATCAACCGCGTCGGCGTGATCGGTGCCGGCACGATGGGTGGCGGCATCTCGATGAACTTCCTGTCGGCCGGCATCCCGGTGACGATCGTCGAAATGCAGCAGGAGGCGCTCGACCGCGGCGTCGCGACGATCCGCAAGAATTACGAGGCGACCGCCGCCAAGGGCCGGATGAAACCCCAACAGGTCGAGGCGGCGATGGCCGCGCTCAGCCCGACGCTCGACTTCGACGCGCTGGGCGAGTGCGATCTCATCATCGAGGCGGTCTATGAGAATATGGAGGTGAAGCAGGAGATCTTCACCCGGCTCGACGGCATCGCCAAGCCCGGCGCGATCCTCGCCTCCAACACCTCCTATCTCGATATCGACGAGATCGCCGCCTGCACGGCGCGGCCGCAGGACGTCGTCGGCATGCACTTCTTCTCGCCGGCCAACGTCATGAAGCTGCTCGAGGTCGTGCGCGGCGCCAGGACCGCGCCCGACGTGCTCGCGACGGTCATGGACCTCGCCAAGAGGATCAGGAAGGTCGCGGTGGTCGCCGGGGTCACCTATGGCTTCATCGGCAACCGCATGCTGATGCCGCGCCAGGTCGAAGCGAACAAATTGCTGCTCGAAGGCGCAACGCCGGAGCAGATCGACCGCGTCCACGTCGCATTCGGCATGCCCATGGGCCCCTTCCAAATGGCCGACCTCGCCGGCGTCGATATCGGCTGGCACCGCGATCCCGGTCGGATCGAGAATATCCGCGACGCGCTCGCCGCCGAGGGGCGGTGGGGACAGAAGAAACAGGCGGGCTTCTACGATTACGACGAGAAGCGGAACCCCACCCCCTCGTCCCGCGTCGCCGAGATCATCGACGAATGGCGGGCGAAGACCGACACGCCGCAGCATGACGTCACCGACGAGGAGATCATCGAGCGCACGCTCTACACGATGGTCAACGAGGGCGCGCTGATCCTCGAAGAGGGGATGGCGCAGCGCGCATCCGACATCGATGTCGTGTGGATCTACGGTTACGGCTGGCCGGTCTATCGCGGTGGGCCGATGTTCTGGGCGAAGACCGAGGGCTATGACGAGGTCGTCGCCGGGCTGGAGAAGCACGGCTTCCCGGTCGCCAGGAGCCTGAAGAGCGGCAGCATCAAGTAACAGTCCGTCACCCCGGTCCCGAGCCGGGGTCCCGCCAACTCTTGCCCGCGCGAAGCGGGACCCCGGCGCAAGGCCGGGGTGACGAAAAGGGAATTCCGACATGACCGACACCGACCTCGATACCTTCCGCGCCGAAACCCGGGCCTGGCTGGCGGAGAATTGCCCGCCCGAGATGCGCGAGCCGGTCCGCGCCGATACCGACGTGTGCTGGGGCGGGCGCAATTTCAAACCGTCGTCCCCGGCGCAAAAGGACTGGCTCGACCGGATGGCGGCGCGCGGCTGGACCGTGCCCGATTGGCCCAAGGCCTATGGCGGCGGTGGGCTATCGGCGGCGCAGACCAAGATCCTGCGCGAGGAGATGGCGGCGATCCGCGCGCGCAATCCGCTCAATTCGTTCGGCATCTCGATGCTCGGGCCGGCACTGCTCAAATATGGCACCGAAGAGCAGAAGCTCGAGCATCTGCCCAAGATCGCCCGCGGCGAGATCCGCTGGTGCCAGGGCTATTCCGAACCCAATGCCGGGTCCGACCTCGCCGGCCTCGCCGCCAGCGCCGAGGATGCGGGCGACCATTATATCGTCAACGGCCAGAAGGTGTGGACCAGCTACGCCGACAAGGCCGACTGGATCTTCTGCCTGGTGCGGACCAGCAAGGCGTCGAAACAGGGCGGGATCAGCTTCGTGCTGTTCGACATGGCCTCGCCCGGCGTGTCGACCAAGCCGATCCTGCTGATCAGCGGCTATTCGCCTTTCTGCGAGACCTTCATGGACGATGTGAAGGTGCCCAAGGCGAACCGCATCCACGACGAGAACAAGGGCTGGGACGTCGCCAAATATCTGCTCGGCCACGAGCGCGAGATGATCTCGGGGATGGGGCTGGCGACCGGCGGGCGCAATCCGTTGGTCGAGGGCGCGATCGCGACGATCGGGCTCGATCATGACGGACGGCTCGCCGATCCGGTGCTGCGCACCCAGATCGCTTTGTTCGAGGTGCGGGCGAAGGCGTTCGCGGCGATGTCCGAACGATTTATCGACGAGCTGAAGGCGGGGCGCGCGCATCCGGCGCAGCCGAGTATGATGAAATATGTCGGCACCGAGCTGAACAAGGATCGCTACGAATTGATGATGGCCTCGGGCGGCTCCGACGCGCTGGAATGGGAGAGCGAGCGTTCGCGTACCGGCGCGATGCCGCGCGCCTGGCTGCGCACCAAGGCCAATTCGATCGAGGGCGGGACGAGCGAGATCCAGCTCAACATCATCGCCAAGCGGATCCTGGAGCTGCCCGGCGCCTGATCCCCTTGTGCTCCTGCGCAGGCAGGAGCCCGGAGCCACAGAGCGGAACGCTGGGAACCCTGGGTTCCGGCTTCCGCCGGAACACGAAAGTTTCCCGATGCCCCTCTACCTCAACGACGAACAGACGATGCTCCGCGATACCGCGAAGGACTTCATCGCCGAACACGCCCCCGTCGGGCATTTGCGGTCCTTGCGCGACGGCAACGACCCGACCGGCTTCAGCCGCGACCTGTGGAAGCAGTTCGCCGAGATGGGCCTCAACGGCGTGCTGATCCCCGAAGCGCAGGGCGGCCTCGGCCTCGGCCATGTCGAGGCGGGCGTGGTGCTGGAGGAGATCGGGCGCAACCTGTCCCCCTCCCCCTTCCTCGCCACCGCGGTCGCGGCGGTCGAGGCGCTGAAGGGTTCGGCGCAGGCCGAGCGCTGGTTCCCCGGCATCGTCTCCGGCGAGACGGTGGCGGCGCTGGCGATCGACGAGGGCGCCAAGCATCGCGACCGGATCGCGATGACCGCGGAACGCTCCGGCAACGGCTTCCGCCTGACCGGCGCCAAGCAGTTCGTCACCCATGGCCATATCGCCGATCTGCTGATCGTCGCGGCGCGCACCGCGGGATCGCCCGACGATGCCGAGGGCGTCACGCTGTTCGCGGTGCCGAAGGACGCCGCCAACCTCACCGCGACGCCCGAGCGGCTGGCGGATTCGAGCCTCGCCGCGCGGATCGCGTTCGAAGGCGTCGAGGTCGATGCCGATGCGGTGATCGGCGAGGTCGATGGCGGTCGCGATCCGCTCGGCCGGTTGCTGCGCGCGGGGCGGACCGGCGCGGCGGCGGAACTGCTCGGCGTCGGCGGCGGCGCGATGGACATGACCGTCGGCTATCTCAAGGAGCGCAAGCAGTTCGGCGTCGCGATCGGCAGCTTCCAGGCGTTGCAGCATCGCGCCGCGCATCTCTATGCCGAGATGGAGGTGGCGCGCGCCGCGGTGCTCAAGGCGCAGCAATTGCTCGACTCCGGCGCCGAGGCCGACGATGCGGTATCGATCGCCAAGGCGATGACCGGCATGGCGACGACGCTCAGCGTGCAGGAGGGGATCCAGATGCACGGCGGCATCGGCATGACCGACGAATATGACATCGGCTTCTACATGAAGCGCGCCCGCGTGCTCGCCGAGATGTTCGGCGACGTCGGCTTCCACGCCGACCGGCTGGCGAAAGCGGCAGGCTATTGATGGGCGAGCGCACGCCGGAAGAGCTGGCGGCGATGCTCGTCACGCTGCTCGACGTCGAGGAGATCGATACCGATCTGTACCGCGGTTCGCGCCAGCCGGGCGGGCGCGGCCGGGTGTTCGGCGGACAGGTGATCGCGCAGGCGCTGCAGGCGGCGCAGCGCTCGGTCGCGGGCAAGGACGCGCATTCGCTCCACGCCTATTTCATGCGTCCGGGCGACGAGAACTTCCCGATCATCTTCCAGGTGATGCGCGACTTCGACGGGCGCAGCTTCGCGACGCGGCGCGTCGTGGCGGTGCAGAAGGGCCAGCCGATCCTCAACCTCGCCGCCTCGTTCCAGACGGCGGAAGAGGGGCTGCACCACCAGGATGCGATGCCCGACGTGCCGGGTCCCGAGACGCTCAAGTCGGAACGCGAACTGCGCCTCGCGATCGCGCATCAGGTACCCGAGAAATACCGCGACTTCTTCACCCGGCGGCAGAATGCGATCGAGATGCGACCGCTCTATCCGCGCAGCTGGTTCGCGCCGGAGAAGCGCGCGCCGAACAACGCCGCCTGGTTCCGCACCGCGGCGGGGATCGGCGACGATCCGGCGGTGCATCGCGCCGCGCTCGCCTACGCGTCCGACATGGCGCTGCTCGCGACCTCGATGATGCCGCACGGCGTCAACTGGCTGATGCCCGAGATGCAGACCGCCAGCCTCGACCATGCGCTGTGGATCCACGAACCGTTCCGCGCCGACGAATGGCTGCTCTACACCACCGACAGTCCCTGGGCGGGCCACGCCCGCGGCATGAACCGGGGGAGCATCTTCACGCAGGACGGCCGGCTGGTCGCGAGCACCGCGCAGGAGGGGCTGATCCGCCGGCGGGCGGGTTAATCCGGCGCGATATCGGCAGCCGGGGGCATGCCGGGCTTGCGGATGACGTAGCGGACGCGCTCGACACAGCCGACATAGCCCGGACCGCCCGGGTTGAAGGCGGCACCGCGGACGATCCGTTCGGCCGCCGTACCGAAATCCGCGGTCGGCTCGGCCTGCTGGGCGTGGACGTTCCCGATCTCGCCCCAAGGTGCCACGTCGAACGTCACCATCGCCCAGCCTTCGATGCTGCGCGCCTGATAATTGCCAGGATAGACCAGCTGCGGCGGCCGTTTCCATGTGTGTTCGCGCGGACAGGTGGCGTTGGCGGGGCGCCAATTGGCTTCCACGGGCGATGGCGGGGCGGGGAGGATCGTCGCACTCTTGAAATAGCCGGACATGCAGCCGCCATGCGATCCCCGCTCGAAACGCGAGCGCGCAACGGCGTTACGGCCGGCACGATCGAGATCCACCGAGCCGCTGCCGCCTGCGGTGCGGAGGTGCTGCGGGTGGCCGTTACGAGCGATGGAGTATTCGATCATCGTCCAGCTCGGATAGCCCGGCTGGTCGGGCAACGCCTTGAAGTCCGGATAGCCGCGCAACAGCGCTGCGGGCGCGGGATCGCCGCAATCGCCGGCGGCATGGATGCGGTCCCATACCGCCCGCGACAGACGGTTCCCCGGCAGCATGAACAACGCCATCACCTCCTCTATCGGCGCAGCGGCGAGCGGCATGACGTCGCCGGTGTACGTCACGACGCACCCGCGGCGTACCGTGCCCGGTGCGAAACGCGTCGCGGCGAACGCGGGGACGACATCGTCGGCATTGGCGACATAAGCCGAGCCGCGACGGGCGATCGACAGCGGCCGGCCGCTCGCATCGATCGAGAAGTCGAGCGCGACCGCTGCGGGCGATCCGATGCGATAGGCGGAGCCCGTCCGGCGCGGGGGCGACTGGACGACCGGCGGCTGGCCGCCGCCGTCACGACAGATGACGGGGCTCATCACCCAACGCAGAAGCGTGTTGTCCGGCTTGGGGGCGGCTGGCACGGCATATGGCGATGTCGTGACGACCGGCGGGGGCCGGTCGCTCTGGAGGGCGGCAAGCGCGATCGCGGTGGTCAGGATGATCGTCATGCCCGCATTCTGCGCGCGACAGGTTACGGCTGCAAGTCACTCATACCGCGGTCTTTCCATACTCCTGCCGCGTCACCGGATGACTCGACGACAGGCCGCCGTCGACCGCGATCGCCTGGCCGTTGACGTAGCTGGCGTCGTCGGAGGCGAGGAACAGCGCGACCTTGGCCAGTTCCTCCGGCTGCGCGCCACGACGCAGCGGGTTGAGGCGGCCGATCCGGTCCACCTTGCCCGCGTCGCGGGCATAATCGAACACCGGCTGCGTCATGCCGGTCTCGGTCAGGCCGGGGCACAGCGCGTTGACGCGGACGTTGCTGCCGGAAAGCTGCTGCGCGGCGACCGCGGCGAGGTTGATGACGCCGGCCTTGGATGCCGAATACGCCGGCGAGCCCGCGCCGGAGCGGATGCCGGCGACGCTGGCGGTGAGCACGATCGCGCCGCTTCGCCCCGTCTCTTTGGCCCGTTCGGCGATGAGGGGTGCGGCATGTTTGATCGCGAGGAAGGGACCGATCAGATTGACGCGCAGCACCTCGGTGATCAGCGCGACGTCGGTGTCGAAGAGATTGGCCATGCCGCCCGAGATGCCGGCATTGGCGAACATCACGTCGAGCCCCCCGAACGCGTCGCGGGCGAGCGCGATCGTGCGGATCACGTCGGCCTCGTCGCCCGCGTCGATGCGGATCGCATGCGCGGTGCCGCCGGCGGCGGCGATCTGCGCGGCGGTCTCGTCGGCGCCTTCGGTGCGATCGGCGACGATGACGCGGCCGCCCTCCGCGGCGAAGAGCAGGGCCGCGGCGCGACCGATGCCGCTGCCCGCGCCGGTGACGATGATCGATCGGTCGGTGAAGCGGGTCATGGCGTCAGGCTCCTGCGGCTTGCGCGAAATGCCAGCTCGCCGCGGCGAGGCGATGGACCTGCGCCGCCGATCGCTCCGCCTGCGCGCTCGACGCGGTGCCGTCGACGATCCGCTTCTTGATGCCCTGGACGATGCCGGTCAGGCGGAAGAGGTTGTAGGCGAAATACCAATTGAGGTCGGGCACGCCGTCGCGCCCGGTGCGCGCGCAATAACGCTGCACCATCTCCTCGATCGTCGGGATGCCCGTCTCCGGCCCGGTCTGCCCCTTCACGCCCGATCGCCCCTCGGGCTCGGTCACCCAGCTCATCAGGAAATAGGAGAAATCGGCGAGCGGATCGCCGAGTGTCGACAGCTCCCAGTCGAGGACTGCGACGACCCGCGGCTCGGTGGCATGGAAGATCATATTGTCGATACGATAGTCGCCGTGGACGATCGACGTGCGCGTCTGCTCGGGAACGGTGCGCGGCAGGAAGGCGATGAGGCGTTCGACCTCTGGCATCGGCTCGGTCTCGCTGGCGCGATATTGCTTCGTCCAGCGTTCGACCTGCCGCGCGAAATAATTGCCGGGCTTGCCGTAATCGCCGAGGCCGGCGGCGACGTGATCGGTCGTGTGCAGGTCGGCGAGCGTATCGACCATTGCGTTGTAGAGGCCGGTGCGCTCGGCCGGGGCGTAATCGGGCAGCGTGCCGTCCCACAGGTTGCGGCCCTCGACCAGCGCCATGACGTAGAACATCGCACCGATCACGCTCTCGTCGGTGCACAGGCCATAAGGCCTGGCGACCGGAAAGCCGGTGGGGTGGAGGCCGGCGATCAGCCGATATTCGCGGTCGACCGCATGTGCGGAGGGGAGCAGCACGCCGAACGGCTTGCGGCGCAGGACGTAGGCGCCCGACGGGCTGTCGATCCGATAGGTCGGGTTGGACTGGCCGCCGGCGAATTTGGCGTAGGTCAGCTGGCCGGTGAAGCCGGCGACGTTCGCCTCCATCCAGGCGGTGAGACTGGCCTCGTCGAGGCGATCCTTGCCGGCGACGGGGATGGTGTCGGATGCGATGGTCATGATGCTCGGCTCCTCGCCGCCAAGACGGTGAAGGAAATGATCCTCACCCGAAGGTGATCACGGTGCGCGTCGCGTCGCCCTTGCGGAGTTCGGCGAAGGCGTGATTGATCCGGTCGAGCGGCAGGCGCTCGGCGATGATCGTGTCGAGATCGAGCGCGCCGCGCAGGTAGAAGTCGACGAGGCGCGGGATATCGACCGGGAAACGATTGCTCCCCATCAATCCGCCCTGCAGCCGCTTGCCGGACAGCAGGTCGATCGCCGACAGGCCGACCGTCTCGCCCGGCGGCAGCATGCCGAGGATCGTCGCGGTGCCGCCGCGGCGCAGCACCTTGACCGCGGTGGCGGCGCTCTGCGGCCGGCCGACCGCCTCGATCGCGTGATGGACGCCGCCGCGGGTGATCTCGATCACCTCGTCGGCCGCGGTCGGCGACGCCGCGTCGATACTGTGCGTCGCGCCGAGCTTTTCGGCGAGCGCGCGCTTTTCCGCCACCGGATCGAGCGCGATGATCCGCGCGGCGCCGGCGATCTTCGCGGCATTGACCGCGGCGAGGCCGATGCCGCCGCAGCCGACGACGCACACCGTTTCGCCCGGCGTCACGTCGGTGGTGTTGAACACCGCGCCCGCGCCGGTGGTCACCGCGCAGCCGAGCAAAGCGGCACGATCGAGCGGCATGTCGCGATCGATCGCGACACAGGCATGTTCGTGGATCAGCATCTGTTCGGCATAGGCCGAAAGGTTGAGCATCTGCGCGACCGGCCGGTCGCCGAGCATCAGCCGCGGCGGCGCCCCCCTGGGGCGGCGGACGGCGGCGTCGACGCACAGCGCCATGCGGCCGGTGACGCAGAATTCGCATTGGCCGCAATAGGCCGACAGGCAGGTGACGACGTGATCGCCGACCTTGACCGTGCGCACCTCGCTGCCGATCGCCTCGACCACGCCGGCGGCCTCGTGACCGGGAATGGTGGGCAGCGCGTGCGGGTAGAGGCCATCGACGAAATGCAGGTCGGAACGACAGACGCCGACCGCGGCGGTGCGGATGAGCACTTCGTGCGCGGCGGGCGCCGCGACGGTGACGTCCTCGATGCTGAGCGGCTCTTTCGGTTCGATGAGGATGGCGGCTTTCATGGGATGTTCCTTTCGCAATCAGCGGATCGCGCGCACCCTCACCCATCGCCGGCTCCGCCGGCTCTTCCCTCTCCCGCCGGGAGAGGGAGGGAGACGCGAAGCGTCGGAAGGGTGAGGGTGAGGTCGGTTACCGCGCCGGCCGCTCCGCCGCATAGTCCCCGTATTTGCCGAACTCGGCCCGGGCGATCGCGCGGTTGTGGACCTCGTCGGGGCCGTCGGCGAAGCGCAGCGTCCGCATCGCCGCCCAGGCATGGGCAAGGTGGAAATCCTGCGACACGCCGCCGCCGCCATGCGCCTGCACCGCATCGTCGAGGATCTGCAACGCCATGTTGGGCGCGGCGACCTTGATCATCGCGATCTCGACCTGCGCCGATTTGTTGCCCGCTCTGTCCATCATGTCCGCCGCCTTGAGGCAGAGCAGCCGCGTCATCTCGATATCGATGCGCGCCTTGGCGATCCGCTGTTCCCACACCGATTGATCGGCGATGCGCTTGCCGAAGGCGACGCGCGACAGCAGCCGCTTGGCCATCGCCTCGATCCCCGTCTCGGCGACGCCGATCGTGCGCATGCAATGGTGGATGCGCCCCGGCCCGAGCCGCCCCTGCGCGATCTCGAACCCCCTGCCCTCGCCGAGCAGCACGTTCTCCACCGGCACGCGCACGTCCTTCATCACCACTTCGCCATGACCGTGGGGGGCGTGGTCGTAGCCATAGACGCTGAGCATCCGTTCGATGGTGACGCCGGGCGCGTCCATCGGCACCAGGATCATGCTCTGCTGCGCGTGCCGCTTTGCCGTCGTATCGGTTTTGCCCATCACGATCGCGACCTTGCAGCGCGGATCGCCGACGCCGCTCGACCACCATTTGCGGCCGTTGATGACGTAATGGTCGCCCTCACGGACCATCGACGTCTCGATATTGGTCGCGTCGGACGAGGCGACCGCGGGTTCGGTCATCAGGAAGGCGGAGCGGATCTCGCCGCGCATCAGCGGCCCGAGCCAGCGTTCCTTCTGCTCGCGGGTGCCGTAACGGTGGAACACCTCCATATTGCCGGTGTCCGGCGCGGAGCAATTGAACACCTCCGACGCCCAGTCGATCCTGCCCATCTCCTCGGCGCAAAGCGCATATTCGAGATTGCTGAGCTGCGTGCCCTCGAACGCGAAACTGTCGTCGACATGCGTCTGGCCCGAGTTCGGCGGCATGAAGAAATTCCACAGGCCCGCGGCCTTGGCCTTATGCTTGCATTCTTCGATGACCGGGATCACCTTCCAGCGTTCGCCGGCATGCGCCTGTGCGTCATGCTCGGCCTGGCGCGGGCGGATCTCCTGGTCGATGAAGGTGCGCACCCGGTCGCGGAAATAGGTCTCGCGTTCGCTCAGCGTGAAGTCCATGCGCCTCTCTCCGACGTGTCTTTGGCGATGGTCTAGGCCGTACCGCACATTCGGTAAAGTGGCGTGACGCGGCGGGTCGCCGCTTTTCCACGCCTGATCGCATCGCCGAGAGAAAACACTGTTTCTTCTAAACCGGCATTGATAGACGGGTCGGATGGACCAGACGGAGGACGTGGGCAGCGCCGGCGCTGACGAGGAACAGGGCACGAAGCGTTTCCGCGCGAAACGCGACGCGATCCTGTCCGCCGCCGCCGAGGCGATCAACGAACAGAGCGCGAAGGGGATGACCTTCGCCGACGTGGCGCGGCGCGTCGGGCTCAACACCACCAGCGTCACTTATTATTTCAAGCGCAAGGAGGACCTCGCGGCGGCGGCGTTCGAGCACACGCTCGACCAGTTGCTGGCGATGATCGACGAGGCGAGCGCCGCGGCCACCCCGCGCGAGCGGGTGCGCCGCTATCTGGCGCTCAACATGGAGCGGCTGGCGCGGGTGCAGCGCGGCGAGGAACGCGCGATGGCGGTGCTGTCCGACCTGCGCGCCACCGAGGAGCCCAACCGTACCCGATTGATGAATCGCTGGCGCGAAGTGTTCCGGCGGACGCGCGGCCTGTGGGGCGCGGCGGCCAATCGCGCGGAGACCGATCTGTTCGGCGCGCGTGCGCACGTGCTGCTCGAAAACACCTTCTGGCTGCCGGTCTGGCTGGTCCGTTACGAGCCCGACCAATATGCCCGCGTCGAGGCGCGGCTGATGGACGTGTTCGACCATGGCATCGCGATCCCGGACGGCCGCTGGGCGCCGCAGCCGATCGACCTGACGCACGAGGAGAGCGAGCCGGGCCGCGCCGCCTTCCTGCTCGCCGCGACGCGGCTGATCAACGAGCTGGGCTATCGCGGTGCCTCGGTGCAGCGGATCGCGGCGGAGCTCAACGTCACCAAGGGCAGCTTCTACCACCATCTCGACGCCAAGGACGATCTCGTCATCGCCTGCTACCGGCGCAGCTTCGACACGATCTCCGACGCGCAGCGGCTGGCGGACGAGGCGGGCGGATCGCATTGGCAGCGGCTGTCGAGCACGATCGCGACCTTGCTCGACGTGCAGTTCGCCGAGCGGACGCCGTTGCTGCGGACGACGGCGCTGTCGGGCCTGCCCGGGGTGGTGCGCACCGCGATGGTCGACCGGTCGAACCGGATCGCGCGGCGGTTCGCGGGCACGATGATGGACGGGATCGCCGAAGGATCGATCCGCGCGGTCGATGCGCTGGTCGCGGCGCAGGCGTTGATGGCGTTGCAGAATGCCGCGTTCGACATGCGCAAATGGGCCGCCGCGATGCCGCGCGAGCGGGCGGTGGCGATGTACGCCTCGACCTTGCTGTTCGGATTGTTCGACGACCGAGCGTTGCGGTGACGACGCTCGGCCAGGTGATCGCCGGGCTGGAGCCGGTCGCGCAGGGCTGGCGCGGCATTGTGCCCGAGACGTGGCTGCAGGGGCGGACCGCTTATGGCGGATTGTCGGCGGCGCTCGCACTGCATGCCGCGATGGGGGCGGATGCCGACCTGCCGCCGCTGCGATCGGCGCTGGTGGCGTTCGTCGGGCCGCTGAGCGGCGCGATCACGGTCCGCGCCGAGGTGCTGCGCCGCGGGCGCAATGCGGCGTTCGTGCAGGCGGACGTCTCGGGCGAGGCGGGCCTGGGATTGCGCGCCACCTTCGTCTTCATGCGCGCGGTCGAATCGGCGGTGGACCATCGCGCCGGGTCGACGCCGGGGGTCGCGGTGCCGGGGCCTGCGGACACCGTCATGCGCGGCCATCCGGCGGTCGCCTTCTCGCAGCATTTCGAGATGGTCGAGCGGCAGGAGGCGGGGCCGGCGGAATGGCTGCGCTGGGTGCGGTTGACCGATCGCACCGGGGTGGATCCGCTGGTCGCGCTGATCGCGGTCGCGGATTGTCTGCCGCCGGTGGCGCTGAAGCTGCTCGGCCGGCCGGCTCCGGTCAGTTCGATGACGTGGCAGCTCAACCTGCTCGGCGAGGCGCCGGTGACGCAGGACGGCTGGTGGCTGCTGCGCTCGGCCAGCGATTACGCGCGCGCGGGCAGTTCGAGCCAGGCGATGGCGATCTGGGCGGCGGACGGCACGCCGGTCGCCGAGCAGATGCAGAGCGTCGCGGTCTTCGCCTGATCCGCCCCCCCCCCCCGCTCCCGCGATCAGGGGGAGGATCATGCGACAGGTTGCGACAAATTCCACCGCACGCGACATACGGCCGCGACACCCGCCTGCCATAAGGAGATGGTGCGGCAGGGATCGGCCCGCCGGGGGTGGAGGACGTCATGACATCGATGCGTTTCGGGCTCGCGATCGCGAGCGGGCTATTGGCGACGGCCGCGGTCGCGCAGACCGTGCCCCCTGCCCCGCCGCCCGGCGGCGGCATGATGCGGCTCGACGCGAACCACGACGGCGTCATCACCCGACCGGAGATGATCGCGGAGGCGGAAGCGCGCTTCGCCGCGATGGACGCCGACAAGGACGGCAAGGTGACGCCCGCGGAACGCGATGCGGCGCGTCCGCAATGGCGCGGCGCCGGTAATCGCCCGCGCGGCGGCGGCGATCGGGAGATGACCCGCGCCGAGACGCTCGCGCGCGCCGGCCAGCGCTTCGATCGGCTCGACACCAACCACGACGGCAAGCTCGATGCGGCCGAACTCGCGGCAGCACGGCCGATGCGCGGCCCGCGCGGCGGCGGCGACACGCCCCCGCCCGCCCCGCCGGCCCAGTAACATCTTGACCGGGCGGGCGATTGCCCGTCCGGGCTTTGCAGGAAGGGTGCGCCGTGGCTAATGCCGAACCGATGGGAGACATGCCGCACCTGCTGCTCGTCGACGACGAGCGATCGATCCGCGAACCGCTCGCGCAATATCTCACCAAACAGGGGTTTCGCGTCACCCAGGCGGCGGATGCCGAGAGCGCGCGGACCCGGCTCGCCGCTTATGCGATCGATCTCGTCATCCTCGACGTGATGATGCCGGGCGAGGACGGCCTGTCGCTGTGCCGGCACATCGCCGCGACCAGCGATACGCCCGTCATCCTGCTCACCGCCAAGGCGGAGGAGACCGACCGCATCGTCGGGCTGGAAATGGGCGCGGACGATTATGTCGTGAAGCCCTTCTCGCCGCGCGAACTGGCGACGCGGGTCAAGGTCGTGCTGCGGCGGCTGACCGCCGGCGGCGCGCGCCAGCATGCGCCGGAAAGCGGCTCCTATGCCTTTGCCGGCTGGGTGCTCAAGACCGGCGAGCGCGCGCTGGTCGATCGCGAGGGCGTGTCGGTGCCGCTGTCGACGGGCGAATACAATCTGCTGCTCGCGCTGGTGACGCGGCCGCGGCAGGTGCTGACCCGCGACCAGTTGCTCGACCTGACGCAGGGGCGCGAGGCGGCGGCGTTCGATCGCGCGATCGACAATCAGATCAGCCGCCTGCGCCGCAAGATCGAGACGGACGCCAAACTGCCCGAGATCATCAAGACGGTGTGGGGCGGCGGCTATACGCTCGCGGCGGAGGTCACCCGCCTGTGAGACTGACACCGTGAGCTCGATGCTGTGAGACAGATGCTGTGAGACTCTGGCCGCGCAGCCTTGCCGGGCAGATGGCGGTCCTGATCGCGCTGGCGTTGTTCGTCGCGCAGGCGGTGAATTTCGGGCTGGCGCTGCGCGAGCGTGCGGCGTTCCGGCTGGCGCAGGCGACGCGGCCCGTCGCGATCCGCATCGCCGATGCGATGGAGCGGGAGGCACAGGGCGGCCGGCCGATCCCGCGCGACCATGGCCGGATCCGGCGCGCCGACCGCAACGACATCCCCGCCGGGCTGCCGCGCTTGCCCGAACTGGCGAGCGAGCTGCGCGACCAGTTGCGCGAACAGGGGGTCGAGGTCGGACGGATCGACACCGGCGTGCGCGACTGGACGGCGGTGGACGATGCCGTGCTCGGCCGCAGCGTTCCGCGGGCCAACCGGACCCGGCGCGCCGGCGACCGGCCGGAACAGGCGCTGCTGATCGCGATCGAGCGACCGCATTCGGGCTGGCTGGCGGTGATCGTGCCGTGGGGCGACGACGGCGGCATGCACCTGTTCTGGCGATTGTTCGCGCAGACGCTGATCCTTTATGGCGTCGTCTTGCTGCCGGTCTTGTGGATCGCACGGCGTATCTCGCGGCCGCTGCGCGAACTGACCGCCGCGGCGCAGCGCTTCGGCCGCGGCGGCAGCGAGACGCCGGTCGCGGTCGAGGAGCACGGGCCGGCGGATATCGTCGGGCTGGTGCGCTCGTTCAACGCGCTGCAATTGCGCGTTACCGCGATGCTCGACGAGAAGGATCGGATGCTCGGCGCGATCGGCCACGATCTGCGCACGCCGCTCGCCGCGCTGCGGGTGCGGATCGAATCGGTCGAGGACGACAACGACCGCGCGCGGATGGCGGACACGATCGCCGAAATGAACCGCACGCTCGACGACATCCTGTCGCTGGCACGGATGGGGCGGCCGAGCGAACCGCTGACCGAGGTCGATCTCGCCGCGCTGGTCGATGCGGTGGTCGAGGACTTCCGCGATCTCGGCCAGGACGTCGCGTTCGAGGAGGCGGACCGGCTGCGGATGCGACTGCGGCCGTCGCTGATCCGGCGGGCGATCCGCAATCTGATCGAGAATGCGGTCAAATACGGCGACGGCGCCGAGGTACGATTGGTCGCGGAGGCGACGGCGGTGCGGATCGAGGTGGCGGATCGCGGGCCGGGCATCCCCGAGGCGCGGCTGGGCGACGTGTTCGAGGCGTTCACCCGGCTGGAAACCTCGCGCAACCGCGATACCGGCGGGATCGGGCTGGGGCTGGCGCTGGCCCGGACGATCGTGCGCGAGGCGGGCGGCGACGTGCGGCTGGCGAACCGCGACGGCGGCGGCCTGTGCGCGACGATCGAACTGCCGCGCGGCTGACCGTTCCCCCGCTGCGCGGGGCGCATGCATATGGCTTCGGCCGGATCGACATTCGGAATCTTAGCAAAATTCCTCCCCCGCCAGGGGGAGGTGGCATGCCGAAGGCATGACGGAGGGGGAGGTAAGCGACACGTCTGTTCCGTGTCCTCCCCCTCCGTCAGCGCTTTGTGCTGCCACCTCCCCCACTAGGGCAGGGCGATCGCATATGGCCATTGGGGTGCTGCAACGGCTTCCCATCCCCGTCATGCCGGACTTGATCCGGCATCCCGCTTCTTCGCGCCGTCCAAAGAAGCGGGACCCCGGCGCAAGGCCGGGGTGACGAAGTGGATTTGGAGGGCGTACGACTTACCGTGAGGGTCATATGCGATACCCCTGCCCGCCAGGGCGAGGAATTCGACGGAAGGTCGATCCCGCCTAGTCCTCCGCGATCTGGCTGTGCGCCTGCGTGTCGCGCATCCGCCAATAGGTGATCAACGACACCGCGATCATCGCAGTGACATACCAGTAGAAGGCGCGTTCCATGTGCGCGTCCTTGAGCCAGAGCGCGACATATTCCGCCGTGCCGCCGAACGCGGTGTTGGCGAGCGCATAGGGCAGCGCCACGCCGAGCGCGCGGATATGCGCCGGGAACAGCTCCGCCTTCACCACCGCGTTGATCGCGGTATAGCCGGTCACGATCACCAGCGCGGCCATCACCAGCGCGAAGGCGGCGAGCGGGTTCTTCACCGTCTCCAGCGCGGTGAAGATCGGCACCGTCGCCAGCACACCCGCGATGCCGAAGCCGATCATCAGCGGCCGACGGCCGATCCGATCGGACAAGGCCCCCGCCAGCGGCTGCAACGCCGCATAGAGCGCCAGCGCCCCGGTCATAACCCAGGTCGCGGTTTCGCGGCTGAAGCCGCTGGTGTTGACCAGGAACTTCTGCATGTACGTGGTGTAGGCGTAGAAGGCGAGCGTACCACCGGCGGTGAGCAGCACCACCGTCGCCGCCTGTCGCGGATGTTTGGAGAAGAGCAGCCAGCCGCTCGACTTGGGCTTGTCCTTGGCATTGGTGAACGCCTCGGTCTCCATCAGCCCGCGACGGATGCGGAAGACGACGATCGCGAGCAGGCCGCCGAGCGCGAACGGCAGGCGCCAGCCCCATTCTTCGAGCTCGGCCTCGCTCAACACGCCTTGCAGCAGCAGCAGGGTGAACAGCGCGAGCAACTGCCCGGCGATCAGCGTGACATATTGGAAGGACGAGAAGAAGCCGCGCCGGTTCTTCCCCGCCATCTCCGACAGATAGACCGCACTCGCGCCATATTCGCCGCCGACCGACAGGCCCTGCATCAACCGCGCGAAGACCAGCAAGGCAGGCGCCCCCCAGCCGATCGTCGCATAGCTCGGGCAGATCGCGATCAGGAACGCGCCGGCGCACATCAGCGTCACCGACAGCGTCAGCCCCGCCTTGCGGCCGCGGCGGTCGGCGTAGATGCCCATGATCCACGCGCCGATCGGCCGCATGACGAAGCCGACCGCGAACACCGCGGCGGTGTTGAGCAATTGCGCGGTCGGATCGCCCTTCGGAAAGAAATGCGGCGCGAAATAGAGGCCGAAGGCGGAATAGACGTACCAGTCGAACCATTCGACCAGATTGCCCGCAGAGCCGCCGAGGATCGATTTCAGCCGCCCCGCCGGCGCCGCCGTCCCGCTCATTTGGCCGCCCCGGCCGGGAAGCCGCGCTTCTTCAGCAGCGCGTTGACGTCGGGATCGCGACCGCGGAAGGCGCGATAGGCCTCGGCGCGGTCGGTTTCGTTGCCGGTCGAGAGCAGGATCTTGGCGAAGCGGTCCGCGGTCGGCTTGTCCCACGGGCTGCCCGCCTCCTCGAACGCGGCGAACGTGTCGGCGTCCATCGTCTCCGACCAGAGGTAGCTGTAATAGCCGGCCGAATAGCTGTCCGACGAGAACAGGTGATTGAACTGCGGCAGGCGGTGCCGCATCACGATCTCGCGCGGCATGCCGATTTCGGCGAGCGTCTTGCGCTCGAATGCGTCGGGATCGACGACACCGTCGGCGACCGTGTGCAGCTTCATGTCGACGATCGCCGACGACAGATATTCGGTGGTGGCGAAGCCCTGGTTGAAGGTCTTCGACGCCTCGATCTTGTCGAGCAAGGCCTGCGGCATCGCCGCGCCGGTCTGATAATGGCGCGCATATTTGTCGAGCACGTCGCGGGTGAGCAGCCAATGCTCGTTCACCTGGCTGGGATATTCGACGAAGTCGCGCGGCGTGCCGGCGAGGCCCGGATAGGTGACGTTCTGCAGCATCGCGTGGATCGCGTGGCCGAATTCGTGGAACAGCGTCTGCGCATCGTCGAGGCTGATGAGGATCGGTTCGCCCTTCGCGCCACGCGCGAAATTGTTGTTGTTCGACGACAGCACCGTCTGCGCCGGCGCGAGATTGCGCTGGCTGCGATAGGTATTGGCCCAGGCGCCCGAGCGCTTGCCCGTCCGCGCGAAATCGTCGCGGTAGAACAGGCCGACTTCCTTGCCGTTGCGGTCGGTGACGTGCCAAACGCGCATGTTCGGCTCGAACACCGGCACGGTGCCGGTGATCTCCTTGAAATTCAGCCCGTACAGCCGGTTGGCGGCGTAGAGCGAACCCTGGATGATATTGTTGAGTTCGAAATAGGGTTTGAGCTGCGCCTGATCGAGGTCGTAGCGGGCCTTGCGCACCTGCTCCTGATAGAAGCGATAGTCCCACGGCTCGATCGTGATCTTCGCGCCGCTCTTGTCGGCGATCGCCTGCATGTCGCGGACCTCTTCGCCGACCCGCGCCTTGGCGGCGGGCCAGACGCGCAGCATCAGGTCCATCGCCGCGGCGGGCGTCTTCGCCATCGTGTCCTGCATCCGCCAATCCGCATGCGTCCTGAAGCCGAGCAGATGGGCGCGGTCGGCACGCAGTTTGACGATCTGCGCAATCACCGCATTGGTGTCGTTCGCGTCGGCGTTGTCGCCGCGGTTGGTGAAGGCGCGCCACACCTTCTCGCGCAGGCCGCGGTCGCTGGCGAAGGTGAGGACGGGGTCGACCGCCGAGCGCGTGTTGACGATCGCCCAGCCGGTCTGGCCGCGTTCGGCGGCGGCGGCCTTGGCGACCGCCCTGACGCTGTCGGGGACGCCGGCGAGCTGCGCCTCGTCGGTGACGAGGATCGCGGTGCCTTCGTCGGCGAGCAGGCGCTTCGAGAAGTCGCTGAACGCGCTGGCGAGCTGCTGGTTGTAGGCCGACAGCTGGGCCTTCTGCGCGGGGTTCAGCCGCGCGCCCTGGCGGACGTAGCTGTCATAGGTGCGCGTCACCAGCCGCTGCTGCTGCGCGTCGAGCTTGCCCCGTGCCTTGTAGACCGCCTCGATGCGGGCGAAGAGCTTGGGGTCGAAGGTGATCGCGTCCGACGCGGCGGCGAATTTGGGCGACCATTCGCGGTCGAGCGCCTGATAGGCCGGGCTGTTCATATTGCCGGTCATCACGCCGAACAGCGTCATCACCCGGCCATAACGCTGGCCGGCGAGCTGCATCGGCACGAAGGTGTTGGCGAAGGTCGGCGCGGCGGGATCGTCGGCGATGCGGCGATAATCGGCGGCACGTTCGGCGAGCGCGGCTTCGAACGCCGCCGGGAACAGTTCGGGCCTCACCTTATCCCAGGGGGGAACGCCGCCGTATGGGCCGGTCCAGTCGGCGAGCAGCGGGTTGGCGGCGGGCGTCTGCGCCGTGGCATCGGTGGCGATCAGCGTACCGGCTCCGGCGAGGATGGGCAGGGCTGATGCGGCGGCGACGAGGATATGCAGCAAGACGTTCTCCGGATCGTTCGGCCGCCTAGCATAGCCGCTGATCCCGGCACGTCACCCCGGCTGATTGGCCTGCAGCTGCGCCTCGTGCACCGCGGCGAGCAGGCGGCGACCGGTCTCGGCCGCCGCCGCCGGCGTCATCGCCACCGCGACGCCGCCGGGGCCGTCGAGGAGGACCTGTCCGTGTTCCACGGTGACGATGCCGGCTTCGGTATTGACGCGATAGGGCCGGCCGGCGGGATCGTCGCTCGGCGTCATCCCGTCTTCCACGCGCCGGCATCCGAATAGAGATAGTCGCTGGCGAATTCGGCGACGGCGCACAGGCCGGGAAGGTCCAGTATCTCCACCCGCCCGTTCTTGAAGGTGAGCAACGCCCGTTCCCGCAACGTCCGCAGAGTGCGATTGACATGCACACCCGTCAACCCACACCCCTCCGCGAGATCGGGCTGGGTGAGCGGCAGGTCGAAGCGTCCGTCGCGTGCCAGCCCGACCATCTGCAACCGCGCGTACAGCTCGCAGAAGAAGTGGGCCAGTCGCCCGTCGGCGCCGAGGCGGCCGAGACGGAAGATCCACTCGCGGTGCATCGCCGCGTCGATCAGGGTCGCGAACCACAGGAAGCGGGTCAGCGTCGGATGACGCTCGGTGATCCCGACCAGCGTCTGATGATCGAACAGCGCCATCCTGACCGGCCCGAGCGTGCCGACGTCATGATCGAGCCGTCCGGTCGGAAAACCGTGGAGATCGACGAAGTCGCCCGGGATATGGACCGACACGAGCTGCCGATAGCCTTCGCGATCGTCCATGTAGCGGGTGACGTAGCCGTCGATCAGCATCATGCTGGTTTCGACCGGCTCGCCGCGGCGGACCAGTTGATGACGCGCAGGATAGTCCTTCACCGTCGTCGCCGCCTCTTCGAGCACGCGGCGCTCTTCGATCGTCATACCCGTGCGTCCCCGACCCATCAGGAAGCGGCCGGTTCGTGGGAATTGCGCGACATCGTCCTGGGTCGATGCACTATCCTTCGGGTCGTCTCTCATCGATACACTCTAACACGGGTCGGTGGCGTAACGTTCCATCGCAAGCTTCACGTCGCTGCGCAAGCCAGCCTCGCCGGCGTGTCTGTCCTGACGCCGAGATGCGCTTCGAGCTGGGCGGCTCGGGTGTCAGCGCTGTGTTCGGCAAGGACGCGCGCGCGCGCGGCGTGGCCGATCACGGCGGCGTCGCGGTCGAGCACGGCAACGACGTCTGCGCTGGTGTCGGCGAGGATGATCTCGCTGCCGTCGACGAGGATCGCGTCTAGCCCAGGCCAGCGATCCGAGATGATCGGCGTCCCACACGCCGCCGCCTCGAACAGGCGCACCGAGGGCGACCAGCCGGCGGCGATCATGTCGGCGCGGGTGACGTTGAGGGTGAAGCGCGAGGCGGAGTAGAAAGCGGCGTGATCGGCGGGCGGGAGATGGTCGATCCGCTCGACGTTCGCCGGCCAATCGATGCCGGCGGGATATTGCGGGCCGGCGACGGCGAAGCGCCGCTGCGGCTGGGCGCGGGCGACGTCGATCAGCAGGCGAGTGAGCGTCGGCTGGCGATCGTCGCTATAGGTGCCGAGATAGCTGAGGTCCCACCGCTTGGCCACGTCGAGCGGATGATAGGCGGCGGGGTCGACCGAGCAGAACAGGGCGCGGGCGGCAGGCGAGCCGAAGTCGCGTTCCAACCGGTCGAGCGTCGGGCCGCCGGTGAAGCTGAGATAGACGTCGTAGCCGGGGATGATCGCCGGGTCGAGATATTCGAAGTCGCCGCGGGCGAGCTTGGCGAGCGTCACCGGGGTGTCGATGTCGTAGAAGGCGGTGGTGCCCCTCGCCTGCCGCTGCACGTAACGGCCGACCGCGACGCCTTCGGGCACGTAGGAGCCGACGATCACCGCGTCGGCAGCGGCGATCTGAGGCTGCCAGCGGGCGAGATCATCGAGATCGCGGTAATAAGCGAGGGTGCAGAAGTCGGGGTCGATCAGGTCGCGGTGGTCGCCGGCGTACCAGGGGACTTCGCGCTCGAGGAACAGGATGTCGTGCCCGCGGGCCCCATAGGCCTTGAGCAAAGCGCGGAAGGTGGTGGCGTGACCGTTGCCCCAGGACGACCCGAGGCTGAGGCCGAGGACGACGAGCCTCATGCCGGCTGCTTTGCGCGATGCGCCTGGAAGAGCGCGTCGACCTGTTCGGCGCGCAGGTCGTAGGTATGTTCGGCGAGGACGCGGGCGCGGGCGGCGGCGCCGATCGCTTCGGCACGTGCGGGGGTGAGCGCGGCGAGATGGTCGGCGACATCCTGCCCGTCGCGGGCGACGAGCACCTCGCGGTCGGGGACGAGGAACTGCTCGATCCCCTCCCAGGCGTCGGTGATCAGGCAGGCGGCGGCGCCCGCCGCCTCGAACACGCGGGTGGCGGGCGAGAAGCCGATGTGCGCCATGCTGTCGCGGGCGACGTTGAGCACGGCGCGCGGGGTGCAGTTGAAGGCGTTGTGTTCGGCGGTGTAGACGTGGCCGCGGTGGCGGACGTTGGCGGGCATCGCCTTGCTCTCCCAGCCGTTGCCGCCGATCAGGAAGCTCTGGTCGGGCAGGTGCGCGGCGGGGCGGAGGAAGAACTCCTCGACCCGCGCCTCACGGTCGGGCAGGCGGTTGCCGAGGAAGGCGAGGTCGCAGGCGAAGCGCGTGTCGCGCGGCACCGGGTGATGCGTGTCGGGGTCGAGCGCATTGTAGACCGGAATGCAGCGTGCCGCGCCGAAGCCGGTATAGGCGTCGATCACCGGCGGGCCGCCGCCATAGGTCAACACCATGTCGAGCGCGGGCAGCGCCTGCAGCACGGGGTGCGAGGCGTCGGCGCGCATCTCGTCGAGCGTCGCGGCGGCATCGACGTCCCAGAAGATCTTGAGCGCGTCTGGGCGGGCGTGACGGAGGATGCCGGCGAGCAGCTCGGCGTCGAAGACGCCGACGCCATTGGCCTTGACGACGATGTCGGCGTCGGCGGCCTCGGCGAGGACGGCGTTCATCGCGTCGATCGTCGCGGGGTAGACGACCGATTTGGCGTAGGGCGGCGGATCGATGTCGCGGTGCTGCTGGCGGTCGAAGGCGTCGGGTTCGTAAAAGGTGATGGCATAGCCGCGCGCGTGAAGCGCCTTGAGGATGCCGCGATAGTAAGTGGCGGCGCCGTTCCAATAGCTGGAGACGAGGCTGGAGCCGTAGAAGGCGATCTTCATGCTGCGTCCTTGCGGGCGGAGGTGGCGAGCTGGGCGACGATGGCGAGCAGTTCGTCGACGCGGTGGGCGCAGGTGTGGCGGGCGAGGATCGTCTCGCGGCCGGCGGCGACGAGCGCGGCCCTAAGTTCACTATCCTCGCGTATATCACGCAGGGCGCCGGTCATCGCATCGCCCGAGTCCACCATGAGGAAGTCCGTGTTCTTACGGAATAATCCTTCGGTATCCTGCCAGGGGGCGGAGACCAGGGGAATGCCGCAGGCGAGCGCCTCGAACACCCGGATCGTCGGGATGCCGGGCAGGATCGTCGCATAATAGCGGCGGGGCACATGCACGGTCGCCAATGCGCTGGCGAACAGCGCCGGCGCGGCGGCGTTGGGCGCCCAGCCGTGATAGGGGATGGCGTAGCGGGTGAGCATGTCATGCGCCGCCTGCGGATAGCGGACGCCGTAGATGTCGAGCGCGATTTCCGCCGCGCGGCTCGGTTCGAACAGATAGGTTTCGAGTTCCTCGGTCCGTTCGCCGTCGCCCCAATTGCCGATCCATACGAGGCCGTCGCGCGGCCCCTCGACCGCGGGCGGATGGAAGCGGCGGATGTCCGCGGCCTCGTGCCACGTCCAGACGCGCCCGCCCCAGCCCCAGCCGCGATAGACCTCGCTCAGCGTCTCGCCGAAGGCGAGCACGCCGTCATAGCCAGACAGGTCATAGGCGCGCATCTGATCGGGCTCGCTGACCGCGCGATGGTGGGTGTCGTGGAACAGCAACGTCCAGGGCGCGCCGCCCTTGCGGAGGCGACCGATCTCCGCGACCAGCGCATGGTCGTTCCATTCGTGGACAAGGACGAGATCGGCGCCGTCGACCATCTCGGCGACATCGACGCCGGTGGGATAGCTGACCGAACCAAGCTCGGGATAGGCGCTGCGATAGGCGTCGAGCCCCTGCGGGCCGTGATCGGCGACGAGGTTGGTGAGGCTCCACGCATTTTCGGGCGCATAGACGCGTACGTCATGATCTCGCGCGATCAGCTCGCTGAGCACGCCGCGCAGGAAATGGGCGTTGCCGTGGTTCCAGCAGGAGGCGAGGCTGTGGGTGAAGTAGACGATCTTCATGCGGCGGCTTTCCGGGCATTCGGGTACGCGGCGATCGTCGCGCGATAGAGCGCAAGCATCCTATCGGCGGTCGCGTCTGGGGTGTAGCGGGCGGCACGCTGGCGCGCGGATTCGCCGAGTGCGGCGCGGCCGGCGCGGTCGTGGACGAGTGCTTCGATGGCGCGGCACCAGTCATCGCCGTCGAGTGCGACGAATTGCGCCGCGCCGTCCCACAATTCGCGGAAGGTGGGGATGTCGGCGAGGACGAGCGCGCAGCCGGCCTGCGCGGCTTCGAGCACGGCGAGGCCGAAGGGTTCGAAGCTGGCGGCGGAGACGAAGATCGGCCGCCGGGCAAGATGCGCGGCGAGCTGATCGCCCGAGAGCTGGCCGAGTTCGCGCAGATGCTGGAGGCGGATCGTCTCGCCATGCGGCCCGCGCGCCGCGCCTGCGGCGAGGAACGGGATCGGCAGGCGCGCGGCGGCGCGATCGAGCAACGCGGCGTTTTTCACCCCGTCCCACAGCCGGCCGACGGTCAGCGCGAGATCGGCGACGGGCGCGGCGGGATCGACCGCGCGCGCGGGCGTGCGGCCGTTGTGGATGGCGAGCACCGACTGCGTCAGGTGATAATGGCGCGCGACGATCGCGGCATAAGCGGCGGTGGGCGCGACGACGCGGTCGACCGCGCGCAGGCCGTCGCCGGTGAGCGCGCGGTGCCAGAGAAAGGCGTCGGCGAGCGGCGTAGCGCGCGCCGCCTCCCACCAGGTCGAGACGCAGCCGTGCGCGACCGCGATCGCGGGGATCGGCAGCGGCGCGGCGGCGGCGAGCGTCGGCATGTTGTAGTGGACGAGGTCGACGCGATGGTCGGCGGCGAGCGCGGCGATGGCGTGGCCGGCGGCGCGGACGGGCGCGGCGTCGGTACAGGTCCAGTCGAGCGGCAGGTCGGTGACGATGAGGGTGATCGGGGCTGGGGTGGTCGGGGCGGGTTGTTGCGTGTCGCCGTAAGATACCCTTCCCCGTCCCTCCCCTTCCTGCCGTACCCCGGCGGAGGCCGGGGCCCAGTTGGAGGACGTTGCGCTCGTATTGCCAAGTTCACCCAACTGGGCCCCGGCCTCCGCCGGGGTACGGCTTGATGTGGCTGGGGCGGACAGCATCGCGCGCTGGTCGGCGGTCGGCGAGGGGCCGAGGACGGCGACGATGCATTCGACGCCGCGCGCCGCGAGCGCGCTCGCCAGTTCGGCGGTATAGTGCCAGACGCCGCCGACCGCATCGGTGGTGAGCAGCAGCTTCATTCGGCCGCCACGGGCATCGCTTCGGCAATGGCGACGTCGAAGCCGCGTTCGGTGGCGAGCCAGCGGGCGAGTTCGGCGACGCCGTCGCGCCACGGCACCTTGGCGGACAGATCGAGCGCGGCATCGGCGGCGCGGGTGTCGGCGACGAAATAACGCTGGTCGCCGGCGCGCCAGTCGGAGGCGTGGACCGCGACCTCGCGGCCGATCAGTCTGCCGATATGCGCGAGCAGGACGCGCAGCGAGACGGCATTGGCGGGACCGCCGCCGAGATTGAACGCCTTGCCGCTGACCCGATCGATCCGCTGCCAGGCGCGGACATAGGCGTCGACCGCATTGGAGACGTCGAGGATGTCGCGGACCTGATAGCCGTCACCGTACAAAGTGATCGGCTGGCCTTCGAGCGCGCGGATCAGGAAATGCGCCACCCAGCCCTGATCCTCGGTGCCCATCTGGCGCTGACCGTAGATGCAGCTCATCCGCAGCACCGCGGCGGGGACGCCGTAGCTGCGCGCGTAATCGAGGACATATTGGTCGGCGGCGCCCTTCGACACGCCATAAGGCGTGTGGAAATCGAGCGGGCGGCGCTCGCCGATGCCGTGGCTGCGCACCTGTTCGTCGATCGGCACATAAGCGTCGCCGACGCGCGCGAAGGCGAGATCGCCGAGGTCGCCATAGACCTTGTTGGTCGAGGCGAAGACGAGCGGCGTGCCGGGCTTGCGGCGCAGCGCCTCGAGCAGGTTGAACGTGCCGAGGATGTTGATCTCGAGATCGTCGCGCGGGTCGTCCATGCTGGTGGTGACCGCGACCTGCGCGGCCATGTGGAACACCGCCTGCACCTCAGCCACCGCGCGGCCGATTTCGTCGGCGTCGCGGACGTCGGCGCGGATCGCGGTGATGCGCGCGCCGTGACGGTCCTGCAGCCAGCGCAGGTTGCGCTCGACCCCGGGTCGGCTGAGCGTATCGTAGACGAGCACGTCGTGACCGTCGCGCGCGAGCCGGTCGGCGATGTTCGAGCCGATGAACCCGGCGCCGCCAGTGACGAGGATCGGCGCGCCGCCGTCGCGCGGAGGACGCTGCTGCGGAGACGGGGTCATGCGACCAGTCCCCGCTTTTCGAGTTCGGCGCGCGCCTTGGCAACATTGTCTTCGGCGCTTTGTTCGCCGACCCATTCGGCGAGTTCGGCAAGTCCTTCGATAAAGTCCTGGCGCGCGGTGAAGCCGAGGCGTCGTTCGGCGAGGCTGGTGTCGCAGAAGCAATGGCGGATGTCGCCGATCCGCGCCTTGCCGACGATCTCAGGCCGGATGTCGTTCTTGTTCATCGCTTTGGCCAAAGCCTCGGCGACCTGCGTCACCGACCGGTCGTGGCCCGAGCCGATGTTGAAGGTCTGGTCGACCGCCTCGGGCAGCACCAGCGCGTCGGCGAAGGCGCGCGCGACGTCGCTGACGTGGACGAAGTCGCGGCGCTGCTCGCCATCCTCGAAGATCATCGGCTGCTGGCCGTTGAGCAGGCGCGAGGCGAAGATCGCGAGCACGCCGGTATAGGGATTGGAGAGGGCCTGGCCGGGACCATAGACGTTGAACAGGCGCAGGCAGACGCCTTCGATCCCATAAGGCTTGGCCATGATATGGGTGGTGCGCTCCTGCACGTATTTGTTGAGCGCGTAGATCGAGGCGAGGCTGGGCCGCTTCCATTCGGGTGTCGCCACCGGGGTGAGCGGGCGACCCTGCGCGTCGAGCGGGTCCCAATTCGCCATGCCGTCGCGGACCGCGCCGCGTTCGGCATTCTCGACATCCCTGCCGTCTTCGTCGCGATACAGCCCCTCGCCGTAGATCGACATCGACGAGGCGGTGACGACGCGGCGGACCGGCTGGTCGATCAGCTTCTCGAACAGCACCGCGGTGCCGACGTCGTTGGTCGATGTGTAGCGTTCGACCTCGTACATCGACTGGCCGACGCCGACCTCGGCGGCGAGGTGGATGACGCTGTCGACGCCGGCGAGCGCGCGGGCGACCGCATCGCCGTCGCGGATGTCGGCGCGGATCAGTTCGACCTCGTCGTTGAGCAGCGGCGGCCGATCGACGTCGCCGTGGACCTGCGGGATCAGGCTGTCGAGGACGCGGACGCGATTGCCGCGGCGGAGCAATTCGTCGCCGACGAAGCGACCGATGAAACCGGCACCGCCGGTGATCAGGACGGTCTCGCTCACGCTATATTGATCCGGATCAACGACATGCCGGGGGTGATCGTGTCTGTTCGTGGCATCCGTCGCCCGCCCCTAATCGCTGAACAATCGCTGGAGAGATGGAACGAAGCTTCTTCTTCTTTGTTCCTAAGGGGTTAGCCGACATTCTTCTTGATCGATATCAAGACGAGCCGGGGCGCTGACGGCAGCGAGGCGGGGTAGACAAGCGACAGCATGGCAGTGACGGCGACGTTCCTTTTGATCCGGCATGCCGCCCATATCCATCTCGACCGCCGCCTGTCCGGGCGGATGGACGGCGTGCCGCTGAGCGACGCGGGCCGCACGCAGGCAGAGGCGCTGGCCCGGGCATTGGCGGCGCGCATCACCGACGAACCGATCGACCGGATCGTGTGCAGCCCGCTGGAGCGCACGCGCGAGACCGCCGCGGCGATCGCCGCCGCCTGCCACCTGCCCGCCCCCGAGCCGGTCGACGCGCTGGTCGAGATCGACATGGGCGACTGGACCGGCGTCGCGTTCGAGGACCTGCACGGGCCGGCGTGGGACGCGTGGAACGCCGAGCGCGGCACCGCGCGCATTCCCGGCGGCGAGACGATGGCGGAGGCGCAGGCGCGGATCGTCGGCTGGCTGACGCAGACCGCCGCCGCGCAGGACGGGGCTCGCATCGCGCTGGTCAGCCATTCCGACATGATCCGCGGCGCGGTCGCCTTCGCGCTCGGCCTGCCGCTCGACCATCTGCTGCGCTTCGACATCGGCCCTGCCTCGGTCAGCCGGATCGTGGTCGGCGATTGGGGCGCGCGGCTCCTCAGCCTCAACGAAAGACTGGCAGCATGACCCCCGAGACCCTGCGTGCCGAAGTGGCGCGGCTCGCGCCGTGGTTCCACAACATCGATCTCGGCCACGGCATCCAGACCGCGCCCGACCATTTCCTCGGCGACTATCCGCGCTTCAAGTTCGCGCGTTTCGCCGACGCGCTGCCCGCCGACCTCACCGGCAAGTCGGTGCTCGACATCGGCTGCAACGCCGGTTTCTATTCGGTCGAGATGAAGCGGCGCGGCGCCGACCGGGTGCTGGGGATCGACAGCGACGACCGCTATCTGGCGCAGGCGCGGCTCGCCGCCGAGGCGCTGGGACAGCATGGCATCGAGTTCCGCAACCTCTCCGTCTACGACGTGGGTGCGCTCGGCGAGCGGTTCGACCTCGTGATCTTCATGGGGGTGCTGTACCACCTGCGCCATCCGCTGCTGGCGCTCGACCTGATCCGCGAGCATGTCGCGGGCGACCTGATGCTGTTCCAGACGATGCAGCAGGGCAGCCGCGCGGTCTATCCGGTGCCCGAGGATCATCCCTTCCACATGCCCGACACGCACGTTCCGCCGCCGTTCTTCGACGAGCCGGGCTATCCCAAATTGCACTTCATCGAGCGCGAATTCGCGCACGACTGGACCAATTGGTGGGCGCCCAATGCCGCGGCGAGCGCGGCGATGCTGCGCGCTGCGGGCTTCGCGATCCTGGAGCAGCCGGAAAGCGAGGTCTATCTCTGTAGGGTCGCGCCGGTGCCTTATGGCGAATACGGGCCGGCAGCGGTCTATCCGAGCAGGGGGAATGACGCATGATCGAAGCGGCGATGATCTGGAACGAGCCCAACAACAAATCGCACTGGGACCCGGAGGTCGATCCCGACTGGTCGATCTTCGCCGATACGGTGATCCGCGCCGGCAAGGCGATCCAAGCGGTCAATCCGGCGGTGACCCGGGTGCTCGGGGGGATGAGCCCGATCGATCCCGAATGGGTCAAGCGGATGCGCGGGCATGGCGCGCTCGACGCGGTCGACGTGGTCGCGGTGCACGGCTTTCCGCTCGACTGGAACCTGTGGCCGATCCACGCCTGGCCCGACAAGATCGCCGAGATCGAGGCGGTGGTGCCCGACAAGCCGATCTGGGCGACCGAGGTCGGCGTCGGCAGCTTCGGCGCCGAGGAGGTGCAGCAGTTCGGCGTGCGCCGGACCGCCGAATTGCTGCTCGACCGGGTGCCGCGGGTGTTCTGGTATTCGCTCTACGACCTGCCGCAAAGCTGGGGCGCGACGACGCGGCATCGCGAGGCGGAGGGGTCGAGCTATTACCGGCATTTCTACATGGGGCTGATCCGCGAGGACGGCACGGCCAAGCCGAGCCTCGACGATTACGCCGCCGTCGCCGACCGGATGGGGCTGATGCAATGGTTCCATTACCAGGACCCGCGGCTGGACGAGGCGGTGGCGTGGATGAAGCGGCTCGGCACCAAGCGGCTGCGCACCGGGCTCAGCTGGGCGGACAGTTTCCGGCCCGATGCGATCGACTGGTTCGACCGGCAGATGGCGGCGCTTGCCGATTTCGAGGTGACGGTGACCTTCTGCTTCACCCCCGAGCATCTCGGCGTGCAGCCGCATCACAGCAGCGCGGCACGCGATCCGCAGCAATTCGCCGACTTCTGCGCGTGGATGATCGACCGTTATGCCCCCGCCGCGGTGGTGGCGCCGCAGACCGCCGTGGCATGAGCCCGGCTGCCGCGCTGGCGGCTCGCGAAAGCGGCGATGGCGTCGATCATGAAGGTCATAAATGATGGAAGATCAGTTGGTTGCAGGGACGATGCGGGCGGCGATCCTCGCTGCGCCGGGACGGATCGAGGTCACCGGCGCCCCGCTGCCCCAGCCGCAGCCAGGCGAGGTGCGGTTGAGGCTGGAGGGGTGCGGCGTGTGCGCGTCGAACCTCGAACCCTGGGCGGGGCTGCCGTGGCTGACCTATCCGGGCGAGGCGGGCGGGCTTGGTCATGAAGGCTGGGGGCGGGTCGATGCGGTCGGCGAGGGCGTCGCGACGCTGGCGGTGGGCGATCGCGTCGCCGCCCTCTCCTATCGCTCGTTCGCCGATTACGACGTCGCGGCGGCCGACCGGGTCGCCAAATTGCCCGCGGCGCTTGACGGCCAGCCGTTTCCTGGCGAGCCGCTGGGCTGCGCGTTCAACATCTTCCGGCGCAGCGACATCCGCGCCGGGCAGACGGTGGCGATCATCGGCATCGGCTTCCTCGGCGCGGTGCTGACCAAGCTCGCCAGCGATGCCGGCGCGCGGGTGATCGCGATCTCGCGGCGGCAGGAGAGCCTCGACCTCGCGACGCATTACGGCGCCGCCGAGACGATCCCGATGCACGACCATTGGCAGATCATCGAGCAGGTCAAGGCGCTGACCGGCGAGGCGATGTGCGAGCGGGTGATCGAGGCGGTCGGCAAGCAATGGCCGCTCGACCTCGCGACCGCGCTGGTCGGGTTCGGCGGCCGGCTGGTGGTGGCGGGCTATCATCAGGACGGGCCGCGGCAGGTCAACATGCAGGAGTGGAACTGGAAGGGCATCGACGTGATCAACGCGCACGAGCGCGACCCCGCGGTGCAGATGCAGGGCCTGCACGAGGCGATCGACGCGGTGGCGAGCGGGCGGCTTGATCCGGCGCGGCTGTACACGCACCGCTTCCCGCTGGAGCGGCTGGGCGAGGCGCTGGATGCGACGCGCGACAAGCCGGCGGGGTTCGTGAAGGCGCTGGTGGAGCTGGGGTGAGGTTCGATGATTAGACCGCGCGTGGGATTTCTCGGGACCGGATGGATCGGCCGGCATCGGATGGAGGCGATGGTCGCGACCGGGGCGATCGAGGTCGCCGCGATCTGCGATCCGTCCGACGATTGCGTGCGCGACGCCGCCGCCCTCGCGCCGGCGGCGACGATCGTGCCGTCGCTCGATGCCATGCTGGCGCTGGGGGTCGACGGGGTGGTGATCGCGACGCCGTCGGCGCTGCATGCCGATCAGGCGATCGCGGCGCTGCGCGCCGGTGCGGCGGTGTTCTGCCAGAAGCCGCTCGGGCGGTCGGCGCCGGAGACGCAAGGCGTGATCGCGGCGGCGCGCGCCGCCGACCGGCTGCTCGGCGTCGATCTGTCCTATCGCCATACCGAAGCGATGCGGGCGATCGCCGCGCTGGTCGGCGACGGCGCGCTCGGCGAGATCTTCGCGGTCGATCTGACCTTCCACAACGCTTATGGCCCGGGCAAGCCGTGGTTCTTCGATCCGGCGCAGTCGGGCGGCGGCTGCGTGATCGATCTCGGCGTGCATCTCGTCGATCTCGCCTTGTGGACGCTCGGCTTCCCGGAGGTCGGCGCGGTCGAGGCGGTGCTGCTCGCCGGCGGGCGGCCGCTGCGCCCCGGCGAGGTCGAGGATTATGCCACCGCGCGCTTCGACGCCGGCGGCGCGACGGTGCGGCTCGCCTGTTCGTGGAACCTGCATGCCGGGCGCGACGCGGTGATTGAGGCGGCCTTCTACGGCACCAAGGGAGGCGCGGCGCTGCGCAACGTGTCCGGTTCCTTCTATGACTTCACGGCGCAGCATTTCACCGGTACGCACGCGGCCACGCTGACCGCGCCACCCGATGCCTGGGGTGCGCGGTCGGCTGCCGTTTGGGCGGAGCAGCTCGCTGCCTCGCCCGCATTCGATCCTGCCGCGGCGCTGTTCGCGCGCAGCGCCGAGGTGCTCGACCGCATCTATGGCCGATAGGAAGGACAGAGCGCACGCACATGGTTGAAACAGGGTTGTTCGAGCCCGGCCGCAACGTGTGGCGGGTGGCCCGCGCCGAGCGGCTGTCGGTGATCGTCGACGCCGATCGCTATTTCGGCGTTGCGCGCGAGGCGTTCGCGCAGGCGAAGCAGCGGATCATGCTGGTCGGCTGGGACTTCGACGCTCGCATCCGGCTGGTCGGCAGCACCGGCACCACCGAGGGGCCGGAGACGGTCGGCGATTTCCTCTACTGGCTGGTCGAGCGCAATCCGAAGCTGGAGCTGTACCTGCTGCGCTGGGACGTCGGCGCGATGAAGTCGGTGCTGCGCGGCAAGACGATGTTCACCGTGCTGAAATGGGCGCGCCATCCGCGCATCCACGTCAAGCTCGACCACCATCACCCGACCGCCTCGTCGCATCACCAGAAACTGGTCTCGATCGACGATTGCCTCGCCTTCTGCGGCGGCATCGACATGACCGCGGAACGCTGGGACACGCGCGCGCATCGCGACGACGATCCCGGCCGCAAGCTGCCCGGCGGCAAGCCGTACAAGCCGTGGCACGATGCGACCACCGCGATCACCGGCCCGGCGGCGGCGGCGCTGGGCGACCTCTGCCGGCAGCGCTGGCGATTGGCGACGGGCGTGAAGCTGCCGCCGGTCGAGGGCGAGAGCGGGTGCTGGCCGGCGTCGCTCGAACCGACCTTCGAAGGCGTCGACCTGGGCATCGCGCGCAGCCAGCCGGAGATGCCGGACGAGACGCCGGTGACCGAGATCGAGGCGCTGTTCCTCGACCAGATCCGCAGCGCGCGCCGCCACATCTATTGCGAGAGCCAGTATTTCGCCTCGCGCCGGATCGCCGAGGCGATCGCGGCGCGGCTCGACGAGGCGGACGGGCCGGAGATCGTCATCGTCAACCCGCTGACCGCGCAGGGCTGGCTCGAACCGCTGGCGATGGATACCGCGCGCGCCCGGCTGGTCGAGACGCTGCGGCGGCGCGATACGCACGGGCGGCTGCGGCTGTACCATCCGTTCACCCGCGGCGGCACGGCGATCTATTGCCACGCCAAGATCACTATCGTCGACGACCGGCAGCTGCGCGTCGGTTCGGCCAACATCAACAACCGTTCGCTGCGGCTCGACACCGAATGCGACGTGGTGCTCGATGCGGCGCGGCATCCCGACGAGGGGCTGGAGGCGAAGATCGTCGCGGTGCGCAACGACCTGATCGCCGAGCATCTCGACGTGCCGGCGGAGCGCGTCGGCCAGTTGATCGAGCAGACGGGGTCGCTGATCGAGACGATCGAGCGGCTGCGCGGGCCGGGACGCTCGCTGCGGCCCTATGCGGTGCCCGATCTGGACGGCGTCGAGAAATGGCTGGCGGACAATGAGGTGCTCGACCCCGAAGGGCCGGGCGAGATGTTCGAGGCGGTGACGCACCGCGGCCTGTTCCGCGGGCGGCTGCGGCGGGCGCGGTAGGGGGCCACATTTCAACGTCCGAGCGATCTGGACGCGTTTCTCACGCCGTCACCCCGGCCTTGCGCCGGGGTCCCGCTTGTTCGGACGGTTCGAAGAAGCGGGATGCCGGATCGAGTCCGGCATGACGGGGGATATACGTGCTGTTACGACAACCCAGTCGGTCATATGCGATGACACTGGGTGCCCTAGAGTGACGCCCTCCCCTCAGTGCAGCGTCGCGCGGTAGCGGAGTAGCGCTTCGGGTTCGTCGGTCTGGATGATGGTGACGCCTTCGCGGTACAGGCGGCCCCAGACCGCGTCGGGATCGCGCAGCGCCTGGACGTCGCCATAGCCGGGCACGAAGCCCTCCCAAAGGCTGTTGATCCACAAGCGGACGCCGTGCGCCCGCGCCGCGGCGGCGAGCGGGGCGAGCTGCGCCTCGTCGAGCCGCGGCAGTTCGATGCCGGCGGGATGCGCGCCGGTCATCTGGCGGATGGCGATCGCGGTGAGATCGGCGGCCCCGCGTGGGTTGAGGAGGATCGGCATGTAAAGCAGCCGGTCGAATGGGGGTTGTGCGGCCATCGGCGGCGTGTCGGGGCCGACTTCGGACTTGATGACGATCTGTTTTTCCATGCCGGCGCGCAAGACGGCCGCCGCGACCTCGGCATAGATGCTCGCCTTGACGTCGAGGTTGAGCATGATCCGCCCCTTGGCGAGCGCCAGCATCTGGTCGAGCGTCAGCATATGTTCGTCGGTCAGCGCCGCTTTCGCGCCGCCCTCGTCGTCGCGCAGGCGGAGCTTGGCGAGGTCCGCCCAGAGCTGCTGGTCGACCGCGCCGCTGCCGTCGGTGGTGCGGTCGAGCGTGGCGTCGTGGATCATCACCAGCACGCCGTCGGCGGAGCGACGCACGTCGGTTTCCATCAGGTCGACGCCGAGCACAACGCAGCGTTCGAGGCCGGCGCGCGAATTCTCCGGTACCGACTGCGGCAGGCCATGGCGCGGCGCCGGGTTGTGGCAGCCGCGATGCGCGACCACGACCAGCCCGCCGTTGGGATCGGCGAGCCGCGCCTGGATCGCCGCGACGCCGCCGGTGGGCGCGGCACCCGCGCCCACCGGCGGCGTGGCGGCAAGGCCGAGCGCGAGTGCGAAAATCGTCTTCATCATCGTCGATCGCTCCGTCAGAAAGTGGGCGTGATGCGCAGGCCGAGCCAGAAGGTGGTCGGCACCGAATAGCTGTCCTTGAGCAGATCCTGCCCGGGGCCGGTGACGCTGGTGATGCGGCGATGGGTGACGTTGCCGATTTGGCCGATCAGGCTGATCGCCGGATCGACCGCATAGGTCGCCGACAGATCGACCTGCTCGCGCGGCGCCCAATAGAGGTCCTGCCAGGCGATGTTGCCGATGATGGTGCGCAACGCCTTGCCCTGCCGGTTGTAGGCGGCGCGCAGTTCGAGCCCGCCGGCGTTGTAGAAGAGCATCGCATTGGCGGTATAGCCAGGCTGGCCGACGAGCCGGTCGATCGACCGGCTGGCCGTGGCGGTGCCGGTCGAATAGGGCACGACGATCCGCCCGTCGAGCAGCGCCAGATTGGCGGAAAAGCCGAAGCCGGCGAGCAAGGGCGCGACCGGCCGCAGCGTGTTGACGATCAGCGAGCCCTCGACGCCGCGGATGCGCGCCGAAGCGGCATTGGCGGGCGTGCTGATCGAGGCATTGGCGTAGGTGGTACCGTCGAAGGTGAACGGCCCGACGTTGGTCAGCGTGAAGATTTCGTCGTGGATCTGTTTGTTGAACAGGGCGAGCGACAACATGCCGCCGAACGGAACGATGCGCAGGTCGGCGGCGAGATCGAGATTGTCCGACACGCGCGGCCGAATGTCCGGCGCGCCGATCGTGACGGTAACGTTGGTCGCGGCGGGATTGCCCTGATCGGCCGGATTGACGAAGTTGATCGCGGTGCGCGCGGCATAAGCGTCATAGGGCGGGCGGCCGAGCGTGCGGCTCGCCGCGGCGCGCAGGTCGAGCAGCGGCGTCGCGTGGACGGTGAGCACCGTCGAGGGCAGCAGATAGCGGTAGGACGCGCCGGTCTGCTTATCCACATAGACGTACGTGCCGCTGGCCTTGTCGAGCTGGCGCTGGCGGCCGACGGTGGATTGTCTGGTATCGTCGTAGCGCAGGCCGACCTGCAGGTTGAGCCGATCGCCGCGATGCGAGACGAGCGCATAGGCGCCGAACACCTGCTCGCGGTGGGTAAAATTGTCCTGGTTGCTGAAGCTATACTGGTCGGTGGCGTTATAGGCGCTGCGCGGCGCCGCCTCGACCTGCGCGCGTGCCTTGGCGGGATCGAGCGCGAACAGGTTCAGGCCGAGATAGGGCATGATCGCGTTCGACGGCCCGAGGACGTCCGCCATCCCGAGCGCCGGCGCGGTGGTGTTGGGCTGGTATTCGGTGCGGGCGATGCTGAAACGCGGGCGATCGTCGGTGTAGACCACGCCGAATGCCGCGCCGAGGCCCTGATCGTCGAGACCCTGGTTGATGCCGTAATCGAGCCGGCCGGTGGCGAGGCGGTTCGCCGCCTGCCGCCGATAGTCGCTCGCCGGCCGCCAGTAGAGCAGGCTGTATTTGCCGAGGTCGTTGTACGCGGCGGCGGCGATCGGGAAGCGCTGGTCGAACCCCGACGTATCGTAGGTGAAGCCATATTCGGGCGTGGCGACGATCGTCGCAGCCTTGCCGGTGGTGGTGGTGGGCGCCGCCGCCGAGCGGGTGACGTTGGTGGCGTATTTGACCATGAAGATCGGCTCGTCATAGGTCGCCTTCGACACCGAGGCGCGACCGCTGAGGACCTGATTGGGCGCCGGATGCCAGTTGAAGCCGATCTGGCCGACGCGGGTGCGCGTCGTGGTGACCTGGTTGGCGTAGCCGACCTCGACATCGCCGCCGGGATAGACGCCCGACGTGGGGGTCTGGGCGAACACCGTATTGCGGTTGCGCGGATCGATGATGATCTCGTTGCGCTGCATATCGTCGCGGAACAGATAATAGCCGCCGGTGACGAAGGCATCGAACGTGTCGGTCAGCCGCGCCTCGAGCTTGCCGGTGATGCCGTAGCGATCGCGCGCGTCCATCACGTACCAATATTTGTCCTGCTGGGGCACGGCATAGCCGTTGCCGAGACTGGTGCCGTTCTGCAGCGCGCCGGCATTGTCGTAGAAGCTGTAATGCACCGTGTCGGTGGTCATGTGGGTTTCGGTGTAGCTCGACAGCTTCTGGTAATTGGCCGAGAGCGTCGCGCCGAACTGATGCCGCGCGCCGAAGGTGGTGCTGCCGGTGGCGATCAGGCGGAAGCCGGGATCGCTCTGGTCGCGCGGCTTGCCGGTGTCGTTGGCATGGCCGAGCGACGCCTCGGCGGTGAAGAACGGCTTGCCGTGATTCTCGAACGCCGATCGCGTCTTGAGGTTGATCGCGCCGCCGGTGGCGTTGGGATCGAGATCGGCGGTGAAGCTCTTCACCACCTGGATCTCGCTGACCATCGAGGACGGCAGGATGTCGAGCCGGACGCCGCGGGTGATCGAGCCGAGCGTGCCGTTGGGCGTGCCCGGCGAGGCGATGGTCAGCCCGTCGATCGTGACGTTGTTGTAGCTCGGCCCGAGCCCGCGCAGCACCGGCGTCGCCGCCTCGTCGCGGGGATGTTCGTTGTCGGTCGCGGGCAGCACCGACAGGCCGGGGACCCGGCGCAGCGCCTCGACGATCGTATTGTCGGGGAGCGCGCGCACGTCGGTGGCGCTGACCACGTCGACGATGTTGGTGGCGTTGCGCTTGCTCTCGATCGCCGCGGCATTGGCGCGGCGGATGCCGGTGACGACGATGTCGCCCGGCGCCTTCTCCTCGGGCGCGGCGGCCGCTTCGGCCTGGCCGGCGTCGGCGGCCTGCGCACCGACGGGCTGCGCTGCGACGAGCAGCGACGCGGACGCGAGCAGACGCGCCAGCAGGATGTGACGAACGGACATTGACCCCCCAATGTGTAGAAGAACGGTGGAATGCCGCGGGTGCCCGGTGGTCCCGGGCACCCGCATCGTCAGAAGCCGCCGGAGAGGGTGAAGAACGCCATCCGCGGTGGCTGGGCGTAGGTGTTGTAGGTCTTGACGACGCCGACGCCGGCGATCTCGTAGATGCCGCGGCGGGCGGTCAGGTTGGTGATGTTGACCGCGAACCGCAGGTTGTGGAGCCCCGCGACGACATCCTGCGGCAGCGTGTAGGACGCTTGCAGGTTGAGCAGGAACCGCCCCGGCACCGACTGGTCGTTGGTATAGGTCGCAAAGCGCGGGCCGACGTAATCGCCGATCACCTGCGTCTCGAACGGGCCCGAGTTGAGCGTGAGCACGGTCTTGTTCAGCCAGCGCGCGACGTTGGGAACGTCCTTGCCGGCGGTCGCGATCACGCTGCTGCCGCTCTTGTAATCGTCGGCGTAGCGCGAGCGGTTGTACGACAGCGCGTTGTAGAGCGACACCGACGTGCCGAAGCGCAACGTCGCCGCCGCATCGATGCCGTTGGTGCGGACCGCGCCGACGTTCTGGAGGATGCTCGCGCCGCCCAGCACCGAGCCGATCACCTGCGTCGAGCTGATCTGCAACAGCCGGTTGCTGAAATCGACGTGATAGGCGCTGATCTGTCCCTCGATCGCGGTCAGCGGGCCGGCATCGACGTGGTGCCGGGTGCGCACGCCGGCTTCGTAGGTCCACGAACTCTCCGGCTGGGTGTTCTTCCTGATCGCCTCGAACAGGTCCTGGCTGCCGACGTTATAGGGCGACAGGCCGCCCGCGATCGATGCCTGGAACTGGCGGACGTTCTGCTGGATGTGGCCGAAGAGCTGATCGTCGGGCGTCACGTCCCACACCGCGCCGATCGCCGGCAGGAACCATTTGCGCGTGTCGAGCCGCCCTTCGGGATAGCGGGTCGAGGTGCCGCCGGGCAGCGGCATCGCGTTGGGCAGGGGCTGGACGAGCACGCGGCCATCGGCGAATTGCAGGCTCGACTTGAAGCCGCCCTCGATCGTCAGCGTCGGCGTGACGTGCCAGCGGTCCTGCAGATGGAGCTGAACGACGTCGTAGCTCACGACGCTGGCATATTGCGTCAGCTTGAGCAGCGCCGGGTCCGCCCATTCATAGGGCGACGGCGGCGGCGCATCGACCGGCACCGCATACCAGTTGCGGAAGATCGTGTTGCGATTGTGCTCGTACCAGCCGCCGAGGCCGATCTCGTGATCGCCCGCGGTGATCGCCAGCGACGACAGCACGCCCCTGCGGTCGATACCATATTCGGTGGTGCGCAGCGCATAGCCCGAATTGCCGAAGACCGACTTCAGGTTCTGCCGGGGGAAATAGACCGAGAACAGCCCCGGCAGCCCCGCCGCCGACACCGGCCCGACGATCTGCCCCTGCCCTTCGTCGTGATGGCCGTAGACCTGGTTGCTGAAGGTGACGGCATCGCTGAAGCGATAGTCGTACTTCACGTAGAACAGATAATCGGTGCGCTGCGCGTCGCCGTAGTAATTGGCGTAATTGTTGGGGTTGTCCGCCGGCGGCTTGCCGTTGGCGTCGACGTAGCGCAGCGCCGCCTGCCAGTCCGGATAGAGCAACGAGCGGTAATAAGGCTCCAGCCCGCCGGCATTGTGCGCGACCGAATCCTGATTGGGTTCGGCCTTGTCGGACAGAGCGGCATAGCCGGTGAGCGTGCCGTGTTCGCCCTTGTGGACGAATTTGGCATTGGCCTGCCAGCCGCCCTGTCTGGCGGGGAATTCCCAGGCGCGCGCCTTTTGACGGACGATCGAAAGATAGCCGCTGTTGGTGCCGCCGAACGCCTCGGCGTCGCCGCTGTCGATGCGCAGATAGGTGCGCTGCGCGTCATAGCTGCCGAGCGTCTGCGCGAAGCGCAGGCCGCCGCGCGCGGTCGGCTGGCTGGTATAGGTCTCCAGCCCGCCGCCGAGGTTACTCGCCGAGGCGGTGGCGAGATCGGCGGCGCCCGCGGTCAGGCGGACCGAGCCGACATCCTCGCTGATCACCGCGCGCTGCGGCGAGAGGCCGTTGTAATTGCCGTAGGACTGGTCGCCGAGCGGCACGCCGTCGAGGGTGAAGCCGAGCTGGTTCTGGTTGAAGCCGTGGACGATCAGCGAGATGTTCTGTTCGTTGTTGCCCCAGGGATCGGCGGTTTCGAACTGGACGCCGGGCAGCGTCTGGATCGCCTTGACCGGGTTCACGCCGGGCAGCACCTTCTGCATCTCGGCGCCGTCGATCGTCACCGCCGAGCGCGTGGTACGCGCGGCGGTGACGACGACCACGCCGTCCCGATCGTCGCCCTGCGCCGTCGCGACCGGTGCGGCCGCGTCCGGCACCGTCGCCGGGGCCGGAGCCATCTGGGCGGCGGCGACGGAGGCCTGGCCGAGCGCGGCGATGGAGACGGCGAGCAACAACGCGCCGCGGCGACGGCGCGCGGCGATGAACGGCAATGACATGACTTTCCCCAATGCGACCGCACGACCGCGGTCGACCGTGCGGCTAGGGGCAGGATGTGACGCTTCGGCGTCGTTTCGGTTGCGTTACCAAGTTTCTCGCAAACGTTTGCGACGAAGCGTTGGGATCACGTCATGGTGTGGCGGTCGCGCAACACCGTCGCGCGGTGGCCGATCGTGCCGCGGGGGGTACGCGCCTTGATGCCGTCGACCATGATCCATTCGTTGGTGACGCGATCGGCGGCGACGGTCATCGCCATATAGCCGCGGCGCGACGTGTCGCACCATTTCAGCTCGGGATTGGCGCGGACGAGCGCGGCGGCGACCTGCGCGGGATCGGTGCTGAGGCTGCTTTCGAACCCGGGCGAGGTGACGCTGTGGCCGGCGAACTCGACCGCGGCGGGGCGGCCGTCCTGCGCGAGGTCGTAGGCCCAGGCATTGTGGCTGTCGCCGGAGATCAGCACGGTGTTGCCGCCGATCTGCTGCACCGATTTGAGGAAGCGCGCGCGGGCGGCGGGATAGCCGCCCCAATTGTCGTAATTGAACGGCAGGCCCAGCGCCCCGGCGGCGACGCCGGCCGTCACATAGCCCCGCGCCTCCGGCTTGAACGCGGCGAGCCAGCCCTGCGTCTCGGGCGGCATCACCGTGGCGCCCATGATCGTGCCGAAGCCGACGATCTGCCACGGCCGGCCGCTGCGTACCGAGGCGCGCATCGCGTGGCTCAGCCACACCTCCTGCTGGCTGCCCATCATCGTCACCGCCGGGTCCTGCCACGGACCGTCGCGGAACGCCTTGAGCGCGGCGACGGGGTCGGCAGCGCGGAACAGCGGCGCGACGTCGGGCTGGCGGGTGCGCGCGAGCAGCCGCGTCTCGGTGCGGAACAGCGTGGCGAGGCCGCCGATGTCATAGGCCTTCCACGGCTCGTCCGACACCGGCATCCATTCGCGATAGGCCTGGATCGAGGCGGCGCGGCGGGCATTCCAGTCGCCTTCGGTCGCCGGCGTGTGGTTCTCCGCGCCGCCTTCCCAACTGTCGTTGGCGCTTTCGTGGTCGTCCCATTGCACGATCATCGGCATGGCGAGATGCAGCGCCTGCAGATCGGGATCGGCGCGATAGCTGCCGTAGCGCAGCCGGTAATCGGCGAGATGGATGATCTCGCTCTGCGGTGCGGGGATGCGGCCGGGGACGGCGTCGGCGGGCAGCGGATAATGCGCCGGCGCATATTCGTAGAGATAGTCGCCGAGGTGGATCGCACAGTCGAAGCCGCCCTGCGCGACCGCGTGCGCATAGGCGTTGAACCAGCCGAAGCCGATGTTCGAGCAGGAGAAGATCGCGGCGCGCCAGGTCTTCATGCCGTCTTCGGGCAGCGTCGCGGTGCGGCCGACCGGCGAACGGCTGCCGTCGGGCGCGACGAAGCGATAATGATAGCTGCGGCCGGGCTGGAGGCCATCGACGGTGATCTTGGCGGTATGATCGCGCCACGGGCCGGTGATCTGCGCTCCGCCGGTGACGGTGCGGGCGAAGTCGGGCGTCTCCGCAACCTCAACGCGCAGCTCCACGGGGCCGCCATCGGCGGGGACGTAGCGGGTCCACAGCAGCACCGAATCGGCGGCGGGCTCGCCGCTCGCCACCGCATGGGTGAAGCCGCGGGCGTTGCCCAGCGCCTGGAGCGCGAACGCGCCACCGGGCAGCGCGGTGGCGCCCATCCCGATCATGGCGGTCTTCATCAGCATGCGGCGATCGAGAATCATGATGGTGCTCCGAAGTCTGTGCGGCCGCCATGCAACGCGAATGTGAAACGTGCGCGACGCCTGCGGCAGTGCAACATGGGTCTTGCCGTTAGTTAGCTACCTATCTATCTGAGCCGGGTGACTCGTCCTACCCCTGCCCAGATGCGCGCCTTTTCGGCGCACCTCGTGCCGCTCGGCCGCCGGTATCGCCGCGCGCTCGACAATGGTCTCGCCGGCCTGTCGCTGTCGCATACGCCGGCGCTGGCGGTGATGCTGATCGGCCGCGCCGCGGACGGCCTGCGCCAGGGTGCGCTCGCCGACCAGCTCGGCGTCGAGGCGCCTTCGGTGGTGCCGCTGATCGACCAGCTCGAACGCAGCGGCCTCGTCGAGCGGCGCGTCGACAGCACCGACAAGCGCGCGCGCCTGATCCACCTCACCGCCGCGGGCACGACGCTCGCCGCGCAGGTCGAGGCGCGGACGGCGGAGATCCGCCAGACGTTACTCGCGTGTATCGAGGCGGACGAGCTGGTCATCGCGACGCGGGTGCTCGACCAGCTCCATGCGACGATGGCGCGCATCGACGAACAGGGTTGAGCGGCGGTGATGCGGATCGGGCTGCGCGAGACGGTGTTCTCGATCAATTGCTTCGCGGCGGCGATGCTGGCGTTGTTCGTGTCCTTCTCGCTCGGGCTGGAGCGGCCGTTCTGGGCGATGGCGACGGTCTATATCACCAGCCAGCCGCTGAGCGGTGCGGTGCGGTCGAAGGCGGTGTTCCGCCTCGCCGGGACCGCGGTCGGCGGAATCGTCACCGTGCTGCTGGTGCCGGCGCTGGTCAACGCGCCGGTGCTGCTGTCGCTGGCGCTCGCGCTGTGGGTGGCGCTGTGCCAGTTCGTCTCGCTGCTCGACCGGACGCCGCGGTCCTATCTGTTCATGCTGGCGGGCTATACCGCGGCGCTGATCGGCTTTCCCTCGGTGACGCATCCCGAGGCGATCTTCGACACCGCGGTGCTGCGCGTGCAGGAGATCGGCATCGGCGTGCTCTGCGCCGCGTTCATCCACGCCATCGTATGGCCGCGCAGCGTCAGCCAGGTGTTCGGCCGCCGCGTCGCCGGGGTGCTGGCGGAGGCGGAGACGTGGATCGCCGACGTGCTCGCCGCCGCGCCGGTGGCGAGCACCGGGCGCGAGCGGCGCAAGCTCGCCGGCGACATCACCGACCTGCACGTCACCGCGACGCATATCCCGTTCGATACCGCGCGCATCCGCCCGACGCGCGCGCTGCTGACCGGGATGCAGGACCGGCTGGTGCTGCTGATCCCGCTGGTCTCCGCGGTCGAGGACCGCTGGCGCAGCCTGATCGCCGCCGGGCCGCTGCCCGCCCCGCTCGCCCCGCTCGCCGGCGCCGTCGCGACGGTGCGCGACTGGGTGACCACCCCCGCCCTGCCCGCCGCGCCGGTGATCGCCACGCTCCGGACCGCGCGCGACGCGGTGGAGGCGGACGGCTGGCGCGCCCTGCTCGCGCTCAACCTGCTCGCCCGGCTGGAGGAGCTGGTGCACGCGCTGGCGGAGGCGCGGACGCTGGTGGCGGCGGTCGCCGACCCCGCGGGCAGTCCGCCGCTTATGGTCGGCGCCGTCGCGGCGCGGCCGCTGCATCGCGATTACGGGCTGGCGCTGCTGTCGGCGACCGCGACGCTGCTGACCGTGCTCGGCTGTTGCCTGTTCTGGATCGTCACCGGCTGGCCGGAGGGCGCGGTGGCGGCGATGATCGCGGCGGTGGTCTGCTGTTTCTTCGCGACGCTCGACGATCCGGTGCCGGCGCAGCGCGGCTTCCTGCTGTGGACGATCGCGTCGCTGCCGCTCGCCGCGCTCTATCTGTTCGCGATCCTGCCAGCGATCGACGGCTTTGCGATGCTGACGCTGGCGATGGCGCCGCCGCTGCTGGCGATGGGCGCGGTGATGGCGAACCCGAGCTGGTACGGGCGAATGGTGCCGATGATGCTCGGCTTCGCCGGCGGGCTGGCGCTGACCAACAGCTTCACCGTCGACGCCGCGAGCTTCTTCAACGCCAATGTCGCGCAGATCATCGGCATCGCCGCGGCGATGGTGATGACGCGGCTGATCCGCAGCATCGGCGCCGGCACCGCGATCCGCCGGCTGCGCCGCGCCGGCTGGCGCGACCTCGCCGCGCTTGCCGAACGACCGGCGGACGCGGCGGCGGTGCAGATCGCGGCGTGGCGCAGCCGCATGCTCGACCGCGTCGGCCTGCTCGCCAGCCGCATCGGCGAGGTGGAGGACGAGGAGCGCGACGCCGCCGCCGCGACGCTGCGCGAATTGCGCATGGGACTGAGCATCGCGCAGATCGCGCCCGTCGCCGACCATGCCGCGCTGCGCGCCGCGCTGGCCCGCCACTTCCGCACGCTGGCCAGCGGCGACGATGTCGCGCCACCGGCCGAGCTGCTCGACCGGATCGACGGCGCGATCGCCGCCGGCCGCACGATCGCCGATCCCGAAGAGCGCCGCGGCCAGTTGGTCAATCTCGTCGGATTGCGCCGCAACGTCTTTCCCGCCGCGCCCGACTGGCAAGACGCGAGGGCGGCGGCATGACCGCCGACCTGGATATCGGCGGCGTGTTCGTCCACCCGCTGCTGCTCGCCGCGATCCTCGCCTTCGTGCTGGCGGAGGCGATCGGCTGGGCGCTGGCGCGGGCGCGGCTGTATCGTTTCGTCTGGCATCGCGGCCTGTTCGATGTCGCGCTGACCATCGTCCTATGGGCCGGGATCGCCGGCCTGATCACCGGCGGCGATCCCGCCGCGGCCTTTTTCAGCTAGAAAGCCCATGACTCCACATCCTTCCCTGCGCGTCGTCCTGCGGATCGGCATCACGCTCGCGGTCGTGCTGCTCGCTTTGGTCGCCGGCCGCCGCCTGTGGGCGCATTACGAGACTGATCCGTGGACGCGCGACGGCCGCGTCCGCGCCGATATCGTTCAGGTCGCGCCGGACGTGTCCGGCCTCGTCACCGAAGTGCTGGTCCACGACAACCAGCCGGTCGCAGTGGGGACGCCGCTGTTCCGCGTCGATCGGCCGCGCTACCGGCTGGCGGTGGCGCAGGCGGCGGCGGCGGTGGCGGCGCAGCGGGTGCAACTGGCGCAGGCGCGGCGCGAGGCGCAGCGCAACCGCACGCTCGGCGACCTCGTCGCGGGCGAGGTACGCGAACAGGGCGACGCCAAAGTGGCGCAGCTCGCCACCGCGCTGTCGCAGGCGCAGATCGCGCTGCAGACCGCACAGCTCAACCTCGCCCGCACCGAAGTGCGCGCGAGCGTCGCCGGCACGGTCAGCAACCTCGATCTGCGGCCCGGCGACTATGCCACCGCCGGCCATCCCGAATTCGCGATCATCGACCGCGGATCGCTGCACATCATCGGTTATTTCGAGGAGACCAAGCTGCCGCGCGTCCATGTCGGCGACCCCGTGCGCGTCCGGCTGATGGGCGACGATCAGGTCATCGCCGGCCATGTGCAGAGCATCGCCGGCGGCATCGAGGATCGCGACCGCAGCGCCGGCGCCAATCTGCTCGCCAACGTCAACCCGACCTTCAGCTGGGTGCGGCTGGCGCAACGCATCCCCGTGCGGGTGGCGATCGACCGGCTGCCGCGCGGCGAGATGCTGGTGGTCGGTCGGACCGCGACGGTCGAGGTGCTGCCGCGCGCGAGGCCGGTCGCGGCGGGGGCGCGGGCATGATGCGCCGCCTCGCGCTGCTCGCCGCCGCGCTGCTCGCCGGCTGCACGACCGCCGGACCCGATTACCACCGGCCCGACGCCGCGGTCATCGCACGGCCGAGCGCCACCGCACCGTTCGTCGGCGGCGACGAGGCGGCGTTCGCGGCGCTGGCGCCGGTGCCCGACCGGTGGTGGCAGCTCTATCGCGATCCGCTGCTCGACCGGCTGGTCGAACAGGCGCTCGCCGCCAACACCGACCTGCGCGTCGCGACGGCGAATATCGCGCGCGCGCAGGCGTCGCTCGACGTCGCCGAGGACGGCCGGCGCATCCAGACGCAGGTGCAGGCGTCGCCCGGTTATGCGCAGCGCTCGGCGGAGGAGGAATTGCGGCCCGGCGCCGCCCTGCCCAGTTCGTTCGTCTATGCGGCGAGCGCGGGCATCTCCTACCAGCTCGACCTCGCCGGGCAGGCGCGCCGCGCGATCGAGGCGGCGGACGCCGATGTCGCCGCGACCCGCGCCGCCTATGACAGCGTCCGCATCACCGTCGCGGCGGACACCACCCGCGCCTATCTCGACGCCTGTTCGTCGGCGCGCGAGATCGGCGTCGCGCAACGCGCGCTCGACCTGCAGAGCCGGACGACGCGGCTGACCGAGCGGCTGGTCCGCGCCGGGCGCAGCGGCTCGCTCGATGCGACGCGCTCGACGGCGCAGGAGGCGCAGGTCCGCGCGACGATGCCGGCGTTGCAGGCGGCGCAGCGGCTGGCGCTGTACCGGCTGGCGACGCTGACCGGCCGCCCGCCCGCCGAATTCGACCGCGCGGTCGCCGCCTGTACCGGCGAGCCGCATCTCGACCGGCCGATCCCGATCGGCGACGGTGCCGCGCTGCTGCGTCGCCGCCCCGACGTGCGCCGCGCCGAATGGGAGCTGCGCGCCGCTACCGCGCGGATCGGCGTCGCCACCGCCGATCTCTATCCGCGCATCGCACTCGGTGCCTCGGTCGGCTCGGTCGGCCTTGCCGAGCGGGCATTGGGCAGCGACACGTTCAAATTCTCGCTCGGGCCGCTGATCAGCTGGCAATTCCCCAACCGGGCGCGGGTGCGCGCGCGCATCGCTGCGGCGCAGGCGGAGAGCGACGCCGCTTATGCCCGGTTCGACGGCGCGGTGCTGACCGCGCTGCGCGAGACCGAAAGCGGCCTCACCGTCTACGCCCGCGATCTCGACCGGGTGGCGGCGCTGCGCGATGCGAGCCGCCAGGCGGGCAAGGCAGCGCGCGACGCCGAGACGCTGTTCCGCGCCGGACGGACCGGCTTCCTGCCGGTGCTCGACGCGCAGCGCACCGCGATCGGCGCCGAACAGACGCTCGCCGCGGCGGAAAGCCGGCTCGCCGCCGATCAGGTCCAGCTGTTCCTCGCGCTGGGCGGCGGCTGGCAGGGGTGATCGCACGCCGGACGGAAAGAACCGCGGCTTGCCTCGTTCCTGCTGCGACACCGTAGACAGGATATTCGCGATGACCAACGATCCCCGCACCAGCGCCCCGACCCGCTTCCCCGACGAGCCGCAGCAGCCCGCCCCCGGCGTCGAGGCGAAGATGCGCAACCGTCCCGACCACGGCGAGGACAGCTATCGCGGCAAGGGGCTGCTCGACGGCAAGGTGGCGCTGATCACCGGCGGCGATTCGGGCATCGGCAAGGCGGTGGCGATCGCCTACGCGCGCGAAGGCGCCGATGTCGCCATCTCCTATCTCGCCGCCGAACAGGTCGACGCCGACGATACCAAGGCCTGGGTCGAGAAGGCGGGCAAGCGCTGCCTGCTGCTGCCCGGCGATATCCGCAGCGTCGCGCAATGCGCCGCCCTGGTCGACCAGACGGTCGCCGGGCTCGGCAAGCTCGACATCCTCGTCAACAATGCCGCCGCGCAGACGATCAACGAGGATATCGACAGCATCGACGATGCCGAGATGGAGGGCGCCTTCGCCGCCAACGTCTTCGCGATGATTCGCCTCGCCAAGGCGGCGGCGCCGCACCTCAAGCCGGGCTCGGCGATCGTCAACACGACGAGCATCCAGGCGAAGACCGCGACCGAGAACATGATCGTCTATGCGACCACCAAGGGCGCGATCAGCAGCCTGACGATCGGCCTGTCCAACCTGTTCGCGCCCAAGGGCATCCGCGTCAACGCGGTCGCGCCGGGGCCGGTGTGGACGCCGATCCAGCCGATCGCCAAGCCGAGCGACGAGCTGGAGACGCTGGGCGAATCGACCCCGCTCGGCCGCGCGGGACAGCCGGGCGAACTCGCGCCGGCCTATGTGCTGCTCGCCTCCGACGAGGGCAGCTACATCACCGGGGCGATCGTGCCGGTGACCGGCGGCATGCCGATGTATTGAACGTCAGTCCGGCGCGGGTGGCTCTACCGCCCGCGCCAGCGACGTCGCCAGCCAGCCGTGGCGCAGCGCCTCGGCGTCGGCATGCGCGGCGAACACCAACCCGATGTCGCGGCTGAAATCGAAGCCGTCGAGATGCGCGAGCACCACGCCGGCTTCGCGGAACCCCTCCGGCATGACGGTGACGCCGAGCCCGGCGCGGACGTAGCTCACCGCCTTGTCGTCGCTGGTCGTGCGTGCGGCGAACACCGGGCGGACGCCGCGGGTGGTGAAGAATCGGCTGGTTTCGGCCAGCAATTCGCAATGGCGGCGGACGATCATCGGATCGTTGACGAGCTGTTCCGCGCGGATCACCGGCACGCGGGCGAGCGGATGCGCCTGGCCGAGCGCGAGTGCATAGCCCTCGCTGAGCAACTTCAGCCTAGCCTCGGGCGGATCGCCGTCGCGCAGCAGCGTGAGGGCGAGGTCGATGCGGCCGCGCGCGAGCCGTTCGCGCAGATCGCGCTCCTTGCCCTCGACGATCTCGAGCCGGTCGCCGCCGGGGGCGCTGCGCTGGTCGGCGAGCAGGCGTTCGATCCAGCGCCGCGGCGTCGTCACCAGCACGCCGAGGCGCAGCGTGCGCACCGGCGCGGTCTCCGCCACCGCCCGCTCCGCCTCGGCGAACCCCGCCTCGATCGACCGTGCCGAGGCGACCAGCCGCGCGCCGGCGTCGGTCAGCGCGACGCGGCGGTTGGTGCGGTCGAACAGGCTGCGGCCGAGCGCCTTCTCCAGCTTGGCGATGCCGACGGACAGGGTCGGCTGCGAGACGTTGCACGCCGCCGCCGCGCGCGAGAAATTGCCGGTGTCGACCACCGACAGGAAATAGCGGAGATGATAGCGATCGATCATAGACGTTTTCTATGATGTTCTTGCCCGTCTTTCAATTTTCCATGTGGCGAGCGAGCGGGTACAAGGCCGCAAAAGACGGTTGGAGAGAATGATGGCTGAACTCAACTTCGCGCTCGGCGAGATGGCCGACACGATCCGCGAGACGACGCGGCGTTTCGCGCTTGACCGGATCGAGCCGATCGCCGCCGCGGTCGATGCCGAGGACCGGTTCGCGCGCGAGCTGTGGCCCGAAATGGGTGCCCTCGGGCTGCACGGCATCACCGTCGAGGAGGACGATGGCGGGCTCGGCCTCGGCTATATCGAGCATCTCATCGCCTGCGAGGAGATCAGCCGCTCCTCCGCCGCGATCGGCCTCAGCTACGGCGCGCATTCCAACCTGTGCATCAACCAGATCCGCCGCTGGGCGAGCCCCGAGCAGAAGGCGAGATATCTTCCCAAGCTGATCTCGGGCGAGCATGTCGGCAGCCTCGCGATGTCGGAGGCGGGCGCGGGATCGGACGTCGTCTCGATGAAGCTGCGCGCCGACAAGGTCGACGGCGGCTGGCGGCTCAACGGCACCAAATTCTGGATCACCAACGCCGCTTATGCGGACACGCTGGTCGTCTATGCCAAGACGATCCCCGATGCCGGATCGAAGGGGATCACCGCCTTCCTGATCGAAAAGGGTTTCGCCGGTTTCTCGATCGGGCAGAAGATCGACAAGCTGGGCATGCGCGGCTCGCCGACCGCCGAACTGGTGTTCGACGATTGCTTTGTGCCCGACGAGCAGGTGATGGGGCCGCTCAACGGCGGCGTGAAGGTGCTGATGTCGGGGCTTGATTACGAGCGCGTCGTGCTGTCGGGCATCCAGCTCGGCATCATGCAGGCGTGCCTCGACGTCGTCCTGCCCTATGTCCGCGAGCGCAAGCAGTTCGGCCGGCCGATCGGCGAGTTCCAGCTCATGCAGGGCAAGGTCGCCGACATGTATGTCGCGCTCAACTCGGCGCGGGCCTATGTCTATGCGGTCGCCAAGGCGTGCGACGCGGGCCAGACGACGCGGTTCGACGCGGCGGGCTGCATCCTGCTCGCCTCGGAGAGCGCGGTGAAGGTCGCCGGGGAGGCGATCCAGGCGCTGGGCGGCGCGGGCTATACCAAGGACTGGCCGGTCGAACGCTATTGGCGCGACGCCAAATTGCTCGACATCGGCGCCGGCACCAACGAGGTGCGCCGCATGCTGATCGGCCGCGAGCTGATAGGCCATGACGCGCCGCGCGCGCAATGACAATGCTGCGTACCGCGATCGATGCGGCCTCCGCCGACTTCGCCGCCAATGCTGCGCACAACCGCGCGCTCGCCGCGACGCTGCGCGAGACGGTGGCGACCAGCGCGCTAGGCGGCTCGGAGCAGCATCGCGCCCGTCATGTCGCGCGCGGCAAGCTGCTGCCCCGCGATCGCGTCGAGCGGCTGCTCGATCCGGGCTCGCCGTTCCTCGAAGTGGGCGCGCTGGCGGCGAACGGCATGTATGGCGGCGCCGATGGTCGCGACGGGGCCCCCGGTGCAGGCATGATCGCCGGCATCGGTCGCGTCTCGGGTCGCGAATGCCTCATCATCGCCAACGATCCGACGGTGAAGGGCGGCGCCTATTTCCCGATGACGGTGAAGAAGCATCTGCGCGCGCAGGAGATCGCACGCGAGAACCGGCTGCCCTGCATCTATCTGGTCGATTCGGGCGGCGCCAACCTGCCGCATCAGGCCGAGGTGTTCCCGGATCGCGAGCATTTCGGCCGCATCTTCTTCAACCAGGCGCAGATGTCGGCGGAGGGGATCGCGCAGATCGCGTGCGTGATGGGCAGTTGCACCGCGGGGGGCGCCTATGTCCCCGCCATGTCCGACGAGACGGTGATCGTCCGCAATCAGGGGACGATCTTCCTCGCCGGCCCGCCGCTGGTGAAGGCGGCGACCGGCGAGGTCATCTCGGCGGAGGAACTGGGCGGCGCCGATACGCATGCGCGCAAATCGGGCGTTGTCGATCACGTCGCCGAGAATGACGAGCATGCACTGCTGATCGTCCGCGACATCGTCGCGACGCTCAACCGGCCCAAGGCGGTCGATATCGAGATCGCCACGCCGCGCGCGCCCAAGCTCGACCCGCAGGAGCTGTACGGCATCGTGCCGCAGGACGTGCGCGCACCCTATGACGTGCATGAGGTGATCGGGCGGATCGTCGACGGTTCGGACTTCCACGAATTCAAGCCGCTGTACGGCACGACGTTGGTCTGCGGCTTCGCGCGCATCTGGGGCATGCCGGTGGCGATCCTCGCCAACAACGGCGTGTTGTTCTCGGAAAGCGCCTTGAAGGGCGCGCATTTTATCGAGCTCGCCTGTCAGCGGCGCGTGCCGCTGCTGTTCCTCCAGAACATCTCGGGCTTCATGGTCGGTGGGAAGTATGAGGCGGAAGGCATTGCGAAGAACGGCGCCAAGCTGGTGACCGCGGTCGCCACCGCCTCGGTGCCCAAGATCACCGTGCTGATCGGCGGCAGCTTCGGCGCGGGCAATTACGGCATGTGCGGGCGCGCTTATTCCCCGCGCTTCCTGTTCAGCTGGCCCAATGCGCGCATATCGGTGATGGGCGGCGAACAGGCGGCGAGCGTGCTCGCCACGGTGCATCGCGACGCCGAGAGCTGGACGCCGGAGCAGGCCGAGGCGTTCAAGGCGCCGATCCGTCAGAAATACGAGGACGAGGGCAACCCCTATTACGCCACCGCGCGTTTGTGGGACGACGGCATCATCGATCCCGTCCAGACCCGTGACGTGCTCGGCCTCGCCTTTTCCGCGGCGCTCAACGCGCCCATTCCCCAGTCGCCGTCCTTCGGCGTGTTCCGGATGTGATGGCCATGATCGAGAGCCTGCTCATCGCCAATCGCGGCGAAATCGCCCGCCGCATCATCCGCACCGCGCGGCGGCTCGGCATCCGCACGATCGCGGTCCATTCCGACGTCGATGCCGCCATGCCCTTCGTCCGCGAGGCGGATGCGGCGGTGTGCATCGGTACCGCGCTCGCCGCCGACAGCTATCTGCGGCAGGATCGCATCCTCGCCGCCGCCCGCGAGACACACGCGGCGGCGATCCACCCCGGCTATGGCTTCCTGTCCGAAAACGCGGAGTTCGCCGAGGCGGTGGTCGCCGCCGGCCTGGTCTGGGTCGGCGCGCCGCCCGCCAGCATCCGCGCGATGGGCCTCAAGGATGCCGCCAAGGAACGGATGATCGCCGCCGGCGTGCCGGTGACGCCGGGCTATCTCGGCGCCGACCAGTCCCCCGAACGCCTGCAGGCGGAGGCCGACGCGATCGGCTATCCGGTGCTCATCAAGGCGGTCGCCGGCGGCGGCGGCAAGGGCATGCGCAAGGTCGATGCACGCGAAGATTTCGCCGAACTGCTCGCCAGTTGCCAGCGCGAGGCGGCGGCCTCGTTCGGCAACACGCAGGTGCTGATCGAGAAATACATCCTCTCGCCGCGCCATATCGAGGTGCAGGTGTTCGGCGATACGCACGGGCAGGTCGTCCATCTGTTCGAACGCGATTGCTCGCTCCAGCGCCGCCACCAGAAGGTGATCGAGGAGGCCCCTGCCCCCGGCATGGACGAAGCGACGCGTACCGCGGTTTGCGACGCGGCGGTGAAGGCCGCGCGGGCGGTCGACTATGTCGGGGCCGGCACGATCGAGTTCATCGCGGACGGCTCCGATGGGCTGCGCGCCGATCGCATCTGGTTCATGGAGATGAACACGCGGTTGCAGGTCGAGCATCCCGTCACCGAGGCGATCACCGGGCAGGATCTGGTCGAATGGCAGCTCCGCGTCGCCTCGGGCGAACCGCTGCCGTGCCGGCAGGACGAATTGTCGATCCATGGCTGGGCGATGGAGGCGCGGCTCTATGCCGAGAATCCGGCGAGCGGCTTCCTGCCCTCGACCGGGCCGCTCGACCGGCTGCGCTTCCCTGCCGACGTCCGCGTCGACAGCGGTGTCGAGGAAGGCGGCGCGGTAACGCCCTTCTACGACCCGATGATCGCCAAGCTGATCGTCCATGGCGGCGCAAGGCGCGAGGCGGCGGCGAAGCTTGCCGCGGCGGCGCGCGGCACGCAGGTGTGGCCGGTGAAGACCAACGCCGCCTTCCTCGCGCGGGCGGCGGCGCATCCCGACTTCGTCGCCGGGCGCGTCGATACCGGCTTCATCGAACGTCATGCCGCCGATCTGATCCCGGCGGCGGAGCCCTCCCCCGCGGTGCTCGGCGCGGCGGCGGCGGCGTTGCTGCCGGAGGGTGCCGATCCGTGGGTGGCGCTGCGCGGCTTCCGCGCCAATCGAGACGCCGCGACCGCGGTCGATGTCGAGGTCGGGGGCAAGACCTATCGCGTCGAGCATCCCGCCGCCGGCGGGATCGTCGCCGACGGCGTGCTGTTCCTCGACGGCGAGGCATGGCCGTTCGGCGCCCCGCGCGCCGATGCGATCGCCGGCGGCGGCGAAGGCGATGGCGCGATCCTGTCGCCGATGCCGGGTCGCGTCATCGCGGTGCTCGTAGCCGCGGGACAGACCGTCGCGCGCGGCGAGCGGCTGCTGGTGCTGGAAGCGATGAAGATGGAACAAGCGCTGGTCGCGCCGTTCGACGGCGTGGTGGCGGAGCTCAAGGTGGCCGAGGGCGCGCAGGTGCCCGAAGGCACATTGCTCGCGCGGATCGCAGTGGAGGAGGTTTGATGGCAGGACGCAGCTTCGATGCATGGCAGGTCGGCGACCGCATCGTCCACGACATCCGCCGCACGGTGACCGAGACGGACAATCTGCTGTTCTCGACGATGACGCACAATCCGCAACCGCTCCACCTCGATGCCGAGGCGGCGCGCGCGAGCGAATTCGGCCAGATCCTCGTCAACGGCACCTTCACCTTCGCGCTGATGGTCGGCCTGTCGGTCGGCGACACGACGCTCGGCACGCTCGTCGCCAATCTCGGCTACGACAAGCTCGTGATGCCCAAGCCGGTGTTCCTCGGCGACACGTTGCGCGCCGAGACCGAGGTGGTCGACCTGAAGGACAGCCGCTCGCGGCCCGATGCGGGCATCGTCACCTTCGCGCACCGGATGCTCAACCAGCGCGACGAGATCGTCTGCCAGTGCCTGCGTACCGCCTTGCTCAAGCGGTCGGCGGCATGAGGCTGCGGTCGCTGTTGTTCGTGCCGGGCGACCGGCCGGAGCGGTTCGACAAGGCGGCGGCGAGCGGCGCCGATGCGCTGATCCTCGATCTGGAGGATGCGGTGACCACCGCCGCCAAGCCCGCGGCGCGGGGCGCGGTGGCGGTGCGGCTGCGTGAGACGCGGGGCGCGGTGCGGCTGTTCGTGCGCATCAATCCGCTCGATACCGCGCTGTGCGCCGAGGATATCGCCGCGCTTCAAGGCCTGTCCCCCGATGCAATCGTGCTGCCCAAGGCGGAGGGCGCGGCCAGCGTCCGCGAGCTTGCCCAGCGGCTTTCGGCGGCGGGGATCGCCGCGCCGATCCTGCCGATCGCCACCGAAACGCCGGCGGCGATCTTCGCCCTCGGCAGCTATGCGGCGGCGGGCGTGGCGCTCGCCGGGATCACGTGGGGGGCGGAGGATCTGCCCGCGGCGATCGGCGCGACGACCAGCCGCGAGGACGATGGCCGCTACACGCCGCCCTATGAGATGGCGCGGTCGCTGACGCTGTTCGCGGCACATGCCGCGGGGGTGGCGGCGATCGACACCGTCTACCCCGCGTTCCGCGACCTCGACGGCCTCGCCGCCTATGCGCGGCGCGCGGCGCGCGACGGCTTCACCGGCATGATGGCGATCCACCCGGCGCAGGTCGCGGCGATCAACGCCGCCTTCACCCCCGACGCCGAACAGGTCGAGGCGGCGCGGCGCATCCTCGCCGCCTTCGCCGCGGCGCCGGACGCGGGCGCGTTGCAGATCGACGGCCGGATGGTCGATGCGCCGCATCGCAAACAGGCGCAGCGGCTGGTCGACCGCGCCGACCCGCAGCCATAAACATTACCACGCGGCCGACACGCCGACGCGCACGTTGCGCGGTCGCAGCGGCGTCACCTGGTTGCGCGCGGCGAGGCCGAAGGGATTGCCGAACGAGAAGCGGTTGGCCGCCGCATCGGTGAGATTGTCGAGCCCGAGCGTCAGGTCGAGATTGCGCCAGCGCAGCCCCGCCGAGACGCCGAAGGTGGTAAAATCGCCCTGGCTGACGTCGAGCAGATCGCCGGTGCCGAGCACCGAGCGCCCGACATAATCGAGCGTCGCCGCCACCCGCGGCGCGATGCTCCGCCCCTGTCCCCAGGCGTAACTCAGCGCGGCATGGCCCGCGAACGGCGGCGTCTCGGGCAGCCGGCGATTGTCCTCGCGCGACTGGTCGGCGACCGGCCCGCGCACCCGATTGTAGGTGTAGAGCGCCGCGGCATCGAGGCACAGCCCGGCGACCGGCACCCAGTCGAGCGAGGCCTCCAGCGTCTGGATATTGGCGTTGCCGAGGTTGGTGGTGAACGGCTGTCCGCGCCGGTTGAGCAGATCGGCCTGGATGCCGCGCCACCGCGCGGTCGATGCGCTCACCGACAGGCCGAGCCCGGTCGTGCCGCGCCGCAGCCGGCGCATGCCGATTTCGCCGACCGCGATCGAATCGGCCTGGTAATTGGCGACGCGGCCGATCCCCTGCGCGACCGCCAGCCCGCCGGTGCGGAAACCCGTCTGATAGCGCGCGAACAGCGCGAGGTCGGGCGCGAGGCGGTAGGACAAGGCGAGCGTCGGATCGGCGCGCTGCGTCGAGCGACCCCGGATATAGGCGCCCGGCCGCCGCGTCGCCGACGGTTCGCCGTCGATCCGCGCGCTGGTGAAGCGCCCGCCGAGCGTCACCGACAGGTTCGGGGTCACCGCCAGCGTCATTTCGCCGAACGCCGAGGCGGCGCGGGTGACGTTGGTGACGCCGACGATATCCATCTGGTTGCCGGTCAGGCCGAGCGCGCGCGACAGCGCCGACCGGTCGCTGACCAGGGTGAAGCCGGCGAGCCAGGAATTGCCCGCCGAGGTCGAACGCGACAGCCGCATCTCGTGCGACAGCAGCAATTTGGCGGTGTCGACGCTATAGGCCAGCGGCCGCCCGACGCCGCGCGGCGTCGCGTCGAACACCTCGCTGGTGTGATAATCAGCCACCCCGGTCGCCGAGACGAGGTGCAGGCCGCTGTCCCAATCCTTGGCGACGACGACGCGGCCGAACAGGAAATGGTCCGCGAACGGCTGCGCGATCCGGCTGCTGCGCCGGTAGCTGCCGTCGCTCCTCTCGGCATATTGGCCGTCCGCGGCGCGGATCCTCTGGACGACGCCGCTGGTGTCGATCCGCCAGCCGCCGCCGGGCTCGGCGCGCAGCGCGACGCGGGCGCCGACGGTACCGACGCGGTTGACGTCGCGCCCGCGCGCGGGATCGTCGATATAGCCGCCGTCGCGCACGACATAGGCGACGCTGCGAAGCGCCAGCCGCTCGTCGAGCAGGGGCAGGTTGACCATCGCCGACAGGTCGTAGCCCGCCGCGCCGCCGTGCGTGGCGACGACCCCGCCGCTCATCGCTGCGGCGATCCGGTCGAGCATCGGCGCGTTCGAGGTCAGCCGCAGCACGCCGCCGATCGCGCCGGCGCCGTACAGCGTGCCCTGCGGCCCCTCCATCACCTCGACCGCCTGCATGTCGTAGAGGCGCAGGCCGGGATCGGGACCGGAGGCGTTGAGCTGGACATCGTCGAGATAGACGCTGGCGGTCGACTGGGTGGTGCCGTTGAAGCTGCTGTCGGCGATGCCGCGGATGAAGACCTTGTTGCGCCCCGGCCCGAGCTGCGTGCTCTGCAACACCGGCACCGCATTGGTCAGGTCGCTGATCGCCCCGGTCGCGCCATTGTACTGCGCCGTCGTGCCGACCAGGGTGAGGCTGCCGGGATAGCGCAGCAAGGGCACGCGCTGCTTGCTCGCGGTGACGACGATGTCGGCGGGCACCTCGGGCGGCGGGACGGGACGGGACGGCGTCGGCCGTGGCGGGCGCACGCGGCGCGGCGCGGCGACGATGCGATAGATGCCGCCCGGCCCGGCGATCGCGCGATAGCCGGTATCGGCAAGCAACCTCTTGAGCGCCTGCGCGACCGGCATCGTACCGCGCAACGGGCGGCAGCGGACCGCGTGGAGGCCCGGTTCGGTGCTGACGATCTCGACGCCGCTGCTCTGCGCCAGCGTCAGCACCGCCGCGTCGAGCGTCGTCGCGGGGATGGCAAGGGTAATCACGACATCGCGCGCATACGCGACCGACGGCAGGCAGGCGGTGGCCGCGAATATGGTGGAAACAAGCCTAAGGCGTCGCGGGACCGCGATCCGCCAATACCCAGCCTTCGCCATTACGCCGCCATGTCGCCCCGATCAGTTCGGCCAGATGCGGTACATCGCGATCGGCAGCGCCTGTGACGTGGATCATGCCGGTAAACGGGCGGCGCGACAAGTCGCCGACGATGCGCAGGTCGACGCCGAGCCGCCGGCGCAGGCTCGCCGCGACCTCGCCGACCGGTATCCCCTCGAAGCTGAGGTCGCCCTTGCGCCAGCCGCCGACCGCCGCCGCCGGCACCATGCTGCGGACGATGCGATGGTCCGCCGCCATCGTCACCGCCTCGCCGGCACCGAGCCGCAGCCCGGCGCCGTCGGGCTGGAACAGCACCGATCCCTCCGCCACCGCGACGGACAGGCGCTCGTCGGTGTGCAGCACGTCGAAGGTCGTGCCGAGATCGCGGATCACCTGATCGCCCGCGCGCAGCTCGAACGGATGCGCGGCATCGTGAACGACGTGGAGCGTCGCCTCGCCGCGATCGAGCGCGACGCTGCGCGGATCGGCGCCGCTCACCCGCAACAGGCTGCCGCCGTTGAGCGCGATCTGCGTTCCGTCGGTCAGGCGGACGTCGCGCCGCTCGCCGTCGCGGGTCGCATAGACGGTTTCGGCGGGGTGCGAGCCGAACGTCGTCGGCACCAGCCAGACGGCGAGCGCCGCGGCCATCGCGCCGCCAGCCGCCAGCCGCCACCGGCCGCGCGTCGCGGGCTGGTCGTCGTTCGCCGCTTCCGGTACGGCGATGGCTTCGGGGAACGCCGCCTCGGCGACCAGCCGGTCGCGCATCGCCACCGCGTCATAGGCCCGGGCATGCGCGGGGGTTTCGAGCCAGGCGACAAAGCCCTCCCACTCCTCCGCCGCCATGTGATCCTGGCGCAGATGCCAGGCGATCGCCTGGTCGATGATGTTCGGTGCGTCACGGCTCACAGGCGCTGCCCCCTTCCATCATCATGACGATGCGCCACCGGCATATCCGCACCAATCTGTTCGGCGCGGGCATGAATAATCCGGTAGGCGCGCTGCAACAGCTTCTCGACGCCGCTGACGCTGATCCCCAATTGCTCGGCGATGGCGCGTTGCGGCCTGTTTTCAACGCGATAGAGCCGCAAAGCGGTGGCCATCCGTTCGGGCATATCGGCGATCGCCGCCTCGATGACGCGCAGTTCGTCGCGTACCACCAGCGTCCGTTCCGCATCGGGCACATCGTCGGCGGTCGGCTGGTCCTCCAGCCACGCCGCCTCGCGCGCGCCGCGCCGTGCGGCGGCGATCCGGCGATCGGTGGCGAGGTTGCTGGCGACGCGATACAGGAAGGCGGCCGGCTGCGCGATCGGCTGATCGGCGAGCTGGTCGATCCGCAACCACATGTCCTGCAGCGCATCCTCCGCATCGTCGCGGTTCCCGAGCCGCGCCGTCAACAGTCGCGACAGCATCGCGCGTTGTTCGAGGAAGATGGCGCGAAGTCCGCCGTCGGCCAATCTGCGTCCGCGCTCCCGTCAGGCTGGAAACGCCAGCCCTTCCGCCGCCGCCATGTCCGCTATCGGCCATTTCCGCAAGACGTCCGCTTCGCGCGGCCGCGCCTCGGCGATCGCGTCGCCGGCGCGCTTGCCCGCCCCCGGATGACACATGACGAGATGCATGCCCGCCGCCCGCCGCAGGAAGCGCGGGAACAAGCGTTTGTAATCCGTCGAGAAATCATAATGGCCGGCGAAACTGTCGTTGCACCGCAACCGATAGCGCGCCGCCGCCCGGCGCAATCCGCGCGAATGGAAGGCGCTGCCGATCGCCTTTCCCACGAATGGCCGCGCCAGCATCGCGTCGACCCGATCGGTGCAATCGCGCACCCAGGCGTCGGGCGCGCGGCTCGCGGTTTCGAACAGCACGATGTCGCGGATGCCCGGCAAGGCGTGCGAATGCTGGTGGCCATCGACGAAATCGGGCGCGCGGCCCATCGCCGCGGTGAAGGCGTCGAATTGCGCGGCGATCTCGGCCGCGATCTCCTCCAGCGGCAATTGCCGGCGCGCGGCGCGGCCGGCGAGCGGATCGATCTCGGGCAGCCGGCCGTCGGGGGCGAACAGCGGCATGTCGGTCAGCGGCCGTTCCTGCGTCAGCGTCAGGTGCAGCCCGATCGATACGTGCGCGGGCAGATCGCGGAGCAGCGCCGCATCGTCCGCCCAGCCCGGCATCAGCGCCATGCAGCTCGTGGCGTTGAGCTTGCCGTTCGCCGCCAGCTCGGCGATCGTCTCGCTGACGCCGCGCGAATAGGCGAAATCGTCGGCGCACAGGACCAGATTACGCAACGGCCGCGCCCTCCACATGCTGATGCGCGCGCTCGCGCATCTGGACGCTGAGCAATTTGCGACGCTGCAGCCGGCGCGCGAGGAAGCGATAGAAGAACCAGCTGCCCGCCCAGGGCGCGGTCGCCGAATAGACCAGCCGTTCGAACAGCGTCCAGCGGATCGATTCGCGGTCGCGCTCGCGCGGCGAGGGCATGCACCACAGGTCCTGCGAATAGAGCATCCGTCCCCGCGTCATCGTGCGGTGGATGACCTCGTGATCCTCCAGGATATAGCCCCAGATCGCCGCGTCGAACCCGCCGACCGCGCGCAACGCCTCGACGTCGAAACACTGGCCGGCACCGCCGGCATGGCATTGCCGCGGCAGCAGCTTGGCCGCCGACAGGATCTTGCGCGCCTCGGCATCCAACGCCGCCTGATCGGCGCCGGGGGCGACGAAATAGGCGCCGGCGACGACGCAGCGGTCGCGCTGCAACAGCCGCTCCGCCTCGGCGAGATAGTGCGGCGGATACAGCGTATCGGCGTCGCAAGTCGCGACATAGCGCGTCCGCACCCAGCCGAGGCCGGCGCGCAGCGCCGCGACCTTGCCCGGCGTCGTCTCGGTGATGACCAGCGCGTCGAGCCCGTGCGCGCGGACCGCGGCGCGGGCCACCTCGGCGCTGCCGTCGGTCGAGCCGTTGTCGACCAGGATCATGATCGCGCGCACGCTCTGCGCGGCGAGGCTGGCGATCGTCGCGGCGAGATAATCACGCTCGTTGAAGAACGGGATCAGCACGGTCCACAGCGGCGTCGGCCGGCGATCCAGCCGCCGCGCGGCGATCGAAGACCCCGCCGCGCTGCGGGACAACGGATCGTGGTCGTTGATCAGAAACATGATGCCCCCGGCAGACGGTCTCGGTGGCATCGCGGACCGCTGCGCATGCCGACATGGCCCACCCCCCCGCGGGCCATGTCGGCTCCGCGCGTCAGTCGCTGCGATGCCCCGAATGACAGACGATACCGAATTGGACGTTCCACACCTGCCCGCACAAAAAAATGCTGCATGACGGTGGGGATCGCCGGATTTAAGGGGGCGGCATGATCATTATGGCGCGTTCCCCGGCCGCAGCGACGACCGTCCCCGCCAGCCGTCCCGGCGCCATGGCGACCTTCCTGCTGCTGCTCGGCTGGGCGCTGCTGGTCCGCGGCCGCGACTTCGGCAATCCGATCATCCATGTCGACGAGCAATATTATCTGCTCGTCGGCGACCGCCTGCTCCACGGCGCCCTGCCCTATGTCGATCTGTGGGATCGCAAGCCATTGGGACTGTTCCTGATCTTCGCGGCGATGCGGTTGCTGCCCGGCGACGGCATCCTCGCCTATCAGCTCGTCGCGACGCTGTTCGCCGCGGCGACCGCCTGGCTGGTCACGCGCGGCAGCCTGCGGCTCGGCGCGACGCCGCGCGGGGCGCTGGTCGCCGGCCTAGCTTACGTGCTGTGGTTGTCGCTGCTCAGCGGGCGCGGCGGGCAGTCGCCGGTCTTCTACAATCTGTTCGTCGCCGCCGCGGCAGTGCTGACGCTGCGCCTGCCGCAGCTCGCCGCGCGCGGCGCCAGCGGTGCGATCGTCGCCAACGGTTGCGCTGCCTGCCTGCTCGCGGGCCTCGCGATCCAGACCAAATATACGCCGGTCGTCGAAGGCGCGTTCTTCGGGCTCGTCCACCTCTGGTATCTCCGCCGCGCGGGCGCTTCGCTCGCGCGGCTCGGGGTTTCGGGGCTGGTCTGGGCGGTGCTCGGCATCCTGCCGACCGCGGTGGTCGTGCTATTCTACCGGTGGCAGGGGCCGGCGGTGTTCGACGCATTCTGGTTCGCCAATTTCGCCTCGGTCTCGCTGCGCAAGGGCTATCCGGCCGCCAAGATCGCCGCACGGCTCGCCGGCACCACCGCGCAATTGCTGCCGTTCATCGCCTGCGTATCGCTCGCGTGGCGGGTGCGGCCGCGCCGGCCCGAGATGGCGATCGCCTTCGGCTGGCTCGCCGCGGCGCTGGTCGCCTTCGCGATGATCGGCGCCTTCTTCGATCATTATGCGCTGCCGCTGATGGTGCCGCTGGCGATGATCGCCGGTGTGGCGCTCGGCCGGTACCGGGCGGCACCCGTCGCGCTGCTCGGCTATGGCCTGCTGCTGTTCGTCGCGCGGGTGGCGCTGGTGCCGACCGAGGCTGCATCGGCGCGCGCGGTGGCGCGGGTGATGGCGGCGAACGACCGCGGCGGTTGTCCCTATGTCTTCGCCGGCGACGCCATCCTCTACCATCTCGCTTCTGCCTGTATCCCCACCGCCTACGCCTTCCCATCGACGCTCGCCTATGAAGCCGAACAGGGCGCCACCGGCATCGACGAGGCCGCCGAGGTGCGCCGCATCCTCGCCGGCCGGCCGCCGGTGATCGTGACGATGGACGCGCCGATGGCGCCGTGGAACCGCGACAGCCAGGCGGCGATGACGCAGGCGCTCGCCGCGCGCTATCGCCGGGTGTTGGCGGTGCCGCGCGAGGACGCGCATCTGCTCGTCTATCTGCGCGACGATCTGCCGCTGCGGCGCTGACGTCACGCCCCTTGGCGCGGACGCCTCCGCCGGGCTAGAGCGCCCGCATGACGCCGCTGACGCTCCACAACAGCCTGACCCGCATGACGGAGCTGTTCCAGCCCGCCGACCCCGCCGACGTCCGCATCTATTCATGCGGGCCGACGGTCTATCATTATGCGCATATCGGCAATCTGCGCGCCTATCTGTTCACCGACACGCTCGGCCGGGTGCTGACGTGGAAGGGCTATGGCCTGACCCATGTCATCAACATCACCGACGTCGGCCATCTGACCAGCGACGCCGACGCGGGCGACGACAAGATGGAGGCCGCGGCGCGCGCCAGCGGCCGCGACATCTGGGCGGTCGCCGCGCATTACACCGCGGCATTCAAGGCGAACCTCAAGGATCTCAACGTCCGCGATCCCGCCCGCTTCCCGCTCGCCACCGACCACGTCGAGGGCATGATCGCCTTCGGCGAGGCGATCGCCGCGAAACATTGCTATCAGCTTCCCGACGGCCTCTATTTCGACACCTCGACCGTCCCCGATTACGGCCGCCTCGCCGGCACCCGGGACGACGGTCCCGCCGAGGGCCGGATCGAGACGGTGGCGGGGAAGCGCCACGCCGCCGACTTCGCGATCTGGCGGACCAGTGCGCCGGGCGAGCATCGCCAGATGGAATGGGACAGCCCCTGGGGCCGCGGCGCGCCCGGCTGGCATCTCGAATGTTCGGTGATGAGCCGCCAGTATCTCGGCGCCCATTTCGACATCCACACCGGCGGCATCGACCACCGCGAGATCCACCATCCCAATGAGATCGCGCAGAATCAGGCGTTCAGCGGCACCGCCGACACCGGCGCGACGCTATGGATGCACAACAACTTCCTCGTCGACCGCACCGGCAAGATGTCCAAGTCGTCGGGCGAATTCCTCATCCTGCCGACGCTGGTCGAGCGCGGTTTCCACCCCCTCGCCTATCGCCTGATGTGCCTGCAGGCGCATTATCGCAGCGAGCTGGAATTCTCCTGGGAGAATCTCGCTGCGGCACAGACGCGGCTGAAACGCTACGTCCAGACCGTCGCGGCGCTCCGTGCCCGCGGCGAAGGCAAAGGCGCCGCCTCCGCCGCGCCTTATATCGAGCGGCTCGATGCGGCGGTGTCCGACGATCTCAATACGCCCAAGGCGCTGCCGGTGCTCGACGAATTGCTCGCCGACAAGACGATCGGCCCCGCCGCCCGGCTCGCCGCGCTCGGCGATTTCGACGCGGTGCTCGGGCTCGGCCTGACGGCGCTGTCCCGCGAGGACCTGCGCGTCCGCCCGGCCAGCGCCGGCATCGACGAAGCGGGGATCGCGGCGCGGCTCGCCGATCGTCGCGAGGCGCGCGCGGCAAAGGACTTCCCGCGCTCCGACGCGATCCGCGACGAACTCACCGCGCTGGGGGTCGAGGTGATGGACGGCGATCCGCTCGGTTGGGACTGGAAGGTAACGCCGTAACCGGCGACGGTCGCGCCTCTCTATTGCAGCGGCTGATCCGCCGTCGCGATGATCGGCGGCACGTACGGCCTCGGTGCGTTCGCGGGGATGCGCGCGATCTCCGCCTCCAGCGCTTTGGCGCGCGCCGCCGAGGACGGGTGCGTCCGGCTGCGGAACAGGCCGCCGTCGACGTCGCCGCCATGTTCGCGCCAGAAGCGCACCGCGATCTGCGGGTCGTAGCCGGCGTTGCGCAACAGATACATGCCGAGCAGATCGGCCTGATCCTCGGTCAGCCTGAACAGCCGGCCGTTGCGCCCTACCTCCGACAGCAGGCCGCGCTTCACCCCGGCGGCGTCGAGCCGCGCGGCATGATGGAGGATGTTGTGCGCCAGCTCGTGCGCGACGACCACCGCGACCTCGTCGTCGGTGTAGCGTTCGAAGAAGCGCACCGCGATCTGCACGATCCGCCCGTCCGCCGATGCGTCCATCCCCGGCCCGAGCAGCACCTCGAACGCGCTGCGGCAGCCCGGCGACGCGGCGATGGTGACGTTGCGCGCCTTGCCGTCGCGCAGCAGGTCGACGCGCAGCGGCTTGTCGGCGGGCAGGCCGGCGATCGTCGCGATCACCGCATCGCGCGCGGCGCTGGTCGCGGTCTTGCCCGGCACTGCGCCATCGACCCGCTTGCCGTCGATCGCGACGATCGAATCGCCCTCGCGCACCGCCGCGGCGGCCGCGGGTGAGCCTGGGACCACCGCCTCGACCGCGATCGGCGTCTCGAACCCGAAGCTGCGGCGTGCCTGGTCGCGCAGCGGCGCGTCATATTGGTCGATCGCATGGAGCGCCCAGCCCGGCGTCGGCGCCGTCTCGCGGCACAACGCGGCATTGGCGCTGGTCAGCCGATAGGCGATCCCCGCCATCCGCCCGTCCACCGCACGCAATGCCGTGAAGGTCGCGGCGCTATCCTGCGCCCGGGCCGGCGACGGGCTCCAGATCCCGAGCAATACGGGCGCGATGCACAGCAGAGCCTTGTTCATCCCGCCGCCCTAGAGCAGCGCGTTCGCCCGCGAAACCTCCGATACGCCTTCTCTACCGAACGCTCTTGGCATCGATGGTCACCTGATTGCCCTTCGACACGCCGGTACGCTTGCCGCTGGCGACCAGCTCCCACACCTGTTTGGGGGTCGGCAATCCGTCGAAGGACGGGAAGCTCGACACCGTGCCGTCGACGTCGGTCAGCGCCACGGTATAGGTTCCGCTCTTGTCGATTTGGCCCATCAGCGAGGGATAGACGCTGACCGTCCGGCCGGCATCGTACAACGCCATCTCATACCCCGCCCCATCGGCTCGATAGACGCCATATTCGAGGCGCGTATCGCCCTCGCGGCACCATATGGGTCGCGGCTGGGGCGGTGTGGCGGGATCGGCCTTCGCCTTCGCCGCGATACTACCGGCGAGCAACGCCATCAGCATGTCGCCGCCCGCGGGTTTGATCGGCTTGGCGTGCGTGAACACCAGCGGCGTGGCGCACGCCCTGATCGGCGTCGCCGCCGGTGCCGCGGGACCGGCCGGCCGTGGCCAGTGGATCGTCGCGATCGCCTGCTGCAATTGCGCATCGAGCTGCTCCGCGGTCAGCGCCTTGGCGCTCATCCGGATACTGACGATCCATTCGCCCACGGGCACGACCGCGAGCGCAGTGCTGCGATACCCCTTGCCGGCATTGGCATATACCTGCCGCAACGACGATGCGGCGGTCGCGCCCGGCGCGGCGAAGGCGATCGGATCGGCGGACGCCGGCGCCGCATTGCGGAACAGGTCGCGGCTCTCGATCGCGGTACGCGACCGGTCGAACCACAGCGCGACGTCGGGCACCGCCGGATGGAAGAGGTAGACCGTCGCGCTGACGCTGCCATCCGGCGCTTCGAATTGCGCGGCGACATCGTGTTCGCTCTGCGTGGCATCGGTCAGCGCGCCGCGCGGCAGGCCGGCGAGCTGGGACCGCAAAATCAATCCGGTCTCCGCATGTTGCCAGCTCTTGCCCGGCGGCACCGGCAAATCGCGCGCGGCAATCGGCGCAGCGGTCGCCAGCGCCAGGATCATCATCGCCCGTTTCATCGTCTGTCCCCCGTGGCCCCACACCCGAATAGCCTGCTAGCAGACCGGCTGGCGATTCCGCCAGCATCCGTGGCCGCCGGCGGCACCGGCAAAGCCCCCGCCATGCGGCGCCAAAGCCTTCCTTCATTGCGTCAGGGCCGTTTTGGGCGCATGTCGCGACGCGTTTAGACCCGAAGGACGACAGATCATGGCCGCGAACTGGGCCCCCGACAGCTGGACCAAGGCAGAGGCCCGCCAGCTTCCCGACTATCCCGACGCCGCGGCGCTGACCCGCGCGACCGACACGCTGGCGACCTATCCGCCGCTCGTCTTCGCGGGCGAGGCGCGCAACCTGACCGCCGAGCTTGCCGACGTCGCCGCCGGCAAGGCGTTCCTGCTCCAGGGCGGCGATTGCGCCGAAAGCTTTGCCGAGCATAGCGCCAACAACATTCGCGACACCTTCCGCGTCATCCTGCAGATGGCGGTGGTGCTGACCTATGCGTCGAAGCTGCCGGTGGTGAAGCTCGGCCGCATGGCGGGCCAGTTCGCCAAGCCGCGCTCCGCTCCCAACGAGACGATCGATGGGGTCGAGCTGCCGAGCTATCGCGGCGACAACGTCAACGACATCGCCTTCACGCCCGAAAGCCGCATTCCCGATCCGCAGCGGATGATCCGGGCATATTCGCAATCGGCGGCGACGCTCAACCTGCTGCGCGCCTTCGCGCAGGGCGGCTATGCCAATTTGCATCAGGTGCATCGCTGGACGCACGACTTCATGGGCCGCAGCCCCTGGTCGAAGAAATATGCCGAGACCGCCGATCGGATCGGCGAGGCGCTCGAGTTCATGGCCGCCTGCGGCATCGATCCCGAGACGGTGCCGCAGCTCGCGCAGACGCATTTCTACACCAGCCACGAAGCGCTGCTGCTGCCGTTCGAGGAGGCGCTGACCCGGCAGGATTCGCTCACCGGCGACTGGTACGACACCAGCGCGCATTTCCTGTGGATCGGCGACCGCACCCGCTTCGAAGGATCGGCGCACGTCGAATTCCTGCGCGGCATCGGCAATCCGATCGGCGTCAAATGCGGGCCGAGCCTCGATCCTGACGCGCTGCTGCGTATGCTCGACACGCTCAATCCCGGCCGCGTACCGGGGCGGATGACGCTGATCACCCGCTATGGTTACGACAAGATCGAGGCATCGCTGCCCAAGCTGGTCCGCGCCGTGACGCGCGAAGGCCATCCGGTGGTGTGGAGCTGCGACCCGATGCACGGCAACACCGTCAAGGCGGTGACCGGATACAAGACGCGGCCGTTCGACCGCATCCTCGCCGAGGTCCGCGGCTTCTTCGCGGTGCATCGCGCCGAGGGCACGCATGCCGGCGGCATCCACGCCGAGATGACCGGCCAGAACGTCACCGAATGCACCGGCGGCGCGATCGACGTGACCGAACAGAGCCTCGCCGACCGTTACCACACGCATTGCGATCCGCGGCTCAACGCCGGCCAGAGCCTCGAACTCGCCTTCCTCCTCGCCGAGATGCTCAACGAGGAAATGGCGGAACGCCGCAAGGCCGCCGCCTAAGCCGGTGAATACGGGGGCGTCGGCGATTGCCGCTTGACGCCCCCGCCCCCGCGGCCTAGAGGCGCTCCCTCACCGCATACGGCCCCTTCGTCTAGCGGTTAGGACGTCGCCCTCTCACGGCGAAAGCACGAGTTCGATTCTCGTAGGGGTCACCAGCGGCAGCACCCGACATCGATAATTACGCTACCGGCGAATGTCGTTCGCCGAACTCCGACGGGCATGCCGGGGTGCGCGACAGTCATGCCGCGCATCCCGTCCGTTGGTCAGAGGCCCGTCGCGTACAGCGCGTGGTGCGTCAGGATGAACAGCGTCTTCCGGTCGGCGCCACCGATCACCAGTTGCAACGGGCGTTCGTTCACGTCGATCCGGCGCTGCAGCGCGCCGTCAGCGCCATAGACGAACACCTGCCCGTTCGCGACATAGAGGTTGCCGGCGGCATCCTGCGCGACGCTCTCGCCGCCGCGGTCGGCGACGACCTTGAGGTCGGTGACCTGCCCGCCCTCGCCGACGAGGCCGCTGTACGTCCGGTTCTCCGAAGCGTTGGTCAGCGTCACGCGGCTGCCCGGCGCCGCCGCGACGAAACCGTAGGAATCGAGCGTGTCGGACCAGCGCCAGCCCTGGTGATCGTCCGGCCCCTGGTTCCAGACGCGGAACGCGGGCAACGCGAGCGAGCCGTCGGGCGAGACATATTCCTGCGCCTTGGCCTCGCCCATCTTGCCGGTGAAGAAGTCGGCGATGGTCGGATAGCTATAGGTCTTGGGATCGAGGCGATCGGCGAATTCGCCGTTCGCCCACACGTTGACCGGCAACAGCGTCGCCGCCTTGCGACCGGCGCGCACCGGCGTCGGCGCGATGACGCGGACGTCGGCGGGCCTGGCGGGATCGATGCTATAGACGCTGCCGTCGCGCCCTGCCGAGGACTGGATCAGCAGCGACCCTGATTTGTCGACCGCGAGGTTGACCGCGTCGAGCGGCGCGTCGGCGACGGTGGACAGACCCTCCGCCTGCGACCAGCCGTGGATACGCTGGAAGAAGCGGTCGATGAAATAGAGCTTGCCGGCCTTGTCGGTCGCCGCGCCGGCGATCGAATAGAAGCCGTCGGCCAGCTTGCGCACCCCGGCCGAGACCGGCACCGCCGAAGCGGTCGCCGCGGTGGCGGGCGCGGCGGGAACATCGAGCTTCGCGAATTCGCGCTCGCGGACCTCCTGCTGGCGGGTCATGTCCTTGATCGCATTCTCGAACGGATATTTGCTCGCGCGTAAATAGGTGCCGCAGCCCTTGGCGTCGCAGCTCGCGAAGCCGCTTTCGGCGTTCACATGGACGTTGCGGAATCGGATGTCGCCCGAATCGTACAGCCGCACCGCGGTGTCCATCGGCTTGATCGAGCGGGTGACGCGATAGGCATGGTAATTGGCGAACAGGATGTTGCGCGAATTGCGGAATTCGGTCGAGATCGCGTTGACGCCGTCGCGCACCTCCTGCTCGGTCTGCGGCGCGAGGAACTCCCAATTCTCGACATGGTCGAGGACGATCTCGTGGCGGTAATGATGCTCCGCCGACAGCTGGTAGACATGGCCCGGCGTCTTGGTGTCGGAGACGTAGAAGCCCGCCGATGCCAGCGTGTTGGGGGACCAGAGCGCGGAGAAGGTGCCGCCGCCGCCGTCGGTCACCCAGATGCTGGGATATTGGCCGTCGAAGCGCGCGCGCGGATCGCCGAAGCCGATCGGACTGCCCTTGGTCAGCAGCGTGCCGCCGCCGCCCTGGATCTTGACGTCGTTGACCATCGACGCCTCGCCCGCCTTCCACAGCAAGGCGGTCGCGCGCGGATTGACCCCGCCGGTCCACAGGCCGAGGCCGTGGACGATGGCGTTGCCGCCCTTCGCGCTTTCGATCAGCGCCTTGGCGCCGCCGACGCCCATATAGGCGGGGGTCTCGTCGGGCAGATAGACGTGGGTGAGGCTGGGGTGCAGCGCGATCAGCACGCTGTCGGGGCGCAGCTTGAGCGTATCGGTGACGCGATAGCGGCCCATCGGCAGATAGAGCACGCGATGCGTGTCGATCGCGCGTTGCAGCGCGGCGGTGTCGTCGGTGGTGTCGTCGCCCTTGACGCCGAGGTCGTGGACGTTCGCCCACGCCTTGACCGGCGGCAGCGCGGCGATCGCCGGCCGCGGTCGCGCCGGTACGCGAGCGAGCGGCGCCATCGTCACGTCGGTGGCATAATCCCCGATCGTCCCCAGCCCCGCCAGCTTGAGGCCGTAGGAGAAGTCGCTGACGCGGTAGCGCGCGCCCTTGCCCGCGACGGTCGTCCCGCTCTCACGGAAACGCGCGAAGGTCGGCGTGTTGATGCCGATCGCATTGTCGAAGCCGATCTGCGTAAAGACGCTCTTCTCCTCGGAGATCAGCACCGCCGATTGCGACACGTTCTCGAAGCGGACGTCCTTGCCCCACAGCGAATCGGAATAGCCGCGGTCGATCTCGATGCCGACCGGCGTGTCGCGGATCGCGACGTTGACCAAGGTCAGGTCGACCTCATGCTCGCGGATCGCCGCGTCGCGCTGGCCCTGGAAGTCGGAATCGATCAGCGTGAACTGCCACGCCGGCGACGTCTTCTCCGACATGATGCCGTAGCGGCCGCCGAAGAAGCGCAGATCCTCGAACTCGTTGCCCGCCTGATAGACGCCGGCGAGGCCCGAGCCGATGTGGAAGTCGGCATGGCGGATATAGCCGTGCTGCGCGACGCGGAAGCGCACCGCGACCGCACCCGCATTGCCCGCCCCGATGCGGAAATCGACGTTGGCGAGCGCGGAATAGAAGGTGCTCGACGTGGCGTCGAAGATGGCCGGATCGAATGGCACGCTGGTCCGCGGCGGCACCGGTGCCTTGCCGACGCGATATTGATCCTCGCCGGTGAAGGCGAGCATCGCCGCGACGCCGGAGCCGAAGCCCTCGCTATTGTCGCCGAGCACGATCTCCGGCCGGGTCGCGCCGACGCCGAAGATGCGCACCGCGGAACGCACGAAGATCGTGCGGCTGATCCGGTAGCGGCCCGAGGGCAGGAACACGATCCCGCCCTTGCCGCCCTGCGCCGCGGCGTCGATCGCCTGCTGGATCGCGACGCTGTCGTCGGCGCGGCCATCGCCGACGCCGCGGACGGTGATCGCCCGTGCGTCCTTGGGCGCGGTGAGGTAGACGGAGGTCGTCGCCGCCAGAGCGGGCGCAGGCGCGAGCAGCGCCGCGGAGGCGAGCAGCCAGATATGCTTCAAGACAGGTCTCCCGGGGATCGGTCGTGCCGCACGGCCCACCGGACCGGCGGGGAAAGGCTCAGGAGGCGCGCCGGCCCAGCGTCTGCGCGGCGAGCGCGACCTGCGTGCGGTTGCGCACGTTGAGCTTGCGCATCAGCGCGGTCATATGCGCCTTCACCGTCGCCTCGGCGATGCCGAGGTCGTAGGCAATCTGCTTGTTGAGCAAGCCGGAGTGGACACCGCGCAGCACCTTCATCTGCGTCGGCGTCAATTGGTCGAGCGCACAGGCCGCGACCGGCGCCGCAGCGGCGTTGATCGCGGGCTGGCGGGCGATCTGGGAAGTCCCTTCCATCGTCATCCTCCTCTGGTGGCCATAAGCCGGCGGTCGCCCGTGTCGGGCGCTCCATCTTGGTCGACCGATCCGGCAAAAAGGCGGATTCGGTTAGACAGGTTTCTTGTATGATCCGTACAACCTGTGGGGATCAAGCCTTTTTTCTTGGCGACAGGCAAAAACCTGTCCTACAGATACCGCAAGGAACGGCAGACGAAGGCGTCGCCGAAGCGGAGGGAGGGTGTCGATGCGGCACAGACAGGCGGGCGCCGCGGCGCGTATGTCGCCGAAGCAGGTTGATGGTACGCAGACGCTCTCCCCGCGCGGGTCGTCACGTCGGGCGTGTTGGAGACCGCTGCGAAAGTCCACCCGGCCACTGCCGCTGTGCAGTGTTCCTGCGAACGCAGGAACGCAGGGCCAAGCAGAACAACGCCTTGCGGTGTCCGGGACCCCTGGGCTTCTGCTTTCGCAGGAGCACTGGAGATTGGCGGAGGTCTCCAACCGGTCCGCGGTGACGGGGTGGATAGGGACATGCCTTGAGCCGAACCTCCCCCCTGCCCCGGCGGTGTCGCGATGACCGGCGCGGACATCCGCCTCGTCGTCGCGGCGCTGGCCGGCATCCTGCTCGCGGTGCTGATGATCGTGCGCGGCCGGCTGCATCCCTTCATCGGGCTGCTGTGCGGCGCGTTCGCGGTCGGGCTGTTCGCCGGCCTGCCGCTGCCCGATATCGCCAAAGCGGTGCAGAAGGGCGTCGGCGACATCATCGGCGGCACCGGACTGGTCGTCGCGCTCGGCCTGTCGCTAGGCGCGATGCTGCATCTGTCGGGCGCCGCCGCGGCGCTGGCGCAGAGCGCGTTGCGGCTGACCGGCGCGCGCGCCGCACCCTGGGCGACCTTGGGCATCGCGATCGTCATCGGCCTGCCGCTGTTCTTCGAAACCGGGCTCGTCCTGCTGCTGCCGATCGTCGTCGCCGCCGCCGAGGCGATGGCCGGCGCGGACGACGCGGATCGCGACGCTGCCAAGCTGCGGCTGATCATGCCCGCGCTCGCCGGGCTCGGCGTGGTCCACGCGCTGGTGCCGCCGCATCCCGGCCCGCTGCTCGCGGTCGAGGCGCTCGGCGCCAATCTCGGCAAGACGATGCTGTACGGCATCCTGATCGCGATTCCGACCGCGATCCTCGCCGGGCCGGTGCTCGCCCGCTTCGTCACCCCCGGCATCCGCCTCGCGCCGCCGCTGCTGCACGACCACCGGCTCGATCTCGCCACGCCGGGGCGGCTCGCGTCGCTGGCGATCGTGCTGCTGCCGGTGCTGCTGATCGCCACCGGCGAGCTCGGCCAGATGGCGCCGGGGCTGAAGGGCACCGGCTGGCTCGTCGCGGCGAGCAACCCGGTGATCGCGCTGCTCGTCACCAATTTGCTCGCTCTGCCGCTGCTGTTCGGTCGCCGGCTGCGCGAAGCGAAGATCCAGGACGCGGTGTGGCACGAGACGATGGCCGCCGCCGGCGCGATCCTGCTCGCGATCGGCGCCGGCGGTGCGTTGAAACAGGTGCTGGTCAGCGCCGGCCTCTCCGATCTGCTCGCGCGGCTCGTGTTGATGTATGCGGTGTCGCCGTTGCTGCTCGGCTGGCTGGTCGCGGTCGGCATCCGCCTCGCCGCAGGATCGGCGACGGTGGCGACGATCACCGCGGTCGGCATCATGCCCGGCGTCGTCGCCGGCTCCGGCGTCTCGCCCGAACTGGTGGTGCTGGCGATCGGCGCGGGCTCGGTGTTCTTCAGCCACGTCAACGATCCCGGCTTCTGGCTGGTGAAAAGCTATGTCGGCACCAGCACCGCGGACACGTTCAAGACCTGGTCGCTGCTCGAGACGACGATTTCGGTGGTCGGGCTCGCGCTGGTGGTCGCGCTCAGTTATGTCGTCTGACACACGCGGGGGAGGCAGCCATGAGTGAAGTCCGGCTGGTCGATCGCGCGTACACCGCGATCGTCGCCATCATCAACGACGAAGGGCTCGCGATCGGCGATCGTTTGCCCTCCGAATCGCGGCTCGCCGCCTCGTTCGGCGTGTCGCGGACGATCGTCCGCGAGGCGCTGGCGCGGCTCGCCTCGGACGGGATCACCGCGGCGCGGCGCGGCGCCGGCTCCTACGTGCAGCGGCGGCCGTCCGAACGGCTCAGCACGCACATGCCGATGGATGCGCTCGCCAAGACGCTCGGCACCTACGAGGTGCGTTTCGTGCTCGAATCGGAGGCGGCGCGGCTGGCGGCGCAGCGCCGCTCGCCGCAGCAGCTCGACGAGATCGAACATACGCTCGCGGCGTTGCGCAGCGCCTTGCTGTCGAACGCGCCGGCGCATGACGAGGACTGGCTGCTCCACCGCGCGATCGTCGAGGCGACGGGCAATTCCGCCTTCGTGCCGGTGTTCGACCATCTGCAGGACGAGGTGATGCGCATCCTGCGCGCCGGCGTCGACATCTCGCGCTCCCGCCCGCCCGAGGTGATCGGCGCGATGATGGCGGAGCATGACGCGATCGTCGATGCGATCCGCACCCGCGATGCCGACGGCGCGGCGCTGGCGATGCGCTGGCATCTGTCGCAGGGGCGCAAGCGGCTGATGCCGTGAGTCGGGCCGGGCTCCCCCGATCGCCGAGCGTTTCCCGATCTGCGCCGTTCGCCCTCAGCCCGTCGAAGGGCCCGAGCCTCACCGCCCTGCGACGGACTCAGGGCGAAGGATGGGCTATCCGGTGGTCCGAACCCGCGACCGCGCCTTGCCGCGCGTCGATCCACGCCAGCGCCTCCGCGATCAACACCTCCACCGGCCGCGCGGCGTCGAGCGTCACCGCGGGTTCGTCGGGCGCGGGCCGCTCAAGGGTGGCGAGCTGGCTGCCGAGCAGGCTGGGCGGCATGTAATGGCCCGAGCGCGTCTCCATCCGCCGCGCGATCTCGGCCGCGCCGGTGTCGAGCAGCACGAACAGCAGCGGCACCGCCGAGGCGGCGGACAGCCGCTCGCGATAGCTGCGCTTGAGCGCCGAACAGGCGGCGACCGCGACATGGCCGGGCGCCGCCAGCGCCGCCTCGCCGAGCGCCGCACCGAGCCGGTCGAGCCACGGCCAGCGATCCTCGTCGGTGAGCGGATGGCCCGCCTGCATCTTGGCGACATTGGCGCGGGAATGGAACGCGTCGCCTTCCAGCACCGGGCAGGCGAGCGCCGCGCCGAGCCGCGTCGACAGCGTCGACTTGCCGCTGCCGCTCACGCCCATGACGACGACGGCATAAGCGCGATCGGTCCCTGCTTGTCCCTGCACGCGCTACCCTTGCGTTCGAGGCCGGCCGAGCTGCCGGCGTGACGATATTCTTGCTATCCCGCGTCCGCGCCCGGCTGACCATTACGACCTTTGTCGCAATCGTCGCCCCGCGCGTGCGATCCTACTCCGAAGCGATCACGGGACGCTCCCACGCCCACTGCAAGGAAAACGCCGAGATGACAGCCACGTTCCGGGCGGCGCACCGCCTGCCCCCCCTTGCCGCGCTGCTGCTCGCCGGCACCGCCACGCCGCTGCTCGCGGCGATGCCTTCAGTCTCCACCTTCGCGACCGCGCCGGCCGATCCGCGCGCGGTCACCGTCGCGGGCAAGGGCGACGGCGCGGCCGACGACAGCGTTGCGATCCAGCGCGCGATCGATTCGGTCGCGGCGCAAGGCGGCGGCGGGCTCGTCTTCCTGCCGACCGGCCGCTACCGCATCACCCGCACGCTGTTCATGCGGCCCGGCGTGCGCCTGTTCGGTGTCGGCAAGCGCCGCCCCGTCATCCTGCTCGCCCCGCAGACGCCCGGCTTCCAGCGCGGCGTCGGCAGCATGGTATTCTTCACCGGCACCTTGCCCGTCCGCCCAGGCGAGCCGCCGCGCCCGCCGGTGCCGGTGCCGCCGCCGACCAGCGTCCCGTTCGATCCCGGCATCGCCGACGCCAATTCGGGCACCTTCTATTCGGCGATGGCCAATGTCGATTTCGAGATCGGCGACGGCAATCCGGCGGCGACCGCGGTACGCTTCCACGCCGCGCAGCACGCCTATCTCAGCCATATCGACTTTCATCTCGGCTCGGGCCTCGCGGGCATCTATCAGGTCGGCAATATCGGGCAGGACCTGCGCTTCTTCGGCGGCCGCTATGGCATCCTGACCGAAAAGCCCTCGCCCGCGTGGCAGTATACGCTGCTCGATGCGACCTTCGAAGGGCAGCGCGACGCCGCGATCCGCGAGCATGAGGCGGGGCTGACCCTGGTCAACACCGTGTTCCGGAACGTGCCGGTCGGGATCGAAATCGATCGCGGCTATGGCGACTGGCTGTGGGGCAAGCAGGTGCGGTTCGAGAATGTCTCGAAGGCCGGCGTCATCATCAGCAACGAAGGCAATGCCTATACGCAGATCGGCTTCGAGGATGCGACCGCGGTCGGCACGCCGGTGTTCGCGCACTTCCGCGACAGCGGCAAGACGGTCGCCGGGTCGGGCGCACGCTACCGCGTCCGCGCCTTCACCTATGGCCTCACGGTGCCCGCGCTCGGCGCAATGGGCAGCTATGCCACCCGGATGGATGCGGTGCCGCTCTCCGGCACGCCCAAGCGCCGCGACCCGGCGATCCGCCTGCTGCCGCCGGTCGCCGCCTGGACCAACGTCCGCGACCTCGGCGTCACCGGCGACGGCACCACCGACGATACCGCGGCGCTGCAACGCGCGATCGCCAGCCGGCGCGTGCTGTATTTCCCCGCCGGCTTCTACCGAGTCAGCGACACGCTGACATTGCGCCCCGACAGCGTGCTGATCGGCCTCCACCCCAGCCTGACCCAGATCGTCCTCGCCGACGACAGTTCCGCCTTCCGCGGCGTCGGCGGCCCGCGCGCGCTGCTTGCCAGCGCCAGGGGCGGCGACGCGATCGTCTCCGGCCTCGGCCTCGCCACCGGCGGCCGCAACCCGCGCGCGACCGCCTTGCTATGGCGCGCCGGCGAGCGCTCGCTGGTCGACGACGTCAAGTTCCAGGGCGGCCACGGCACCTTCCGCGCCGACGGCAGCCGCTTCGATCCCTACAACGCCGACCACAGCGGCGATGCCGATCCCAAGCAGCGCTGGGACGGCCAAAATGCCAGCCTGTGGGTGACCGACGGCGGCGGCGGCACGTTCAACGGCCTGTGGACGCCCAGCACCTATGCCGCGGCCGGGCTGCTCGTCTCCGACACCGACACGCCGGGGCACGTCTATCAAATGTCCGCGGAGCATCATCGCCGCGCCGAAATCGTGCTCGACCGCGTGCGCAACTGGGAATTCCTCGCGCCGCAGACCGAGGAGGAGGCCGGCGAGAGCCGCGACACGGTGGCGTTCGAGATCCGCAACTCGCGCGACATCCTGTTCGCCAACCTCCACGCCTATCGCGTCACCCGCTCGCTGCAGGGCGCCCCGGCGGCGATCACGCTGACCGGCTCGACCGGCATCCGTTTTCGCAACGTGCATGTGAATGCCGAGAGCGGCTTCTCGACCTGCGACGCCGCCGGCTGCGGCACCTATCTGCGCGCGAGCAAATATCCGTACGAGAATGCGATCCGCGACATCACCCGCGGCGCCGAGGTGCGCGAGCGCGAGTTCGCGGTACTCGACGTCACCGACGCGCCGGTCGCGGCGCCATCCACCGCGATCCCGGTGACGCGCGTCGCCGGCGGCTTCCACGCGCTCGGCGGCGGTGCGGTCGACCGTGCCGGCAAGCTCTATTTCGTCGACCGCCCGATGCAGCGCATCCACGGCTGGAGCGCCGGCGAGGGCCTGTCGGTGGTGTCCGACGCGCCGCTCGACGCGGTCAATCTCGCGGTCGATGCGTCGGACCGGCTGATGGTGCTGTCGTCCGCCGGCGCCGCGGCGACCGTCTACAGCCTCGATCCCAAGCGTCCCGCCGCCGTCGACGTGCTGGCGGCCAGGCCGGCCGCCGCGCATCCGCGGATCGTCCTGCCCGGCAGTCTGTGGAACAACGGCGAATTCCGCGACCAATATGATCCGGCAACCGATCGCTTCACCACGCTTGCCGAGATGTTCGCGCGCGACATGGCGATCGCCAAGCCCCGCGAATACGTCTCGCCCGACGGCAGCCTCGCCTTGCCCGCCTTCCGCGTCTGGCAGCAGGGGCCGGCGGATCACCGCGGCTGGCGCTTCTCGGATACGCTCGACACGTATGGCCTGATCACCGCCAAACCGGGCGGGCGCGTCTATCTCGCCAACGGCTCGGAGAACCGCACCTATAGCGGTCTGGTCGGCGCCGGCGGCGCGGTGACCGATCTCAAGCCGTTCGCACCACGCGGCGGCGAGAGCGTCGTCGCGGGTCCCGACGGGCGCGTCTACGTCGCCAACGGGCAGGTGTTCGTCTACGCCGCCGACGGCCGCGAACAGGGCCGGATCGACGTGCCCGACCGGCCGCTGCAACTGCTGTTCGGCGGTGCAGACGGTGGTACGCTGTTCATCCTGACCCATCACGCGCTCTACACCGCGCGCCCCTGAACTCCTGCCGCTGCGGCACGAATCGACTTTGGTCGTAGATGCCGCGGCGACCGTCTTTGCGTAGACTGGCCGCAGGATCAGGGATCAGACCGGCGAGCCCGGCGCGGACCCTGCGGACAAGGGGATGGATGATGAAGATGGTCTTGCGCGATCGGCGACGCCTTGCGGGTATTTCGGGTAGCGCTACCAGCGTGATGGCACTTGCGGCGATGCTGGTGTCGGTGCCGGCGTTCGCGCGGCCGCTGCCGCAGCAGGATCAGTCGGCGGTGCCCGATTCGACCCGCTCGGCAGACCCCGCCGCGCCCGACCAGCTCGTCAAACCGACCACCACCACCGACGGCACCGCCGATGCGCCGCAGGCGGAGGCCCCGGCGAGCGACATCGTCGTCACCGGCACCCGCATCACCGCCAACGGCTTCAACGCGCCGACCCCGACGACGGTGATCGGCGAACAGCAGATCCAGCAGAATGCCCAGGCGAACATCTTCAACACCGTCGTGCAATTGCCCTCGCTGCAAGGATCGACCGGTGCGACGACGGGCACGTTCAGCACGTCGAGCGGCCAGCAGGGGCTGAGCTCGCTGTCGCTGCGCGGTCTGGGGACGATCCGCACCCTGACCTTGCTCGACGGACAGCGCGTGATCGGCGCCAACGTCACCGGCGTGACCGACATCAGCCAGTTCCCGCAATTGCTCATCAAGCGCGTCGACATCGTCACCGGCGGCGCCTCCGCCTCCTACGGCTCGGATGCGGTCGGCGGCGTCGTCAACTTCATCACCGATACCCGCTTCACCGGCGTCAAGGGCAACCTTCAAACCGGCATCACCACTTACGGCGACGACGGTCAGGTGCTGGCGCAGCTCGCGGTCGGCAAGGCGTTCGCGGGCGACAAGCTGCACGTCATCCTCAGCGGCGAATATGCGAAGGATCAGGGCGTCGGCCCCGGCAACTATGGTGAGGACCTCGCCGGCAGCCGCGACTGGTATCGCGCCTCGACGCTGGTCGACACCGGCAACCGCGCCGGCGGCACGCCGCAATTCCTCTACCGTGACCATGCGCAAGCCTATCAATATACGAAGTACGGCCTGATCAGCAGCGGCCCGCTGCAGGGCACGGCATTCGACGTCAACGGCAACCCCTTCCCGTTCCAGTACGGATCGAACGGCGTGCCGTCGAAGACCGCGGGCGGCAACGTCATCGGCTGCTACGTCGGCTTCTGCGTCGGCGGCGATCAGTCGGGCCATGTCGGTTCGGGCACGTCGCTGCAATCGGCGCTGGAGCGGATCAACGGCTACACCCGCGTCGGCTACGACATCGCGCCGGATACCGAGCTGTACGTCACCGCCAATATCGCGCAGGTCAAGACCAACAACCAGCCCAATCCCGGTGCCTCGAAGACCGGCCTGACCATCCAGTGTTCGAACCCCTATCTGCCCGCGTCGGTCAGCGCCGCCTGCGCCGCCAACGGCGTCACCACCTTCGGCTATGGCCTCAGCAACGCCATCCTGCCGAACATCAAGGTCAATACCGATCGCCGCCAGTATCGCTTCGTCGGCGGCCTGAAGGGCAAGGCCGATGTGCTCGGGTCCAACTGGACCTATGACATCTATTACGAGCACGGCATCAACATCACCGACATCAATGTCGACAACATCAGCCTGAACGGCCGGTACAATCAGGCGATCAACGCGACGACGCTCAACGGCCAGATCGTCTGCGCCAATGCGACCGCGCGGGCCAACGGCTGCCAGCCGATCAACATCTTCGGAGGCGCGGCACCCTCCGCCGCGGCGCTCGCCTATATCGTGCCCGAGAACGGCCCGTTCCAGCATACCCGCCAGACGCAGGATGCCGCCGCCGCCAGCATCTCGGGCACGCCGATCGACCTGTGGGCGGGTCCGCTCGCGGTCGCGATGGGCGTCGAATACCGGCGCGAGGCGTATCGCGTGAACGCCGATCCCTATGGCGCGGGCGTGTCGGCGATCAGCCCCAATTCGGCCGACTATCCGGCCGATCCGATCCTCAATTCGACGTTGGGCAGCAACTGGTACGCCGGCAATTACAAGAACGGTTCGGGCAAATATCACGTCTACGAAAGCTTCCTCGAACTTAACCTGCCGATCCTCGACTCGGCGGCTTTGGGCAAGGCCAGCATCAACGCCGCGGGCCGCGCGACCAAATATTCGACCTCGGGCGTCATCTACGCCTGGAAGGTCGGCGGCACCTGGGAAACGCCGCTCGACGGTTTGCGCCTGCGTGCGGTGACGTCGCGCGACGTGCGTGCGCCGAACCTTTCCGAACTGTTCGCCGCGCCGACGACGACGACCGTCCCCAACTTCACCGACCCGCGCACGACGGCGGCCAACCCCACCGGGCGACAGCTGCTCATCATCCAGAACACGATCGGCAATCCCAATCTGCGCCCCGAAACCGCGCGCAGCACCGAAGCCGGCATCGTCTACGCGCGCCCGTCCTGGCTGCCGGGGCTCAGCCTGTCGTTCGACTACTACAAGATCAAGGTCAGCGACGTCGTCTCCAGCCTGTCGGCGCAGCAGATCGTCAATCTGTGCTACATCTCGAACCTGCCCGACACCTGCGGCGCCTTCAATCTCGACATCGCCGCCGGCAGCAACCAGACCGCGTTCGTCAACGTCCAGTCGTTCAACCTCGCCTCGATCAAGACCGAGGGCTTCGACATCGAGGCGAGCTACCAGTGGCGCAATCCGCTGGGCCTCGGCGGCAACTTCACGCTGCGCGGCCTCGGCACCCACGTCATCAACTTCATCACCGATCCCGGCCTGCCCGGGACCATCCCGGTCGACAGCGCCGGCGCCAATTCGGGCGCGACGCCGAGCTGGAAGTGGCTGGCGATCCAGAGCTACGACAATGACCAGTTCAGCCTGCTGCTGCAGGAGCGCTGGTTCAGCGACGGCGTGTTCGGCAATCAATACGTCGTCTGCTCGACGAGCTGCCCGGTCTCGACCGCCAACAATCCGACGATCGACTATAACAAGATGAAGGGTGCCTTCTACTTCGACATCGGCGGGTCGCTCAACGTCACCAAGCAGGTCAGCATGTTCTTCAAGGTCGACAATCTGTTCGACCACGATCCGGAGGCATCGCCGCAGACCAACACCGGCCTCGACGTCAATCCGGCGCTGTATGACACGCTGGGCCGCTTCTACCGTCTGGGCGTCCGCGCGCGGTTCTGATCCGATAGTCCGCTCCAACCAGGTCCCCCGCCTCCCCCGCCATGCCGGACACGATCCGGCATGGCGGGGGATTTTTTATGGGATCGTTCCGGGCCGGATCGACGATCGGGGTGTCGCGACGGCAATTAAGTCCGCCGTCATGCCGGACTTGATCCGGCATCCCGCTTCTTTGCGCCGTCCGACGAAGCGGGACCCCGGCGCAAGGCCGGGGTGACGGGCGGGGCGGTCGCGGGGTTGCGGTGCCGATGAATGTGGCGCCGGAGGAACGCCCGCCCGCGCCAGCCATTGATCCGGGATGGCATCCCCCACCCCCGCCGCCGCCACTGGCGTCACCGTCTGGCATGACGGCAATTGCCCGTTATGCCGGCGAGAGATCGCGGTGATGCGCCGGCTCGACCGGCGCGGCGCGATCACCTTCATCGATGCGACCGATAGCGACAGCGTCTGTCCGATCGATCGCGGTGCGCTGCTCGACCGGTTCCACGCCAGCGAGAACGGTCGATTGCTCTCCGGCGCCGCCGCCTTCGCGGCGATGTGGCGCGCGATCCCGCTGCTCCGCCCGCTCGGCCTGCTCGCCCGCCAGCCGCTGGCGTTGCACGTCATGGAGCGGGCCTATCGTCGCTTCCTGCGCGTTCGACCACGCCTCCAGCGCCTGCTGCGGTGAACCGACGGGCGCGGTCATCCGCCCATCGCATATTGCCGGCAATGGTTGAGATAGCCCGCCTCGTGCAGCCCGGCGAGCGCGACGACGCTCTCCCATAGCCAGCCCGGCGCGTCGATCGCCCCGCGGCGGTCGGCATCGAGCACCTGCGTCCACTCCGCACGCTCGTCGCGGCTGAGCTGACGTGCATGCGCCTTGCCGACGACGAAAGCGAGGTAGCGGGCCGCCTTCACCGCCTGACCGGCGCTGAACTGCTCCACCTCCAGCTTGAGATCCTGCGGTGAGAGTTCGCGCACGAACAGCGACCTGTCGAGCATCCGCGCCGCGACCATGCGGCTGCCGAGATGCGGCGACAGCGCGCGCGCCGCGGTCACCACCCGCACCGCCTGATCCGCCGGCATCGTCGCGCTGCGCGCGGCCGGTGCGATCGGCGCGGTCGCTTCCTTGATGTCGATCAGCGCATAATCCGACCGGCCCTTGGCGTTCTTCAACCCGGCCAGCGCCGCGAAGCGCAACAGGCCGAGCGAGCTGCACCCCTTCATCCAATAAGCGGCATCGACCAGCCGCACCGCCCGGTCGCGGTCCTTGTCGTCGAGCGCCAGCACCAAAGCGGTGACGTCGGGCTCGGCGAGCACCGCGGCGAGCGCATCGCGTTCCCTGCCGTCGAGCGGCCAGAATTTGTCGCCGAGCGGAATCGTCGGCTCTTCGGTGCGCAGCCGTTCCTTGGCGAGGTGCCGCCAGCGCCGGCCGAGCGCACGCCGCTTGACGCTGCGCACCACCTCGGGTTCGGGGCCGCTGTCGTCGCCGCCGGGATCGCGCATCGCGCGCGCATAACCGGTCACCATCTCCTCGATCATATGCGCGGTGGTGACGCCGGGCAGGTCGGAGCCGCGCGCCGCGGTCGCCAGCGACAGGCCGAGGCGGATGAGATCGTGCGCGGGATTGCCGATCACCGCCTGGTCGAGATCGCGGATCTGGATCGCGATGCGTCCGTCACCGTCGTTGATCGGCCCGAGATTGCCGAGGTGGCAATCGCCGCAGATCCAGATCGCCGGTCCTTCGGGAACGTGACGCGACGCCCGCGATTCCGCCAGCCATTCGTAGAATTTGACCGTGTTACCCCGGACATAGGCATGGGTCGAACGCGCCATCTTCAACTTGCGCTTGGCTTCGAGGATGGCGCCGCGTTCGGCGGAACGGGGTGTCGGCATCGATGTCCTTCGGATCAGCAATATAACGTAACGCACGCTGACCCACATGGGTTACATCCGACCGGCAAATTTCAGGCGGCCTTGCCTTCCCCACCGAGCGGCGACGCCGCATAATCGGCGAGCAACGCGGCGGCATCGTCGTAGATCGCGACCGCGCCGGCGCGTTCCAGCACCGCATCGGGGAAGCCGCCGGAGCGGACCGCGATAGCCGCCATGCCGCATTTCGCCGCCGCTTCGATGTCATAGGGCGTATCGCCGACGACGATCACCTCGGCGGGGTCGAGCCCGTCGAGCTTGGCGAGCGCGGTGGCGAAGATGTCGGGCGCCGGCTTGGTCTGCTCGACATCGTCGCCGCTGGTCGCCTCGCCGACCAGATCGCGGGCATCGAGCAGGCCGAGATAATGGTCGAGCTCCTCACCCGACGCGGACGAGGCGAGGACGACCTGCTGACCGTTGCCATGGGCGTGCGCAAGCAGGGCGCGGGCATCGGCGAAGGGTTTGGCCTGATCGAGATATTTGGTCTTGAACGCCTTGCCGTGGGCGTCGCCGAGCTGCTCGACCGCGTCGTCGTCCAGGTCGGGGAGCAGCGTCGGCACCAGTTTGTCGGTGCCCTTGCCGATCTGGTCGTGGATCGTCTGCCGGTCGAAGCGCGCGCCGATCCCGGCAAAGGCTTCTTCCCAGGCGAGGACGTGGAGATCGTTGCTGTCGACCAGCGTCCCGTCGATGTCGAAAAGGATGGCCTTGATCTTGTTGGGCATGGTGCCTCCGATGATTTGGGGAGCGGCGGCGCCATCGGCCACCTCGTCCCATCGCCAACCAGCGATCGAACGCGAACGTTCCTTTTCAGCGACTTGTCCCCTTTTCCCGATGCCGCGCGTTGGCCGGCATCTGAAGAGGAGACGTTCGATGTTTCGCTATGTGATCGCGGCAACCGCCATGACCCTGTTCGCCGGTGGTGCCGTCGCGCAGACCGCCCAGACCGGCTCGCACAACCCCGCCGTCAAGAACGGCGCACCGCACACCATCGCCGCCCCGGCGAAGGGCGCGAACTCCTTCACCGAGGATCAGGCGCGCGGCCGTCTCGCCAAGGCGGGCTATACCGGCATCACCAAGCTGACCAAGCGCGACGGCCTGTGGCAGGGCACCGCGATGAAGGCCGGCAAGCGCGCGACCGTCATGCTCGACTACAAGGGCAACGTCACCAGCCGCTGATCGAAAACGACGTTTTCAGGAGAGATTTCATGACCCAGACCATCACGCGCCTGTTCGACGACTATGCCGATGCGACCACCGCGATCCGCGAGCTCGAAGCGATCGGCGTCCCCCACGATCATCTCAGCATCGTCGCCAGCAACGCCGACAAGAGCCACGGCGACCATGTCGATCAGGACGACGACAGCATCAACGACCATGGCGACGTCAGCCGCGGCGTGTCGACCGGCGCCGTGCTCGGCGGTGCGGGCGGCCTGCTCGCCGGTCTCGGCCTGCTCGCCATTCCCGGCCTCGGCCCGATCGTCGCCGCCGGCTGGCTCGCGGCGACCGCAGCGGGCGCCGGCATCGGCGCGGCCGGCGGCGCGGCGACGGGCAGCATCGTCGGCGCGCTCAAGAACGCAGGGCATGACGAGAATGACGCGCACGTCTATGCCGAAGGCGTCCGCCGCGGCGGTTCGCTGGTCAGCGCCAAGGTGCCCGACGATCTGGTGAGCGAGGCCGAAGCCGTGCTCGAGCGCAACCGCTCGGTCGACGCGCAGAGCCGCGGCGCGAGCTATCGCGAAACCGGCTGGACCAGCTTCGACGATACCGCCCCGGCCTATACCGCCGAGCAGGTCCATGAGGAGCGCGCGCGCTACACCACCGGTACGCGCCTCTGACGACCCAGCCGCTCCCGTCGATCATCGGCGGGAGCGGCACTTTTTGCACGGATCGTCGCCCGCGCCGCCGCTTCTTGGTGGCTTGTTAAGCCCGGCTGTGGTTGATCGTCCTCGTCCGCCTACAATTGTCGAAAGCGGCTGATGGGATGGTATGCTGAGCCTAGTGTTGTGGACGACGGTATCGGCGCTTGCTTCCGCACCGGTGATCCAAGAGTCGCAATTACCCGCCGATCCCGTCACGACGCCGTTGATCGCGCCGCTGCCCGCCGATCCCGTCATGCCGGTGGTCCCGGCCGAACCGGGACAGGATACCCGCCGCGTCGAACCGACGATCACCGACTCTGCCGACATCGTCGTCACCGCACGCGAGAATTCCGCCAAGATCGATCCGCTGCGTGCGCTCAACGAACGCTCGTTCGAGGCGACGGAGGCGGTCGACAAGGCGCTCGTCGCACCGATCGCGCGCGCCTATAAGAAGACCGCGCCCAAGCCGTTCCGCGACGGCGTCCACAACGTGCTCTACAATCTGCGCGAGCCGGTGGTGTTCGTCAATTTCCTGCTGCAGCACAAGATCGGCAAGGCGGTCGAGACGGTGGGCCGCTTCGGGATCAACACGACGATCGGACTTCTCGGCGCCTTCGACATCGCCAAGCGCAAGCCCTTCAAACTCCCCCGCCGCGGCAACGGCTTCGCCGATACGCTCGGTTTCTACGGCGTGCCGCCCGGCCCGTTCATGTTCCTGCCGCTGGTCGGCCCGACGACGGTACGCGACCTGATCGGCGGCGGTGTCGACCGGCTCGTCCTGCCGATCGCCGCCGGCCGCCGCGTGACCAGGCCGGCATTCGTCATCCCCGCCGCGGTGCTCGGCGTGCTCGATCACCGTTCGGAGTTCGACGATACGTTGCGTACGCTGCACGAAGATGCCGCCGATCCCTATGCCAACACCCGCACCTTCTACCTGCAGCGTCGACAGGCGGAGATCGACCATCTCCGCGGCCGCGGCACCGGCAGTTCGAGCCCGATGTCCGAGGCCCCCAAGGCGCCGATCGACGAACGCGGCCGCGAGGTGAAGACGGCGCCGTAAGCCGGACGGCCCGTCTATAGCGCGACGATGACGACGCTGCGCATCCGCCCCTCGCAGGCATCGTGCAGCGCGTGCGGCGCATCGTCCAACCCCGCCACCATCGTCCGGGCGAAGTGGAGCCCGGCGTCGCGCTGCCACGCGATCCATTCGGCGAAGGCGGCGATGTCGCGATCGGCACTATAGCCGCGCATCGTGATGTCCTTGAGGATGAGCTGGAACGAGTCGAGCGCCGCGGGGGCGACGATGCTGGCGCCCTGCCGGTCCAACTCGGCGGTCAATGCGCCGAGCAGCACGAAGCGCGCGCCCTCGCGCGCCGCCCCGACCGCGGCGACGAGTTGCTCGCCCCCCACCATGTCGACGAAGACATCGATGCCGTCCGGCGCCGCGTCCGCCAATTGCTCGGCGACCGGCGCGCCGCGCCGCAGCACCGCCGCATCATAGCCGAGCTCGGCGAGCATCCAGTCCGCTTTGTCGCGGCTACCGGTGCTGCCGATCACCCGTGCGGCGCCGAGCCGCCGGGCGATCTGGCCGGCCATCGATCCGATCGCACCGGCGGCGCTCGATACGAAGACGGTATCGCCGGGGCGGACCTGAATACCGCGAGTCAGCGCCGCATAGGCCGTCCAGCCATGGCCGAGACAGGCCGCCGGCTCGATCGGTCCGCGTCCCAGCGCCACGCATTGCCCGACCGGCACGACGGCATGGTCGCGCCAGCCGAACGGGTGCGAGACGAAGTCGCCGACCGCGAGCCCGCTGTCCGGCGGACAGGCGAGCACCTGGCCGATCGCGCCGTCCGCCAGCGCATCGCCGGGGGCGAGCGCGGGGAACGGTATCCCCTCGACCGCCTGGGCATCGCGATCGGCCATCAGGCGCGTCGAGATCGAAATGCGGAACCAGCGGTTGCGCACGACGATATCGTCGGGACCCGGCGTTGGCAGAGGCGCTTCGGCGATCACGAGGTCGGACGGCTGGATCATCGTGTCCGGATGGCGCGCGAGGCGCACCTGGCGGCACATCGGCATGCTGGTCATTCGCGGCTCCCTCGATCACCGGCGCGATCGACGACGCGCCCGACGATCACGCTCATACCGTTATGACTGGTGGTCAGTCAACACTCGGTACTCTTCTCCTGCCGGTGTTTTCGCGGCAGGGATGCTAGCCAGTAGCATCATGGGACCCGACGTGCCGAGCAAACCCCGAACCAAGCCCGCCGACGAACGCCGCGACGATCTGATGAACGCTGCCGAGCGCCTGTTCCTCGAACACGGCGTCGCTGCGACGACGATCGAGCAGATCACGTCGGGGGCGGGCGTCGCGAAGGGCAGCTTCTATCTGCATTTCACCGCCAAGGAGGATGTCGTCGCGGCGTTGCGCCTGCGGTTCGCCGAGCGGGTCGGCGGCATCATCACCAGCGCAGTCGATCGCGTCGCCGGGGATGACTGGCGTGGCCGGCTCGCCGCCTGGCTGACCGCTTGCGCGCAGGGCTATGCGACGTTCGCCTCGCTGCATGACATGGTGTTCCACGACGTGCCGCCGCCGACCCACGCCGGTCTTGCCGACAATCCGCTGATCGACGGTCTGACGCAATTACTCGCCGCCGGCGACGCGGCGGGGGCGTGGCGGCTCGAAGACCCGCGGTTCACCGCCGTCTTCCTGTTCAACGCACTGCATGGCGTGATCCTCGACGCCGGCCGATATGGCGGCAGCGCGGCGCTCGCCCGCCGCATCGTCGATCATGGCTTCCGGCTCGTCGGCCTGCCGACCGGTTAGCCCTTCGTCGGTCAGCCGCGCTTGATGCGCGGGAGCTGCCACCACGGGGTCTGCGGGCTGAGGTGATGTTCGTGGTGATAGGCGCCGAAGTGGAAGCAGGTCGCCAGCGAGGCGAGCGGCGACAGCGAGTTGCTGCGCGCGTTATGCGTGTCCGCGAACGGCGTCTCGCCGTGACGGTGGGGCAGATAGGTGCCGAACAGGAACAATTGCGCCAGCGCGAGCACGGCCGGCACCGCCCAGAACAGCACGATGTTGAGCAGCGGCGCGCCGAGCAGCATGTAGACGACCGCCGCCAGCGTGATCCGCAGGATCTGGCCGTGCGTGTAATAGCCGCGGAAGAAATGGACGAACCATGGCAGCGCGCGGCGCGGCGCGGCGGCATGGAAATCGGGATCGTGTTCGGTGCCGGGCGCGGCGTGATGCGCGTGATGCATCGGATAAAGCGCGCGATAGGACAGGCCGGCATAGGCGCCGAGGCACAGCGTCCCGACCACCGCGTTCCACGCCCGACGCCCCGGCGCGAACGAGCCGTGCATGCAATCGTGCGCGACGATGAACAGGCCGGTGCTCAGCCACGCCTGCACGACGATCAGCAGCAACGCGACCGGCGCCGTCGCGACCTGCCACTGCCAGAAGAAGATGCCGCCGATATGGATGGCGAGCCACGCCGCGCCGATCGCGGCCGCGAGCAGCAGGCTGAAGCGCGTCGAGCCCCGATCCGGGCTCATCGCCCGACGCGATCGGCGAGCTTGCGCTTCAGCTTCGCCGGATTGGGTGCCAACAGGAAACCGAAGCTGACGCCGCCCTCCTTGCCCTTCACCGCATGGTGCAGCCGGTGCGCCTGCAACAGCCGCTTGGAATAGCCGCGCCGCGGCACCCAGCGCATGCCGAAGCGCTGGTGGACCATCATGTCGTGGACGAAGGCGTAGATGCCGCCATAGACGGTGATGCCCAGCGCCGCCCACCACAAAGGCTCCCAGCGCAGGCCGACGACGAACAACGTGACGACGATCACCGCGAAGGTGATCGCGTACAGGTCGTTCTTCTCGAACGCGCCGTCGTGCGGCTCATGGTGCGAGCGATGCCAGCCCCAGCCCCAGCCGTGCATGACATATTTGTGCGTCGCCCAGGCGAAGCATTCCATGAACAGCACCATGCCGACAACCACGGCCAGCTTCTCGTACCAGGCCACCGCCTACTCCTATCGCGTCCGAGCCATCACTCGGGGAGGACGACGTCTTGAGTATCTATGCCATAACCGCGGTCAAACAAGGCTGTAGTGGCGGTTCGGCGCACCCTGCGGTCATCGCGCGGACATCGAGAAGGGCCGCGCCGCCCGCGCCGTCGCCCAGCGCGTGTTCGGAACCGCCGCCATTGTGAAGCGCAATTCGCCGCCGGCACGCACTTCCGCGTCGCGCAGATAGCTGCGCGCCAGCGGCGTGCCGTTCAGCGTCACCGCGGCGATATAACGATTGGTCGCCGACAGGCCGTCGGCGACGACGACGAAGCGCTTGCCGTCGGGCAGGTTGAGCGTCGCGCGATCGACGAACGGCCGGCCGATGACATATTCGTTCGACCCCGGCGCGACCGGATAGAAGCCGAGCGCGGTGAAGACGAGCCATGCCGACATCTGGCCGAGATCGTCGTTGCCCGCCAGACCGTCGGGCGTGGGCTTGTATTGCGACGCGACGATCTGCGCGAGCCGCTCCTGCGTCCGCCACGGCGCCCCGGCATAATCGTAGAGATAGGCGACGTGGTGGCTGGGTTCGTTGCCGTGGATATATTGTCCGATCAGCCCGGCGATATCCTCGGCATGGCCATAGTCGAGCTTCGAATTGTCATAGTCGAACATCGCATCGAGCTTGGCAATCGCCTTCGCATCGCCGCCGAGCACGCGGAACAGGCCGGCCTGATCCTGCGGCATGAACCAGCTATATTGCCAGGCATTGCCCTCGGTATAATCCGAACCATAGTTGATCGCGGTGGGATCGAAGGGGGTGCGGAACGCGCCGCTCGACAGGCGCGCGCGCAGCCAGCCGGACCGGGCGTCGAAGCTGTTGCGCCAGTTTGCGGCGCGTTTCTCGAACCGGGCAGCGATCGCGTCGCGCCCCATCGCCCGCGCCATCCGCGCGATCGTCCAGTCGTCATAGGCATATTCGACCGTTTTCGACGCGGCCTCGGGCTCCTTGTCGATCGGCACATAGCCGCGCGCCATATAGTCGCCGAGCCCGCCATAGGGCGCATAATCTGCGCTCGCGACCATCGCGTCGAGCGCGGCATCGGCGTCGAAACCGCGGATGCCCTTCAGATAGGCGTCCGCGATCACCGGCGCGGCGTGATAGCCGATCATCGTCCAGGTCTCGCGTCCGGCGAACTGCCATACCGGCAGGATGCCGTCGGGGCTGAACTGGCGGCTGGCGACGAGCGAGCGCACGACGTCGATGCTGGTCTGCGTCGGCTGCACCAGGGTCAGCAACGGATGCTCGGCGCGGAACGTATCCCACAGCGAGAAGGTCGAGCGGAAGGTGAAGCCGTCGGCGCGATGCACCTGATCGTCCGGGCCGCGATACCGGCCGTCGGCATCGCTCCACACGCTGGGTGCGAGCAGGGCATGGTAGAGCGCGGTATAGACGGTGCGGCGCATCGGCGCGGGCGCGGCGATCTCGACCGCGCCGAGCGCCTGCGTCCAGGCGGCGGCGGTGCGTGCGCGGATCGCGTCGAAGCCGCCCGCCTCGGCCTCCAGATTGGCGACCGCGCCGGCTTCGTCGACGCCGGACAGCGCGACCTTCACCTCCAGCGGGGCGGCGAGCGGGCCGAAATCGAGCCGCGCCTCCAGTGCCTTGCCGAGTTTCTCGGCGACCGCCTCGCTGCCCCGCCCCGGCCCCTGAAAGCCCTTGTACGTCACCGCGGTGTCGCGATCGACGAAGCCATGGCCGGTCAGCGGGGCGGAGAAGCGCATCGCGAAATAGAGCTTGCGGCCCGGCGCCCATCCCCGCGTCTCGCGAAAGCCGATCAGCGTGCCGTCGGGACGCAGATGCAGCCCCGACCACAGGATCTTGCCGGGATAATTATAAAGCGACGAACGCAGGTCGACGACCAGATGCGCCGGCGTGCCGGCGGGAAAGGTGTAGCGGTGGACGCCGGTGCGGGTGCCGGCGGTCAGTTCGGCGCGGATGCCGCCGTCGGCGAGCGTCACCGCATAATAGCCGGGCCGCGCCGTCTCGCTGGCATGATCGAAGCGCGAGCGATAGCCCGAGCCGGGCCGCGCGGGATCGCCCGGATCGAGCCGCGCCGTCCCCGCCTGCGGCGCGACCAGCACGTCGCCGAGGTCGGAATGGCCTGCGCCCGAGAAATGGGTGTGGCTGAAGCCCTGGATCGTCGGATCCTCGTAGCGATAGCCGGCGGCATGGCCGTAGCAGGCGCGGATCTCGCAGCCGGTATCGGTGTCGGGCGAGAGCTGCACCATCCCGAACGGCGCAGTCGCGCCGGGGAAGGTATGCCCTTCTCCGGCGGTGCCGATCATCGGATCGACCGCATCGATCGGCGCCCCCGCATGCTGCGCGAAGGCGGGACCGGAGACGAGCAGGGCGAGAAGGAAAGCGGTGCGCATGCAGCGAGTTAAGCAGGTGTCGCGCGACGGGGAAAGGCCAGTCCGCACGGCGGGCGGGTCAGGCTACGCTGCCGACCCGCCCTCCCCCGCCCCGCTTACGCCGACTGCGGGATGATGCTGATCATCTCGTCCTCGCCGGGTTCCTTGGCGGGCTTGAGCGTGAGCGCTTGGTCTGGCTCGACATGGCGGCTGCGGGTCATCGGCTCAAGCGTCACCGTCTCGCCGGTTTCGAGTGAGCGTTCGACCGCGGCCAGCACGCGCATGTCGAGCAGGCCTTCCTCGCCATCCGCCTCGGGATGCGTGTCGTTGAGGATGCAGTCCGAGAAATATTGCGTCTCGTTGCCGAATTGCTCGACCGGATCGAAGGTGTGCGTCTTGCTGCCCTCGCTGGTCTTCTCGACGTAGCGGATGCCGATCTTCGGGCCGAACATGAAGCTCGGCGAGGCGTAGATGCTCGCCTTGGTGCCGATCAGCTCGAAGAACTCCGACGAGGCGGTGGCGTAGCTGACCGTGAATTGCGCGGTACGTTCGCCGGGGAAGCGCAGCGTCACCGCGACCGTGTCGTGGAAGTTGAAGCCGCGATCGGGCGTCTTGGTGCCGACGGCGTAGACCGCGATCGGCTCGAGCCCGAACAGGTTGCGCACCGCATTGAGCGGATAGGTGCCCATGTCCGGCACCGGCCCGCCCCAATAACCGTTGTGGCCGCGCGAATTGGCCTCGGCGACGTTCTGCGCGAAGGCCGAGACGAAGCTGCGCAGCTCGCCGAATTCCTTGCCGCGCGCGCGGGTGATCATCTCGACCGTGCCCGGCTCGTGGTGCAGGCGATAGGCGATCATCAGCTTGGCATTGCGCGTCTTCTGCGCGGCGAGGATCTGCTCGGCCTCCGCGACGCTCGACGCCATCGGCTTTTCGAGCAGGACGTGGATACCCGCCTCCAGCGCCGGCACGGCATATTGCATGTGGAGGAAATTGGGCGTCGCGATATACACCGCGTCGATCTCGCCGGAGGCGAGCAGCTCGGCATATTGCTCGTAGGTCCATGCCTTGATGCCGTAGAGTTTGGCGAGCTTGTCGGCCTTGACCGGATCGCCGGTGACCAGCGCCACCAGCTCGGAATTGTTCGTGCGCGCAACGCCCGGCATGAACGCCTGCTGCGAGATCTGGCCGCCGGCAACGACGGCGTAGCGCACCTTCTTGGTGTGTCCGAACATGTTTCGGCCTTTCTAGTCGATCAAAGGGGATGCGGGGACGAACGAAGCGCCCTTGCGATCGTTGCACCGCACCATCCCTCCGACGGCCGGGCGATCAGGGGCCCCACGGCTCCGGCTGCACCCCGCTCGCCGCGATCACCTTGCGTGCCGCCTCCGGCCAGGCGTCCCCCGCAACAGCGACGTTCTGCTCGGCGACGTTGTTCAGATAGTCGGTCCAGTTGCCTTGCAGCCGGCCGGAATTGTACCAATTGCCGATCGCGCGATTGTCCATCGCGGTGCGCTTGGGCGCGATATGGTCCTGCGTATTGAGGTTGAGCCAGACGCCGCCGACCCGGTCGACGACGTTGCCGCGGACCGTGACGTAGCGCGACCCCTCGTCCAGATAGATGGCGATGCCGCCCGAGCCGGCGATGTCGGACACGTAATTGCCCGCGATCAGCGCGCCGGGATCGGCGGACAGATGATAGATCGCGCCACCGTCGGGAAACCATTGCTTCACCCGCGACACGCGGTTGCCGACGATCACCGTGTCGCGCAGCGTCGTCGGCGTGTCGTAGAAGCGGTTGCCGGGCGCATCGTAATAGCCGCGCTGCCCGCGCCAATATTCGGCGCTGCCGCCGGGATCGTTGGTCCCCCAGCCCCAGCCGACGTCGATCCCGTCATATGGCGCATCGGACACGTCGTTGTTCATGATGACGGTGCCCGACGCATAGGTGACCAGGATCGCCGACTGCTCCTTATAGTCGCGAGAGACGCCGCTGATCCGGTTGTTGCGGATCAGAATGTCGCGCAGCCCCATCTCGGGCCGGGCGGGATGATGCGCGTCGGGCTGGACGCCGCCGACCATGATCGCCCCGCCGGCGAGATCGGTGAACCGGCTGCGCGTCACCTCGATCGCGCTCGTGCCCAAGCCGATTCCGGCGGCGTTGGCGTCGGCGTTGTTGCCGATGCCGAGCGCGACCTGGCCGAGCTGCGCGAACCGGTCATCGTCGAACACGATGCGGCTCGCCGCCGCGACCTGCACCGCGGCGGGCTGCTGGTGGAAGCGGTTGCGCACCGCCTCGAACGGGCGGCAGCCCCAACTGCAATCGCGGATGGGATCGGCGGGATAATCGGGCAGCTCGCCGGAAAGATAGGAGCCGCTCTGCTGGCTGGCATAGCCCTCCGGCCCGGCGGGTTGCCGCCAGCTCGTGTCGCGGAAGTCCAGCCCGCGGAACTGCAGGTCGCGCACCGGCCGGTCGTAGCTGCCGGCGATCGACAGCAGATGGTCGAGCCGCGGCAGCACGACCGCGACCCGGTCCATCGCCTCGCCGGCGCGCGGCTTGTAATAGAGGCGCCCGGCGGCGGGATCGGCATAGAATTGGCCGGGCTCGCGCAGGAAGGCGAGCGCATTGACGAGGAACATGCGCGCCACCTCCGCCGACACCGGCCGCGCGAACGTGTCGTAGCCGACCAGATTGTTGCGCCAGCCGGGCTGCTGCATGATGATCCGGTCGCGCTCGATCCGCTCGACCATCGCATGGCGGTGGGTGAACCAGCTCATCCCCTCGATCGCGATGCGGCGCTGGTCGGGCAGTTGCGCGAGCGTCCGCCACGCCGGATCGGTGATCGTCAGTCCCCACGGCGCGAACGTCACGGCCGCCCGCGGGATTTCGATCGCCGCACGGTGCGCGAGCCGACCGTCGACGCTGAGTTGCAGCGGATCGCTGCCGCGTGGGATCGACGCCACCCAGATGCCGCGCGTGCGATCCGCCAGCCCCCAGCCGCCGACCAACACGCCGCCCGACAGCATCGGATAGGCGCCCGCCGCCCCCTCCCAGCGGACGGTGAAGCCGTTCTGCCCGCCATCGTCGGCGGTGAAGCGCAGCGGCGTCGCCAGCCGATAGGTGCCGGCGGCGATCCGCACGGTGACGTCGTGATCGCCGTTATGCTGCCGCACCGCGGCCTGCGCACGCGTCAGGCTGGCGAACGGCCGCGCCGCCGATCCGTCCCCGTCGGTGCCGTTCGGCGCGACGTGGAGCACGATCGGCACGGGGTCTGGCCGGTTGGGGATGACGATCCGGTGCGGCCCGGCCGCGTTCGCCGGCGGCGCGACGCGCGGCAGTATCGGGCCGGCGGGAAGCTGCGCCCCCGCCGGCATGGCCGTGAGGATGACCACCGCGACCGTCAGCGCCCGATACCGCCGCATCCCGTCCTTGCCCAATCCGTTGCCGGCCCCCGCCCTCACTGCGTCTCCGACGCCACCGCCATCGCCGCGCGCGCCGCGAGGATGTAGGCGGAGGTGGTGCTGACGGTATATTCGTTCTCGAACCACAGGAACGGCCAGTCGACCTTCGCCTCGGGATAATCGGGTTTGACGATCAGCACGCCCGGCACCATCCCGCCGGGGATGAAGCTATAGTCGGCGCGATTGTGGCCATAGCCGATCAGCTTCGACGCGGTGCCGACGGTCGAGACCAGCGACAGATTGTTCGCCGGATGCCGCCCGAGCACGTAATCGATCGCGTTGAGCGTGTAGGTAGTGCCAACGATCTCCGGGAAGGCCTTGTGCAACAGGTACATGGTCGTGCCGAAGCTGACCACCTGGTTGGAGCCCGCCCATGTGCCGTCGGCGATCGGCACGCCGAACGGATTGTTGGTCATGCCGCCGTCCGCCTTCGCCTTCATGTCCTGCACCAGCGGCACGAGGGCGGCGCGATAGTCCGCCCCCATGAACGGGATGGCGCGGACCGCCGCGCCGGCGAGCCAGGGGAAGTTCTGCCGGATCACTGGCTGCAACTGGCGCAGCCGGTCGGCATAGACGCGATCGCCGCGGCTGGTCAGCAGCAGCTCGACGGTGGCGACGACGTTCGCCGCCTCGGCCGAGCGCGGCGACGAGGAATCGTCGCGCCCGTCGCCGGCCTTCACCACCCCGCCCTGCTGCTTGGTCCACAGCGCCTTGGCGGCGGCGAGCGCCTCCGCCGCCATCTTCGGATCGCTCGCGACGAGCGCCCGGCTGGCCGCGGACAGCGCGCCGGCCACCGCGAGGTTGTTGGCGGGCAGATCGGTGGTGAACGCCCAGCGATCGTCGGGCGTGCCCGACGCGCCGCCCTTGATCTCCTCCACGCCGAGCTTGGCGTCGTAGAGGCGATTGTCGGTCTGCGATCCGGCATCGCCGAGATGCGCATATTGGCGCAGCGCCGGATCGACGATGCCGACGATCGCGTGGCCGAACACCTTGTATTGCGCGAGCAATTGCAACGTGCCGTGACGGATCTGCTGGACCGCGTCCTCGACCCCGTCGGGCTTGCGGATCTCGACCTTGCGCGCCGCCTCGTCGATGCTCGTCTCGTCCCAGTCGAGACCGAACAATTCGCGCGCCCAGACGAGGTCGCGCGTCACCGCCGCATTTTCCGGCGTCTGGATGTCGTAATCGCCGGCATCCTGCCAGCCGCCGACCGCGAGGCCGGGAATGTGCTGACCCGCCTTGAACGGCGAATCGAGGTTCGGCCCCATCTTGTAGCCGTCGAAATGGGTGATGTTGGGTGGTGCCTGTCGCGCGTCGTCCAGATGCGAGGGCGCCGACCAGACGCGATATTGCTCGCGGATGCCGACGTGATCCATCTGTTCGGCGATGAACGTGTCGAGCGAGGTCTGCCAGATCCGCTGATAGGTGTCGGCGGCGATGCGGAACGGATTGGTCGTCTGCCCGGCGTAACTGATCGCATACAGACCGGGCTCGCGCACCGACGAGAAGTCGAAGGCGGCATAATCGTAGCGCGTCCAGTGGCCGCGCGACTGCACCTTGGCGCGGAGCACCGATTGCTTGCCGCCGTCGGCGGTCAGCCGGACCAGTTCCGCCTCGGCCGGCGCCTTGAAATTGGGATCGAGCTCGATCAGCGCGACCTTGGGCCGCCCGGGCGTATAGCCGGCCTGGTTGAACGAGACGACCGGCTGACGCGTCCAGTTCTTCACCACGTTCGGCCGGACGTGCCAGACGACCGCATTCTCCTTCGCGCCCGTGGCGATCAGCGATCGGACGACGAACCAGCCATTCTGAGCTCGCGCCCGCGCATCGTACAGATCGATCGGCCCGGTGTCGGAGGTGATGCTGACCCGCGTCAGCGGATCCTCGGGCGCGAGCGTGATCGTCTTGGTAGCGCTCCCGAGCGGTAGCGGGTCACCCGAACCGTCCTTCGCCATCGGGCCGGTCGGGTGGCGCGGGAACAGCCCCGGCGCGGCATCGACCAGATAGGTCTTGCCGAAATAGGCGGTCGGCAGGAAATCGAGGTTGAACCCCGCCTTGCCGGCGAGGCTGGCCGGCAGCGGCTGATCGAGATCGACCGCGATGCGGAAGCCGCCGGGCTCGGCGGTGACCTTGACGCTATAGGACAGCTTCTGCTGCGCGTAGGCGGAGCGTACCACCAATTGGTTGGGCTCGCTGCCGCGCGTCCGGCCGACGAAGGCGGGGACCGGCGCCCATTGCTCGGGCGTGCGATCCAGCCGCACCGCGCCGTCGGTCGCGATCCGCTCGCCATGCAGCACCATCTGGATGCCGGCGTTCTTCTCGTCGAAGAAGATCGGGCTGAAGTGGTTCTGATCGACGATGACGGTCAGCCCCTGCGTCTCCAGCGTCTCGGACGGCGTGACGGTCAGCGATTGCGCATGCACCGCGCCGGCGATGACGCCGATACTCGCCGAACCGAGCAAGGCGTTCCAAATCATTCGTGCCACAAGCATCCCTCCAGGTGTCGAGCCGGTCTTGTGCCGGCGGATCGTTATGTCGCTGTTTTTCCACACGTTATCGATAGCGCTACCATCCGGCAATGCGCCGGTGGAGAAAAACACCGGCGCGTTTCGCGCGGCGCCGGGATGCGCTGGCAATGGACTTTCGAACCGCAGCGCCTGATGATCGTGGCCAGGATGACGAACCCCATGATTACGCTTGCCGAATGGCGGACCCGGGCGGCGACGGCGCTGCGCAACGGACGGATCGAAGACGGCATTACCGCCTGCCGCGCCGTGATCGAAGCGGACCAGGGAGATGCGGAAAGCTGGTACAATCTCGGCTATCTGCTGCGCTGCGACCGCCAGTTCGGCGAGGCGCTGGCGGCGTATGGCGCGGCGCTCGCCGCGGGGATCGATCGGCCCGAGGAGGTGCATCTCAACCGCGCGGTGATCCTTTCGGAATATTGCGGGCGGATCGGCGATGCGGTGATCGAATTGCACGCCGCGTTGGCGCTGGCGCCCACGTTCGTCGCGGCGTGGCTGAATCTCGGCAACCTTCACGAGGACGCCGGCGATCCGGCCGCGGCGCGCGAGGCTTATGCGCAGGTGCTCGCGCTCGATCCCGGCAATGGTCGCGCGCATGCCCGGATCGCGACGATCGACATTTTCGAAGGACACGCCGACGTCGCACTTCCGGCACTACGGCAGGCGCTCGCAAGTCTTGGCCTTTCGCCAGCCGACGCGGCCGAAGCCGGGTTCGCGCTCGGCGCGGCGCTCGATGCGCAAGGCCGGTACGACGAAGCCTTCGCGGCGTTTGCCGCGGCGAACCGGGCGGCGCTGCAAGCCGCGCATCCCGGCTATCGTTACGATTCGCGGCGACAGGAAGCGTTGATCGAGGCGACGATCGCGGCGACGCCCCGCCCCATTCCGGCCGGCACCGACGATGCAGAACCGCCGATCTTCATCTGCGGCATGTTCCGATCGGGCTCGACGCTGATCGAACAGATGCTCTCGCGTCATCCGCGCATAACCAAGGGCGGCGAACTGGAGATCGTGCCCGCCTTCGCCGCCGCGCTGGGGTCACCCGAAGCGCTGCGGGATCTGCCCGCCGCGGCGCTCGCGACGATGCGCGCGCAATATCGGGACGAAGTGTGCCGACAATTCGGCGACGTCGATCGTCTCACCGACAAGCGACCCGACAATTTCCTGCACATCGGCCTGATCAAGCGTCTGTTTCCAAACGCAAAGATCATCAACACGACGCGCAATTCACTGGATATGGCGCTGTCGATCTACTTCCTCTATTTCGACGACAGCATCAGCTACGGCCACGACCTGCGCCATATCGCGCATTGGGTGGAGCAATATCGACGGCTAATGGCGCATTGGCGCAGCCTGTATCCGCACGATATCTTGGACGTGTCCTACGACCGGCTGGTCGCCGATCCCGGTCCGGTGATGGCGGAGGTTCTCGCCTTCTGCGATCTGCCCTGGGACGATGGCGTGCTGCACCCCGAACAGGCCGACGGCCCGGTGCGGACCGCCAGCGTCTGGCAGGTCCGCCAGCGGCTGCATCAGCGCTCGTCGGGCCGCTGGCGCCATTATGCGCGCCACCTGCAACCGCTGATCGCGACGCTGGGCGGCGACGTCTAGGGCGCGACGCCGCCCTGGCCGGTGATATGGAAGACCTGCCGGAGCATCGTCTGCTCCGCCGGGGTCAGATGCGGGTTCCAGACGTCGAAGATCAGCACGATGCGCGGCGCGTCGCTGTCGTTCCATGCCTCATGCTCGATCGTGTCGTCGAAGGCGAACGCCTCGGCCTCGCGCCACGCGCGCGTCTCGCCGCCGACGCGAAAGCGGCATTGGTCCGGCACGACGAGCGGCAGATGCACGATCGCCCGCGTATTGGTGACGCCGGTGTGCGCCGGGATATGCGCGTGCGGGCGCAGGATCGAGAAGAAGGCGGTCGGCGCCTTGCCGGGAATGTCGCTCTGCGGCACCGCGGCGAGCGCTGCGGCGGTCTCGGGGCAGCGCGCGCAGACCGCATCGTTGCGCACGCCATATTCCCATAGGAAGCAGGCGCTCCAATCGGCGTTGCCGTCGAGGCCCGACCAACGGTTAGTCGGCGTCCCCGCCGCCTGACGCACATAGGGGCGGATCGCGTCGCTGCCGTCGCGCAGCAGCGCCAGGGCCTCGTCGCGGATCGCCGCGGTCCGCGCCTCCAGCGCGGCGAACCACGGGAAAAGGGAGCGTTCGAAATACTCGTCGGCGGGCAGGAAGGGAAAGTGCACGCCCGAGCATTGGTTGGCGTAGATCGCCCGGCGGCCCAGCATGTGATCGACGCAAGCCGCCATCCGCCGCGATACCGCGTCGCCGAGCGCGCCATCGATCTCGCGCCCGAGCCGCTCGGTATGATCGGCCAGGAAGGCGCGGCCGCGCGCGAGCGCGTCGTCGACCGCCGGCGGCCGGTCGGGCATCGCCGCCGCCATCTGCACGATGCCCGACCATCCCTGCGCCGCCTCCACCTCACGGCCGCGGCGTTGATGCAATTCGGTCATGCGCAAGTGCGCGGTGAAGTTGCGCTGATCAATCGCCAATGCGGCCTCCAGCGCGCGTTGCTCGTCCTCATCGCGCCCCATCATGCGATAGACCGTCGCCTGGTTGACGTGCAGCACGGGTTCGCCGGGATCGGCGGCAGCGGCGGCGGCGAAGCCGGCCAGCGCCCGTTGCAGGTCGCCGTCCGCCATCGCCCGCATGGCACGCGCATTGAGCAATTGCGGATGCGCCGGCGCGAGGGCGAGCGCCTGGTCGAGCAGCATGCGCTCCGCGGCGACATCGCCGCGCTGGCGGGCGGTCATCGCCTCGGTGGCGAGCGCATGGGCGCGCTGAGGTAGGTCGGTCATCGCGTCAGGCTCGATCCAACAAGGTGGTAAGTCCAGATGGAAAAAAGGGGCCGCCCGAAGGCCGCCCCTTGAGTTCGTTCGACGGACGGCGGCGCTTAGAAGCGCAGCTTGCCCGACACGGTGAACAGGCGACCCAGCACGTCATAGGTCGACGGATAGGTGTTGCCGCTGTTGTAGGCGGTCGAACCGGCCGTCGAACCGACCAGAGGCGGCTTCTTGTCGAGCAGGTTGCGCACGCCCGCGGTGAAGGTCAGGTGATCGTTCACCTCGATCTGCGCGGTCAGATCCAGATAGTTGTACGCCTTGATCTGGTTGAAGTTGTAGGTGCCGCCGGCGAGCGGGGTCGGCCCGGTGACCACACCGCTGAACAGCGGCGTCGTGACCTGACGTTGCACCGCGTCGGGGGCCAGCGCCTCGTACCGCACCTTGCCGATGTGGCGCCACAGCAGCGACAGCGTCGCCGGACCGAAGGTCAGGCTGGTGCGCTGGTTCCACTGGAACTCCGGCTGGATCGACGAACAGCTCGTGCTGTAATAGCCGACGCAGTCGCGATCATAGGCGGTCGGCGAGGCACGGAAGTAATTGTGCGCCGTCCACGTGCCCTGGAAGCCGAGGTTGAGCCCGATATCGCCGAAATCACGCGCGTAATTGGCGTTGAGATCGATGCCGTCGGTGCGCAGGCGGCCACGGTTGGTGAGCGGCTGCGGCAGACCCGCGACCGTCGCGCTGGAGCCGCTGAGCCCACCGTTGGTCGCGTTGCGGCGGATTCCCGTGCACGAGGCCGAGGTGGCTTGCGCCGCGGTGATCGCCGAGGGGTTGGTACCGAAGCATTCCGACAGGATATCCGCCGGCGTGGCCGAGGTGATCGCGTTCTTCACCTTGATGTTGAAATAGTCGACCGCGATGCTCAGGCCCGGCACGATGCCGCGCGGCTGCACCACGACGCCGAGCGTGTAGGTGTCGGCCTTTTCCGGCAGAATGGAGGGGCTGCCGCCACCGGTGACGTTCGGCTGGCCCGCCGAAGGCTCGGGGATGGTGCCGATCGCCGATACCGGTGCACCCTGCGCGACGCAGGCGGCGGCGAGGTTGGCGCTGGCGAGCGGACGCGCACCGACGCAGGGGTCGAGACCCGGCGACAGATTGTCGAGGCCCGTCGAGGACGGCGAGAACAATTCGGCGATGTTGGGCGCACGGACCGCACGCTGGTAGACGCCGCGGAACTTGATTTCCTTGACCGGCTCGAAGCTGCCGCCCGCCTTGTAGGTGGTCGCGTTGAAGCTCGGGTTGTTCGCCGCCTGCACCTTGTAGTCGGAATAGCGGATGCCCGCTTCCAGCGTCAGCGAGTGGAAGAACGGCTTGTCGGCGACGAGCGGCGCGATCAGTTCGCCGAACACTTCGCGCACGTCGTAGCTGCCCGCGAACGGCAGCACCGCACCGCCGGCACCACCGAGCTCACCCGGCGACAGCGCATAGGCGTCGGGATCGCGGCGATAGCTGTACTTGCGATATTCGGCACCGGCCGCAAACGCGATCGGCTCGCTGGCGAACGGCGAGGTCGTGCCGAAATCGCCGTTGAACACCGCCTTCGCCTGCGACAGCGCGGTGTGAATCTGGATCGTGCTCTGACCGTTCAGGAAGTTCGCCTGATCGGAGGTGATCGAACCCTGGGCGCCGAAGAGGTTGAGCGGCACGCAGCCGTTCGTCGTGACGGTGCAGGTCGTCGTGTTGGTCGCGTTCAACGCCTGCTGGACACGGCTGCGCAGGACGTAGCCCGACTGGGTTTGGTTGAGGTCGCTCTCGCCATACGCACCGAACACGTCGAGCTTGAGGTGATCGGAGAAGCGCAAGCGCAGCCCCGCCTTATAGTCGAACATCGTCGTCGTGTAGGTCGAGACGCGCGGGCCGAGTTCGGTCGACCGGCGATACACCGCCGGCAGCGTCAGCGCGGCGTTGGTGTTGCAGGCGGCACCGAGCGCGACGTTGTTGATCAGGCAGAGCTGATCGCGCAGGCCCGACGGCAGATACGGATTGTAACCCGGCACGGTCAGCGCCTCGCCGAAGATACCCGACGGTGCGATGATCTGCTGGATCGTGTTCTTCGAGAACATGCCGCGCGTGTAGACTTCGAGATTGTCGTTGATCTCGTAGTTCGCCTGGCCGAAGATATTGTAGCGTTTGAACGGCGTCGCGAAGATGTTGTACGGGTTGAAGTTGAAGCCGCTGTAGAACGGCACCAGCGCGGTGCCGGCGGGATTGACCTGGACGACGCCCGTCGAGAGGCCGGCGCGCAACGCCTGCGCATTGGTGAAGCTGAGCGTGGTCGGCACGCCGGTGCGCGACGAGCCCGAGGCGACGCCGTTGCCCGAACCGATGCCATAGACCGAGATGTCGCGTGCACCCTGGTACAGGGGATCGGCTTCCTGATAGCCCAGACTCAGCACCGCGTTGCCGCGGCCATCGTCGAAATTGGCACCGACGGTCAGGTCGGCACGGAAGTAGTTGGAATCACCGCGCTCGGTGATCTGCTGGCTGGCCGAAGCCTCCATCCCCGCGAAGTTCTTCTTGGTGATGAAGTTGACCACGCCGGCGACCGCATCGGCGCCGTAGGTGGTCGATGCACCACCAGTCAGCACGTCGACGCGCTGGACCAGCGCGGTCGGGATATTGTTGAGGTCGACCGCGCCGCCGGCGGCCGCCGGGACGATCCGGTCGCCGTCGAGCAGCACCAGGTTGCGCTGCGACCCGAGGTTCCGAAGGTTCGCGGTGAAGAAGCCGCCGGTGCCGTTGTTGACGGCCGAACCGATCGACGGGGTCAGGCCGGGAAGCTCGCGCAGGATCTGTTCGACGTTGTTGACGTTGCGCAACGTCAGTTCGTTCTCGGACACGGTGTTGACCGGGGTCGACGACACGAGGTTCGGGTTGCTGATCAGCGTGCCCGTGACGACGATGTCCTGGCCTTCCGCCGCGGGCGGTGCAGCATTGGGATCGTCCGACTTCTGCTGGGTTTCCTGCGTCAGCGGCGAGGTCTGCGCCAAGGCGGGCGACCCGATCAATGCCACCCCGACGATGAGGGTCGTGTTCAGAAGATGAGAACGAAGGCTTAGCGTCATGAGATCCCCTTTGTGTCCGAGCCACCCCCCCGGGCGGCCCGATCGCACCGGCTTTTGTGGCTCGGTCGTGCTATTTTTGTTGCAGTGCGGTTGCATGCATACAATGAGGAATCGGTGTCCGTATCTGATTGTAAAACCATAGTGATATTTCCGTCACAATTGATCTGACAGCGGCATTGTCGTGTTTTTCGGCAACGAATGGAAACAAAGTTGCCCTAATTGTTAAGGATAGAGGTACGTCATGCTGACCTATCTGTTGCTCGCCGGCGCGCTGGCGGCGCCACCTGCCGGGCCGGACCTGCTGCAGACTTTCACCCAATGTCGGACAGTCGCCGATAATGGTGCGCGCCTCGCCTGTTACGATCGCGCTGCACAGGCGATGGATGACGCCCGCCGCAAGAAGGACATCGTCGTTCTCGACCGGAAGGAAGTTCAGAAAGCCAAGCGGTCGATGTTTGGCTTTTCGCTGCCTTCGATCAAATTGTTCGGCGATGGCGAGGACGACGAGCAGTTGAAACAGTTGGTGGGAACGCTGCGATCGTCGACGGGACTGCCGGGCGGACTGATGCGCTTCGCGCTGGATGACGGCGGCGTGTGGGAGACCACCGAGCAGGCGATGGTGCGCCTGCGAGAAGGCGATGTCGTCACGATCAAGGCGGGACCGCTCGGCAGCTATATCGCCAACGCACCGGGCCGGCGTGCGGTGCGCGTGCATCGGCTGCGCTGATGGCTCCGCTGGCCCGGCCCGACGCCGGCTGCCATAACCCTCGCACCCAATTTCAGGATCGGCCCGTCATGACCCGTCTCATCGCCGCCCTCGCCGCGCTGCCGCTGCTCGCCGCGACCACCGCCCCTGTGCAGATTCCGGTGGAGCGCCTCTCCGCCGACGTCAGGGTGCTCGCATCGGATGCGTTCGAAGGGCGTGCGCCGGGAACGCCGGGCGAAGCCAAGACCGTCGCCTGGCTGATCGACCAGTTCAAGGCCGCCGGGCTCGAACCGGGCGGCCCCGCGGGGAGCTGGACGCAGCCGGTGCCGCTGATCCGCACCCAATTGGGCACCGGTGCGGTGACGGCGAACGGCACCGCCTGGACGTTGGGGCGCGACGTCTATCTTTCGACCGTCCGCCCGGCGGCACGCGCGACGATCGCCGACGCGCCGCTGGTCTTCGTCGGCTATGGCGTCTCCGCGCCCGAACGGCAGTGGGACGATTTCAAGGGCGTCGACCTCAAGGGCAAGGTCGCGGTCTTCCTGATCAACGATCCCGATTTCGAGGCGACCGCCGGCGACGATGCCGCCGGCCGGTTCGGCGATCGCCGGATGACCTATTACGGTCGCTGGACCTACAAGTTCGAAGAGGCGGCACGGCGCGGCGCGGTCGGCGCGCTGATCGTCCACGACACGCCCGGCGCGGGCTATGGCTGGGCTACGGTCACCGCCCCCGGCGGCGAGAATTACGACGTCGCCGATCCGGCCGCCCCGCGGATCGGGCTGCAGGGCTGGATCGAGAGGGGCGTGGCGACGCGGCTGTTCGCCGCGGCGGGGCTGGACCTCGCGCAGTTGCGCAAGGCGGCGCGACGGGCGGATTTCCGGCCGGTCGCGTTGCCGGGCACGGGCTTTGCCACCGATCTGCCGGTCACCGTGACGCGCGCGGAAAGCCGCAACGTCCTCGCCAAGCTGACCGGTCGCACGCGGCCCGACGAGACGATCCTCTACGGCGCACATTGGGACGCCTACGGCATCGGCGCGCCCGATGCCTCCGGCCGGACGGTGCGGCCGGGCGCGAACGACGACGCGCTCGGCACCGCCGGCGTGCTCGCGATCGCCCGCGCCGCGGCAAAGGCCCCCCGCCCCGCGCGGACGCAGGTCTTCGCATTGTGGACCGGCGAAGAGCGCGGGCTGCTCGGCTCGGAGACCTATGCCGCGCATCCGGTCTATCCCGCCGCCAAGACGGTCGCCAATCTGACGCTCGACATCCTCCAGACCGCCGGCCCGGCCCGTGACGTGCTGCTGGTCGGCGCAGGGCAGAATGCGCTCGAGGACCAGCTCGCCGCGGCGGCGACGGCGCAGGGGCGGACCGTCACGCCGGAGGCGCTGCCGGAGCGCGGCCTGTTCTACCGCGCCGACCATTTCTCGCTGGCGCGGCGCGGCGTGCCGACGTTGCTGCTGATGGCGATCAGCGGCGCGCCCGACCTCGTCACCGGCGGGCGCGCGGCGGGCCAGCAATGGCTCGACGGCTATATGCGCTGTTACCACCAGACCTGCGACGCCTGGTCGCGCGACTGGCGGCTCGACGGCGCGGCGGCGGATGTCGACCTGCTCCGCCGCATCGGCTTCGACCTCGCCAACGGCGATGCCTGGCCGGTGTGGCGGCCCGGTTCGGAATTCAAGGCCATCCGCGATACGAGTGCCGCCGAGCGCGCGGGGCGGTAGGGGTCGATGGCCCGGCCGGCTGGCTACGGGGATGTTGGCGGAATAAGCCAGGTGACATTCAGGCAAATTCCTCCCCCGACAGAGGGAGGTGGCATGCCGCAGGCATGACGGAGGGGGAGGATACGCAACGCAAGACATCGCTTACCTCCCCCTCCGTCACGGCTTCGCCGCGACACCTCTCCCTTGCGGGGGAGGAATTGGTTCAACCCCTCGATGTCGATTGGGCCTAAAAGTTTGGCATCCTAGAGCGCTAAAACGGGAGGCTCCCCCAACCCATTTTGTCCTGAGCCTGTCGAAGTACCTTGAGACTCAAGCCACTTCCACACATCCAACACCGCCGGGTCCGCGTCGCGTCGTCACGCTCCAGCGCTAGCCTCAGACGGCCCGTGCGCGCTCCTCGACGATCCGTTCCAGCATCGACAGCGGCATCGCCCCCGCCTCCAGCACGTCGTGGAAGTGCTTGAGATCGAATTTATGGCCCGAAATCCGCCGCGCGGTGTCGCGCGCGCGCAGCCAGGCGGCGTGGCCGATCTTGTAGCTGCACGCCTGCGCCGGCGAGACGCAATAGCGCTCGACCTCGCGCTGCGAGCGCCCCGGGGCGAAGCCCACCGTCTCGACGAGGTAGCGGGTCGCCTGATCGTGGGTCCACCGCTTGGTATGGATGCCGGTGTCGACCACCAGCCGCGCCGCGCGGAACAGGAACGACTGGAGATAGCCCGCGCGCTCGACCGGCGAGGCATAGCCGCCCAGCTCGTCGGCGAGCTGTTCGGCGTACAGGGCCCAGCCTTCGAGATAGGCGTTGAAGAAGGCGATCTTGCGCAGGATGTGCGTCGGCGCACGCTGGGCGGTGGAGATCTGCAGATGGTGGCCGGGGACGCCCTCGTGATAGGTCAGGCTCGGCAGCGTGTATTTGGGCCAGTCGTTCACGCTCTTGAGGTTGATCCAATAGATGGCGGCGCGCGACCCATCCAGCGGGGCGCGGAAATAATAGCCGTTGGGCGCGCCGTCCTGGATCTCCGGTGCGACGCGGCGGATCTCCAGCGGCGCACCCGGCGGATTGCTGAACGCCTGCGGCAATTTCGCCTGCATCGCACGGACGCCGGCGTTGAGGCTGCCGATCAGGGCGGCGCGGCCCGCGTCGGTGTCGGCGAACAGCTGCGCCGGCTGGTGGTTGAGCTGGTCGAGCCGCGCGCCGACGGTGTTTTGGGTCAGCCCCTGCGCATGCAGGATGGTGTCGAGCTGCGCGGTCAGTTCCGCCACCTGTTGCAGCCCCATGCGATGTACCTCGGCCGGCGACAGCGGCGTGGTGGTCGCCTGCGCCAGCGCGGCGGCGTAGATCGCCTCCCCCTCGGGGATCGCCCAGATGCCCGCCGCGTCGCGCGCCGAGCCGCGGAGCTGGCGGATCAGCGCGATCTGGCGATCGAGCGCGGGATAGACCTGCGTCTCGACGATGCGCGTCGCGCGCGCCTGCCAGTCGCCGGCGATGTTGGCGGCGGTGGCGCGCCGGACCAGCGACTGGACGAGCTGGCTGTCCGCCGCCGCGGGGGCGCGCAGCTTGACCATCTGCCCAAGCGCCAGATCGAGCGAGAAATCGGGTGCCAGCCGGCCCTTGGCGGCTTCGCGACGCTGCACCTCGCTTTCGTTGTCGAGCTGGCGGCCCATCAGCGCGAGCCGGTCGAGATAGGCCTGCGCATCGTCCGCGGTCTTCACCGGATGGGTGGAATCGAGGAAATCGGGCAGCGAGAAATAGACGCCGTCCTGCTGCGAGATCGGATACGGCCCCTGCGGCGAGGACAGGCCGAACCGCTCCGGGCCGATCATGTTGGATTCGATGTTGTAGAGCACGACCTCGCGATCGATCCGCGCCTTCGCCGACAGCGATGCGGGATCGACCGCGGTGACCAGCGCGCGGGCGCGGCGGCTGCGCGCGAGATCGTCGGCGATCGCCCGATAGCTGTTGTCGCCCAGCGTATGGCGCAGGCCGGCATTGGCGCCGGTATCGAGGCCCAGCGAGGTGGCGAATTCGGGCGCCGCCTGGACCGTCGCGGCGAGCACCTGATCGAAGGCGGCGGTGAGGCGCGCGTCGCCCGGCGCCGCCGCGGCCGGCGGCGGCGTCACGCCCTGCGCGAACACCATTCGCGGTGCGATGCCCAATCCCGCAGCAGCGACACCGGACGTGAGAAACAGACGACGATCCATGCCGATAGCCCTTCGAAACAGGAGAAGTCCGAAGGCTAGGCGACGATCATGCGGCGGCGCAAGCCCGCAGATCGGACGGGGAAAGCCAGCCTTCCCCGTCCGATCCGTGCGTCCTCAATAGGAGATGCGCACGCCCGCATAATAGCGGCGGCCGAGCGGATCGTAGGTGCCCGCATCGGTGTCCTGCCCCGCCGACGAGCCGATGTCCGCGATATACGGCGGCTTGTTGTCGAGCAGATTGTCGCCGCCGACGAAGAATTCGAACTTGTCCGCGGTGCGGAAGCGAAGCTGCGAATCGAGGTAGAATTGCGGACGGACGCGGACCGCCGGGTCCGAACCCGGCCGCTCGCCGGTGAGCTGATCGTCGACGCTCGCCTGGCTGAGCCAGGTGCCGGTGACGGTCAGGCCGACGCCCTGGATGTCGTACGAGCCGTTGATCGTGAAGCGGTCGCGCGATGCGCCGATCTCGCCGGCGAAGTAATCGCGGTCCGATCCCGGTACGGGCACGGTATAGCCCGAGATCAGATGCGTGTACGACCCGCGCAGGCCGAGCGTACCGTCCAGTCCCCAATTGGCGAGGTTCTGGCGCCACGTCACCGTGGTGTCGACGCCCGACGTCTTGGTGCCGCCGCTGTTGCGATAGGTCGAATTGACCTGATCGATCGAGCCGGCGCTGTTGCCGCCCTGCGCGGCGGCACGGCGGACGACCTGGCTGCAATAGTCCTGATTGCCCTGGTTGTAGCATTGCGCCAGCGTGAACTGCAGCGGCGTGAAGACGATCGCGTCCTTGATCTGGACGTTGAAGTAATCGACGGTCAGCACGAAGTTGCGCAGCGCGCTGATCGAGCGCGGGTTGATCACCACGCCGGCGGTGAAGCTGTCGCCCTTTTCCTCCTGCAGGCCGGTATTGCCGCTGCCGAAGCTGGTGATGCCCTGCCGGTCGGACTGGCTGACGGTGAAGGTGCCGTTGTTGGCGGCGATGTTGGCGCGGACGCCGGCGGCGGCGAGGCACTGCGTGCCCTGCGTGCCCGTCGACGCCAGCGTCACCCCGGCGCAGGGGTCGAGCAGGCCGCTCGGGAAATCCTGCTGCGCGGGCTGGAACAGCTCGTTGATGTTGGGCGCGCGCACCGAGCGTGCCTTGATCACGCGGAAGCGGATGTCCTCCACCGGCGCCCATTCGCCGCCGTAATTGTAGCTGAACGTCGTGCCGACCGTCGAATAGTCGGACACGCGCACCGCACCGCGCAGGCTGAGCGAATGGAAGAACGGCTTGTCCTTGATCAGCGGGACGATCGCCTCGCCGAAGCCTTCCCAGACGTGGAAGCGGCCGCTGGTGGCGGGCAGCGCGTTGTTGCCGTTCAGCCCCTGCTGGGTGAGCAGATCGAAGCTGTTGCTGCTGGTCTCGCGACGATATTCGGTGCCGATGTTGACCCCGACCGGGTCGGCGCCGAACAGCGAGAACAGCTTGCCGGTGACGTTGCCGCCGAACACGGTCTGCGTCACCTTGGCATCCAGCGTCGTCGGCACGGCGAGATAGCCCGCGGCCGGTGCCAGCGTGCCGACACCATAGATGTTGGCGGGAACGCAGCCGGCGGCGCGCGCCGCCGGGTCGGCGCAGACCGCCTGGCCGGTGGCGGGATCGGTATAAGCGTTCAGCGCCTGCTGGAAGCGGCGGGTGTCGAACTGGCCCGTGCCTTCCTGATGCTCCTTGCTCTGGCCGTAGATGCCGTAGACATCGTAGCTCCAGCGATCACCGGCGAAGCTGCCGTTGAGCCCGCCCGCGACGCGGAACAGGTCGCGATCCGCCGAGCTGGTGCGATTGCCGAAATCGGCGAGACGGCGGTCGAACGAGACGTCCTTCAAGCCGTCGCCGTCCGTATCGGTCGCGGCGTTGAAGATCGCATCCGGCACGAAGGGATTGCGGTAGGTCGTGCCGCCGACGACGGTCTGGATCGGCACGCGGTCGGTCGCTCCAACGACGCCGAAGGTCGAATCGAGCGGGAACGGCTCGATGACGGTGTTGACCTTGGTCTTGGCGTAATTGCCCTCGACCCACAGATTGGCGGCCGGCGAGACTTCGAAATTGGCGCGACCGGCGGCGACGTAGCGCTCGACGGGCACCGCGAGATAGCGATAGTCGGACCGGTTGAAGCCGCCGCAGTCCCCATCGGTGCAATCGACCAGCGAGCCGGTGTTGTAGCTGAACGTCTGGTCGCCTGCGCGAACGCGGCCGCCGGGTGCGTAGGTCGAAAGGAAGGGCCGGAAGGGGTCGTTCGGATAGACGTCGTTGCTCGTCGAATCCACCGCGCTCGAACCGGCTTCGGTCGAGCGGTCGCGCTTCAGCACGGTGCCCTGCTTCGAATAGCTGCCGAAGAGCATGATGTTGCCGCGGCCGTCGGCGAAATTCTTGCCGCCGAGCAGGCTGACCTGACGGTCGAAGCCGTCGCCGCGCTGCGAGATGCCGACCTGGCCGTCGGCCTGAAGCCCCTCGAAATTCTTCTTGTAGACGATGTTGACGACGCCGGCGACCGCGTCCGACCCATAGACGGCCGAGGCGCCGCCGGTGAGCACGTCGACCCGGTCGATGAACTGGGTCGGGATGACGTTGAGGTCGACCGCCTGGCTGCCCGGCTGCCCCGAGACGAAGCGGCGGCCGTTGACCAGCACCAGCGTGCGGTCCTCGCCGAGGTTGCGCAGGTTGACCGTCGCGGCGCCCGCGCCCTGGGTCGCGAAGCTCGAATTGGTGCGGCTGATGCCGGGCGTACCGAACGACGGATTCTGCAACAGCACTTCCTGGACGTTGATCGCGCCCTGCTGCTGGATCTGCTCGGCACCGATTACCTGGAGCGGTGACGCCGAGGCGGCGGCGGGCGAGGCGATGCGCGAGCCGGTGATGACGATATCGCCCTGATCGGGGGCCTGCGCGCTGTCGTCGGCGGCGGGGGTCACGCCGGTCGCCGCGGGGCTGGCCGCCTGATCGTTGGTGGTCTGCGCCGGGGTTCCCTGCGTGGGCAGCGCCGTGTCCTGCGCCTGGACCGGACCGGCGACGAGCGCGCCGGCAAAGAGGGTGGAGGCCATCAGGCGATGGCGATACGCTAACTTCATACGGGAACCCTCGAACGAACTGACAGGAAGGACAGCAAATATGTCCTGCGCGTGCGGCGCTGCTAGCCGTCCTGCGGTGTCCGGAGGAACCCGTAAAAGCCCTCGTGTTTCAGATTATTGCATCGTGTTGCCAAGATGCGACACCATCACTGACATTTCGACCGGTCAGTACGCCCCACCCAGCGCCCGGATCGTATCGGTCGCGGTCTGCAGCTGGCGGCTGCGCAGGTCGAGCAGCGCACGCTGCGCGTCGAGTGCGGCGGTCTGCGCGGTGACGACGTCGAGATAATCCGCGGCACCGTCGCGATAGCGGGTCAGCGCGAGATCGCGGGTGCGCGCCGCGGCGTCCGCGGCGACGTGCTGGTCCTTCTCCTGCGCGGCGAGCAGGCGCTGCGCGGACAGATCGTCCTCGACCTCGCGGAACGCGTCGAGCACGGTCTGGCGATAGGTCGCGACGGTCTCGTCATAGTCGGCGCGGGCGATGCGGACGCCCGCCCGCCGCCGCCCGCCATCGAACACCGCCAGCGCCGCCGAGACCGGGCCGAGCGCCCAGAAGGTGTTGGACGCGCTGAACAAGGCGCCGGTCGCCGCCTGGAAACCGCCCGAGGCGCCCAGCGTCAGCGACGGGAACAGCGCCGCGCGGGCGACGCCGATCCGCGCATTGGCGGCGGCGACGCGGCGTTCGGCCGCGGCGATATCGGGGCGGCGCTCGACCAACGTCGAGGGCAGGCCGGCGGGGATCGCGGGTGGTGCGAGCTGGCGATCGACCACCGCGATCGTCACTTCGGCGGGCGGCCGGCCGGTGAGGACGGCGATGGCATGTTCGTCGCGCTGGCGGGCGATTGCCACCGACGACAATTCCGCCCGCGCGCTGGACAATTGGCTCTGCGCGCGGCTGACGTCGATGCCGGAGGCGATGCCGCCGCGATGGCGCGTGTCGGTGAGGCGGAAGGCGCGCTCGAACGCGGTCACCGTCTCGCGCAACAGCACGATCCGCGCGTCGAGCCCGCGCATGTCGAAATAGGCGGTGGCGAGCTGCGCCTGCAAGCCGAGCCGCAGGCCGGCGACGTCCGCCTCGCTCGCCTGCGCCGCAGCGGTGTTGGCGCGGATCGAATTGCGCACCCGGCCGAACAGGTCGACCTCGTAATCGAGCGACGGGCCGACCGTCGCCACCGAATAGGTCGCGGCGGAATCGGTCGGCGACAGCGGCCGTCCCGCCGAGACGCGCTGGCGCCCCGCCGACGCGCCGAGGCCGATCTCGGGATACAGGTCCGACCGGGCCTGACGGACCAGCCCGCGCGCCTGTTCGTAGCGCGCGGTGGCGGCGGCGAGATCGAAATTGCCGCCAGCGACCTGCTCCTCGAGGCCGTCGAGCGTCGCGTCGCCGAACGCCTGCCACCATTTGCCCGCGGGCGGCACCGCGGTGCCCGCCGTCTGCCAGCCCGCCGCTTCCTTGAACGCAGGGGGCGTCGCCGCGGTCGGTTGGCGATAGTCGGGCGCGGTCGAACAGGCGGCCATCGCCAGCGCGGCGACGGTGGCGAACAGGCTCCTAGTGTTTGGCATCGACCGGCGCCTTGGCTGTGCCCGTCACGCGCACCGGATCACCCTCGGCGAGCGAATCGGGCGGGTTGTCGATCACGTCGTCGCCGCGGTTCAGCCCGGCGCTCACCTCGACCGTCGCGCCGCGGTCCTGCCCGATCGTGATCGTGCGCAGATGCGCCTTGCCGTCGCGGCCCGCGACGGCGACCTGCGTGCCCTTCTGGCCGATGATCAGCGCGCTTGCCGGCAGCGTCAGCGCATTGCCGCCGCTCGCCAGCGGGAAGCTCGCCTGCGCATAGGCGCCGGGCTTGAGTGCGCGATCGGGATTGGCCGCCTGCACCTCGACCAGCACGGTGCCCGAGGCGGGATCGACCGCATCGGCGGTGCGCGTCAGCTCGGCCTCGAAGCGGCGGCCGGGATATTCGGGCAGCGCCAGCGTGACGTGCTGGCCGCGATGGACCTGCGCCGAATAGCTCTGCGGCACGCGGACATAGGCGCGGATGCGGCTGACGTCGGCAACGGTGAACAACGGCGTCGATCCCGCGGTGCCGGCGGTGACCAGGGCGCCGACATCGGTGGCGCGGCTCGTCACCACGCCGGCGAAGGGCGCGACCAGCCGCGTGAACCCCTGCGTGAAGCGCAACCGCGACACGTCGGCACGCGCCGCCTCGGCGACCGCGGTCTTGGCGGCGAGATCGCCGATCTTCTCGTCGGTCTCCTGTTTCGACACCGCATCCTCGGCGAGCATCGTCCGCCAGCGCGTCGCGGTGGAGGCCGCGAGCTGGCGATTGGCCTGCGCGGTCTGCAGATTGGCGCGCGCCGCGGCGAGCTGCTGGTCGACCTCGGGCGCGTCGAGCACCGCGAGCACCTGCCCAGCCCGCACGGGATCGCCGATATCGACGTACCAGCGCCGCACATAGCCGCTGGTCCGCGCGAAGATCGGCGCGCTGTTGAGCGCCTGCAACGCCGCCGGCAGCGACAGATTGCCCTGCGCCGTCACCGCCGCCGGGTGCAGCACCGTCACCGCCGGCGTCGATTGCGCATTGGTCCAGCTGGCGAGCCGGTGCTCGGCGCGCGAGCGGATCGCGATGCCGGCGCCGGCGACGCCGACCGCGAGCAACGCCGCGCCGATCACGATGGGGCGCAGCGGCTTGCCGCCGCGCGGCGCGGCCTCCTGCTCAGCCATGGACTTCCTCCAGACGGTTTGCCTCCGGTGCGGTGGCCGCGGCGCGGCGGCGGTGCACGAGGCTGAAGATGACGGGTACGAACAACAAGGTGGCGAAGGTCGCGACGAGCAATCCGCCGATCACCGCGCGGCCGAGCGGCGCATTCTGCTCGCCGCCCTCGCCCAGCCCCAGCGCCATCGGCAGCATGCCGATGATCATCGCCAGCGCGGTCATCAGCACCGGGCGGAAGCGGGTCATCCCCGCCTCCAGCGCCGCCGCGGTCGCATCGCCCAGCTCGGCGAGCCGCTCGCGCGCGAAGCTGACGACGAGGATCGCATTGGCGGTGGCGACGCCCATGCACATGATCGCGCCGGTCAGCGCCGGCACCGACAGCGTCGTGCCGGTGACGAACAGCATCCACACGATCCCGGCGAGCGCGCCGGGCAATGCGGTGATGATGACGAAGGGATCGAGCCAGCTTTGGAAATTGACGACGATCAGCAGGTAGATCAGCAGCACCGCGCCGATCAGACCGAAGCCGAGGCCGGAGAAGGCGCTGTTCATCGTCGCATATTGGCCGCGCAGCGTGACCGTCGCGCCCTTGGGCGCCTGCCCCTGGAGCGAGGCGAGCACGGCCTTGATGTCGCCCGACACCGCGCCGAGGTCGCGGCCGTTGGGGGTCGCGAAGATGTCGACCACCGGCGCGATATTGTAGTGCGAGATCACCGCCGCGGCGGTGCTGCGCCGGATCGTGCCGAGCCCGCCGAGCACCTGCGCCGGCCCGGTGGCGCCCGACACCGGGATGTTCGACAGATCGTCGATCGAGCCGACGCGATATTCGGGCGCCTGCGCGACGACCGGATAGGAGACGCCGTTCTCCGGATTGAGGAAGAACACCGGCGCGGTCTGCGACGTGCCGGCGAGCGAGTTGGCGACGCTGGTGGTGACGTCGCGCTCGGTCAGGCCGTATTGGCCGATGCGGCTGCGATCGACCGCGACGTCGAGCTGCGGATAGCGGGCCGATTGCTGGATGCGCGCGTCGGCGACGCCGGGAATCGCCTGGATGCGGCGCAGGATCAGCCGGGCATAAGCGGCATTGGCCGCGGCATCCTTGCCCGCCACTTGGATGTCGATCGGCGCGGGCGCGCCGAAGTTCAGGATCTGGCTGGTGATGTCGGCGGGCAGGAACGAGAAGGTCGCGCCCGGGAAATCACGCGGCAGTTTTTCGCGCAGCATACGGACGTAATCGGCGGTCGGCGCATGATCCTCGGCGAGCTGGATCAGGATGTCGCCGTCCTGCGGCCCCACCGTGCCGGAGTTGTTGTAGGTGGTGTTGATCGAGCTGACCGGCAGGCCGATGTTGTCGACCACCGAGACGAGCTCGTTCGCCGGGATGATCTGGCGGATGCGGCGTGCGATCCGGTCGAACTGCGCCGACGTATCCTCGATGCGGCTGCCGACCGGCGCACGGACGTGCAGCGCCATCTGGCCGGCGTCGACCGCCGGGAAGAAATTCTGGCCGAGGAACGGCACCAGCAGAAACGACAGCAAGGTCGCGGCGAGGAAGCCGATCACGAACGGCCGCGGCGTCGCCAGTCCGCGTTCCAGCAGCCCGCCGTAGCGGGTGCGGATCGCCTCGAACCGCGTCTCGAAACCGCGCTGGAAGCGGACCAGCGGGTTGCGCGACTGCGGCGTGCCGGCGCTATGCTGGTCGTGATCGTCGCCGGCGCCGTGCGGGCGGAGCAGGTACATCGCCATCGTCGGCACCAGCGTGCGCGACAGGATGAAGCTGGCGATCATCGCGAACACCACCGCCAGCGCCAGCGGCACGAACAGGAAGCCGGCGACCCCCGGCAGGAAGAACATCGGCACGAAGACGATGCAGATGCACAGCAGGGAGACGAAGGCGGGTGTAACGATCTGCGCGGCGCCGTCGAGGATCGCGGTCCGCACCGGCTTGCCCTGTTCGAGGTGCCAGTTGATGTTCTCGATCGTCACCGTCGCATCGTCGACGAGGATGCCGACCGCGAGGCTGAGGCCGCCCAGCGTCATCGTGTTGAGCGTATTGCCGGTGATCGCCAGGCCGATGATCGCGGCGAGGATCGCCAGCGGGATCGAGATCGCGATGATGACGGTCGAGCGCCACGAGCCGAGGAACAGCAGGATCATCAGGCTGGTCAGCGCCGCGGCGATCGCGCCTTCCTTGACCACGCCCTCCACCGCCGCCTTCACGAACAGCGACTGGTCGCCGATCGGCACGATCTTGAGCCCGGGCGGCAGCGTCTCCTCCAGCTTGGGGAGCGCATCCTTGATCCCCTGCACGATCGCCAGCGTCGAGGTCGCGCCGTTCTTCAGCACGGTCATGATGACGGAGCGCGCGCCGTCGACGTGGACGACGTTGGTCTGCGGCGCGGAGCCGTCGCGGACGTGCGCGACGTCGCGCATGTAGATCGTCGCGCCGCCGACGACCTTGATCGGCAGGTTGTTGAGTTCCTCGACGCTGCCCGGCGCGTTGTTCAGCCGCACCGCATATTGGAAGCCGCCGATCTTGGCGAAGCCCGCCGGGTTGATCTGGTTCTGCGCGGCGATGGCATTGCCGACGTCCTGCGCCGACAGCCCCTTCGACTGCAACGCCTGCGGATCGAGGTCGATCTGGATCTGCCGCTGCCGCCCGCCCGAGGGATAGGGGATCGCCGCGCCCGGCACCGTCACCAGCCCGGGGCGGATCTGGTTGCTGGCCAGATCGAACATCTGCCCCTCCGACAGGCCCTTGCCCGACAGCGCGAGCTGGACGATCGGCACGGTCGAGGCGCTGTAGTTGAGCACCAGAGGCGGTGTGATGCCGGGCGGGAGCTGCTTGAGCACGGTCTGCGAGACCGACGTCACCTGCGCGGTGGCGGTGCGGATGTCGGCGCCGGGCTGGAAATAGATCTTCACCACGCCGATGCCGGGCAGCGACTGGCTTTCGATATGATCGATGCCGTTGACCGTGGTGGTCAGCACGCGTTCGAACGGGGTGATGATCCGCCCCGACATCTCGTCCGGCGACAGGCCGCTATATTGCCACGCGGTGGCGATCACCGGCACGCGGATGTCCGGAAAGATGTCGACCGGGGTGCGCAGCGCGGCGAGCACGCCGACGATGCCGATCACGATCGCCATCACCACGAAGGTGAGCGGGCGCGCCAGCGCGGTGCGGACGAGACCGATCATGGCCGCCCCTGCGCCGGGGCGACGGGCATTCTCAACGCAGCGTGGGACACGACCTGCTCCATCGGCTTCGAACCGCAGCGCAACCGTTGCTGCACCGCAGCGATTGCGCGGTTAACCACGCGCTTGTCCAATATCGGTTTACGCCGCATTGAGACGTAGTAGATATGGATCATGGAACTCCGCCATCTCCGATATTTCATCCAGGTCGCCTCCGACCTGCATTTCGCCCGCGCCGCGACGCGGCTCGGCATCTCGCAGCCGCCGCTCAGCCAGCAGATCCGGCAGCTCGAGGAGGAGATCGGCGTGCGGTTGTTCGAGCGGACCAGCCGCCGCGTCGCGCTGACCCCCGCGGGCACGTTGTTCCTCGATGCCGCACGCGAGACGATCCGCCAGGCCGACCGCGCGGTGGAGATCGCCCGCCGCGCCGCGCGCGGCGACATCGGCGCGCTGTCGATCGGCTTCAATCCGTCGGCGCCGTTCATCCAGCCGGTCGCGCTGGCGATCAACGCCTACCGCCGCACCTATCCCGACGTGCAATTGGCGCTGACCGAGATGGGGGCACCCGACCAGATCAATGCGGTGGAGAGCCGCGCGCTCGACATCGGCTTCGTCCGCCACTTCGGCCCGCCGGCGCTGCCCGAGGGGGTCGCGGCGACGCGCCTGCTCAGCGAGGGGCTGTTCGTCGCGATGCGCGCCGACCATCCGCTCGCCTCGCGCACCGCGCTGCGGCTGGCGGACATCGCCGGCGAGCCGATGGTCGTCTACGGCCGCGATCGCAGCGGCTGTTTCAGCGACCGCATCTTCGCGATGATCCGTGAGGGCGGCAACGAGCCGGTGATCGCGCAACGGGTCGGCGAGGCCTCGACCCTGCTCGGCCTCGTCGCCGCCGGGGTCGGCGTGACGATCGTCGCGGCGTCGCTATGCGCGCTCCAGTCGACCGGCCTCGCCTATCTGCCGCTGCTCGACCCGCAGGCGCGCACCGACATGTGGCTGATCCACCATCGCCATTCCGCCACCCTGCCCTGCCGCCATTTCATCGCGATCGTCGAGGAGGGCCTTGCCGCGGATCACGCCGTCGCGGCCTAACCCGCCCGGCACGCCTCTAATTCCGCCCGTAGCGTGGCGACCAGCGCCGCCGCCGGCATCGCGCGGGCCAGCGGCGCGCCCTGTCCGGCCCATTGCGCGCCGAACCCGTGCTCGTCCCGCGCCCGCGCCGCGGCATGCAGCGCCTTTCCGGCATCGTAGGCGATGGGATAATCGGGCGGCCGCCGATCGGTGACCAGCGCGGTGAAGCGATTGGCCAGCGCCCGCGCCGGCCGGCCCGAGACCGCCGCGGTCATCCGCGTGTGATATGCCCCCGGCCCCGCCAGCGCCGCCCGATAGGCCGCGTCCGCCGCCGATTCCGGGCAGCCGATGAACGCGGTCCCGAGTTGCGCCGCGACCGCACCCAGATCGCGCGCCGCGGCGATCCCGGCGCCGTCCATGATCCCGCCAGCCGCGATCACCGGCAAACGCGTCTCGCGCACCAGCAGCCGCGTCAACGCGACCGTGCCGAGCGCGTCGTCAGCGCCGTCGGGATCGAAGATGCCGCGATGCCCGCCGGCCTCGATCCCCTGCGAGACGACGCCGTCGATCCCCGCCGTCTCGATCGCCCGCGCCTCGGCGAGGCTGGTCGCGGTCGCGAGCAGCACGATCCCGCGCGCACGCAGCGCGGCGATGATCTCCGCCGAGGGCAGGCCGAAGTGGAAGCTGACCACCGGCGGCGCGACCTCCAGCAGCATCACGAGCATCTCGGGATCGTCGGCGAAGCTGCGGTAGATCGTCCGCAGCGTCGCCGGCGGCGTCGCGCCGACTTCGGCGAAGAGCGGCGCGAGGGCCGCCAGCCACGCCGCCTCGCGCGCCGGATCGACCTGCGGCGAGCGATGGACGAACAGATTGACGTTGAACGCCCGCCCGGTACCCGCCCGCACCGCCGCGATCATCGAGCGCGCGCCCGCGGCATCGGTCGCTCCGACGCCGATCGACCCCATCGCCCCCGCCTCGCACACCGCCGCGGCCAATGCCGGGGTCGACACCCCCGCCATCGGCGCCTGGATCAGCGGCACCGAGCACCCGAACCGATCGAACCACGTCATCCCCGCCTCCCGTCACGCGATCTCGGCCATCTCCACCACGCGATGCTCGCGCGCGCTGATCTCCGCCGCGGTGCCGATCGCGACCGCGCGCAGGCCGTCCTCGGCGCTGACCAGCACCGGGCCCTCCCCGCGCACCGCCGCGGCGAAGGCGAGATGTTGGTAATAGGTCGCACCCTCGTGCGATCCGGCGGCGCGCGCGGTCGGGTCGACCGCGACCCGCGTCCGCTCGACCCGCTTCGGATTGCCGAAGCCGACGCGCGGCGAGAACACCAGCTCGCCGGGCGGGATCAGCACGTCGAGCCGCGCGGCGTCGCCGGTCGCGCTCATCTCCTCCTGATGTGCGGCACCGTCCGCGAACATCGACAGGTCCAGCATGGCGCGCACGCCATTGGCGAAATCGACCGTGGTGAAGCTGTTGTCGATGATGTCGGGCGCCTCGCCGGCGTAGAGTTCGTCGCGATGGTTGACGTCCATCGCGCCCGAACAATGGACGCGCACCGCCTCCGCACCGACGATCAGCCGCATCAGGTCGAAGAAATGGCAGCATTTCTCGACCATCGTGCCGCCGGTGTTGCGCGCGAAGCGGTTCCAGTCGCCGACCTTGGGGAGGAAGGGGAAACGGTGTTCGCGGATCGACAGCATGCGCAGCCGGCCGACGCGGCCGGCGTGGATCTGGTCGATGAACGCGGCGGCCGGCGGCATGAAGCGATATTCCATCCCGGTCCAGAACGGCCGCGCGCGCGCCGCCGCCTGCGCGACGATCCAGCGCGCATCCGCGATCGTCGTCGCCAGCGGCTTTTCGCACAGGATCGCCGCATTGATGCCGAACAGGGGTTCCAGCACCGCGCGGTGGGTGTGATTGGGCGAGGCGACGACGATCGCGTCGACCGCCGCCTCCCGCGCGAAGGCGGCGACATCGTCATAGGCGGCGACGCCGGCGGCCCGTTCGCCGAGCGCATCGCGCGCCCAGCCGAGCGAGGTCGCCACCGGATCGACGATCGCCACCACCTCCGCGCCGGGGACGAGCGCGATGTTGCGCAGATGCTCGACGCCCATCATTCCCGTGCCGACCACGGCGTATCTGATCGCGGCTACCATCGCTTCCGTCCCTATGCCATGTCGCCGGTCATGACGACGCTGCGCCTTTCAAGCCAACCCCGCCCGCTCGGCAAGAGCGATATCCTCGTTTCGCCGATAGCCTGGGGCATGTGGCGGCTGGCCGGAGACGACGCCGCGGTGCGGGCACGGATCGATGCGGCGCTGGCCGCGGGAATCACCCTGTTCGACACCGCCGACATCTATGGCGCCGACCAGCCCGCCGGCTTCGGCTCGGCCGAGACGCTGTTCGGCCGCGCGCTCGCCGAGGCGCCGGCGCTGCGCGATACGATGGTGATCGCGACCAAGAGCGGCATCCGCCCCGGCATCCCCTACGACAGCAGCGCTTCCTCTCTGGCCGCGGCATTGGACGATTCGCTCGCGCGGATGCGGATCGACCGGGTCGACCTCTACCAGATCCACCGTCGCGACCTGCTCACCCACCCGCAGGAGGTGGCGGCGGCGCTCGACCGGATGGTCGACGCCGGCAAGGTCCGCGCGATCGGCGTCTCCAACCACAGCCCTGCCGAGGTCGATACGCTGCAAGCCTTCCTCGGCCGGCCGATCGTCAGCATCCAGCCGGAATTCTCGCCCCTGCACGCCGCGCCGCTGTTCGACGGCACGCTCGACCAGGCGATGCGGCACGATCTGGCGGTGCTCGCCTGGTCGCCGCTCGGCGGCGGCCGGCTCGCCGACGGCAGCCATCCCGCGGCGCAGGCGCTGGCGGCGCATGGCGCGCACTTCGGGGTCGACGCCGCGACGACCGCACTCGCCTGGGCGATGGCGCATCCGGCGCGGATCATCCCGATCGTCGGATCGCAGACGCCGGCGCGCATCCTCGCGTCCGCCGACGCCTATAAGGTCGAATGGACGCGCGCCGCCTGGTACGACGTGTTGCAGGCCGGCATGGCGGAGCGCCTGCCATGAGCGTGCGCGGCCCCTGCGAGATCAGCTGGTTCTCGGCATTGTGCGACGACGATTACGAGTTCCTCGGCGTCCCCGACCCCCGGCTGCAATCGAGCTTCGACCATTGCCGCGACATCGTGCTGCAGGCGGAGAGCGGCGGCTTCGACAACGTGCTGCTGCCGTCGGGCTATGCGCTCGGCATCGACACCACCGCCTTCGCCGCGGCGATGGCGCCGCTGCTCCGGCGGATGCGGATGCTGATGGCGGTGCGGATCGGCGAAAGCTGGCCGCCGCAGCTCGCCCGCCAGATCGCGACGATCGACCGGATGCTCGGCGCCGGCGCGGGCGGGCTGGCGCGGCTGGCGATCAACATCATCTCCAGCGACCTGCCCGGCGAGACGCTGGCGAGCGGCCCGCGCTACGCTCGCACGCTGGAGGCGATGACCATCCTGCGCACCCTGCTCGACGGCAAGCCGCTCGATCATCAGGGCGAATTCTGGCAGCTCAAGATCGATCCGCCGCGGATCGGCACGGTCTCGGGCCGCTGCCCGCCGCTCTATTTCGGCGGCCTGTCGGAGGCGGCGCGCGAGGCGGCGGCGCAGGGCTGCGACGTCTATCTGATGTGGCCCGACACGATGGAGGGCGTGCGCGCGATCGTCGCCGACCTCCGCGCGCGCGCCGAGCGGCACCGCCGCACCCTGCGCTTCGGCTATCGCGTCCACGTCGTCGTCCGCGAGACGGAGGCGGAGGCGCGCGCCGCCGCCGACCGCCTGCTGTCGAAGCTCGACGACGACACCGGCGCGGCGATCCGCGCCCGCTCGCTCGATTCGCAATCGGCGGGCGTTCGCCGCCAAGCCGAGTTGCGCGAGGAAGCGACGCGGCAGGACGGCTATGCAGAGGCCAATCTGTGGACCGGCATCGGCCGCGCCCGTTCGGGCTGCGGTGCGGCGATCGTCGGCGACCCCGATCAGGTGCTCGCCAAGCTGGCGGCCTATCGCGACGCGGGGATCGATGCCTTCATCCTGTCCGGCTACCCCCACGCCGCCGAAGCAGACCTCTTCGCCCGCCACGTCCTCCCGCGCATCGACCACGCACCCTTGGCGGTGTGAGGCTGGTCGATACGCGCCGACGACTGCCCCACGCGGTTAGAGCTGATCGACGCTCGGTGAAATTCCTCCCCCGCCAGGGGGAGGTGGCGCGGCGAAGCCGTGACGGAGGGGGAGGTAAGCGATCACCTCGGTTCCGTGTCCTCCCCCTCCGTCATGCCTGCGGCATGCCACCTCCCCCTGGCGGGGGAGGACTTCCTTCAAACCCTCCATATCGATCCCCATCAGCCCTGAGCCTGCTGAAGGAAGCCTGTCGGCGCGAACGGTTCGACGATCCGCCCCCAACGCGCTGGCGACGCCCGCGCAAAGCGCGTATGGCGGCGGCATGCTCCAGCCCAGTGCCGCCTTCCTCTCGCGTGCCCGGCCACGCAGCGTCGCGCGGTGGCTGTTCGTCGTCGCTGGTCTGATCGTCGCGATGGTCGTCGTCGGCGGGATCACCCGGCTGACCGAATCGGGCCTGTCGATCACCTCGTGGAAGCCGATCAGCGGCATCGTCCCGCCGCTGACCGAGGCGCAATGGCAGGCCGAATTCGCCGGCTATCGCCGCATCCCCGAATATGCCGCGTTCAACCAGGGGATGACGCTGACCGGCTTCAAGCACATCTTCTTCTGGGAATATGCGCATCGCCTGCTCGGCCGGATCATCGGCCTCGCCTTCGCCGCGCCGCTGCTGTGGTTCGCGATCCGCAAACAGATTCCGGCGGGCTATGGCTGGCGATTGGTCGCCTTGCTCGCGCTCGGCGGATTTCAGGGTGCGATCGGCTGGTGGATGGTCGCCTCCGGCCTGTCGGTGCGTACCGACGTCAGCCACGTGCGGCTCGCGATCCACCTGCTCACCGCGCTCACCATCCTCGCCGGCATCGTCTGGACCGCGCTCGATCTGCTCGCGCTGCACCGCAGCCCCCTCGCCCATCCGGCGCGGCTGACCGGCGTCGCGATCGCCGCACTGGCGCTGCTCGTCGTCCAGCTTCTCTACGGCGCGTTCACCGCCGGGCTCGACGCGGGTTATGCCTTCGCCAGCTGGCCGCTGATGGGCGACGCGCTGTTCCCCGCCAACGTGCCGATGGTCGATCCCGGCTGGCGCAACGCGGTCGACAATCCGGTGGTGGTGCAGTTCATCCACCGCTGGTGGGCGGTCGCCGCCGCTGCCGGGCTGGTCTGGCTGGCGGTCCGTACGACGCGCACGGGCTCGAAGGCGGGCCTGTGGGTGATCGCCCTGGTCGCGTTGCAGATCGTGCTCGGCATCGCCACGCTGCTCAGCGGCGTGCAGATCGACCTCGCCGTCGCGCATCAGGCCAATGCCGCATTGCTGCTGATCGCGACCGTGTTCGCGGCGCATGCGGTGGGCCGCCAGGCCGCCTGAACGAGCCCATGGTATTATTTTACCCGTCAGCAAAGCCGCGCTTTGCTTGACTTTCGGGGGGCCTTCCAGCAGTAGCGCGATCAATCACGCCGTCCTCCGGGGCGGCGTGCATCGTTTCAAACTGGAAGGTCCAACGCCATGAAGGCGCTCATGAAGACCACCAAGTCGGCCAAGCCGCACGAGGTGGAGAAGAAGTGGCATATCGTCGATGCCGACGGCCTGGTGGTCGGTCGCGCGGCGACGATCATCGCCAACGTCCTGCGCGGCAAGCACAAGACGTCGTTCACCCCGCATGTCGATTGCGGTGACAATGTCATCGTCATCAACGCCGACAAGATCCGCTTCACCGGCAACAAGGCCGCGAAGAAGGTCTATTACAAGCACACCGGCTATGCCGGCGGCATCAAGGGCATCACCGCCGCGAAGGTCCTCGACGGCCGCTTCCCGGAGCGCGTTCTCGAAAAGGCCGTCGAGCGCATGATCCCGCGCGGTCCGCTCGGTCGCGAGCAGATGCGCAACCTGCGCATCTTCAAGGGCAGCGAGCATCCGCACGAGGCTCAGAACCCGGACGTTCTCGATATTGGCGGCATGAACCGCAAGAACAAGGTGGGCGCGTAATGACCGACAATCGCCAGTCGCTTTCCGATCTCGCGTCGCTGACGCAGCAGCCCGCCCCGGCCGCCGCCGGCGCGCCCGCGATCACCACCGACGGTGAGGCGCCCGCCGCCCCGGCGCAGGTGCTCCCGGTCACCCCGCTGCGCGAGCAGATCCTCGACAAATACGGCCGCGCCTATGCGACCGGCCGCCGCAAGGACGCCGTCGCACGCGTCTGGCTGAAGCCGGGTTCAGGCAAGATCACGATCAACGGTCGCGATCAGGAAGTCTATTTCGCGCGTCCGACGCTGCGCCTCGTCATCAACCAGGTGTTCGGCATCACCGAGCGCGAAGGCCAGTATGACGTGGTCTGCACCGTCAAGGGCGGCGGCCTCTCGGGCCAGGCCGGCGCGGTCAAGCACGGCATCAGCCAGGCGCTGACCCGCTTCGAGCCGGTGCTGCGTGCCCCGGTCAAGGCGGCAGGCTTCCTGACCCGCGACAGCCGCACCGTCGAGCGCAAGAAGTACGGCCGCGCCAAGGCACGCCGCAGCTTCCAGTTCTCGAAGCGCTAAGCGGTTCGCGAACCTCGGTTCCGAAAGGGGCGGTCCGGCAACGGGCCGCCCTTTTTCGTGGGCGCGCTCAGAACAGCTTGCGCACCGACAGCTTCACGATCCGCCCATAGGGATCGAGGAACGCCGGCTGGAAGCGGTACGGGGTCGCGACGTTGCGGTCGCGCACCGCGATGCGGTCGTTGAGGATATTGTTCACCTGGAGCTGGAAGCTGAGGCTCTTCGCCCATCTTTCCTTGGTCAGCTTCTCCGCGTCGATCGTGCTGTAGAGCGCGAGGAAGGTCCGCGCCGAGAAACGCAGGTCCGACGCCGCGATCATGCTGCGGATTCGCGTCGATGCCTGCCACATGCCGAAGATGCCGCCCTGGACCGGGCCATAGGAACCGCCGAGCGAGCCCTGCGCCTCGTAACGCGCCCGGCCGCCGTTGCCGGTGATCGATTCGCCGTCGAGCAGATCCAGCGTCGGCTGCCCGGGTTGCGGCAACAGCCGATCGTCGATCCGCGCCGTCACGGTGACGAAGGAATAGAGCGATGGCCGCGGCTTGGGTGGCGGGGGCGGCGCGTCCTTGGCGGCCGGCGTCGCGGGCGGTTTCGGCTCGGGGCCGATCATCGTCCAGAGCGACACCTTGCCCTGGATCTTGCGCTCGCGCGACCGCGTCAAATTGACCGGGCGGACGTCGACGCTGGTCAATTGCCCGGCCGCGTCGCGGACGAAGCGGTCCGGGAATGCCGATTGCAGCGCCACCGTCACCGCCTGCAGATAGCCGATCTGGCCGTCGATCCGCGTGACGATATAATCGAGGTTGAAGCGCAGCTCCTTGCCCTTGATCGGCTTCCACGCGACCCCGGCGGTATCGACCTGCCGCCGCTCCGGCCCCAGCGCGGGATTGCCGCCCGCGGTCACCGAGACGAGGCCGCTGGTCCCGGTGACGAAGTCGAAGAAGGGCGCATTGGGGACGACGACGACCGGATTGGTCAGCAATGCGATATCGGGTGCGGTCTGGCTGACGCTGGTCGAGACGGTGAGCTGCACCGGCGCCACCGGCGTCCAGATCAGGCCGAGGTTGCGGCTCGCCAGGCTGCCGTAATCGGACACCGCCGACACGCCGAGTGACGCATTGGCGGAGAGCGACCCGATCGCATCGAGCACCCCGCGGCTCGCCGAGGCGATCGGCAGGTCGAGCGCGACGCTGCCGCTCTTGGTCACCCGACGCAGGTCGAGCAGCGCCGCCGCCGCATCCGTCGACACGCCGCCGCTGGTCGAGCGCGCGAAGTCGCCGGTCAGCGTCATCTGCGCGTCGCCCGCGGGCAGCGCCAGTAGCGGCCCGACCATGGTCGCCTTGCCCACCAGCGTCTGCACCACCGTGCGGCTGCGGCTGACCAGCCGGTCGGCGACGGCCTGTGCGGCGAACGGCTGGAACGGATCGGCGCCGGCATCAATCGCCGTCTGGATCGCATCGGTGGCGATGCCGCGATCGACGGTGGCGGTGGTCCGCGCGCGATCGTAGCTGCCGGTCACCGTCCAGATCCACCGCTTCAGGCTGCCCTGCACCGTGCTGCCCGCATGCAGCGACAGCGCCTGCGTCCGCTGACGGAGCAGCCCCGCCTCCGGCAGATAGCGATAGAGCAGCACGTCCCCGGCAAACGGCGACGCCGGATTGCCGGCGGGCACCCGCAGCACCACGGTCGGCAGCCCCGCCAACCCCAGCCCGCGCTGTGCCTCCATCGTCAGGTTGAGCGATGCGGTCACCGTCTTGCCGATCGGCACCGACCGCGTGCCATCGACGCGCAACTGGTCGCGGCTCGCGATTGACTGATAGGGCGCCAGGTCGGTCACCCGCGGGCTCCCCGCAACATAACCGGCGAGCGTGCCGCGTGCGGCGGGATCGCCCGGTACCGCCGCCGCCGCCACCGTCCGGCCGGCCAGCGCATCGAGCGCCGGATCGATCGCGCCGCCGCCGAGGCCGACGACGTTGCCGGTCAGGTCGAACAGATTGCTCGCATCCGGCACCGTCGCCCGCCGCGCCCCGGACAATGGGTCCTGTCGGTCGTAATTGATCGTCACCGAGGTGCGGCGCGCATCGTCGAGCCGCGTCGAGCCGAGCTCGAGCGCGGCGGTGCTCGCGCCGCCGTCGGTGGTGGTGCCGGCGCCCTCCTCGACGGTGATCGAACGGAAATGCTTCTTGGTGATGAAGTTGGTCACCCGCACCGTCGGCGGATAGCCGAACCGCGCCGATTCCTGCTCGGGCAGGATCTCGGTCCGCTCGATCGCCTCCGGCGGCAGCGTCCGCAACTCGCCGTAGCCCGAAATCCGCCGGCCGTTGAGCAGGAACACCGGATCGGCACCGCTGTTCGAGGTGGTGAGCGGCTTGAGCAATTTGAGGATGTCGTCGATCCGGGTCGCGCCCAGCGCCTTGAGCGCCTGCGCATCGAGCACCGCGACCGGCGCGGCGTCGCCGATCACCGAGCCGCGGAGCCGTCCGCCGGTGATGACGATATCCTGCGGCGTCTCGGTTCGGGTTGCGCGCGGCGCCGCCTCCTGCGCTCGTGCCGCCGGAGAAACCGTCAATAGCGCCGCCCCGGCGAGCCGATATCCCCTCCCGACCGCCATCCCCCGACCTTCCCCGCCGCCCGTGTCGAACGACGAAGACTATGGAGTCGAAGACGAAGTGACAAATCGATTATGCGATCGTCTTGAGCGCGCGTCGATAAACGGCACCGAAACTTGCCGGGACGGACGATTATCCCCGGTAGAACACCACCGCCACTACGACGATCAGCAGCGATACGATCAGCAGCACCGGCACCCGCCGCGCCCGGCGCGCAGTCGCGGCGGCCTCATAGGCATCCATGTCGAAATAGAACCGCCCCGCCGCCGGCATGCGGATCGACCCGTCGGCGATCATCGCCGCGAACGCCTTCGTCTCGCGCCCCGCGGCGGGGGTGAAGGGGATCGCATCCGACGCGGTCACCGCGCGCGCCTCGACGAAGCGCGGCGCAATCGTGCCGTGGACCAGATACCGGTCGCGCACCGTGCCGCGCGTCTCGACGCGGGTCAGCCGGCCGCTCACCGCCGCTTGCCCTGATGGCGGACGTTCGCCGGTCGGCCGCGATGCTTGATGACGCGGTCCTTGCGACCCGCGCCGACGTGCCGCGGCCCGGGCGCCGCACCCTTGCCGCCGGGCAGTTCGAAGCGCAGCGCGCCCGACACCGGATTCGCCTCCGCCAGCCGCAGCTCGACACGCTGGCCCAGCGTATATTCCTCGCCGGTCTGCTCGCCGACCAATTTGCGCGCCGCCTCGTCGAAGCGGAAATATTCGCCGCCGAGGTCGCGCACCGGCATCAACCCGTCGCCGCCGATCCCCTCGGCGGTGGCGAAGAAGCCATAATTCTGCACGCCGGTGATCCGCGCCGCCAGCGTCTCCCCCACCTTCTCGGCGAGGAACGCCGCGACATAGCGGTCGATCGTGTCGCGTTCCGCCTCCATCGCGCGGCGTTCGAGCCCGCTGATCGTCTCGCCGATCACGTCCATCGCCGCCGCATCGGTCTGGCCGAGGCCACCCTCGCCGAGCCGATAGGCGGACACGAGGGATCGATGGACGAGCAGATCGGCATAGCGCCGGATCGGCGAGGTGAAATGCGCATAGGAGCCGAGCGACAGGCCGAAATGCCCCATGTTGGCGGGGGCGTAATAGGCCTGCGTCTGCGTACGCAGCACCTGTTCCATCACCTGCGGCCGGAAGTCGGCGTCGCCGACGCGGTCGAGCACGTGGTTGAACGTCGCCGGACGGATCACCTGCCCCAGCGCCAGCGGCACATCGAACGTTTCCAGATACTCCTTGAGCGCGACCAGTTTCTCGCGGCTCGGCGGCTCGTGGACGCGATACATCACCGGCGCCTTCTTAGCCTCCAGCGCCTTGGCGGCGGCGACGTTGGCGGCGATCATATAATCCTCGATCAGCCGATGCGCGTCGAGCCGCTCGCGCGGTGCGACCGACATGATCCGTCCCATCTCGTCGAGCACAACCCGCCGCTCGGGCAAATCGAGGTCGAGCGGCTCGCGCGCATCCCGCGCCTTGGCAAGCGCGCGCCAGCAGGCCCAGAGATGACGAAGGGCCTCTCTCATTTCCTCCCCGGCACGGGGAGGGGGACCATCCGCAGGATGGTGGAGGGGGGCGTCCTCAGGCGACATCGTTTGTGGAAGCCCCCCTCCACCATTGGCTTCGCCAACGGTCCCCAGCATCGGGTCGGATCGTCCCCGGAGGAATGTATCAGCGATCGCCTGCGCATCCTCATACGCCAGGTTCGCCGCGATCCGCACCCGCGCGCGGGTGAAGCGCCAGCTCTTCAGCGCGCCGGACTTGCCGACCTGCAAATGGCAGACCAGCGCCGCGCGATCCTCACCCTCCTTGAGCGAGCAGACCTCGGCGGACAGGATCTCGGGCAGCATCGGCACGACGCGGTCTGGGAAATAGACCGAATTGCCGCGCCGCCGCGCCTCGCGGTCGATCTCGGACCCCGGCCGCACGTAGAAACTGACGTCGGCGATCGCCACCACCGCCTGCCAGCCGCCGGCATTGGCGGGATCGTCGTCGGGCGCCGCCCACACCGCATCGTCGTGATCGCGCGCATCGGCGGGATCGATCGCGACGATCGGCAGATGCGTCAGATCCTCGCGATCGTCGCCGAGCGGCTGCTGCGACACGCGTGCCGCCTCGTCGAGCGTATCGCCGGTGAACACGTCGGGGATGCCGAGCTTGTGGATCGCGATCAGCGAGAAGCTGCGCGGCGCGAACGGGTCGCCCAGCCGCTGGACGACGCGCACGCTGATCCGCGGCGGCCGCCCGGTCATCTCCGTCATCACCAGATCGCCCGCCTCGGCGCCGCCGGTGTCGGAGACAGGGAATTCGCGCCGGTCCTTCTTCTCGACCCCGGTCAGCCAATAGCGCTCACCCTCGCGGCGGAGCACGCCGAGCACCTGTTCGGATGCCTTGGCGAGCACCTTCATCGGGTGCGCGATCCAGCCGTTGCCCGCCTCTTCGGTGCGCGCCAGGATGCGCTCGCCGATGCCCAGCGCGCCGCGCTTGCGCTCGCGGACGCGCAGCCGCGGCGCCGGCGTCTCCGCCTCCCAGCGATCGGGCACCGCCCAGACGTTGCCGCCGTCGTCGACGTCGGCGACGCGCAGCACCGTGACCTTGGGCAGCCCGCCCATCTTGTGGAAGGCGCGGCCGGGGGCGCCGTCGATCAGCCCCTCGTCGGCCATGTCCTTGAGCATCGCCTTCAGCAGGATCTTCTCCTGCGCGGTGAGGCCGAACGCCTTGGCGATCTCGCGCTTGCCGGCGGGAACGTCGGAGGTTTCGATGAACTGGAGGATCTGCGCCTGCGTCGGCAGGCCGGGTCTGGTCTTGTTTTTCACAGACCAGAGATAGGGACTGCACCCGCCGCCGTCATGCCCCAACTTTGCGCGGACGCGCCGGAGGGTCTACAGGCGCGCCATGCCGCCGATCCGCGTTTGTGCGCTCTACCGCTTCACCCCCTTCCCCGACCCCGCCGCATTGCAGGCGCCGCTGCTCGCCGCCTGCGAAGCCGCCGGCGTGCGCGGCACGGTGCTGCTCGCGCGCGAGGGGATCAACGGCACGATCGCCGGGGCGGATGCGGGGATGGAGGCGGTGCTGGCGCATATCCGCGCGCTGCCCGGCTGCGCGACGCTCGACGTCAAGGAGGCGCGCGCCGAGACGATGCCGTTCCACCGCACCAAGGTGCGGCTCAAGCGCGAGATCGTGACGATGGGCAAACCCGCGATCGATCCGCTCGACGCCGGCCATTATGTCGATCCGGCCGCATGGAACGCGCTGATCGCCGATCCTGCGACATTGGTGATCGACACGCGCAACGATTACGAGGTGGCGGTCGGCACCTTCGCCGGCGCGGTCGATCCGCAGACGCGCACCTTCCGCGAATTTCCGGCCTGGTTCCGCGCGCATCGCGAGGAGTTGCTCGCCGGCACCAGGCAGGTCGCGATGTTCTGCACCGGCGGCATCCGCTGCGAAAAGGCGACCGCCTTCCTCAAGGCCGAGGGCGTGGGGGACGTCTTCCACCTCAAGGGCGGCATCCTCAAATATCTCGAAGACACGCCGGCGGCGGAAAGCCGCTGGCAGGGCGAGTGTTTCGTCTTCGACGAGCGCGTCGCGGTCGGCCACGGCCTGACGCCGGGCACGCACGGCCTGTGCCGCGCCTGCCGGATGCCGGTATCGCCAGCCGACCGCGCCTCGCCGCTGTACGAGGATGGCGTGAGCTGCCCGCGCTGCCAGGCCGACCGCAGCGCGGAAGACCGCGCCCGCTACGCCGAGCGGCATCGCCAGGCCTTGCTCGCCGACGCCCGCGGCGAGGCGCATGTCGGGCGGCGCTACGACGCGGACGCCTCCCCTTCTTGAAAAGTCAGGGGCCAAGGACCCGCGCACCCGCGCCACCGCATGTCGCCCCCCGGCTCGCCAAGCTCACTCCGTCACCCCGGCCTTGCGCCGGGGTCCCGCTTCTTCGGACGGTACGAAGCAGCGGGATGCCGGATCAAGTTCGGCATGACGGGGATATAGGCGCCGATGCACACCCCGATCAGTCATAGGCGATAGCCCCGCCCCCCGAGAGGGAGCGAAGACCAGCCTACCGAAACCCCTCAGTAACTCCGCGCGAGCAGCACCCGCTCGACCGCCGGTTCGCCGGTGAACACGCAGGCGCCATCCGCCGCCGCCGCGTCGCCGGGAGCGTTGCGGATCGTCAGCTTGAGCGCCTTCAGCCGCTCGACCACCGCGTCGAGCGCCGCGCCGGTCGGCCGCGCCCATTGCACCTCGACCCAGCCGGGGGTCTTCACGCCCTCGGCGAAATGCGCCTCGACCGCGGCGAAGTCCGCCGCCGGCACGATCGCCGCCTGCATGCGCGCCCGCGCCTCCTCGTGGAGCGCCTGCTGGATCGCGGCGAGCAGCGCCGGCGCCTCCGCCTCGAAATCGCCGCGCGCCATCACCTGCGCGTCGAGCTTGCCGTCTTCGCGATATAGCCGGTCGCGGCGGATCACCGAGACGTTGCCGCCCGCCATGTCGCGGCCGCCGATCTCGATGACGATCGGTGCGCCCTTCTTGACCCAGCCCCAGCGCTTCGTCGCCGCCTTGGCCGGCTTGAGGTCGAGCAGCGCGCGCACCGGCTCGCCGAGTGCCGACAGGCCGGCGAGGTTCGACTGGATGTCCTTGGCGTAAGCGATCAGCGCCTCGTCCTCGGGCTGGTCGCGCAGCATCGGCACGATCACGATCTGCCACGGCGCGATCCGCGGCGGCACGCGCAGGCCGTCGTCGTCGCCATGCACCATGATGACGCCGCCGATCATCCGCGTGCTGACCCCCCAGCTCGTCGTATTGGCGAGTTCCAGCTCGCCGCTGGCATTCTGGAAGCGGATGTTCTGCGCATGCGCGAAATTGGTGCCGAGGAAATGGCTGGTGCCCGCCTGCAGCGCCTTGCCGTCCTGCATCATCGCCTCGATGCTGTAGGTCGCGACCGCGCCGGGGAAGCGCTCGTTCTCGGGCTTCTCGCCGGCGACGACCGGCAGCGCGAGGCACTCCTCGGCGAAGCTGCGATAGACTTCGAGCATCTTGCGCGTTTCCTCGCGCGCTTCTTCGGCGGTGGCGTGCGCGGTATGGCCTTCCTGCCACAGGAATTCGCTGGTGCGCAGGAACATGCGGGTGCGCATCTCCCAGCGCACGACATTGGCCCATTGGTTGATCAGCACCGGCAGGTCGCGCCACGACTGCACCCAGCGCGCGAACGCGGTACCGATCACCGTCTCCGAGGTCGGGCGGACGACCAGCGGCTCCTCCAGCTTGGCGGCGGGATCGGGCATCAGCCCGCCCTTGCCGTCGGGGATCAGCCGATGGTGCGTGACCACCGCCATCTCCTTGGCGAAGCCCTCGACATGCTCCGCCTCCTTCTCGAAATAGGAGAGCGGGATGAACAGCGGGAAATAGCAATTCTCGTGTCCGGTCGCCTTGATCCGGTCGTCGAGCAAACGCTGGATCCGCTCCCAGATGCCATAGCCCCACGGCCGGATGACCATACAGCCGCGCACGCCCGATTCCTCGGCGAGATCGGCCTCGGCGATGACGGATTGATACCAGGCGGCGAAGTCGGCGTCGCGGGTGACGAAAAGAGCGTGCTTCATGAGGGACGCCTAGCCAAAGCACGTCCGTCCGTCACCCCCTGCGCGAGGGCGTCGCTCAGCGTACCGGCGGATGCGTAACGCAATGCCATCGGCCTGCGAAACCGTCAGATCACGGTGGCCCCGCATGTCTTATGGCGGCGCGCCCGCGGCGACGAGCGGTGCGAGAATATGGTCCCAGATATTGATGAGGATACTAAAGATGATGCACGCCAGCCAGCCGTAACGGTCCAGCCAAGGGACCTGCGAGCCGCCCAATTCCGCCGCCACATAATCCGGATAAACTGGAATGCGCCGTTCACAATAAGTGCAATAACTTGCGTATTGGATCTCCGTCGCCCAGCGGCACAGGATCATGATGTAGTGAACGCGATAGTCGACTTGCAGATAATGCTCGCGCTCGACGCCGCACGTCGTGCAATAGCGCTCACCGTCGGGACCGAGATGCCGGCTGAGCGCGTGCGATCCCCAATGGATGAACACAAAGCAGCCCCCGCCGACATTCCCTCCTGTCTTATAGAGGTTTTGTTAGCCGCGCCGGCATCGCCAAAGATTAGCCTGCCAGCATCCGCTTGCCGCGCAGATACATTTCAAGCCGTTGCGCGGAGAACAGGCCGAGCGCCAGCGCCATCAGCACGTCGGTGATCGCCATCGGATCGAGCCCCACCGGCCCCGCATAGCTCAATGCGCCGCGCGCGCTGCTGCGCACGACGATCAGCAGCACGATGAACAGCAACGCCGCCGGCGACGACGTCTGGCCGAGCCGGTGCGTCTCGGGATCCAATGTGATCCGCATCATCTTGCCGCGCTGCCAGCCGAGCGCCGCGCCGAGCCCCACCGCGACGAGGCAGAACGCCCAGCCCCAGCCCTGCGGCGGGAAGCGCGCGAAGGTGACGCCGATCACCACAGCGTAGATCGCCGGCAATATCCACAGATGTTCGAGCGTGAGCGGCCGCACCCGCCCCATCCGCTTCCAGCGGATCGCCATCACCACCGCGACGACGACGAGCGGCACCACATAGCTGATCCACCCGCCCGGTTGCTGTCCCTGCATGCGTCCGTGTCCCCACCCGTTACGGCAGGGAAACTAGAGACGCCGGGGTCATTACGGAAGGGGCATACGCACTCCAGCTTCCGTCACCCCGGCTCTGGGCCGGGGCGACGGGGAGCCGCGACTTACTCCGCCGCTTGCGCCAGCGGCTGTTCCTTCCACACCAGCACCGGCTTGCGCGCCGCCTGCGTCTCGTCGAGCCGCGCCCGCGGCGCGAAATGCGGCGCGGTCTTGAGACTGGCGTCGCCGGCCTTGGCCCGCTCGGCCACGCTGCGCAGCGCACCGATGAACTGGTCGAGCGCCGCCTTCGATTCGGTCTCGGTCGGTTCGACCAGCATCGCGCCGTGGACCACGAGCGGGAAATAGACCGTCATCGGGTGGAAGCCCTCGTCGATCAGCCCCTTGGCGACGTCGAGCGTCGAGAAGCCCTCGGCGAGATTGGCGTCGGAGAAGATCGCCTCGTGCATGCACGGCCCCGCCTTGGCGAAGGGCGCATCGAGCGCCCCTTCCAGCGAACGCAGCACGTAATTGGCGTTGAGCACCGCATCCTCGGCGACCTGCTTGAGGCCGTCGGCACCGTGGCTGAGGATATAGGTCAGCGCGCGGGTGAACATCCCCATCTGGCCGTGGAAGGCGACCATCCGGCCGAAGCTGCCGGCATGATGTTCGCCCGCGGTCTCTTCCTCGACCAGTGCGAAGCCGTCGGCGGTCTTCTCGACGAACGGCAGCGGCGCGAACGGAGTCAGCGCCTCGGAGAACACCACCGGCCCCGAGCCCGGCCCGCCGCCGCCGTGCGGGGTCGAGAAGGTCTTGTGCAGGTTGATGTGCATCGCATCGACGCCGAGGTCGCCCGGCCGCACCCGGCCGACGATCGCGTTGAAATTGGCACCGTCGCAATAGACGTAGCCGCCCGCGGCATGGACCGCGTCCGAGATCGTGCGGAGATCGCGCTCGAACAGGCCGCAGGTGTTGGGGTTGGTGATCATCACGCCCGCGACGTCCGGCCCGAGCCGCGCGATCAGCGCGGCGGTGTCGACGCGGCCGTCGGCGGTGGCGGGAATGTCCTCGACCGCGAAGCCTGCGAAGGCGGCGGTGGCGGGGTTGGTGCCGTGCGCCGATTCGGGGACGAGCACGACCTTGCGATGCCCCTCGCCGCGCGCCTCGAGCGCCGCCTTGATCGCGAGCATGCCGCACAATTCGCCATGCGCGCCCGCCTTGGGGCTCATCGCGACGCTGGTCATGCCGGTCAGCGTCACCAGCCAGTGCGCGAGCTGGTGGATCACCTCCAGCGCGCCCTGCACGGTATCGACCGGCTGCAACGGATGCACGTCGGCGAACCCGGGAAGGCGCGCCATCTTCTCGTTGAGCCGCGGATTGTGCTTCATCGTGCACGAACCGAGCGGGAACAGGCCAAGATCGATCGCGTAATTCTGACGCGACAGGCGGGTGTAATGGCGCACCGCCTCGGGCTCGGCGAGACCCGGCAGGCCGATCGGTGCCTTGCGGCTGAGATTGCCCAGCCGCGAACCGGCAACGTCGCCCTCGGCGAAATCGACGCCGGTGGTCTGCGTATCGCCGATCTCGAAGATCAGCGCCTCTTCCAGCATCAGCGCCTTGTTGCCGGTGAAGGTGGGTGCGGCGCCATTGCCGCCGCCGGCGGTCATCTCGGGGCGCCAGCCGCTCTGATTGATGCTCATGCCAGAACCTCCTCGAGTGCGGCGGCAAGGGTTTCGACGTCCTCCGCGGTCGTCGTTTCGGTGACCGCGACGATCAGCCCGTTGGCGAGGCCCGCCTCGTCCGGATAGAGCCGGCCGAGCGACACGCCCGCCAGGATGCCGCGATCGGCGAGCGTGCGCACCACGGGACGCGCCTCGACCGGCAGCTTGAGCGTGAATTCGTTGAAGAAGGTCTCGGTGACCAGTTCGACGCCCGGCACCTGCGACAGGCGATCCGCGGCGCGGCAGGCCGCGGCGTGGTTGATCCCCGCCAGCCGGCGCAGCCCCGCCTCGCCCAGCAGGGTCATGTGGACCGAGAAGGCGAGCGCGCACAGGCCCGAATTGGTGCAGATGTTGCTCGTCGCCTTTTCGCGGCGGATATGCTGTTCGCGCGTCGACAGCGTCAGCACGAAGCCGCGCCGCCCCTCCGCATCCACCGTCTCGCCGCAGAAGCGGCCGGGCATCTGGCGGATGTACTTCTCCTTGCAGCCCATCAGGCCGACGTACGGACCGCCGAACTGCAGGCCGACGCCGAGCGACTGGCCCTCGCCGACGACGATATCGGCGTCCATCTCCCCCGGCGAGGTGATCGCGCCCAGCGCTACCGGCTCGGTGACGACCGCGATCAGCAGCGCCTTGTTGGCGTGGCAGGCGTCGGCGAGCGGCGTCAGGTCGGCGATCCGGCCGAGGATATCGGGATATTGCACGACGACGCACGACGTATCGCCGTCGATCGCCGCGATCAGCGCGTCGAGATCGGTCTCGGCGGTCAGCGCCGGCGCGGAGGTTTCGAGATGATCGCCGGTATATTTCGCCATCGTCTTGGCGACGCTGACATAATGCGGGTGGAGCCCGCCCGACAGGATCGCCTTGCCCTTGCGGGTGATGCGCCGCGCCATGCCGATCGCTTCCCAGCAGGCGGTCGAGCCGTCGTACATCGAGGCATTGGCGACGTCGGTGCCGAGCAGGCGCGCGACCTGCGTCTGGAACTCGAACAGCATCTGCAGCGTGCCCTGCGCGATCTCGGGCTGGTACGGCGTATAGGCGGTGAGGAACTCGCCACGCTGGATCAGATGATCGACGCTCGCCGGCACGTGATGGCGATAGGCGCCCGCACCGAGGAAGAACGGCACCTCGCCGGCAACCGTGTTCTTGCGGGCGAGCGCGGTCATGTGCCGCTCGACGGCAAGTTCCGACGCGTGATTGGGCAGGCCGTGGATCGGGCCGGACAGGCGAGCGGCCTCGGGCACGTCGACGAACAGATCGTCGATCGAGCTCGCACCGATGACCGAGAGCATCGCATCACGGTCGGGCTGGGTAAGCGGCAGGTAGCGCATTCTCTACTCCTCCCCTCCCTTTGAGGGAGGGGCCGGGGGTGGGTGGCGGCCTGGTGGTACGGTGAGGCTCGTCGGCTCGGCAGCCGTAACGCGAGCACGCCACCCACCCCCAGCCCCTCCCTCACGGGCGGCCATCAAAGTAATACTTTGATGGGACCCTTCAGGGAGGGGAGCAGTCTCAAAGCTTGGCGACGAAGTCCGCGTAGGCGGCTTCGTCCATCAGCGTCTCCAGCTCGGCCGGATCGCTGAGCGTGATCTTGAAGAACCAGCCCGCCGCTTCCGGATCCGAATTGACCAGGCTGGGGTCGTCGGCGAGCGCGGCATTGCCCTCGCTCACCGTCCCCGACACCGGCGTATAGACGTCCGACGCGGCCTTGACCGATTCCACCACCGCGGCCTCGTCGCCCTTGCCGAGCTGCTTGCCCGCTTCGGGAACGTCGACGAACACGATATCGCCGAGCTGGCCCTGCGCGTAATCGGAGATGCCGACGGTGCCGGTGTCGCCATCGACATCGACCCACTCATGGTCTTCGGTGAAATAACGGCTCATCACTTGCCTCCTGCGCGGACATAGCGGTGGGGAACGAACGGCATCGGTGCGACCGTCGCCTCGTGGATCTTGCCGCGCTGGACGAGGCGCAGCGGCGTGCCCGCCTCGGCGAGCGCGGCGGGAACATAGGCCATCGCGATCGGCGCACCGACGCTCGGCGCGAAGCCGCCGCTGGTGACGCGGCCGATCACCGCGCCGTCGGCATCGACGACGCTGGCGCCCTCGCGCACCGGCTGGCGACCTTCGACCGACAGGCCGACGCGCTTGACCGCGGGGCCGTCGGTGCGCTCGGCGAGGATGCGCGCGGCGCCGGCGAAATCGGCGGCCTCGCGACGGCGCTTCGACAAAGCGAAACCGAGATCGGCCATCACCGGCGTCGTCTCGGGATCGAGATCGTGGCCGTACAGCGGCAGCCCGGCTTCGAGCCGCAGCGAATCGCGCGCGCCGAGACCGATCGGCTTGACCTCGGGCTCGGCGCAGATCGCATCGGCGAACTCGGCGGCGGCCTCGGCGGGGATCGAAATCTCGACGCCGTCCTCGCCGGTATAGCCCGAACGGCTGATCCACAGCGCATGGCCGTTCCACTCGAACGCACCCGCGGTCATGAACACGAGCTGCTCGACGCCGGGGATCAGCCGCGACACGGCGGCGACCGCCTTGGGCCCCTGCACCGCGAGCAACGCCTGATCTTCCATCAGGTTGAGCGTCACATCCTCGGGCAGGACGTCGAGCAGATAGGCGAGATCGTCATATTTGGTCGCGCCGTTGACGACGACATACTGGCTCGCCGCGCCGAAGGGATGCGCGCCTTCGGCGGGCAGCGTCGTGACCATCAGATCGTCGAGAATGCCGCCCTCGTCGTTGAGCAGCAGCGAATAGCGGATCCTGGTGGCGGCGAGGCCGGCGATATCGCCCGGCAGCACCGCTTCGAGCGCCCTGGCGACACCGGCGGCGTCGATCCCGTCGCCGGTCAGGCCGACCTGCCCCATATGGCTGACGTCGAACAGTCCGGCGGAGTCGCGCGTCCACAGATGCTCGGCCATGATGCCCTCATATTGGACGGGCATCTCGTAACCGGCGAACGGCACCATGCGGCCGCCGCGGGCGCGGTGCCAGCCGTCGAGCGGCAGCAGCTGGATGGCGGGCTCGTCGCCTTCGAGGTCGTCGAGCGGGTCTGGCAAAGTCTCGGAAAGCGAATCGCTCATCAACCGTCTCCAAAAAGGCACGGGACCAAAGACGGCGCAGCGCCGCATTCGATCCGTCATACCCCCTCTGTCACGGTGACCTGAGAGCTTTGACCCGGCGCGCGGCGGCGGCGGGCTTACCCCTTCGGTGGCTCCTCAAAGGAACGCTTTCCAGAGTGTCGATGAGGCAGCGCGCGGTCCGTTGTGCCTGAGAGATTCCGGGGTGGTTGCTCCTTCGGCGGCCTCCTTGTGCAGAGGCTCTCTCCCGCGCCCGCCCATGCCGGTCGCCCGGCATCGACGCCTCGTGCTGTGGCGGGGGGCGGGGGCTTAGTCAATGCGGAAAGCGGGCCGCGGTACCGCTCCCCTCCCCGCAAGGCAGGGCCATCGCCTATGACCGATCGGGGTGCTGCGATCCCCCGTCATGCCGGACTCGATCCGGCATCCCGCTTCGTCCGCCGTCCCGAAGAAGCGGGACCCCGGCGCAAGGCCGGGGTGACGAAAGGATAGGTGAGGCAGCCGACCAGATCATCGGCCATCGGCGATCGCCCCTCCCTCGAACGCGAGGGAGGAGTATCAGCGTTGCGCGTTATACTTCAGCTGGTCGTCGGTGAGCTGGAAGCCGACCAGCGCCTCGAAGGTCGCGCGCAGCACCGCGGAGCGCACCTCGGGCCGTGCCAGCGGATCGGTCGCGGCATCCTCGTCGCCCGCCTTGCGCTTGCGGGTGAGCTGGTTGCGCACCTCGTCGGGCAAGGTCGCCGCCGCACGTGCGATCTGCGTCGAGGCGGTGCCCCGCGCCTGCGCCCGCGCCTGGCCGGCGTCGAAATGCACCGCGATCTGCCCCTTGCGCTTGGCGGTCACCGCCGAGCCGCCGCGGACGATCGCGATATAATACGGCAGCACCACGTCGCGTGGGCCCTCGGTCCGCGTCCGCCGCGCGAGCACGTCGAAGCTGACGGTGGTGGCGATCTGGTCGCCGGCGTCGTTGCAGGCGCCGCGCACGTTGGTCATGCTGGCGACGACGTCGATCGCGCTCGCGTCCTTGCTGGTCGCCGGATCGAACAGGGTGATGTCGCCGGTGCCGGCGGCGACGCCGACCGTCGGGCAGGCGGAGCGCACGGCGGAGATGCCGCCTTCGACGATCTCGCCCTTGCTGGCGCAGCCCGAGAGGATCAGCGCGAGGGCGGACAGGCCTAAAGCCGGGGTTTTCACGAGGACGCGTACCTTTGTCGAACGGACGGTGATGCGCCGCCGGAGGACCCGGACGATGCGCGGCGCACCATAGGAACCGGCTTTGGCGCGCGCAAGCAATCGCGTACTTCCGCGCGGTGAGGCATTCGCGTACTTCCGTGCGCGGGGCCAATCGCGTAGAACGCTCCGCATGGCCTCCCAATTCCCCGCGGACGGCGGCAAGCCCGTCCTCGAACTGCTGATCGCCGCACCGCGCGGCTTCTGCGCCGGCGTCGACCGCGCGATCCGCATCGTCGAACTCGCGATCGAGAAGCACGGCGCGCCCGTCTACGTTCGCCACGAGATCGTCCACAACAAGTTCGTCGTCGACACGCTGAAGGCACAGGGCGCGGTGTTCGTCGAGGAACTCGATCAGGTGCCCGACGGCGCACCGGTCGTCTTCTCCGCGCACGGCGTGCCCAAATCGGTCCCCGCCGACGCGCAGAACCGCGGCCTCGACTATCTCGACGCGACCTGCCCTTTGGTGTCGAAGGTCCATCGTCAGGCCGAACGGCTCGTCGCCGCCGGTCGCCACATCGTCTTCATCGGCCACGCCGGCCATCCCGAGGTCGTCGGCACCTTCGGCCAGGTGCCAGCCGGCGCGATGTCGCTGATCGAGACCGCCGCCGATGCCGAGATCTTCGCGCCGGTCGATCCCGACAATCTCGCCTTCCTCACCCAGACGACGCTGTCGGTCGACGACACCGCCGCGGTGGTCGCGGTGTTGCAGCGCCGCTTCCCCAACATGCTGCCGCCGCGCGGCGAGGACATCTGCTACGCCACCTCCAACCGGCAGGCGGCGGTCAAGGCGATCGCCGCGGCCTGCGACGCGATGCTGGTGATCGGCGCCCCCAATTCGTCCAACTCGGTGCGGCTGGTCGAGGTCGCGGAGCGCGAGGGCGTGCCCGCGCGGCTGATCCAGCGCGCCGGCGAGCTCGACTGGACGTTCCTCGACGGCGTCGGCACGCTCGGCATCACCGCCGGAGCCTCGGCGCCCGAACTGCTGGTGCGGGAGCTGGTCGACCTGCTCTCCACCCGCTTCGCGATCACCGAGCGCGAGGAGGAGACGACGCGCGAGACGATCGCGTTCAAACTGCCGCGCGGCCTCGACGCCGCGGCATAGGCCGACCGTCCCCCGGCGCACGTCCGGGGGACGTGGAGACTGGGGGAGGGATCGATGGCCGTCTACACGCACGTCTCGGCAGAGGCGCTGTCCGCGTTCCTGCGCCGCTACGCCGATGTCGGCGAGCTCGTCTCCGCCAAGGGCATCGCCGAGGGCGTCGAGAACAGCAACTACCTCGTCGACACCACCACCGCGCGCTTCATCCTGACGCTCTACGAGAAGCGCGTCGACGCCGGCGACCTGCCCTTCTTCCTCGACCTGCTCGATCACCTCGCCGATCGCGGCCTGCCGGTGCCGCCGGCGATCCGCGACCGCGACGGCGTCGCGATCCAGACGCTGGAGGGCCGCCCCGCCTGCCTGATCCGCTTCCTCAACGGCGTCTCGGTGACCCGCCCGACGCCCGATCAGGCCGCCACCGCCGGCGCCGCGCTCGGCGCGCTGCACGCCGCGGTCGCCGATTTCGAGGGTGGCCGGCCCAACAGCCTCGGCGTCGCCGACTGGCGGCCGCTGCTGACGCGGTGCGGCAGCGATCTCGACGCGATCGCGCCGGGCCTGTTCGCCCGTGTCGACTGCGCGCTCGCCGCGGTGGAGGCGGACTGGCCGCACGATCTGCCGACCAGCGTCATCCATGCCGATCTGTTCCCCGACAACGTCCTGATGCTCGGCGCACGGGTGACGGGATTGATCGATTTCTACTTCGCTTGCCGTGACATACGCGCTTATGACGTCGCCGTGATGCACACCGCCTGGGCCTTCGATCCGCAGGGCGCGCCGCTCGCCGGCGTCGGCCCGGCGCTGCTCGCCGGCTATGCCGGGGCACGCGGCCTGTCCGCCGCCGAGCGCGCCGCGCTGCCGGTGCTGGCGCGCGGCGCGTGCATCCGCTTCCTGCTCACCCGCGCGTGGGACTGGCTCGACACGCCGGCGGATGCGCTGGTGACGCGCAAGGACCCGCTCGCCTATCTGCGCCGGCTCGACTGGTACGACGCCCATCCGGAGGCCTTTGCATGACCGACCCAGATTCCGCCCCCCCGCAGCTCGTCGAGATCGCCACCGACGGCGCCTGCAAGGGCAATCCCGGCCCCGGCGGCTGGGGCGCGCTGCTCCGCTTCGGCGGCCACGAGAAGGAATTGTCGGGCGGCGAGACGCTGACCACCAACAACCGGATGGAGCTGACCGCGGCGATCGAGGCGCTGCGCGTGCTCACCCGCCCGTGCCGGATCAAGCTCAGCACCGACAGCAAATACGTCATGGACGGCCTGACGCGCTGGATCCACGGTTGGCGCAAGAACGGCTGGCGCACCGCCGACAAGAAGCCGGTCAAGAACGCCGAACTCTGGCAGGCGTTGTTCGCCGAGACGCAGAAGCACGAGATCGAATGGATCTGGGTCAAGGGCCATGCCGGCAACGCCGACAACGAACGCGTCGACAAACTGGCGAGCGACGCGGCGGTCGCAGCGGCCCGCCCGCCAGCCTGACCCCAAATCCTCCCCCGCCAGGGGGAGGTGGCGCCGCGAAGCGGTGACGGAGGGGGAGGACAGGGCGGGAGCTTTGTTACGACGCTCCCACCCTATCCTCCCCCTCCACCACTCGGCTGACGCCGAGCGGTCCCCCTCCCCCTTGCGGGGGAGGATTTAGGCGAACCGCCCCGCGGCATAGCGCGCGACATCGACCCCTTCGAACCCCGAAGGCAGGCCCGTCCCCAGCAACAGGCTCGCCGCCACCGCGGCGCCGGCGGGCGCGGTCTGGATGCCGAAGCCGCCCTGCCCCGCGCACCAGAACAGCCCCGCCACCTTCGGATCGAAGCCGTACACCGGCAACCGGTCGGGCGCGAAGCTGCGCAGCCCCGCCCAGCGCCGCTCGACCGCCGCGACCCGCCAGTCGACCACGCCCTCGAACCGGTCGATCGCCAGCGCGACGTCGATCTCCTCGGGCGCGACGTCGTGCGGATCGACCGGCGTCTCGTCGTGCGGGCTCAGCCACAGCCGGCCCGCCTCCGGCTTGAAATAGAATCGCCCCGCGATGTCGGCGACGTGCGGCAGGTCGGCGGCCGCGGGCGGATCGGTGCGCAATTGCACCATCGTCCGCCGATAGGGCTGGATGCCGAGCGGCGCCGCCCCCAGCCGTACGGCGATCCGGTCGGCCCATGCGCCCGCCGCATTGACCAGCAAGCCCGCGCGATACGTCCCCGCCGGGGTCGCGATCGTCCAGACGCCGGCGGTGCGGTGCGCCTCGTCCAGCCCGGCGCGTGTCGCGATCGCCCCGCCGGCGCGGCGGAATGCGGCGAGATAGGCGGCATGCAGCGCCGCGACGTCGATATAGGCGCAGCTCGGTTCGTGCACGCCGAGCGTCCATTCGGGCCGCAGCCCCGGCACGAACGCGGCGGGATCGACGCGGTCGAGCACCACCGCGGTCCGCTCGAACGCGGCGAGGAAGGCGTCGACCCGCCCGGCATCCGCCGCCCGCCCGATGTGCAGCGACCCCAAAGGCGCCAGATAGCCGCCGCCGCGAAGCGCGGTTTCGGACGCGCTGGTCAGCGGCTGGATGCCCGGCCCGCCATAGGTCTCCGACCAGAAGGCCGCCGAGCGCCCGGTGCTGTGATACCCCGCCTGCTCCTCCGCCTCGATCAGCAGCACGCGGGCGTGCGGCGCGAGCGCGGCGGCGAGGCTGGCACCGGCGATCCCCGCGCCGACGATCGCGATGTCGTGGATCATCGCAGCCGGTCCAGAAAGGCGTCGATCGCATCGAACGCGCGCCGCCGCACCGCATCGTCCTCGCGCAGGATCTCATGCGCCGATTCGGCCCCGAAGCGCACCAGCTCGGCGCGCGGCAGCCGTGCCGCCAGCCGCACCGCGGCACGGGCATCGACCAGCCGGTCGGCATCGGCGATCAGCATCAGGATCGGCACGGCGAGCGTCGCCAGCCGCGGATCGGCCTGCAGGCGCGCGCCCGATGCGAACGCCTCCAGCACCCACGCCCAGCTCGGCGGCCCGAGCAGCAGCGACGGGTCGCGCGCATACCAGAAGGCTTCGTCGCCATAACGGTCGAGCGAATGGGTGAGCCGCTGCTGGCGATGGCCGGCGGAGGCCTTGCCCGGCCGCACCGTCCACGCCGGCCGGGCGGGATCGCCGATCCTGGTCATCGCCCGCGCGACCGCGCGGCCGGCGCGCGCGCCGAGCGGCGAGCGCACGCCGATCATCGGCGACACCAGCACCGCCGCATCGGGCACGACGCCGCCGTCCAGCATCGCGCGCAACGCCAGATGCCCGCCCATCGAATGGCCGAGCAGCACCGCCGGCCCCTCCCCCGCGCGCGTCCAGTCGCGCCAGAAGGCGGTGAGGTCGCCCACCCACGCGTCGAAACTGGCGGCGTGGCCGACGTGCGGATCGGCGGAGAGCCGCCCGGAGCCGCCCTGCCCGCGCCAGTCGAACGCGGTCACCGACCAGCGCTGCGCATGCAGGTGGCGGATCGTCTCCAGGAACTTCTCGACGATGTCGGCGCGCCCGCCCTGTACCAGCACCCGCCCGCGCGGCGCGGGATGCGGCCAGTCGAACCGGCGGTGGCGCCAGCCGTCGGGCGCCCGCCATTCCGTCAGGCGCGAATCGGCGGGCAGGTCGCGGCGCAGCTCGGCTTGATCGGTCATCGTTGCTTTGGTTACGTTTTCGCAAGCCATGCCGTCTACCTCTGCGTGCCATGGGGACGGACAGTCTATTGGTCGCGGCGCTTGCCGTCATGCTCGGCGCGCTGCTCGTCGCCGCGGGGATCGAGGATGCCCGCACGCGCGAGATCGCCAACGGCAAGAATGCGGCGATCGCGCTGCTCGCGCCTGTGTGGTGGTGGGCGATGGGGCTCGGCTGGGGCGACGTCGCGGTGCAATTGCTCGTCGCGGCGATCGTCTTCGCGGTGTTCGTCGGCGCCTTCGCCTGCGGCTGGATGGGCGGCGGCGACGTCAAGATGATCGCCGCGCTCGCCTTGTGGCTGCCGCTCGGCAGCCTGTTGCAGATGCTGATGGTGATGTCGGTGCTGGGCGGCGCGATCACCGTCGCGATGATGATCGAGCGGCGCTGGCAGCGCCGGATCGGCGCGGTCGAGGTGCCCTATGGCGTCGCGATCGCCGCGGCGGCGCTGCTCGCGCTCCCCGCCATTCTGCCAGCCCTTTGAAGACGAACCGGATTTTAACCAGTCCGCGGCCAAGATGGCCCAATCAACCACCGGTGCGCTGAAAGGCCCGTTGAGACCATGGATAGTCGCAAGATCGTTTTGCTGGTGGGCGCGTTGCTCGTCGCCGGCATCACGGCATTTTTCGCCCGCTCGCTGATCGCCGGCGCCTCCGCGCCGCAGGCGGTGGCGATGGGCGCCCCCGCCCCGGTCGCCGTCACCGGCCCGGACGTGCTGGTCGCGACCCGCGCGCTGCCGGTCGGCACCATCCTCGATGCCACCGCGCTGAAGTTCCAGCCCTGGCCGCAGCAGCTGATCGACAACGCTTATTACCTGAAGGCGGGCACCGACGTCGCCAAGCTGACCGGAACGGTGGTGCGCAACGCGATCACCGCCGGCCAGCCGATCACGCGCGGCGCCCTGGTTTCGCCGGGCGACCGCGGCTTCCTCGCCGCGGCGCTCGGACCGGGGATGCGCGCGGTCACCGTCAGCGTGTCGAGCCAGGCGGCGGTCGCCGGCTTCGTCTTCCCGGGCGACCGCATCGACCTCGTCCTGACGCAGACCGTCAACGGCGGCGGCGACGGCCAGCCGCTCAAGGTGTCCGAGACGATCATGCGCAACGTCCGCGTGCTCGCCACCGACCAGCGCACCGACAATGTCGTCGGCGAGGACGGCAAGTCGAAGGTCACCAGTTATTCGACCGTGACGCTGGAGGCGACGCCGAAGATGGCCGAACAGGTCGCGGTGGCGCGGACGATCGGCGAATTGTCGCTGTCGCTGCGCGCGCTCGCCGACAATTCGTCCGAACTCGAAGAGGCGATCGCCAGCGGCGCGGTCAAGGTGCCCGATGGCGACCCGCGCGCCGAAAAGGCGATGATGCTGCGCCTTGCCACCCAACCGCAGACCGGCGGCACCACCTTCGCCACCGGCGCCGACGTATCGCGCTTCCAGCGCAGCACCGTGCCGGCGCGTGCGCCGACCGCCGGCGCCCCGGTGGGCAACGGCCCCGCACCGGGTGGCGCGGTCGGCGCCGGCGGCGCGACGATCCAGGGCCCGGCCGTGCGGGTCGCCCGCGGCAACAGCGTGACCGTCGTTCCGGTCGGAGGGAAAAACTGACATGCCTCTCGTGCACCCCCTCCGCGCCCGCCGCGGTCGCACCGCCGCCGTCGCGCTGGCCCTCGCCACCACCCTCGCGATGCCGCTTGCCATCGCCGATGCGCGCGGCGCCGATGCCGCGACCGCCGGCGGCAGCTCCTCGGTCGTCCAGGTCAACACCGGCCGCGGCCGGCTGGTGACGCTGTCGCGGCCGATGAGCGACGTCTTCGTCGCCGACGAGACGATCGCCGACGTCCAGGTCCGCTCGCCGACGCAGCTCTACATCTTCGGCAAGAAGACCGGCGAGACGACGATCTCCGCCACCACCCGCGGTGGCGCGGTCGTCTATGCGACCACCGTCCGCGTCGGCAACAACCTCGATTCGATCGCGGCGATGCTGCAGCTCGCGATGCCCGACGCGCGGCTCGTCGCGACGCCGATGAACGGCATCGTGCTGCTCACCGGCACCGTCGCCGGCCCCGGCGACGCGGCCGAGGCGGAACGGCTGGTGCAGGCCTATGTCGGCGACGCCACCAAGGTGCTCTCGCGCCTCAAGACCGCGACCCCGTTGCAGGTCAATCTGCAGGTCCGCATCGCCGAGGTCAGCCGCACCTTCATCAAGAACGTCGGCGTCAACCTCGGCTCGCTCGACGCGACCGGAGGGTTCAAATTCGGCATCGGTCGCGGCACCGTCAGCCCTCAATATACACCGGGTTTCCCGCTGGCGACCGGCTTCAATACCGGTACCAACACCACCCTTATCCCGAACGGCAGCTCCGGATCGACGCTCGGCCTCGCCGGCAAGCTGCTCGGCCTCGACCTGCTCGCCGCCGTCGATCTCGGCGAGACGCTGGGTCAGGTGACGACGCTCGCCAACCCCAATCTCACCGCTTTGTCGGGCGAGACCGCGACCTTCCTCGCCGGCGGCGAGATCCCGATCCCGCTCGCCGGGGGCCTCGGCACCGTCACCGTCGAATACAAGCAATATGGCGTCAGCCTCGCCTACACGCCGACGGTGCTGTCCGACGGCCGCATCTCGCTGCGCGTCCGTCCCGAGGTTTCGCAGATCGACAATGCCAATGCGGTGACCGTCGGCGGCACCCGCGTGCCCGGCATCACCACCCGCCGCGCCGAGACGACGCTGGAGCTCGGCTCGGGCCAGAGCATGATGATCGGCGGCCTGCTCTCCAACAGCCACGGCAACAACATCGACAAGACGCCGTTCCTCGGCGACCTGCCGATCATCGGCTCGCTGTTCCGCTCGACCAACTTCCAGCGCAACGAGACCGAGCTGGTCATCATCATCACCCCCTATCTGGTGAAGCCGGTGAGCAATCCGGCGCAGATCGCGCTGCCGCACGACGGCTATCGCGCGCCGAGCGACGCCGCGCGCATCCTGCTCGGCGAGGTCGGCAGCGGCGGCAACGGTCCCCGCCCGGTGCCGACGATGATCCCCGGCGACCCGCCGTCCGCGCCGACGATCGGCGCCGCCGCCGCGGTGCCGCCGGTGCCGCAGCGTCAGCCGGCACCCGCCGCCGCCGATTCGCGCGCCACGTCGAAGAAGAAGGGCGCCGTTCCCGCCCCCGGATTTTCCAACTGATGCCCGTGCCGGCCCCGATCAAGGACCCGTTCAAGGACATGGCCTCGATGACCAAGCATAAGCTGCTCCTCGCCACCCTGCCCGCGCTGCTTCTCGGCGGCTGCATGGGCACCACCAACCGCGGCCTCGAATCGGTCCACCAGCCGGTCGTCGCGCGCAACGATTACGCGCTCGATCTCGCCACCGGCGGAGCCGGTCTCGCCGCCGGCGAGGGCCGCCGGCTCGCCGGGTGGATGGACGCGATGCATCTGGGCTTCGGCGACAAGGTCGCGATCGACGAGACCGCTTACGGTGCCGGCCGCGCGCGCGACGAGGTCGCCGCCGTCGTCGCCAGTTACGGCCTGCTGCTTTCCGACGAGCGCCCGGTGACCGCCGCGCCGGTGACCCCCGGCACGCTGCGCGTCGTCGTCAGCCGCATGCACGCCAGCGTCCCCGGCTGCCCCGACTGGAGCCGCAATTCGAGCAACGAATTCGACGCCAACACCTCGTCCAACTACGGCTGCGCGATCAACGCCAACCTCGCCGCGATGATCGCCCGACCCAGCGACCTCGTCCACGGCACCGACCCGCAGGCGCTCGTCGACACCGCGGTCAACGCCAAGGCGATCGACGCCTATCGCAAGAAGGCGCCGACCGGCGCCGGCGCGTTGCAGGCGGCCAGCTCGCGCGGAGCCAATTGATGAACGCCCCCTGGAAGCCCGCCGGCCAGACGACGCGCGAACCCTTCGCCGCCTATGTCTGCGACGAGACCACCGCCGAGACATTGCGTCCGATCGCCGCCGAACTTGGCTGGTCGGTCGACAAGGTCTACAAGGGCGGACTGCGCAACGCCGTCCAGTCGCTGTCGGTCGCCGCCAGCCCGCAGATCCTGCTCGTCGATCTCGCCGAATCCGGCGATCCGCTCAGCGACATCAACGGTCTCGCCGAGGTGTGCGAGCCCGGCACGGTGGTGATCGCCGCCGGCCAGGTCAACGACGTGCGCCTGTACCGCGACCTCATCGCCAGCGGCATCCAGGATTATCTGCTCAAACCGCTCCATCCCGACGCGATGCGCGAGGCCTTCGGTCACGCGCAGGCGATGCTCAACGCTCCGAAACTCGCCGAGGCCAGCATCGACCGGCCGCATTGCGCGATCGCCGTCATCGGCACGCGCGGCGGCGTCGGCGCCTCCACCGTCGCCACCTCTACCGCCTGGCTGCTCGCCGAACGCGAGAAGCGCACCACCGCATTGCTCGACCTCGACGTGCATTTCGGCACCGGCGCGCTGACGCTCGACCTCGAACCCGGCCGCGGCCTCACCGACGCGATCGAAAATCCCAGCCGCATCGACGGTCTGTTCATCGAACGCGCGATGGTCAAGGCGACCGAGAAGCTCGCCGTCCTCTCCGCCGAGGCGCCGATCAACGCGCCCTTGGTCACCGACGGCGCCGCTTTCTATCAGTTGCAGGAAGAGATGCGCGCCGCCTTCGAGGCGACGGTGGTCGACCTCCCGCGCGCGATGCTGGTCCAGCATCCGCAACTGATCAGCGACATCCAGGCCGCGGTGATCGTCACCGAACTCACCCTCGCCTCGGCGCGCGACACGATCCGCATCCTGTCGTGGCTCAAGACGCACGCGCCGCAGACGCACCTCACCGTCGTCGCCAACCGCGTCCATCCCGCTGCGCAGCTCGAGATCAGCCGCAAGGATTTCGAAAGCTCGATCGAGCGCAAGATCGATTTCCTCGTGCCCTTCGACCAGAAGCTCGCGGCGCAATCGGCCAAGCTCGGCAAGCCGCTCGCCGAGGCGGGCAAGAACACCAAGACGATCGCGCCGCTGATCGACCTCACCCGCCACGTCCTCAACGTCGGCGAGGAGCTCGTCGCAAGCAGCGGCGACGGCAAGACGCGCAAGAAGGGCAAGTCGCTGATCGGCGGCTTCTCCGCCCTGCTGCCGCGCCGCGCCAAGAAATAAGCGTCGCGGCGATGGACCTGTTCCCTCTCGTGATGGTGCTGCTCGGCGGCGGATCGGCGATCGCGCTGGTCGCCTTCGCGCTCGCCGGCCCGTCGCCGCAGCGTGCGCAGACCCGCCGCCTCGCCGCGATGCGGATGCGCCACGGCGATGCCGCGGTGGTCGAATCGCAGATGCGGCGCATCGCCGCGGGCCGCGTCCAGACCCGCACCGACCTCGCGGTCGGCCGGCTGCTGCCCAATCCTGCACAGCTCGCCCATCGGCTGGCGATGACCGGCAAGGACTGGAGCGTCGGGCGCTACGGCATGGTCAGCGCCGGGCTGATCGTCGTCGTCGCCGGGCTGCTGATCCTGAAGGGCGCGCCGTTCCTGTTCGCCCTGCTGTTCGGCGTCGCGGTCGGCGCCGGCGTGCCGCACTGGCTGGTCGGCTATTTCATCCGCCGCCGCGTCACCCGCTTCACCGCCAAATTCCCCGATGCGATCGAATTGCTCGTCCGCGGCCTGCGCTCGGGCCTACCGGTCAGCGAGACGATCGGCGTCGTCGGCAACGAGGTGGAGGGTCCGGTCGGCGAGGAATTCCGCATGGTCGCCGACAAGATGAAGATCGGCATGTCGATGGACGCGGCGTTGCAGGACACCGCCGACCGACTCGGCACGCCCGAATTCCAGTTCTTCGTCATCACCATCGCGATCCAGCGCGAAACCGGCGGCAATCTCGCCGAAACGCTCGCCAACCTCGCCACCGTGCTGCGCCAGCGCGGCCAGATGAAGTTGAAGATCAAGGCGATGTCGTCCGAGTCCAAGGCTTCGGCCTATATCGTCGGATCGCTGCCGTTCATCGTCTTCGGCATGATCTGGATGATCAACGCCGGCTATATGCAGGGCTTCTTCTCCGAACCGCGGCTCATCATCGCCGGCATCGGCGGCCTGCTGTGGATGGGCATCGGCGTGTTCATCATGGCCAAGATGGTCAGCTTCGAAATCTGATGGCCGGGGGCGAATAGACATGCAGGCTTCCGGACCGACGCTGATGGGCATCGACGTGCTCTGGGTCGCGACCATCCTGTCGGGGGTCGCCGCCTTCGCGGTGATGCTCGCCATCTATACCGTGATGCGCACCGTCACCGATCCGATGACCAAGCGCGTCAAGGCGCTCAACGAACGCCGCGAACAGCTCAAGGCCGGCATCACCGCCTCGACCAAGCGGCGCGCCAAGCTGGTCCAGCGCAGCGACACCACCGACTGGATGCGCGGCCTGCTGTCGTCGCTCAAGGTGCTGCAGGACAGCCAGGTCAAGGACGCGCAGCTCAAGCTGATGCGCGCCGGCATCCGGTCGAAGGAATGGGCGGTCGGTGTCATCTTCGGCCGGCTCGCGCTGCCGATCGTGTTCGGCGGGTTGATGGTCGTCATCGTCTACGGGCTCGACTATTTCCCCGATTGGTCGGCGTTCAAACGCTACGCGCTCGTCGCGGTGACCTTCATCCTCGCCTACAAGGCGCCCGACATCTATCTCAAGAACCGGATCACCAAGCGCAGCGATGCGATCCGCAAGGGCCTGCCCGACGCGCTCGACCTGCTGGTGATCTGCGCCGAGGCGGGCTTGACCGTCGACGCCGCCTTCCACCGCGTCGCCAAGGAACTCGGCCGCGCCTATCCCGAGCTTGGCGACGAATTCACGCTGACCGCGATCGAACTGGGCTTCCTCACCGAACGGCGCCAGGCGTTCGAGAACCTTGCCACCCGCGTCGACCTCGACGCGATCCGCGGGGTCGTCACCACGATGGTGCAGACCGAGAAATACGGCACCCCGCTCGCCTCGGCGCTGCGCGTGCTGTCCGCCGAATTCCGCAACGAACGCATGATGCGCGCCGAGGAAAAGGCCGCACGCCTTCCCGCGATCATGACCATCCCGCTGATCCTCTTCATCCTCCCGACGCTGTTCATCGTCATCCTCGGCCCCGCCGCCTGCTCGATCAGCGACGCCTTCTAGCGGCCTGTCGAAATTAAAATTCGTGGACGATGACAATTCCTCCCCCGCCAGGGCAGGGCGATCGCATATGACCGTTGGGGAGTTGCAACGGCTTTCCCATCCCCGTCATGCCGGACTTGATCCGGCATCCCGCTTCTTCGCGCCGTCCAAAGAAGCGAGACCCCGGCGCAAGGCCGGGGTGACGAAGTGGATTTGGAGGGCGTACGACTTACCGTGAGGGCCATATGCGATAGCCCTGCCCGCCAGGGGGGGGAATTCGACGGAGAGTCGATCCGCTCCGGAGTTACGCTATTCCCTTGCGGATGGATCTGGAAAGCGACGGACAAACACCAACGCCCGGCTGTCCTACACCCGCCCCAAATGCTAAAGAGCACTCCCCCACACGCTCTTTCTCATCGCCATCGATCAGCACGTTTTCCGAAACGATAAACCCGGATCGTTTCCATTCAGGTGTCCATCTTGTCCACGTTCGGCGCCTAACCCGTTCCACCGCAACGACACCGCTTCCACGCAGCGCGACGCTGCCAAGCCCCGATGAACCAACCCCCGTCGCGCTCGTTATGCACCCGTAACAGGGAGGCTCGGATGCTGTTCACCACCACCACGCAGTTCGTCGCATTGGCATTGTGCCTCGTCGCCGGCTGGTTCTTCGGGCTCGCGAGCCACGGCGGCGGCCGCAAGTGGAAGACGCGCTACGCCGACGAGCGCGAGGCGCATGCGGGCTATCGCAAGCAGGGCGACACCGCGCTCGCCGACGCCAACCGCCGGATCGCCGAGCTGGAGCGTGAAAACGACCGTCTCGCTCGCGCAGCGGAGACCGTTCCCGTCACCACGACGCCCGTCGCCGCGACATCCGTGGCCCCCGCGCCGACGATCGGCGAGCGCCTCACCGGCCGTGCCCGTCCGGTGCGCACCGTCCGCCCCGCCTACCCCGCCGGCAGCCGCCCCGGCTGGTTCGACTTCGGCGACCGTTCGCGCGTCTGACGCGAACCTTGGGCCCGGCGCGCCGCCGCTCGACTTCCGCGGCGTGACCGGGCAAGATCAGGCCATGGAGACGATCTCACGCACCGGCGGCCAAATTCTGGTCGATCAGTTGCTTGCACAGGGTTGCGAGCGGATTTTCACGGTGCCGGGGGAAAGCTTCCTCGCCGTGCTCGATGCGCTCTACGACGCGCCCGACATTGCGACCGTGGTCTGCCGGCAGGAAGGCGGCGCGGCCTATATGGCCTGCGCCGACGGCACGCTCACCCACCGCCCCGGCATCGCCTTCGTGACGCGCGGACCGGGCGCGACCAACGCAGCGATCGGCGTCCATGTCGCACGGCAGGATTCGCAGCCGATGATCCTCTTCGTCGGCGACGTCGACCGCACCACCCGCGACCGCGAGGCGTTTCAGGAGATCGACTTCCCCGCGATGTTCGCCCCGCTCGCCAAATGGGCGGCGCGGATCGACGATGCGGCGCGCATCCCCGAATATGTCGCCCGCGCCTATGCGGTGGCGATGAACGGCCGCCCCGGCCCGGTGGTGCTGGCACTGCCCGAAGACATGCTGCGCGACACCGCCGCGGTCGTCGACCGGCCCCGCGTCGAACGCCTGCCGCAGGGTTGCGACGAGGCGCCGCTCGAACAGCTCACCGATCTGCTCGCCACCGCCGAACGGCCGCTCGCCATCGTCGGCGGCGCCGGCTGGGACGGCGTCGCCGCGCAGGATTTCGCCGCCTGGGCCGATCGCACCGGCGTCCCCGTCGCCACCGCCTTCCGCCGGCAGGATGCGATCCCCAACGCCTGCCCCAGCTACGCCGGCAACCTCGGCTATGGCCCCAATCCGGCGCTCGTCGCGCGCGTGAAGGACGCCGACCTGCTGATCGTCGCGGGCGCGCGGCTCGGCGAGGCGACGACCGACGGCTATACGCTGATCACCCCCGATCATCCCGGCCAGCGCCTCGTCCACGTCCACCCCGATGCGAACGAACTCGGCATGACCTATCGTGCCGATCTGGCGATCTGCGCGGGGATGGCCGAATTCGCCGAGGCGCTGGTCGCCCTCGACGGCCCGCCCCATCCCGGCGGTGCCGAGGCGCATGCGGAATGGCTGCAATGGTCCACCCCCGCCCCGCGCGACGGCGTCACGATGGACCTCGGCCCCTGCGTCGCCGCGATGCGCGAGCAACTGCCCGCCGACACGATCATCTGCAACGGCGCCGGCAATTACAGCGGCTGGTGGCATCGCTATTGGCATTATCCCGCCCCGGGCACGCAGCTCGCGCCGACCGCCGGGGCGATGGGCTACGGCCTGCCCGCCGCGGTCGCCGCCGCGCTGCGCTATCCCGATCGGCAGGTGGTTGCGCTCGCCGGCGACGGCTGCTTCCTGATGAACGGCCAGGAACTCGCCACCGCCGTCCAGCACGATGCGCAGCTGCTGGTGCTGGTCGTCGACAACCAGGCCTATGGCACGATCCGCATGCACCAGGAGCGCGATTATCCCGGCCGCGTCGCCGCCACCACGCTCGCCAACCCCGATTTCGCCGCGCTCGCCCGCGCTTACGGCTGCTGGGCCGAGAGCGTCGAGCGTACCGAGGATTTCGCCGCAGCCCTTGCCCGCGCGGTCGCGCAGCGCGGCGTCCGCCTGCTCCACCTGCGCACCGATGTCGACGTGATCACCCCCGCCGCCACGCTCGGCGCGCGACCGGCCTAGCCCCGCCCGCGCGCCGCGCGGGTCGGCAGCACCAGCCGGTCGAGGAAGTTGCGCAACTCGGTCATCCGCTTGAGCGGCTCGGTAACCTGTTCGTCGAGGCCGAGCCGCCACGCCAGATCGCGCCGCTCGGGCGCCTCGTGCAACGCCTCGACCAGCGCCGCCTGCGTCGCCACGTCGAGCGGATCGCGCGCCAGTCCCAGCTCGACCAGATCGTCCGCCTGCCGCCGCAACGCCGCCGCGACCTCGCGCAGCGAAATCTCGGGATGGTATTGCACGCCCCAGAAGATGCCGCCGTCGTGGCGGATCTCGGCAGCCTGCACCTCGGTGACGCCGTTGGAGGCGAGCAGCGTCCCGCCCGCGGGCAAGCTCGCCACCTCGTCGCTATGCACCGCCGGCACGTCATAGGCGGGCGGCCGCCCGGCGAGCAGCGGATGATCCTGCCCCGCCGGCTGCCGCACGATCCGCCGTGCGAACCCTGCCTCGCGCCGCTCGCCCATCGCCCGCACTGCGCCGCCCGCCGCGACGACCGCGACCTGCAACCCCGCGCAGGACCCGAACGCCGGCGTTCCCGACCGATAGACCGCACGCATGAAGTCGATCTCGCGCCGCGCCTCGGGCGTATCTTCATATAAATGGAGCGGCGACCCGGTCAGGATCACCCCGTCATAGCCGTCGATCCCGGCCGCGGGCGACGCCGCATCGTGATCCGCGGGCTTTACGCGCTCGCAGATCGCGTCGGGCACCAGTTCGCCGAGCCGCTTGAGGAACGTCTCGCCCGAGCTGCGCCCGACGCTCTCGCGCCGCGTTTCGCGTGCCGCCGGCGGCTCGCTCTCGGCCACCAGCAGCCGCAACGGTGCGCTCATGCTTCGGCCGGTTTGGTCGTCACGGTTTTGCCGCGCTCGATCAGCGCATCGATCGCCTCGGTTTCCAGCCGCCCCGCGGTGATCAGCGCGGCCTCCGGCGTCAGCGAGACGGCGACCCCATCGGGGCCATCGACGATGATCTCGCCATTTTCATGGCTGACCGAGGACGGCGTGTTGTAAGGCGTGGTCATCATACCTCAACAAGCCATATTAACCGATGTTTCCATCGGTTAATGAATTAGTCCCCGGTCGTGCCACGTGCCGTTAGCGCAGCTTGTCGCTGCCGTTGATCAACGCGGCCTTCTCGCCGTTCGACATCGCGGCGGCATTGACGTCGGCGTCGTCGATCGCATCCGCCTGCTGGCTCGCGCTCTTGCGCTCGGCCTTGGCCTGATCCTCGAGGTTGTCGGCGGCGCTCTCCAACGCATCGGCGCGATTGTCGGCGGCGGCCTTGACGTCGCTGCCCAGCTTGTCGTCGCCCTTGCCGCCGCAGGCGGCGAGCGACAGGGCCATGGCGCCGGCGGTCAGCGCGATCATCATCTTCTTCATCTGCATGTCTTTCGTTCGCATAAGGAAAAGGCCGCCCCGCTTCCCCGGGACGGCCTTTCGCCGGTCATCGGACCGTCAGGTCAGATATTGTCGCCGAGCGCGCCCTTGACGCTGCCCTTGAACTTCTCGCCCTTGCCTTCGGCCTGCTGGGCCTTCCCCTCTGCGGTCAGGCTGGCGTCGTCGTTGTGCTTGCCGATGGCTTCCTTGGCGTTGCCGATGGCTTCGTTGACGGTGCCTTTGATCTTGTCGGTGAGCTCGCCCATGAGGACCTCCTGCTTTGACCGCGTCCCGCCAGCCGGGCCGCTTGATCTACAGCAAGAACAACGGGTTCGGACCGGACCGGTTCCGTGACAAATGCGTCACCGTGTTTATATCAGCCCGGCGAGCGGGCTCGACGGGTCGGCATAGCGCCGCTGCCCCATCCGCCCGGCGCGATAGGCCAGCCGTCCCGCTTCCACCGCCGCACGCATCGCCGCCGCCATCATCACCGGGTCCTTCGCCTCGGCGATCGCGGTGTTCATCAGCACCCCGTCGCAGCCCAATTCCATCGCCACCGCCGCATCGGATGCGGTGCCGACCCCGGCGTCGACCAGCACCGGCACGCCCGCACCCTCGACGATCAGCCGGATCGTGATCCGGTTCTGGATGCCCAGCCCCGACCCGATCGGCGCGCCCAGCGGCATGATCGCCACCGCGCCGGCGTTCTCCAGCCGCTTCGCCGCGATTGGATCGTCGACGCAATAGACCATCGGCTTGAACCCCTCGTTGGCGAGGATCTCGGTCGCGCGCAGCGTCTCGTGCATGTCGGGATACAGCGTCTTCGCCTCGCCCAGCACCTCGAGCTTGACGAGATCCCAGCCGCCCGCCTCGCGCGCCAGCCGCAGCGTGCGGATTGCGCTCTCCGCGTCGAAACAGCCCGCGGTATTGGGCAGATAGGTGACCTTTTTGGGGTCGATAAAATCAGTCAGCATCGGCGCGTTGCGATCGCTGACGTTGACCCGCCGCACCGCAACGGTGACGATCTCCGCGCCCGAGGCTTCGAGCGCGGCGGCGTTCTGCGCGAAATCCTTGTACTTGCCGGTTCCGACGATCAGCCGCGATCGGAACGTCCGCCCCGCCACCGTCCAGCTATCGTCGGCGATCGGCTTCTGGTGATCGCCGCCGCCGACGAAATGGACGATCTCGATATCGTCGCCGTCCTCGACCTCGACATCCTTCAACGTCGAGCGCGGCACGACCTCGAGATTGCGTTCGACCGCCACCTTCTCCGGCACCAGCCCCAATTCCGTGGCGAGCTCGGCGAGGCTCAGCCCCGCGTTGACGCGCTTGTGCGCGCCGTTGACCGTGATCGAAACCGTTCCGTCGCTATGGGGCATCAGGCTTAACTCCTTGGCGCCCCATCTAGGCGCGTGATCGTCGGTGTCCACCTTCGCAGGGTTGATTCACGCGAAGGCGCGAAGGCGCGAAGGAAGTAGCTTTGTTCGCGCAGCGGTGCAGCGGCGCAGAGATGGCTTGCCCGCGGCAGCGGGCCTTCCCTCTTCCGAGCGACCGTGGATCAGCCGCTGCGCGGGAAGGGGTGGGATCGCCCCCGTGCATCCCCTCTCTGCGCCTCCGCGCCTCTGCGCGAACCAACCCTTTTCCATCTTCGCGCCTTCGCGCCTTCGCGTGAAAACATGCCTTCTTTGCACCGTCCGCCGAACGGCGATAAGCCCGCACCATGACCGACACCATCTTCGTCCTCAACGGCCCCAATCTCAACCTGCTCGGCACCCGCGAGCCCGAAATCTACGGCGCCGACACGCTCGACGACATCGCCGGCCAGCTCGAGGATCGCGGCCGCGAACTGGGGCTGGAGATCGACATGCGCCAGTCGAATCACGAAGGGCATCTGGTCGACTGGCTGCACGAGGCGCAGGCACGCGGCGCCAAGGCGGTGATCCTCAACGCCGGCGCCTTCACCCACACATCGATCGCCGTCCACGACGCGATCAAGGGGATCAAAACCCCCGTCATCGAAGTCCACCTTTCCAACCCGCACACCCGCGAAGACTTCCGCCACGTCAGCTTCGTCGGACGCGCCGCGAAGGGAACGATCGCCGGTTTCGGTGCGCTCTCCTACACCCTTGCGCTTGAAGCCGCGGCGCGCTTCTGACAGGAGGCTCCCCCATGACCGACCAGACCAACTCCGGGACCCAGACCCAATCGATGCAGGTTGACGTGAACCTCGTGCGCCAGCTCGCCGAATTGCTCGATGCCACCCATCTCACCGAGATCGAGGTGGAGGAAGGCGACCGCAAGATCCGCGTCGCGCGCAAGGCCGCCGCGGTCGCCGCCCCCGTCCAATATGCGCCGCAGCCGATGGCGAGCGCGCCGATCGCGCCCGCCGCGCCCCTTGCTGCCGAGGCGGGTGCAATGGCCCCGACGGTCAGCGCCGCCAATGCGGTCAAGTCGCCGATGGTGGGCACCGCCTATCTGTCGGCCGAACCCGGCGCCAAGCCGTTCATCACCGTCGGCACCGCGGTCGCCGCCGGCGACACGCTGCTGATCGTCGAGGCGATGAAGGTGATGAACCCTATCACCGCACCGACCGCCGGCACCGTCCGCCAGATCCTGATCGAGAACGGCCAGCCGGTCGAATTCGACCAGCCGCTCGTGGTGGTCGAGTAACGGCATGCGCCCGATCAAGAAGCTGCTGATCGCCAACCGCGGCGAGATCGCGCTGCGTATCCATCGTGCGTGCCACGAAATGGGCATCAAGACGGTCGCGGTCCATTCCACCGCCGACGCCGATGCGATGCACGTGCGCCTCGCCGACGAGGCGATCTGCATCGGGCCGCCGGCGGCGACCGACAGCTATCTCAACATCCCCAACATCATCTCGGCCGCCGAGATCAGCGGCGCCGACGCGATCCACCCCGGCTACGGCTTCCTCAGCGAGAACGCGCGGTTCGCCGAGATCGTCGAGATGCACGACCTGCTGTTCGTCGGTCCCAAGCCCGAACATATCCGCACGATGGGCGACAAGGTCGAGGCGAAGCGCACGGCGGGCGCGCTCGGCCTGCCGCTCGTCCCCGGCTCGGACGGGGCGATCAACGACGTCGCCGAGGCGAAGGCGTTGGCGGCGGAGATCGGCTATCCCGTCATCATCAAGGCGGCGAGCGGTGGCGGCGGTCGCGGCATGAAGGTGTGCACCGGCCCCGAGCATCTCGAAACGCTGATGCAGCAGGCCGGTACCGAGGCGAAGGCGGCATTCGGCGACGCCACCGTCTACATGGAAAAATACCTCGGCAACCCGCGGCATATCGAGTTCCAGGTGTTCGGCGACGGCGAGGGCAACGCCATCCATCTGGGCGAACGCGACTGCTCGCTCCAGCGCCGCCATCAGAAGGTGCTCGAAGAGGCCCCCTCCCCGGTCATCACCGCGGAAGAACGCGAGCGGATGGGCGGCATAGTCGCGAAAGCAATGGCCGACATGGGCTATCGCGGTGCCGGCACGATCGAATTCCTGTGGGAAGACGGCGACTTCTACTTCATCGAGATGAACACCCGGCTGCAGGTCGAGCATCCGGTGACCGAGATGATCACCGGCCTCGACCTCGTCCGCGAACAGATCCGCATCGCCGAGGGCCATTCGCTGACGCTGCGTCAGGAGGACGTCCAGTTCCGCGGCCACGCGATCGAATGCCGCATCAACGCCGAGGACCCGCGCACCTTCGCCCCCTCGCCCGGGCTGGTGAAGCAATATCACGCGCCGGGCGGCATGCACGTCCGCGTCGATAGCGGCCTCTACGCCGGCTATCGCGTTCCGCCGTACTACGACTCGATGATCGCCAAGCTGATCGTCTACGGCACCACGCGGGCTGGCGCGCTCCGCCGCCTGCGCCGGGCGCTTGAGGAATTCGTGATCGAAGGCCCGACGACGACGATCCCGCTCCATCAGGCGCTGCTCGACGATCCCGAATTCCAGGATGGCCAATATACGATCAAATGGCTGGAAGAATGGCTGGCGAAACAGCCCGACTAGATCCTCCCCGGCACGGGGAGGTGGCAGCGCGCAAGCGCTGACGGAGGGGGGCTTCCACGGACGCTGCGTCGGCGGCGATCCCCCCTCCACCACCGGCCTGCGGCCGGCGGTCCCCCTCCCCGTGCCGGGGAGGAACGAGGAGCGAACGATGAACGCAACCATCTACCACAACCCGCGCTGCGGCACCTCGCGCAATACGCTGGCGCTGCTCACCGAGGCCGGCGTAGACGTCACCGTCATCGAATATCTCAAGCACCCTCCTACCGTCGGCGACCTCTCGCGCCTCTACGCCCGCGCCGGCATCAGCCCGCGCGACGGCCTGCGCCTCACCGAACCCGACGCCAAGGCGCTTGCCGAGAGCGACGCGGACGATTCGACGATCCTCGAAACCATGACGATCAACCCGATCATCATCCAGCGCCCGCTGGTCGAGACCGACAAAGGTGTCGTCCTCGCCCGGCCACCCGAAACGGTCCGAACGATCCTCTGATCCAATTCCGTCTCTCGCGCCATGTCGAACCACGTTCCGGGAGCGATGCCCGCGCAACGGGCAAACCCGCTCCATCTGCCCGTTTTACAAGCAGCAAATAACGCAGAATCCGCATTGCCCCGGCGCGCCGCGGCTGGCACGTTTGGTGCAACATCCGCGCTAGGGGCGCGGGGTCCGGTAAGGGGCATATTGCGGTGAAGAAGGTCGAAGCCATCATCAAGCCGTTCAAGCTGGATGAGGTGAAGGAAGCGCTGCACGAGATCGGCGTCAGCGGCATCACCGTGACCGAGGCGAAGGGCTTCGGCCGCCAGAAGGGCCATACCGAACTCTATCGCGGCGCCGAATATGTCGTCGACTTCCTGCCCAAGGTGAAGCTCGAGGTCGTCGTCGACGACGCGCTCGCCGATCGCGTAGTGGAGGCGATCGCCAATGCCGCACAGACCGGCCGCATCGGCGACGGCAAGATCTTCGTCATCCCCGTCGAGGCCGCACTCCGCATCCGCACCGGCGAACGCGACGAGGCCGCGATCTAATTTCCCGTCTTATCGTCAAAACGAAAGAGAAGAGCACATGGCTGCCACCGCCAACGACATCCTGAACAAGATCAAGGAAGAGGAGATCGAGTGGGTCGATCTGCGCTTCACCGACCCCAAGGGCAAATGGCAGCATCTCACCATGGTCGCTGGCCTGATCGGTGAGGACGAGCTGACCGACGGCCTCATGTTCGACGGCAGCTCGATCGAGGGCTGGAAGGCGATCAACGAGTCCGACATGGTGCTCAAGCCCGATCTCGACGCGGTCTACACCGATCCGTTCTCGGCAACGCCGATGCTGATCGTGTTCTGCGACGTCGTCGAGCCGTCGACCGGCGAGCTCTATGCCCGCGACCCGCGCTCGACCGCGAAGCGCGCCGAGGCCTACCTCAAGACCACCGGCATCGGCGATACCGTGTACGTCGGCCCGGAAGCCGAATTCTTCATGTTCGACAATGTGCAGTTCGACACGAACTATGCCGCGTCCTATTTCAAGATCGACGATATCGAGCTGCCGACCAATACGGGGCGCGAATATGAGGGCGGCAACCTCGGCCACCGTCCGCGCGCCAAGGGCGGCTATTTCCCGGTCGCGCCGGTCGACAGCGCCGTCGACATCCGCGGCGAGATGGTCTCGACGATGATCGAGATGGGCCTGCCCTGCGACAAGCACCACCACGAGGTCGCCGCCGCGCAGCACGAGCTCGGCATGACCTTCGGCACGCTGACCACCACCGCCGACCGCATGCAGATCTACAAATACGTCGTCCATCAGGTCGCGCACGCCTACGGCAAGTCGGCGACCTTCATGCCGAAGCCGATCAAGGAAGATAACGGTTCGGGCATGCACACCCACTTCTCGATCTGGAACGGCAAGACGCCGCTGTTCGCGGGCGAGGGTTATGCCGGCCTGTCGGAGATGTGCCTGTATTTCATCGGCGGCATCATCCGTCACGCCAAGGCGGTCAACGCCTTCACCAACCCGACCACCAACAGCTACAAGCGGCTTGTGCCGGGTTACGAAGCGCCCGTGCTGCTCGCCTATTCGGCGCGCAACCGTTCGGCTTCGTGCCGCATCCCCTACGGCACCGGCCCCAAGGCGAAGCGCGTCGAGATCCGCTTCCCCGACGCGATGGCCAACCCCTATCTCGCTTATGCGGCGCTGATGATGGCGGGCATGGACGGCATCCAGAACAAGATCCATCCGGGCGAGGCGATGGACAAGAACCTGTACGACCTGCCGCCGGCAGAACTCGCCCAGGTGCCGACCGTCTGCGGTTCGCTGCGCGAGGCGCTCGACAGCCTGGAAGCCGATCACGACTTCCTGCTCAAGGGCGACGTCTTCTCGAAGGACCAGATCGAGGCCTATGTCGAGATCAAGCGCGGCGAGGTCGCCCGTTGGGAAATGACCCCGTCGCCGGTCGAATACGACATGTACTACAGCGCCTGAGGTGCGGTGACGACCGGACCGGTGCGCGCAGGCGCACGGGGCGCTATCGGCCAGCCCCATGCAATGAGGACTAACGGCCCGGCTTCGCCGGGTCGTGAACTGGAGGGCGCCCGCAACGACCGGGCGCCCTTTTTCCTTGGGAGAGGATCATGACCCAGCCGCTTCTCGACCGCCGCACCCTGCTGGGTGCCGGCACCGCCGCCGCATTCGCCGCGACCACCGCCGGTACGGCATCGGCGGCAACCGCCCCCCTCGCCCCGCGCCCGCCGATGGGCTGGAACAGCTGGAATAGCTTCGCGACGACGATCAACGAGGCGCAGGCGCGCGAGACCGCGGCGATCATGCAGGCCAAGCTTCTGCCCTTCGGCTACGACGTCTTCACCGTCGACATCCAATGGTACGAACCCGGCGCCTCGAGCTATACCTATAGCGACAAGCCGCAACCGACGCTCGACGGTTACGGCCGCCTGCTTCCCGCCCCCAACCGCTTTCCGTCGAGCGCTGCCGGCAAGGGCTTCGCGCCGCTCGCCGCCGACGTCCACGCGATGGGCCTGAAATTCGGCATCCACCTGATGCGCGGCATCCCCCGCCTCGCCGTCGAGCGCAACCTGCCCGTCTTCGGCACCCGGTATCGGGCAAAGGACATCGCCGACACCGCGAGCATCTGCCCGTGGAACCCCGACATGTACGGCGTCGACATGACCCGCCCGGGCGCGCAGGCCTATTACGACAGCGTCTTCGCACTCTACGCGGGCTGGGGCGTCGACTTCGTCAAGATGGACGACATGAGCCGCCCCTATGACGCCCACGCTCCCGAGATCGAGGCCGCGCATGCCGCGATCCAGCATAGCGGCCGGTCGATCGTGCTCAGCCTGTCCCCCGGCGAGACGCCGGTGGCACGCGCCGACCACGTTCGCCGGCACGCGCAGATGTGGCGGATCAGCGACGATTTCTGGGACGAATGGCCGATGCTGGAGGCGCAGTTCACACGGCTGGAGAATTGGCATGCGGTCGACACCAGCGGCGGTTGGCCCGACGCCGACATGCTACCGCTCGGTCGGCTGGCGCTCGGCGCGCGCGCGACCAAATTTACCCCCGACGAACAGCGCACGCTGATGACCCTGTGGGCGATCGCCCGCTCGCCGCTGATCATGGGTGGCGACCTGCGCCATCTGGACGCACCGACGCTGGCGCTGCTCACCAATCGTGCGGTGCTCGCGGTGAATCAGGCAAGCCGCGACAACCGCCCGCACTTCGTCGCCGACGGCACGCGCATCTGGTCGGCCCGCCCGACCGACGGCGCCGGTGTCTATGTCGCGCTGTTCAATACGACTGCCAAGCCGATGGACGTCGGCCTGCCACTCGCGATGCTGGGACTGCCGGCGACGGTGACCGCGACCGACCTGTGGGCCGGACAGACGATCGGCCGGGCAAGCCATCGCTTCACCCGGCCGCTCCCGCCCCATGGCGCGGGGCTGTATCGATTGCAGCCCTGAGGGCTTATTTCTGGCAGGCGACGATCGCGGTGACGACCGAGATCGTCTCTTCCGGGTCGCGCACGCGCACGGTGTCGAGGCCGAGTTCCTTGGCGGGATAATCGTTGCCGCCCGGGAAGATCGCGTCGCCGATGAACATCATGCTGTCCAAGGGGATACCGCTCTCGTCACGCAGCTTCTTGAGGCCATAGGCCTTGTCGACGCCCTCACGCGTGATGTCGATCGAGGTCGCGCCGCCCATGTTGATCGACAGGCCCGGCAGGCGCTGCTTGAGATCGGCCTGGATGACCTTGCGCTTCTCGAACTTGGGGTCCCAATGCTCCTTCTCCTTGATCGGCGCTTCCTGGCCGAGCGCGGAGAAGGTGATCTGGCTGCCGCGATCCTCGATCCGCTCGCCCCAGGTCTGCTCGGGCGTGAAGCCGGTCGCTTCGAGCGATTCATCGAACGCCTTGAGGATCTTGGCCTTGGTCTCGTCGTCGAACAATTCGGCATAGACCGAATTCCACGAACCGTCGCGATAGGTGTAGAGCTTGGTACCGGTAGTCGGCATCAGCCACAGCTTCGACAGATCGGCGCGCGCCGGCAGGCGGCTTGCCACCTGCTTCTGGAACTGCGGCCAGTCGCCGCCCGAGATCACCGCGACGTGCGCCACGCCGAGCAGATCGGCGAGCGCTTCGCCCATCGGTTCCTGCAGGGGCTGCTTGCTCTCGGCCAGCGTTCCGTCGAGGTCGAAGGCAACCAGTTGTTTCATGCAGCAACTCCAATGCGGGGAAAGATAATCGTATCGATCGCGTGCGCGACGCCGTCCGCGTCATTGCCGCTCGTGACCTCATGGGCAATAGACTTAACCGGATCGGGCGCATTGCCCATCGCAATTGCGAGGCCGGCGCGTTCCAACATCGGGACATCATTATATTGATCGCCCAGCACCGCGACCGCGTCGAGCGGCTGGTCGAAGGTCTTGGCAAGCGCGATCAGCCCGTCACCCTTGTTCGCCGCCAGCGCGGTGACGTCGAGATAATAGACCTGGCTCTGCACGATCGTCGCATCCGCGCCGTGCGCCGCCCTGCAGCGCTCGGCGAGGGTCGCGAGCATCGCATGATCGTCGCTGACGAAGGTGATCTTGTCGGCATGGTCGAGCAGATCGGCGAAGTCGCTCGTGACGATCGGGTCCTGGTTGGAGGCGCGCCGTTCGCTGTCGACATGCGCGCCGACATCGGTCGAGGCATACCAGCGGTCGTCGGCGAAGACCCAGACGTCGACCGAACTGTCGGTGGCGATGTCCATCACGCCGCGGGTCACCGCTTCGTGGACGATATGATGTTCGGCGATGCTGCCGTCGCGGCGGAAGATGATGCCGCCGTTGAACGCCGCCATCGGCGCGTCGATCGCCAGCGTCTCGGCGATCGGCATGATGCCCGACATCGGCCGCGCGCTGATCACGGTAAAGCCGATCCCCGCCGCCTCGAGCCGACGCACCGCGTCGGTCGTGGCGGGGGTGAGCTGCTTCTGCTTGTCGACCAGCGTACCGTCGATGTCGGAAACGACCAGACGGATGGCGCTCACTGCGGCATCTCGACGTGGCCACCAAAGCCGAAGCGCATCGCGGACAGCACCTTGTCGCCATAGGTATGCTCGACGCGACTACGGTAGCGCGCGAACAGCGAGGCAGTGAGCACATTGGCCGGCACCTTCGCCTCCATCGCCGCGTCGATCGTCCACTGGCCCTCGCCCGAATCGGCGACGCTGCCCGAAAAGCTTTCCAGTTTCTCGTCCTTGGCGAGTGCGATCGCGGTGAGATCGAGCAGCCAAGACGAGATCACGCTGCCGCGCCGCCAGACCTCGGCGATATCGGTCATGTTGAGGTCGAAGCGCTCGTCCTCGGGCAATTTGTCGCTGTTCTTCGACTTCAGGATGTCGAAGCCCTCGGCATAGGCCTGCATCAGGCCATATTCGATGCCGTTGTGGATCATCTTGACAAAATGGCCGGCGCCGGCGGGACCGGCGTGGATATAGCCCTTTTCGGCGCGCTGGTCGACCACTTCGGCGACGCGGCCAGGGGTGCGCGGGATGGTGCCGAGCCCCGGCGCCAGCGCGTCGAAGATCGGATCCAGCAGGTTCACCGTTTCGGTGTCGCCGCCGATCATCATGCAATAGCCGCGCTCCAGACCCCAGACCCCGCCCGAGGTGCCGACGTCGACATAATGGACGCCCTTTTCGGCGAGCGCCTTGGCGCGGCGGATATCGTCCTTGTAGAAGGTGTTGCCGCCATCGATGACGATGTCGCCATTTTGCGCGCTCTCGCCGATCGCCGCAATCGTATCCTCGGTCGGGCTGCCGGCGGGAAGCATCACCCACCAGATCGCCGGGCTGCCGAGCTTCGCGCGTACGTCGTCGAGCGAATTGGCCGCCTCGGCGCCGTCCTTGGCGAGGGCCTGCACCGCCTCGGTGCTACGGTCGTAGGCGACGACCTCATGCCCCGCCTGCATCAGCCGGCGCGCGATATTGCCACCCATGCGGCCGAGGCCGATCAGTCCGATCTTCATGCTTGCTGTCCTGCCGATTGTGATGATGAGCGTTAAACGGGGCGGCGGCGCTGGGGTTGCGATAGGTCGCAAGACGCTGCGTTTCGCCGAAGGTCATTGAACGTCACAGGTATACCGCGGCGGGCGCCGTTTCTGGCTCCATGCCCTGCCGTCATGCCGGACCTGTTCCGGCATCCCGCTTCTGCCCGGCGCCGCGGTGAGCGGCAACAGCAGCGCCCCGGCGCAAGGCCGGGGTGACGGACGATCGCGGCGGTCGCCCCGCCCTGGATCAGGACGGGGCGGCGCGTCATGCCGTTGCCGGCTGCTTGGCGGCGATCGAACCCAGAAGGTCGTCGAACGCCTTAGCGAACGATGCGACGCCCTGTTCGACCAGCGTGTCGGTCACGCCGGCCAGGTCGAGCCCCAGCCGTTCCGCCTCGGCGAGGACGCGACGCGCATCCTCGACATCCTCGGTCAGCGTCGCACCAACGGTGCCGCGCTCGCGGAAGGCGTCCATCGTCGCCGGCGGCATCGTGTTGACCGTGTCTCGGCCGATCAGCGTGTCGACGTAAAGCGTGTCGCGATACGCCTTGTCCTTCACCCCGGTCGACGCCCACAGCAGCCGCTGCGGCTGCGCACCCTTGGCGGCAAGCGCCTGCCAGCGGTCCGACTTCTCAAAGTCGAGGAACCATTGATAGGCCATCTTGGCATTGGCGATCGCGACCTTGCCGCGCAGACCCTTCAGCGTCTCAGCCTCGGGGTCGTTCTCGGCGACGCGGCGGTCGATCTCCTTGTCGATCACCGCATCGATGCGGCTGACGAAGAAGCTGGCGACGCTGGCGATCTTGTCGATCGGCTGCCCCCGCCGCACCCGCTCCTCGAGACCGGCGGCATAGGCCTCGGCGACGCGGATATAGGCGTCGAGCGCGAACAGCAGCGTCACGTTGACGTTGATGCCCTTGGCGATCGTCGCGCTGATCGCCGGTCCGCCGGCGAGCGTGCCGGGGATCTTGATCATCAGATTGGCGCGGTCGACCGCATGCCACAGCTTCTCGGCCTCGGCGATCGTCGCATCGGTGTCGTCCGCGATATAGGGCGACACTTCGAGGCTGACGTAACCGTCCTTGGCGTCGAGCCGGTCGTAGACGGGCTTCAACGTTTCGGCCGCGGCCTTGATGTCCTGGATCGCGAGATGCTCGTAGCGGTCGATCGTCGCCGCGCCGGGATTCTCCTTGTCGAAGGCGGCGAGCGTCGCGTCATAGGCGTCGCCGTGCCCCATCGCCTTTTCGAAGATCGACGGGTTGGAGGTGACGCCGGTCAGACTGTCCTCCGTGACCAGCTTGTCGAGGCCGCCGGCCTCGAGGAACTTGCGATCGACGAAATCGAGCCAGACCGCGGTGCCCGCGGCGCTCAGGTCGTTGAGCTTACCCATTGTTGGTCTCCAACATCTCGCGCGCCACCTTGACGACATTGTCGAGGGTGAAGCCGTATTTGTCCTGCAGCTTCGATATGGGGGCGGAGGCACCGAACGTCGACATGGTGATCGTGCGACCCTTCAACCCGACATAGCGATGCCAGCCCATCTCACCCGCCTGCTCGACCGCGAGCCGCGATGCCACCGACGAGGGCAGCACGCTTTCCTTATACTCTTCCGATTGCAGTTCGTAGCGATACCAGCTGGGCATCGACACGACGCGGCTCTTCACCCCGTCGGCGAGCAGCTTCTCGTGCGCGTTGACGACCAACGCCAGTTCGCTGCCGGTGGCGATCAGGATCACGTCGGGCGTGCCGTCGCAATCGGCGAGGACATAGCCGCCCTTCAGCGTTCCCTCGGCCGGCGCATATTTGCTGCGGTCGAGCGTCGGCAGCGCCTGGCGCGAGAAGATCAGCGCGGTCGGACGGCTCGCATCCTCCAGCGCCGCGCGCCATGCGTAAGCGACCTCGTTGGCGTCGCCCGGACGGATCGTGTCGAGCCCCGGGATCGCCCGCAGCGTCGCGAGATGCTCGATCGGCTGGTGGGTCGGGCCATCCTCGCCCACGCCGATCGAATCATGCGTGAACACCCAGATACTGGCCAGCTCCATGATCGCCGACAGGCGGATCGGGGCGCGCATGTAATCGGCGAAGACCAGGAAGGTCGAACCATAGCTGCGCAGGTGCGACAGCGTCATGCCGTTGACCACACCGCCCATGCCATGTTCGCGGACGCCGAAGTGGAAGTTCTGGCCGCCGTAATTGCCGGGCTCGAACGACGCCGCGCCCTTGATGTCGGTTTTGGTCGACGGCGACAGATCGGCGGAGCCGCCGATCAGCCACGGCACGCGCTTGGCGAGCGCGTTGAGCACCTTGCCACCCGAGTCACGGCTGGCGAGACCCTTTTCGTCCGCGGGGAATTCCGGAATGTCGGCGTCCCAGCCCTCGGGCAGCTTGTCCCGGAGCATCAGCTTCAGCTCGCCGGCGAGTTCCGGATAAGCCTCGCCGTATTTTGCGAAATTCGCCTCCCAATCTTCGCGCAACTTGCTGCTGCGGTCGGTGAGTGCGCCCTTGAAATGTTCGGCGACGCCTTCGGGGACGTAGAAATCCTTGTCCTCGGGCCAGCCATACGCCTTCTTGGTGGCGCGGACATTGTCCTCGCCGAGCGGCTCGCCGTGCGCCTTTTCGCTGCCCGCCTTGGGGCTGCCCCAGCCGATCACCGAATGGACGACGATGAAGGTCGGGCGGTCGCTGGTCGCCTTGAACGTCTCGATCGCCTTGGCGAACGCCTTGGTGTCGTTGGCGTCGTCGAGGTGGATGACGTTCCAGCCATAGGCCTGGAAACGTAGGCCGACATCCTCATCGAAAGCCAGCTCGGTGCCGCCCTCGATCGAAATGTGGTTGCTGTCGTAGATCCAGCAGAGGTTGGACAGCTTGAGATGGCCCGCAAGGCTGGCGGCCTCCGCGGCGACGCCCTCCATCATGTCGCCGTCGCCGCACAGCGAATAGACGTCATGGTCGAACAGCGTGAAATCGGGGCGATTGTAGCGCGCGGCGAGCCAGCGCTCGGCGATCGCCATGCCGACCGAATTCGAACAGCCGGCGCCGAGCGGACCCGTCGTCGTCTCGACACCGGTGGTGTGGCGATATTCGGGATGGCCCGGCGTACGCGACGCGAGCTGGCGGAAGCCCTTGAGGTCGTCCAGCGTCAGCGCCTGACGGCCGGTCTTGTTGCCCTCCGCATCGATTTCTTCGATGCCGGCGAGGTGGATCAGCGAATAGAGCAGCATCGAGGCATGGCCGACCGACAGCACGAAGCGGTCGCGATTGGGCCAGTCTGGCTGGGTGGGATCGTAGCGCAGGAACTGCGACCAAAGGGTATAGCCGACCGGCGCGAGCGCCATCGGCGTGCCGGGGTGGCCGGAATTGGCCTTCTGCACCGCGTCCATCGACAGGGTGCGGATCGTATCGATCGTGAGGCGTTCCAGCGAACCGTCTTCGTGGATCGCGGTGTTGGTATCGGTCATGGGATTAAAGGCCCTCGCTCTTACCCTGCGTCGAACGCCTGCACGCCCGATCTGTTGCGGTTGGATCGGCCTTAGCGAGACTAATCGAGCCGTTCCAGCCGCGAAACGGTCCCATCCTGGGCAAAATAGGCCGCATCGACCTCGTCCAGAAACAGCCCGTGGCCGAGGACACCGGCAATTCCGTCGAGCCAAGCGGCTGTTTCGCGGGGATTTTGCAGGTCGAGCCGACAATCGACAATATTGTTGCCATTGTCCGTCACATACGGCCCGTCGGGGCCCTGGCGCAGCACCGCGCCCTCCCCCAGCCGCGCCAGCAGCGAGGCGCGCGCGAATGGCAGGATCTCGACCGGCACCGGCGCCTTGGCGCCGATCGCCGCGACCCGCTTGGCGCCGTCGGCGATGACGACCATCCGGTCGGATGCGGCGGCGACCACCTTCTCGCGCAGCATCGCGCCACCGCCGCCTTTAATCGCGAAAAAACGCGGGTCGATCTCGTCTGCACCGTCGATCGTCAGGTCGAGCCGCGGTACGTCGGCGAAATCGAGCATGACGATTCCAACCCGCTGCGCAAGCGCCTCGCTGGCGCGCGACGTGGCGACCGCGCAAATGCGCAGCCCCGTCGCGACGCGCGCGCCGATCGCCGCGATGGCATGCGCGGCGGTCGATCCGGTGCCCAGTCCGACCAGCATGCCGTCCTGCACTTCCTGTGCGGCGGCGGCACCGGCGCGCGCCTTTTCCGTGTCAGCGTCCATGCCGGCTCCTTCCCACACTGCGACAAATTGCGACATTAATAACATGGGTGTCGGGTTGCATTTGCGCCACGATCCCCGGCAATGGGCCAGCGAAAGCAACCAATCGCCATGGCCACGCATTGTCGCGCCGGTCACGGCTGCGCGAGTCGAGACACGAGCCGGGTGACATACTTGACCACATTATCCTTTCGGGGCCGCCGGCTAGGTGCCGGCGCCGCTACTGCCGTGGTCCTGCTGACCCTTGCCGCCTGCGGCGGCAGCGGCGAGTCGCAGTCGAAGGGCAAGGGCGGCGCGGGCGGTCCCAACAAGGGGCCGACGACGGTCGGCTATGTCGTCGTCCAGCCGACCGACGCGGCAATGGTCACCGAACTCGCCGCGCGCACCAACGCCTATGAAAGCTCGGACGTGCGGCCGCAGGTCAACGGCATCATCCGTCGCCGCTTCTTCACCGAAGGCTCGCTGGTGAAGCGCGGCCAGCCGCTCTACGAGATCGACCCGCGCCTGTATCGCGCCGCGGTCAACGAGGCGCAGGCCAATCTGCAGAGCGCGCGCGCCAATCAGGAGGCGCAGCGGGTGCAGGCCGAGCGCTACAAGCCGCTCGCGGCGATCCAGGCGGTCTCGCAGCAGGAATATACCAACGCCGTCGCGACCGCGCGGCAGGCGACCGCCTCGGTCGCGCAGACCGGCGCGGCGCTCGAAACGGCGCGGATCAACCTCAAATTCACCACCGTCCCCGCGCCGATCACCGGGCGGATCGGCCGCTCACTGTTCACCGTCGGCGCGCTCGTCTCGGCGAGCCAGACCGACCCGCTGGCGCAGATCCAGCGGCTCGACCCGATGTTCGTCGACATCCAGCAATCCGCCGCCGACATGCTCGCGCTGCGCCGCAGCCTGGCGCAGAACGGCGTGGTGCCGACGCGCGCGGTGGTGCGGCTCAAGCTGGAAGACGGCAGCGATTACGGCCAGACCGGCAGCGTCGAATTCTCCGAAGCTCTCGTGAACACCGAAACCGGCACGGTGACGCTGCGCGCCAGCATCCCCAATCCGCAGGGGCTGCTGCTGCCCGGCATGTTCGTGCGCGCCCGCTTCGCGCAGTCGATCAACCAGCGCGCCTTCCTGGTGCCGCAGGAAGCGCTGACCCGCGATGCCAAGGGCGCCGCGACGGTGATGCTGGTCGGACCGAACGGCAAGACGGTGCAGAAGCCGGTCACCGCGTCGCGGACGCAGGGCCGCTATTGGGTGGTCACCTCCGGCCTCAATGCCGGCGACAAGGTCATCACGCAGGGGCTCAACAACCTGCGCCCCAATGCGCAGGTCAAGGCGGTGCCCGCGAACAGCCCGCAGGTGGTCAAACCGCCGCAGCAGGGCAAGGACGGCGAACAGGGTAACGCCCAAAGCAAGGCGGGCTGAGCCTGTGATCAGCCGTATCTTCATCGATCGCCCGATCTTCGCCTGGGTGCTGGCGATCATCGTCATGCTCGCCGGCGTCGGCTCGATCCTCAGCCTGCCGATCGCGCAATATCCCGACGTCGCGCCGCCGCAGGTGTCGATCCGCGCGACTTTCCCGGGCGCCAACGCGCAGACGCTGCAGAATTCGGTGACGCAGATCATCGAGCAGCAGCTGACCGGCATCGACGGCCTGCTCTATTTCAGCTCGTCCTCGTCGAGCCGCGGCCAGGTGACGATCACCGCCACGTTCGAAAAGGGCACCGATCCCGACATCGCGCAGGTGCAGGTGCAGAACCAGGTGCAGCAGGGCGTCGCGCGCCTGCCGCAACAGGTGCAGCAGCAGGGCCTCGTCGTCCGCAAGTCGAACCCCGACAATCTGCTGATAGTCGGCGTCTATGACGAGACCGACCAGCGCACCAACATGGACGTGTCGGACTATCTCGTCTCCAACCTCCAGGACCCGCTCGGTCGCGTCCATGGCGTCGGCGACGTCAACGTCTTCGGCTCGCAATATGCGATGCGCATCTGGCTCGATCCGTCGCGGCTCGCCAGTTATTCGCTGATCCCCGGCGATATCAGCACCGCGATCCAGAACCAGAACACCGAAGTCGCGGCGGGCGAGGTCGGGGGCCTGCCCTCCGCCTCCGATCAGATGCTCAATGCGACCGTCACCGCCCAGTCGCGCCTCCAGACCCCCGAGCAATTCCGCCAGATCATCGTCAAGACGCTTCCCTCGGGCGCCACCGTCCGCCTGTCGGACGTCGCGCGGATCGAACTCGGCGCGGAAAGCTACGCCTCGGTCAGCCGCATCAACCGCCATCCCGGCGCCGGCATCGCGGTGCTGCTCGCCCCCGGCGCCGATGCGCTGGAGACGGCCGAGCTGGTCAAGGCGGAGGTCGCGCGCGTCGCCAAGACCTTCCCGCCCGGCCTCAAGGTCGCTTATGCCAACGACACCACCGCGTTCATCGAACTGTCGATCGAAGAGGTGGTCAAGACGCTGATCGAGGCGGTAATCCTCGTCGTCATCGTCATGTTCGTCTTCCTCCAGAGCTGGCGCGCGACGCTGATCCCGACGATCGCGGTGCCGGTGGTGCTGCTGGGGACGTTCGCGGTCTTCCACCTCGCCGGCTTCTCGATCAACACGCTGACCTTGTTCGGGCTCGTCCTCGCCATCGGCCTGCTCGTCGACGACGCGATCGTCGTCGTCGAGAACGTCGAACGGCTCATGGAAGAGAATCCCGACATGACGCCGCGGGAGGCGACGATCGAGTCGATGAACGAGATCACCGTCGCGCTGATCGCGATCGCGCTCGTCCTGTCGGCGGTGTTCCTGCCGATGGCGTTCTTCGGCGGCTCGACCGGCGTGATCTATCGCCAATTCTCGCTGACCATCGTCGCGGCGATGGTGCTGTCGGTGCTCGTCGCGCTGATCCTGTCGCCGGCGCTCACCGCCTCGCTGCTCAAGCAGAAATCGCAGGAGGCCGAGGAGGCGCAGGGCTTCAAGCGCCGCTTCCCGCGGGTCGCCGGCTGGGGGACCAAGGCATCGACCTGGTTCAACACCAATTTCGAACGCGGCGTCGAGCGCTACACCAATGCAGTGCGCGCGGTGGTCGATCGCAAATGGTTGTTCCTTCTGATCTATCTCGGGCTCGTCGCGCTGCTGGCGATCCTGTTCCTGCGCCTGCCCACCGGCTTCCTGCCGACCGAGGACCAGGGGTCTGCGATCGTCCAGTTCCGCCTGCCCGCCGGCGCCACCCAGGCGCGGACGATCGAGGTGCAGAAGCAGGTCGAGAATTACTTCATCCAGAACGAAGGCAAGAATTCGTCGGTGCTGTTCACCGTCGCCGGCGGTGGCGGTGGCGGCGCGAGCGGCCAGAACACCGGCCAGGGCTTCCTCAACTTCGTCGACTGGTCGGAACGCAAGGGCAAGGAGAACACCGCCGACGCGATCACCGGTCGCGCCTCCGCCGCCTTCCGCGGCCTGCGCGACGCGCAGGTGTTCGCATTGGTGCCGCCCGCGGTCCGCGGCCTCGGCCAGTCCGACGGTTTCACGATGGAGCTGCAGAACACCGGCGGCCTGTCGCAGGACCAGTTCAATGCCGCGCGCGACAAATTGCTCGCGATGGCCAATGCCGATTCGATGCTCGCCTCGGTGCGCCTCACCGAACTGCCCGACATCGCGACGCTGCGCGTCGACATGGACCAGCAGAAGCTGTCCGCGCTCGGCCTGACGCAGAGCAACGCCAACGGCACGCTCACCACCGCCTGGGGCGGCCAATACGTCAACGATTTCATCGATCGCGGTCGCGTCAAGCGCGTCTACGTGCAGGGCGATGCTCAATATCGCGCGTCGCCGGAAGATCTGAAGCAATGGTTCGTGCGCGGGTCGAACGGACAGATGGTGCCCTTCTCGTCCTTCGCGAGCACCGGCTGGGCGACCGCACCGACGACGCTGTCGCGGTTCAACGGCATCTCCTCCTATGAATTCCAGGGCTCGGCCGCCGCCGGCAAGAGCTCGGGCGACGCGATGACGCGGATGGCCGAGCTGGCGGCGCAGATCCCCGGCACCTCGGTGAGTTGGGCCGGCCTGTCCTATCAGGAGCGGCTGTCCTCCGGTCAGGCGCCGCTGCTCTACGGCCTGTCGATCCTCGTCGTCTTCCTGTGCCTCGCGGCGCTGTACGAAAGCTGGTCGATCCCGTTCGCGGTGCTGCTTATCATCCCGCTCGGGCTGATCGGCGCGATCGCCTTCGTCACGCTGCGCGGGCTGACCAACGACGTCTATCTGCAGATCGGGCTGCTGACGACGATGGGTCTTGCCGCCAAGAATGCGATCCTGATGATCGAATTCGCCGAACAGGCGGAGCGCAAGGGCGCGCGCGTCTTCGACGCCGCGCTGGAGGCCGCCAAGATCCGTCTGCGGCCGATCCTGATGACCAGCTTCGCCTTCATCTTCGGCGTGCTGCCGCTGGCGATCTCGACCGGTGCCGGCGCGAACAGCCGCATCGCGATCGGCACCGCGGTGATCGGCGGCATGCTGTCGGCCACCTTCCTCGCGATCTTCTACATCCCGTTGTTCTTCGTGCTCGTCCGCCGCGGCGTCCGCGACGGGATCGCCAAGCTGCGCGGTCGCCCGACCGGCCATCAGGGCGGCAAGGACAATAAGGAGCCGCCCGCGCCGCCGATGCCGCCCGCCGCCGAGCCGGAGCCCGCCCGATGACCCGTTCGATCCTCGCCCTGGCGCTCGCGGCGAGCGCGCTGTCGGCCTGTTCGATGGAGCCGAAATACGTCCGCTCGGAAACGCCGGTGCCGACGTCGTGGCCGATCGGCGACGCCTATCTCCGCCAGAGCGAAGCGGCGCTGCCCGCCTTCACCTATCGCGACATCTTCAAGGATCGCCGGCTCCAGACGCTGATCGACCAGGCGCTGGTCAACAACCGCGACCTGCGCGTCGCCGCCGCCAACATCACCGCGGCGCGCGCGCAATATCGCATCCAGCGCGCCGACCTGTTCCCCGCGGTCGACGCCTCGGGCCGCTACACCTATTCGGGTGGCGGCAACGGCGCGCGCAGCACCGCGAGCAGCGGCAGCACCGGCAATACGGGCACCGGCAATACCGGGACGGGCAACACCGGCACGGGCAATACGGGGACCGGCACGGGCGTCGGCACCGGCAACGGCTCGACCGGCACGATCACCACCACCGGCAACGGCAACAGCGCCTTTTCCGCGCAGCTCGGCGTCACCGCCTTCGAACTCGACCTGTTCGGCCGCATCCGGTCGCTGTCGCGCGCCGCGCTCGACCGCTATTTCGCCACCGAGGCGGCGGCGCGTGCCACCCGCCTGACGCTGGTCGGGGACATCGCCGATGCGTGGCTGACCTATGCCGCCGACCGCAGCCTGCTCAAGGTCGCGCAGGACACCGCCACCAGTGCGCAGGTCAGCGTCCGCCTCACCCGCGCCCGGCTCGAAGGCGGGGTCAGCGCGCGCACCGACCTGCGCCAGGCCGAACAGATCCTCGAAACCGCCAACGCCGATCTCGCCGAACAGAAGACGTTGGTGGCGCAGGACGTCAATGCGCTGCAATTGCTGGTCGGCGCGCCGGTCGATCCGACGCTGCTCCCCGTCTCGATCGACGAGGCGCAAGCGACGATCGCGACGCTGCCCGCGGGCATCGACAGCGGCGTGCTGCTGCGCCGCCCCGACGTCGTCCAGTCCGAATATCAGCTCCGCGCCTACAATGCAGAGATCGGCGCGGCGCGCGCCGCGCTGTTCCCGCGCATCTCGCTGACCGGGCTCGTCGGCTTCGCCAGCACCGCGCTGTCGTCTTTGTTCGCCGGCGGCGCGTTCAATTATTCGGTCGCGCCCTCGGTCAGCTATCCGATCTTCCAGGCCGGCGCCGGCCGCGCCAACGTCCGCTATACCGAGGCGCAGCGCGACGCCGCGCTCGCCACCTACGAGAAGACGATCCAGACCGCGTTCCAGGAAACCGCGGATGCGCTCGCACGGCAGGGCACGATCGCCGACCAGCTGCGCGCGCAGACCAATTTCCAGGCGGCGGCGGCGGATACGCTGCAACTCGTCAACGCGCGCTATCAGGGCGGGATCGACACCTTCCTGTCGAGCCTCGACGCGCAGCGCTCGTTCTACACCGCGCAGCGCACGCTGATCACCACGACGCTTACCGGCGCGAGCAATCGCGTCACGCTGTACCGCGTGCTCGGCGGCGATTCGACGCTGGAGGCGACGCCGCAGGGCCCGCAACCGGTGACGCCAAACGGAACGCCACGCGACGGTTGACGCTTATGCGTGATATCCCCGATGGTTAGCGTCCATCAGGGCAGGAACCGCACGCATGAGCCACACGATCCGCCGCTTCCGCCCGACCGACGATGCGGCGATGCTCGCCTTCGCCGCGAGCCTGCCCGAACATGATCTGCTGTTCCTCGGCCGCGACCTGCGCCACGAGCGCGTCATCGAGGCGTGGCAGCAGGCGATCGGCGAAGGCTGGATCGACAGCCTCGTGGCGGAGGACGGCGGCCGCATCGTCGCCACCGGCGCGCTGGTCCGCGATCCGCTCGGCTGGAGCGGCCATGTCGGCGAGATCCGCCTGCTCGTCGCCACCGACCGTCGCGGCGCGGGGCTCGGCGGCGATCTGCTCGAGGCATTGCTCGCGATCGCCCGCGCGCACGGCCTCGCCAAGCTCAGCGCGACGATGACGCCCGATCAGGCCGGCTCGATCGCCTTGTTCGAAGGGCTTGGCTTCCGCCGCGAGGCGCTGCTCGCCGGCCACGTCCGCGCCCGCGACGGCGTCGCGCACGACCTGCTGATCCTCGCCCGCCCGATCCCGACCGGCTGAAGTCGCGAAAGGTCCTCATCTGAGATAAGGTTTGGCCGATCACGTAAGCCTGTCGGCATCCAAGCTCACTCCGTCACCCCGGAACAAGTCGAAATCTCTGCAAAAGTCGGTGCGCTCACACCTACATTGCCCCCCGGCGAAGGCCGGGGTACATCAGGTGTTTGGCACAGGTTTCGAACGAGTCCTGGGTGACGGATCCAATAAGGACATGGCTCGAACCTCGCTGATGTCGCCGCATCCGTGCTACGAGGATCAGCGAGGCGCCCCCCAGCCGCTCAGCCCGCCTTGTCGTCCCCCGACTGCACCGGCGACACCGCGTCGCGACCGAACTGCATGATCAGCTCGCCCATCTCGCGCGCCTGGTTCATCGCGCGCTGGCCCTGTTCGCGCAGGTACTCGCCCTGGATGCGCATCACCTCGCTGAGGTCCTTGGCCTGCGCCGCCTCGCGCATCGCTTCGAACGCCTGACGCGAATTCTGCTCGGCCTGTTCGATGATCTTCAGGCCGATCGTCGCGCCGTTGTCGGCCGCCTTCTGGCCGGAGGCACGCATCGCCTCGCCGGCGCGACGGGCGGGATCGAGCACGTGGTCGGAAAAGCCCGCGCGCGCCCGCTCGGCGGCATCGCGCATCGCATCCGCAGCGCCCTGACCCGCATCCGCGCCCGCGCCGTTGCCGGCACCACCGAAATCCTCGGCCATCATCGCTCTCCTCTCATCTTGGGACGCCGTATCGGCGGTCCGCTTGGTTACCATGACTTCAACGTGTGATAGATGGCTTGGCTCCGGCAGCGTGACGAAGCAGCCGTTGCGTCGCGTTCGCGCGCCGGTAGAAGGCCCGTTGCATGTCGAAGATCGAAAACCCGATGCCGCCCCGCATTCGCGGCGAACTGCTCCACCGTGCGATCGGGCTCGGTGAGGAACTGATCCGCCTGTCGGACGACCTCGGTCATACCGTCGCGGGTCTGCACATCTGTCAGGGTGTCGAGATGATGCGCGAGGAGGCGGAGCGGCTGCTCGGCTCCGCCTGATCCCCGTTCACGCCGCGGCGATGCAGCGCAGCGCGAAGACGACCCCCTCGTCGGTCAGCGCCACCGCCGCGGTATCGCGCGGCTCCATCGCCTCCCACCGGATCAGCCCGCGCGCCTGCATCACCTGCAGCCAGCGCCGGCCGACCGCGCCGCGTATCCGCGCCTCGGCGAGCAGCGGGCCGCTGGCCATCGTCCGATCCTCCTCGTAGGCGACGAACAGGATCAGCAGGATGTCCCAGCCGGGTTCGCCGAACAGCTCGGCATGGCTGCCCGCCGCCGCATCGCGGCTACGCCGCTGCGCGAGCAGCGCGCGGGCGCGGTCGGCGTCGTCGGGCTCCTCTGGGCCGACGAAGGTCGAGGCGACGATTTCGCCCCGCCCCTGCGCCGCGGCGAAGCGGACGCGGGCGATCGCGGCGACGAGGCGTTCGTGGTTCTCGCGATCGCGCTCGGGCCAGCGCAGCAACCGGATATCGGCGTTCATGAGTGTTCGTAATCCGGTCTGCGGAGGGGCGACCAGTCGCGGTCGCTCCCGAAACGGGCCAGGCGGTGGCGATGGCGCAACGCGCCGATCGCCAGCAGCACCAGCATGGGATAGGCGATCTTCGCACTCGCCCCCGCGTACATCCACGGCACGAGATGAGGGTCCAGCGCCTTCACGCCGTGGATCGCGATCGTGATCAGGTGCAGCGCGGCGACGTACAGCGGCCAGAACCGGTCGGCCCGCACCGCGATCCACACCAGCCCGAGCAGCACCGCGCAATCGACCGTCAGGATCATCAGATGCACCGAATGATAACTGACGTGCGGCTGGAACGGCAGCACGAAGGTCGTCGTCGCCCCGGCGAGGAACACCGCCGCGGTCCACCGCTCGGGCGCCCCGCCTGCCGCCAGGGCATAAGCGCACGCACCGAGCAGGACGATGTTGAAGAGGATGACGTGTGTCATGACTTGACCGGCCAAAGGAGCAATCTGGTGGTCAAGCCATGACACCTAGGCGGCGACGCGCAAGTGACTGCCGTCGACGCCCGTCGGGACGAAATCGGGCTTCGGCTGTTCGTCGCCGAAACTCGTTTCATACCCGATCTGGCGGCCCACCTTCTCGATGACGCGGTGACCGGCGACGGTGTGACCGCGCGCCGTACCGATCGCGAGGATGGCTTGACTGAGGGTTTCGAAAGCCTGCTGCCCGGCGATCGCCGGCAGTTTGGCGGCGGCACGTGCCCGCGGCAGCGCGGCGAGCAGCTCGCCGCCGGTGGCGAAGGCTTCGTCGAGCTGCGTCTCGAGCCGCCACAGCAAGGTGGCGACGGCGTCGGCGGCAACCTGGGAATCGGCATAATGAGCGTTCGCGTAAGACATTGGCCACCCCGTTCACCCCCGTGGGGGTGCTTTCGCTGAAGATCAGGAAAGGCGGCGGGCGATCGTCTCGATGATGCCGGTGAGGACCTGGAGGCCGGTCATCAGCATGCCGAACCCGATGGCGAGGCTGATGGCGATGGCCGGTATCCAGATCAACCGGCCTCCGACCGACAGGTCGTTGCCCCGCTGTCCCTTCCGCCGGAAGGGCAGCCGTATTTCCGGGAAGCTGTGCCTGGAAGGCGGCTCCCCGGAAACCCCCGGTGCCCTGACGATCGTGTCGTCCGGCACCACCGGCAATGGCAGGTCGATCGCCGGATCGACTAGCCGTGCAGAATGACCCCCCATTTTATCGGAGGCGGTTTCCGGCGCCGAAACGGCGGGATCCTGCGGAATCCGGAGGTCGGATGCGGCCGATGCCGCCGCCTCTTCGTGTGCGGCGAGGCGCAATGCGGCGTCGCGACGGTTGCGCGCGCCGAGCACCTTCACCGCCTCGGTCAGGTATTTGTCGACGGTGCTCTTCTCGATGCCGAGTTCGTCGGCGATCTCCTTCGACCCCTTGAGCTCGCGCACGCCGCGCAGGCATTCGCGGTGGCGCCGCGACAGGCGGTCGAAAGGGGCTGGGTCCGTCACTTGCCCTCTGTCCCGCGGGACGGCGGGCATGGCAAGAGCTTCACGATCGACACCGGTGGTTTCGCCGGGGTCGGCAAGCGGTCTGTCGTCGCGGTCGATCGGCATGGGATGCGCTATTGCCAAGATCGTCGTTTCACAGGTTGCGGGGAAAACGGCCCTCTATCGCCCATCGCGCGCCGCAACCAGCATCGTGCCGGCGACGACGCGGGCGATGGTCAGCCGTGCGCGGGCTTGCCGGGCTTCTTGTGCGCGCCCTTGCCGCTGTTGGCCTTCTTGCCGCGGCGCGTCGCGACCGGCGGCTTGTCGCCGCGCAGCAGCGGCAGCGCGATCGCGGCGGCGGCGCCGGCGAGGATCGTCCCGCCGATCGCCAGCCACGCGCCGGTACCGAGGCCGCCGGGCTGCCGCTTGGGGGATTTCTTCGGCTTCGGCGGCGTCTTGGCCTCGTCGTGATGGACCGGGCCGGCGTGCTTCATGGCGGAACTCGGAATATGGGACATGGATGATCCTTTCTGGCCGGTCCAACCCCATGTACCCGCGCAATGTTCCGCCTGCGCAACGCCTTGCCCGCCGCTTGGGCTGGTCCGGATCGGCAGTCGACCGAATCCCTCCCCCGCCAGGGAGTGCCGGGTCGAAGCCGTGACGGAGGGGGAGGACACGAAACGGACGTGTCGCTTACCTCCCCCTCCGTCATGCCTGCGGCATGCCACCTCCCCCTGGCGGGGGGGGAATTTCGGCTAAGCCCCGAGTGCCGGTCGCGGCTAGCCGTCGCCGCCCTTCCACCGCCGCATCGCGCGCTCGTAGGCATCCGCCGCCGTTTGCCTCGCCTCGTCCAGCCGCGCGCGTTCGTCCTCCTGCTCGCGCTCCATCGTCCGTCGCCGTCTGGCGAGCTCCGCCTCCTCGGCGCGCAGCGCCCGCGCCTCGCTGCGATGCCGCGCCTCCGCCTCCGACAGCGCCCGGTCCGCGGCATCGAGCGCGCGGCGATCGGGTTTCGGAACCGGCTTCGGTGCCGGCCTGGGCTTGGGCCTGGGTGCGGGTGCATCCGCCGCGTCGTCGGGCTGGCGGCGCGGCGTCTTCGCCGGCGTGTCCGGCAGCGCCGCGATCTGCTCCGCCGCGGTGCCGCGCGAGCGTTTGATCACCGTCCCGGGCTGCGCCAGCGGTTCGGCGGTGAGCGCCGGATCGGTCACCACTTCGGCGATGCCGCGTGCGAACAGGTCTCGCTCGCTCCCCCACGCCTGCAACGCCGCTTTCTGGCTCGCCGCCGCGACGTAAGCGTCGTGGAATCCAATCGGGGTACGATAGACCTTCAGCTTCGCCATACCGCCAGCCTAACCGCCCCGCCCGCCGATGGCTCCCCCTTATCCCTGCCAGAAACCCGCGACCCAGCAACACGGTTGACGCCGCGCCCCGCCGTCCCGCGTCGGTACAGCCGCGCGAGCCCCCTAGCCAAGTGCCTGCAACCGGAGCATTCCCCCCGTTCCACCGGGAGCGCATCATGGCCGCACGTCGGGCCTTCGCGGCCAAGCTCATCCTCGCCGCCGTCGCGATCGGCGTCGCCGCCGCCGCGACCGTCCCGGCGCTCCGCCCGGCCGCCGCACCGCCGGCGCATGCGCCCGCCGTGCCCGCCGCCCGCGCCGTTGTCGCCGCCCCCCGGCCCCAGCCCCGGCCGATCGCGCAGCCCACCCCCAACCCGCTCATCGTCAAGCGCGTCCTCGACATCGGCCCGATCAAGTTCGGCGATTATACCTGGGACGATGCGGGCGTGCCCGCCGGCCCGCTGATCGTCACCGTCGATCTCGCCGCGCAGACGCTGTCGGTCTTCCGCGACGGCTATGAGATCGGCGCCACCGCGATCCTGTACGGTGCCGACGACAAGCCGACTCCGCTCGGCAGCTTCCCGATCCTGATGAAGGACGCGCACCACGTCTCCAGCCTCTATGGCGCGCCGATGCCCTATACGATGCGGCTGACCAACGACGGCGTCGCGGTCCACGGCACCGAAGTCGCCTGGGGCTATGCCACGCACGGCTGTATCGGCGTGCCGACCGCCTTCGCCAAATTGCTGTTCCGCGAGGCGAAGGTCGGCGACCGCGTCATCATCACCCGCGGCAAGACGCTGGCGACCGGCGAAACGCTCGTGTCTTGAGAGTCATCCGCAGGTGGGCATAGGCGCTTCCCCCATCGGACCGCCCTTGCTAAGGCCGCCGCGACATACGCTTTCGCTGAAGCGCTCTCGCGCGCCCGCGCGGCCCTCTGGCCGCCTCCCCGAGCGCCCTGGGCCAAATTGAAGGACTCACAATGACCGCCATCGGCCAGGACAGCCTGAACACCCGCACGACCCTGACGGTCGGCGACAAGAGCTACGCTTACTACAGCCTCGAAAAGGCCGCCGCCAAGTTCGGCGACATCAGCCGCCTGCCCTTCTCGATGAAGGTTCTGCTTGAGAATATGCTGCGTTTCGAGGATGGCAAGACCGTCACCGAGGCCGACGTGCAGGCGATCGTCGACTGGCAGAAGGAGCGCCGCTCCGACCGCGAGATCCAATATCGTCCGGCGCGCGTGCTGATGCAGGATTTCACCGGCGTCCCCTGCGTCGTCGATCTTGCCGCGATGCGCGATGCGATCACCAAGCTCGGCGGCGACGCCGCCAAGATCAACCCGCAGGTTCCCGTCCATCTCGTCATCGATCACTCGGTGATGGTCGACGAATTTGGCACGCCGCAGGCATTCGAGGACAACGTCGATCTCGAATATCAGCGTAACGGCGAGCGCTACGAATTCCTCAAGTGGGGCTCGGCCGCGCTCGACAATTTCAAGGTCGTGCCGCCGGGCACCGGCATCTGCCATCAGGTGAACCTCGAATATATCGGTCAGGCGGTCTGGTCGTCGGACAGCGTCGGCGAGCATGGCGACGGCACCGCGATCGCTTATCCCGACACGCTCGTCGGCACCGACAGCCACACGACGATGATCAACGGTCTGGGCGTGCTCGGCTGGGGCGTCGGCGGCATCGAGGCGGAAGCGGCGATGCTCGGCCAGCCGGTGTCGATGCTGATCCCCGAAGTCGTCGGCTTCAAGCTGACCGGCGCGCTGCGCGAGGGCATCACCGCCACCGATCTGGTGCTCACCGTCACGCAGATGCTGCGCGCCAAGGGCGTGGTCGGCCGGTTCGTCGAGTTCTTCGGCCCAGGCCTCGGTTCGATGACGCTCGCCGACCGTGCGACGATCGCCAACATGGCGCCCGAATATGGCGCGACCTGCGGCTTCTTCCCGATCGACGAGAAGACGATGGACTATATGCGCCTCACCGCGCGGTCCGACGAGAATGTCGCGCTGGTCGAGGCCTATGCCAAGGCGAACGGCTTCTGGCGCTTCGACGACGCCCCCGAGCCATTGTTCACCGACACGCTCGAACTCGACATGGGCACCGTGACCGCATCGCTCGCCGGCCCGAAGCGTCCGCAGGATCGCGTCAGCCTCGGCAAGGTCGACGAGGTGTTCAACGGCGATCTCTTCAAGATCTATCACAAGGAGCGTCCGGAGCGCGTCGACGTGCCCGAGCGCAGCCATGACATCGGCGACGGTGACGTCGTGATCGCGGCGATCACCAGCTGCACCAACACGTCGAACCCGTCGGTGCTCGTCGCCGCCGGCCTCGTCGCGCGCAAGGCGAACGCGCTCGGCCTCAAGCCCAAGCCCTGGGTCAAGACGTCGCTCGCCCCCGGTTCGCAGGTCGTCACCGACTATCTCAACAAGGCCGGCCTGACCGCGGATCTCGACGCGATCGGCTTCAACCTCGTCGGTTACGGCTGCACCACCTGCATCGGCAATTCGGGTCCGCTCGCCGAGCCGATCTCGAAGGCGATCAACGGCAACGACATCGTCGCCGCCTCGGTGCTGTCGGGCAACCGCAACTTCGAGGGCCGCGTCTCGCCCGACGTACGCGCCAACTTCCTCGCCTCGCCGCCGCTCGTCGTCGCCTACGCGCTCAAGGGCACGGTGACGCTCGACATGACCGAGACGCCGCTCGGCCAGGGCACCGACGGTCAGGACGTGTTCCTCAAGGACGTGTGGCCGACCAACCAGGAGATCGCCGACGTGATGGCGGCGAACATCGACGATACGATGTTCCGCTCGCGCTACGGCAACGTCTATGCCGGCGATGCCAAGTGGCAGTCGATCCAGATCACCGAATCCGACACCTACGCCTGGCCGTCGGGTTCGACCTATGTCGCCAACCCGCCGTATTTCGACGGTCTCGAAATGACCCCGAAGCCGGTCACCGACATCATCGAGGCGAAGCCGCTGGCGATCCTCGGCGATTCGATCACCACCGACCACATCTCGCCGGCCGGCTCGATCAAGGCGGACAGCCCGGCGGGCAAGTGGCTGATGGAGCGGCAGGTCAGCCGCGCCGACTTCAACAGCTATGGCGCGCGTCGCGGCAACGACAACGTCATGGTCCGCGGCACCTTCGCCAACATCCGCATCAAGAACGAGATGGTGCCGGGGATCGAAGGCGGCATGACCAGGTTCGACGGCGAGGTGATGCCGATCTTTGACGCGGCGATGCGCCACAAGGAGAATGGCACGCCGCTCGTCATCGTCGCGGGCAAGGAATATGGCACCGGGTCCAGCCGTGACTGGGCGGCGAAGGGCACCAACCTGCTCGGCGTGCGCGCGGTCATCACCGAGAGCTTCGAGCGTATCCACCGTTCGAACCTCGTCGGCATGGGCGTGCTGCCGCTGCAATTCGCCGAGGGCGTGACGCGCCAGACGCTCGGCCTCGACGGATCGGAGACGTTCACGATCACCGGCGTCGCCAATCTGCGCCCGCGCCAGACCGTCGAGGTTCAGCTCACCCGCGCCGACGGCAGCACCGAGACGTTCGAGACGCGCTGCCGCATCGATACCGTCAACGAACTGGAATACTTCCTCAACGGCGGCATCCTCCAGTACGTGCTGCGCAACCTCGCGGCATAAGCCGGGGCGCCGCCTGGGGATTTTGGCTAAATTCCTCCCCCGCCAGGGGGAGGAATTGACTGCATATCGATCCCGCATAAGCCGGAGCGGCGGCATCCGCCGATACCCGCCACGATCCGCCAAGCAGCGGCCACACCCTCGCCACATCCGACGGTATAATCACGCTTTTCCGGAGCGTTACCGCCGCATGGCCCGCCTCATCCCGTCACTCGCGCTGCTCGCGCTCGCCACCACGCCGGCGACTGCGCAGCACAGCACCACCGGCTGCACCGCCGCCACGCCGCACCGGTTGATCGTCACGGTCCGCGGCGTGCGCGCCGGCACTGGCGACGTCCGCGTCCAGCTCTACGACGAACCCGGCTTCCTCCAGAAAGGCCGCTGGCTCGGCCGCGTCGAGGCGCCGACCAACGGACGCCGCACGCTGGAGGTCTGTATCCCCGTCCCCCGCCCCGGCACCTACGGTGTCGCCGTCCGCCACGACGCCAATGCCAACGGCAAGTCCGACGGCGGCGACGGCGGCGCCTTCTCGCGCGATCCCGGCCTCTCGCTGCTCAAGCTCAAGCCCGCCTTCGCGCAGGTGGCGGTGCCGCTCGCCGCCGGGACGAGCCGGATCGCGGTGACGATGAACTACCGGCACGGCTTCTCGGTCGGCCCGGATCGCTGACCGGACCGGCGGCTCACCCCAGACCCAAGGCCCGCCACGCCACCGCGTCCAGCTTCGCCACCAGCGCCGGATCGCGCGCGCCTTTGGCGGTGATGATCGCGCTGTCGAGGCAGGTGTCGATCGGCGACGCCGGCCGCGCCTTGGGCAGCGCGCGCAGCAGCCGCACCACCATCGCCCGCGCCTTGGCCGCATTCGCCGACACCTGCGCCATCACCTGCGCGACATCGACCGCCGCCTCGCCTTCGCGCCAGCAATCGTAATCGGTCACCATCCCGACCAAAGCATAAGGCAGCTCCGCCTCGCGCGCGAGCTTCGCCTCGGGCATCGCGGTCATGCCGATGACGTCGCATCCCCATTGCCGGTAGAGGACGCTCTCCGCCCGCGACGAGAATTGCGGCCCCTCCATTGCCAGATAGGTGCCGCGACGATCCACCCCGGCGCCGACCGCCGCGGCGGCGTAATCGCTCAACCGCGGACACACCGGATCGGCCATCGAAACGTGCGCGACACAGCCGGTGCCGAAGAAGCTCGACGTGCGCCCCTTGGTCCGGTCGATGAACTGGTCGACGATCGTGAAGCTGCCCGGCGGCCGCGCCTCGACCAGCGACCCGACCGACGACACCGCGAGCACGTCGGTCACCCCGAGCCGCTTCAACGCGTCGATATTGGCGCGCGCGTTGATCGCCTCCGGGCTGATCCGGTGGCCACGACCGTGCCGCGGCAGGAACGACACCGCGACCTCGCCGATCCGCCCGCTGAAGATCGCATCCGACGGTGCGCCCCACGGCGTCGTCACCTCGACCCAGCGGCCGTCCTCGACGCCTTCGACGTCGTAGAGGCCGGAGCCGCCGATGATGCCGATATGCCAGCCCGCCATCAGCCTGCGACCGTCGCGCGCGGCCGAGCATAGAGGAAATAGACCAGCAACCCGAAGGCGTTCCAGCCGAAGAACGCGACCTGCGTGCGCACCTGCAGGCTGGTGAACAGATACAGGCAGCCGAGGATCGCCAACGGCGCGACGACGAAGGCGAACGGCGTGCGGAACGGCCGCCGCGCATCGGGGTCGCGCCGCCGCGACACCAGCACGCACGCCGCCACCGCGACGAAGGCGCATAGCGTCCCCGCATTGGCAAGGCTGGCGATCACGTCGAGCGGCGCCAGCCCGGCGATCACCGCGACGAACACCGCGGTCATCGCGGTGATCCGCGCCGGCACGCCGCGCTTGCTGACCTTGGCGAGTGCGGCGGGCAGGAAGCCGTCGCGCGCCATGACGAGGAAGATGCGGCTCTGCCCGTAGAGGAACGCGAGCAGCACCGTCGGCAGCGCAACCGCCGCCGCGGCGGCGACCACCGTCGCCACCTTGGGCTGGCCGAGTTCGCGCAGGATCAGCGCCAGCGGCTCGGGGCTGCTGCCGAAGCGCGTATAGCTCAGCGCGCCCACCGCCGCAGTCGCGACGATCATGTAGATTGCGGTGCACGCCAGCATCGAACCGACGATGCCGATCGCCAGGTCGCGTTCCGGGTTCTTCGCCTCTTCCGCCGCGGTGGAGATCGCGTCGAAGCCGTAGAAAGCGAAGAAGATGATCGCCGCCGCGCCCATCACGCCATATTTCACGCCCCCCGCCCCGGTCGGGCTGCCGAAGCCGTAAGGCGTGAACGGATGCAGATTGGCGGCATCGAAATGCGGCAGGGCGACGCCGACGAACAGCGCCAGCGTGACGATCTTGATCAGCACCAGCACGGTGTTGACCCGCGCGCTCTCGCGCGTCCCCAGCATCAGCAGCCCGGCGACCAGCGCGATGATCGCCACCGCGGGCAGATTGACGACGCCGCCCAGCCCCGGCCCGTTGGCCAGCGCCGCCGGCACCGCCACGCCCAACCCCTTGAGGAACCCCACCGCATAACCCGACCAGCCGACCGCGACGGTCGACACGACCAGCGAATATTCGAGGATCAGGCTCCACCCCACGACCCAGGCGATCACCTCGCCCAGCGTCGCATAGCTATAGGTATAGGCCGATCCCGAGGCGGGGATCATCGTCGCCATCTCCGCATAGCAGAGCGCCGCGCAAGCGCAGATCGCCCCCGCGACGACGAAGGCGAGGATCACCGCCGGCCCGGCGCGGTCGGCACCCACGCCGATCAGCGTCAGGATACCCGTCCCGACGATCGCGCCCACCCCCAGCGCGACCAGATGCGGCCAGCTCAGCGTCCGCGCGAGCTGCTGCTCGGGCGGCTGGGCGTGGATCGTCTTGCGACGCAATAAGCTCATGCGGTTCCCTCCCTGGATGGCGGAGGTATAAGCGGTCGCTGCCGTGGTGGGTAGAGCAGCGAGAACGGCGGAGGCTGTAAGACGGGCGCCCCCCGCCCCACATACCCCGTCGCACCAGCCTTGTACCCCGGCGAAGGCCGGGGCCCAGTTGGGAAGGCGGCGGTACGTCATCGCCCACCTTCACCCAACTGGGCCCCGGCCTTCGCCGGGGTACATCTGCCGTGTTTCAGAGGTTTCGCAACGTCCGGGGGTGACGGTAATAACCGGCGACCTACCTCCCCCGCCTCAGAACCGTCGCGAAATGCCCCCGGCCAGTTCCACGTCGGGCGCCGCATGGTTGAGGCCCAGCGTCGTCTGCACGTCGAACTGCCAGTCCTTCTTGGGCTTCCACGTCACCGAGGCCGCGCTCAGCCATTGCGTGCTGCGGTCGTCGGGATCCTCGTCGCGGATCACCTGCGCCTCGAGCGCCGCCGAGACCGTCTTGGCGAGCTTCACCGTCGCGCCGCCCGCGCTGCTGTAGCGCAGATGCCTCCCGGCACGCTCTTCGTCGGGCTGCGCATCCACCTCGGGCGTCGCGTCGAGATGCACCGTGTCGTTCAACCGGAAGGTGACCGGCACCAGCAATCCGCCCCCCGCGACGCGCGACCCGATCGTGCTGCCGCCGACCGGCACCGTCACATAGGGCAGCAGCGACAGCGACAGACCGTTTCCGTCGGGATGCAACAGCCCCGCCTTGAGCCCCAGCGAGACGTCGCCGCTCTGCCCGACCCGGTCGATCGCCCCCGTCTGCCGGTCGCGCTCGCGCTCATGGCCATAAGGCGTCCAGCCGATTCGCGCCTCGATCTGGTCGGCGACGCCGACGCGCACCAGCGTGTCCGCGATCAGCACGGTATCGGTGCGACTGTCCGGCTGGCGGTCGAGCGTCCAGTCGACCACCCCCGTCTCCACAGAGACGCGGCCGGGGGCGATGACGCAGGCCGGCGTATCGAGGCCGGGGCGTTCGGGGCAATAGCTCTTCTGCGCCAGTGCCGGCGCGGCGACGAAGGTCATCGCGACGGCACCCGCCGCGGCAGCGCGCCTCACGACAGCCGTACCCAGGTCGGCGCATGATCGCTGGCCTTCTCGCGCCCGCGATACGCCTTGTCGACGCCGGCATCGACCAGCCGGTCGGCGGCCTGCGGACTGAGCAGCAGATGGTCGATGCGGAAGCCCGCGTCGCGCTGCCATGCCCCCGCCTGATAATCCCAGAAGGTCCACACCCGCCCCGTCGGCTGCCGCGTGCGCAGCGCATCGGTCCACCCCTGCGCGAGCAAGCGGCGATAGGCGGCGCGGCTTTCCGGCTGCATCAGCGCGTCGGTCGCCATCGCGCGCACCGAGAAGGTATCGTCGTCATTGGGGATCACGTTGTAATCGCCCATCAGCACCGTCGGCACTTCCTCGTCGAGCAACACCTGCGCGCGCGCCGCCAGCCGTTCCATCCAGCGCAATTTGTAATCGAATTTCGGCCCCGGCTGCGGATTGCCGTTGGGCAGATAGATCGACGCGACGACCAGTCCGTCGACCGCGCATTCGAGATAGCGGCTGTGGTCGTCCTCGTCCTCGCCGGCCAGCCCGCGCTGCCGCTCGACCGGCACCTGCCCGCGCGCGAGCACCGCGACGCCGTTGAACCCCTTCTGGCCGTGCCACACCGCGCCGTAACCCAGCGCTTCGATATCGGCATGCGGGAAGGTGTCGTCGCTCGACTTGATCTCCTGCAGGCAGACCACGTCGGGCTGCTGTTCGGTGAGATATTCGAGCAACCGGGGCAGGCGCGCCTTGATCCCGTTGACGTTATAGGTGACGAGCTTCAACCGTCAGATCGCGAAGCTGGAGCCGCAGCCGCAACCCGACGCCGCATTGGGATTCTCCACGCGGAACGCCGCCCCGCCGAGCGATTCGACATAATCGACCTGGCAGCCGCGCACGAGGTCGAGGCTGACGCTGTCGACCACCAGTCGCACGCCATCGGTTTCGGCGACGGTATCGTCGCCCTCGGGCGCCTCCGCGAAGCCGAACTTGTACTGGAACCCCGAACAGCCGCCGCCATCCACCGACAGGCGAAGGATCGCGGGCTTGTTCTGCTTGCCGGCAATTGCCGCGACACGCTTCGCCGCGGCAGGAGTGAGCAGGATCTCGGGAGACGTGGCCATCCCCGGGAGATAGGCGCGGCGGGGGCGCGGGGCAACAGGGGATGGGTGGCGAGTGTCCCCTCACTCGTCGAGCAACGCAGTGCGCCGTATCCTCCCCTTCCGTCACCTCATGGGAAGCGGGGAATACGCCCCTACCCCATCAAAACCCGCACCCCGATCGCCAGCACCAGCGCGGGCACCGTCGTCACCACCCCGACGCGCAGGAACTGCCCGAAGGTCACATCCTCGCCCTCGCGCCGGATCGCGATCAGCCACAGGATCGTCGCCAGCGACCCGGTGATCGACAGGTTCGGCCCCAGATCCACCCCGATCAGCAACGCGTCGACCACCAGCGCCGGCGGATGCGCCGCCGCGATCGTCTGCGCCGCGATCAGCCCGGCGGGCAGATTGTTGACCAGATTGCTGCCGACCGCGAGCAGCCCGCCCGCCGCCGCCGCGGCGGCCCGCGGGTCGGTCGCCGCCGCCGCGGACAATTGCGCCGCCAGCCAGCCGATCAGCCCGGTCTCGGCGAGCGCCTGCACCATCACGAACAATCCGGCGACGAGCAGCAGCACCAGCCACGACACGCCCTTGACCAGCGGCACCAGCGACTCCCGCGCGCGCAGCTGCACCGCCAGCGCGGTGACGACGCCCGCCCCGAACGTCGGCCAGCCGAGGTCCCAGCCCAGCGCCGATGCGACCGTCAGCAGCACCGCGGTCGCGCCGATCCCGGCCAGCGCCATCCGCCCATTGCCCGACAGCGCAACGCCCTCGCCCTGCTCCGCCGTGCCCGAGAGGTCGCTGCGGAACAGCCAGCGCAGGCCGAGATAAGTCGTGCCGATCGCCAGCACCGACGGCAACGCGAACGCCGCCAGCCACGCGCCCAGCCGCGGCAGGTCGCTGGCGTAGAGCACCAGATTGGCCGGATTGGAGATCGGCAGGATGAAGCTCGCCGCATTGGCGACCAGGGCGCAGGCGAACAGCATCGGCAGCGGCTTGACCTTGGCACGCTGCGCGACCGCATAGACCGCGGGGGTCAGCACCACCGCGGTCGCATCGTTCGACAGGAAGGCGGTCACCGCCACCCCGACGAGGAAGACGAGCGTGAACAGCCGCGCCGCCGACCCGTTCGCGCCCGCCGCGGCGCGTTGCGCCACCCAGTCGAACACGCCATGCGCGCGCGCCGCCTCCGACAGCAGCATCATGCCGATCAGGAACAGATAGACGTCGGTCCCCTTGAGCACCGCCGCCCACGCGCTCGCCGGCGCGATCAGCCCGAGCAGCAGCAGCAGCACCGCGCCACCCACCGCCCACACCGCCTCAGGCCAGCGGAACGGCCGGACGATCACCCCCGCGGTCGCGGCGGCGCATATCCCAACGGTCGCGATCATCGGCCCCTACCCTTTTCCACGCACACCCCGATCGAAGCCACGATCCCACCCCCGTAACCCATGTCACCCCCGCGAAGGCGAGCGATCTGCGAAGACCGGCTCGCCACACCCTCATACCGTACCCCGGCGGAGGGCGGGGCACAGTTGGGAAGGCCATCGTAAGTCATTACAAACCGTCGCCGAACTGGGCCCCGGCCTTCGCCGGGGTACGGTTTTGATGTGCCACGTACGACTTTTGCGGAAGTCTCGGCGTCCCGAAAACCGACCTGCGTCGCTCTGCCCGATCCCAGGTTCCCGCCCCTGCGGAAATGCGGCGACGGCATCGTCGCCAAAAATACGCGCCTCACGCCGGCTTCGTCTCGGGCATCGCCAGCGCATACAGCGCCAGCCCCGCCGTCGCGATCCCCGCCAGCGTCAGGAAGCTCGCGCCATAGCCGACGCCGACGATGATCGCCCCCGCCAGCGACGCACTCAGCGCCGCGCCCAGCCCCTGCGCGGTCGCCACCGCGCCCTGCGACACGTTGAACCGCCCGGTGCCCTTGGTCAGGTCAGCGATCACCACCGGGAACAGCGCGCCGAAGATCCCCGCGCCGACGCCGTCGAGCGCCTGCACGCCGACCAGCCACCACGGATCGTTCGACATCGTGTACAGCGCCCCGCGCGCCGCCAGCACGCCGAAGGCGATCAGGAACAGCGGCTTGCGCCCCCAGCGATCGACGTTGCGCCCGACCACGACCGCCACCGGCACCATCACCAATTGCGCCGCGACGATGCACGCCGCGGTCAGCGAGGTCGCCGAATCCTTGCCCACCGTCTTGGCGAGCAACTGGCTGACCGAGGTCAGCATCGCCGCATTGGCGAGGTGGAACAGGAAGGCGATCACCGCGAACAGCAGCAGCGGCTTGTTCTCGACCAGCACCTTCCACCCGCCCGGCTCCTCGCAGCCTTCCTCGGGCTCGCAGTCGAGCCCGCGCGCCACCGCATTGTCGATGTCGTCGTTCTTGATGCGCAGCGCCGCGAAGACGCTGGCGACGGTCAGCCCGCCCATCAGCCAGAACACCACCACCGGCCCGAACTTCCACGCCAGCGCGCCCGCCAGCGCCGCCGAGACGGCGTTGCCGGCATGGTTGAACGCCTCGTTGCGCCCGACCCGCTTGGAGAACAGCTTCGGCCCGAACAGGCCGAGCGTGATCGCGCTGATCGCCGGCGCGAACACCGCGCCCGCCACCGCCGCGATCGACTGCGTCGCCGCGACCATCGTGAAGCCGGTGACGAACGGCAGCGACACGCTGCTCAGCGTCACCAGCAGTGCGGCGATGATGACGATGCGCGGCTTGTTGCGGCTGCGGTCGATCAGCCCGCCCGCCGGCGTCTGCGACACCAGCCCGACGATCCCGGCGATGGTCAGCACCAGCCCCACCGTCGCCTCGTTCCAGCCGTGCGCCGGCCCGCGCACCGCGAGCAGGTAGATCGCCAGATACGGCCCCAGCCCGTCGCGCACGTCGGCGAGGAAGAAGTTGAGCGCATCCAGCGTCCGCCCCGCGTCGGGGGCCGGCCCGGCATCGGGTGCACGGGGCAGTGCGGAGGGGGCAAGGCTGGCCATGAACGTGCTCCACCGCGTTCGGACCGTTATGGTCCGTCTCTCCGCGTGGGCGCTTAACGTAGGTAAGTTGCGGATGATCCCGCTTCGGACTGATAAATGTTACGCAATGTTGCCGATCGCGCCTCCCGCCGCGCCAGTTCCAGCGCATAGGCCGCGGCGAGTTGCGCGAAGCAGCGTTTCAGCGTAGGGGATGCGGCGCGGCCTCGCTCGGCCTCGGCTTCGCGGATTAGGCGGTGCAGGGTCTCTGGGGTCACGGAAACGGCCATGATGCGCGCGATACAAGCGCCACGTTGCGTCCGTATTGCCGCCCGCGATTGGCCCGCGTTTCCAACGGACTCGCGACTGTACTGTCCTCTGCCGCGCCCCAGTCTGGCCTCGAGCCATGCTGTCGGGGCGCCGCTTCCATTTAGGTTACCCGATGCCCTTTTCTTCGCTCCCCCCGCTTCTCGCCGAAGCGCTCGTTGCCCGTGGCTATGAAGCCCCCACCGCCGTCCAGGCGCAGGTGATCGAGCCGGAGGCCGTCGGCCGCGACCTCATCGTCTCCGCGCAGACCGGTTCGGGCAAGACCGTCGCCTTCGGCCTCGCCATGGCCGCCGAGCTGATGGCCGACGGCGCGCTGCCGCCGCCGGGCAAGCCGCTCGCGCTGATCATCGCGCCGACCCGCGAACTCGCGCTGCAGGTCAGCCGCGAGCTGATGTGGCTGTACAAGGAGGCGCATGCCCGCATCGCCACCTGCGTCGGCGGCATGGACGCCAGCAAGGAGCGCCGCTCGCTCTCCCACGGCGCGCATATCGTCGTCGGCACGCCCGGCCGCCTGCGCGACCATCTCGAGCGCGGCGCGCTCGACCTGTCGTCGCTGCGCGTCGCCGTCCTCGACGAGGCCGACGAGATGCTCGACATGGGCTTCCGCGAGGATCTCGAACAGATTCTCGACGCCTCGCCGACCGAGCGCCGCACGCTCATGTTCTCGGCGACGATGCCCCGCCCGATCGTCGCGCTCGCCAAGCGCTACCAGCGTGACGCGCTGCGCATCTCGACCGTCGGCGAGGACCGCGGCCACGGCGACATCGCCTATCAGGCGGTCACCGTCGCGCCGGCCGATATCGAACATGCGGTCATCAACCTGCTCCGCTTCCACGAGGCGGAGACGGCGATGCTGTTCTGCGCCACCCGCGACAACGTCCGCCACCTCCACGCCAGCCTCGTCGAGCGCGGTTTCGCCGCCGTCGCGCTGTCGGGCGAGCACAGCCAGAGCGAGCGCAACTCGGCGCTCCAGGCGCTGCGCGACCGCCGCGCCCGCGTCTGCGTCGCCACCGACGTCGCCGCGCGCGGCATCGATCTGCCCAGCCTCAGCCTCGTCGTCCACGTCGAGATGCCGCGCGATGCCGAGACGCTCCAGCACCGTTCGGGCCGCACCGGCCGCGCCGGCAAGAAGGGCACCGCGGTGCTCATCGTCCCCTATCCGCGCCGCCGCCGCGTCGACATGATGCTCAAGCAGGCCAAGATCGCCTGCGAGTGGATCCCCGCCCCCAGCGCCGACGACATCCGCAAGCAGGATCGCGAACGGCTGATCGCCACGCTGCTCGCGCCGATCGAGTTCGACGACGAGGATCGCGAGCTGGCGACGCGCCTGATGGCGGAGAAGTCGGCCGAGGACATCGCCGCCGCGCTCGTCCACGCGCATCGCGCGCTGATGCCGCAGGCCGAGGACCTGCTCGATTCCGCCGCCCCGCAACAGTCCGATCGCACCCAGGGCCACCGCCCCGGCTTCGAGGACACGGTGTGGTTCAGGATGGACATCGGCCGCCGCCAGAATGCCGATCCGCGCTGGCTGCTGCCGCTGATCTGCCGCCGCGGCCACATCACCAAGGCGGAGATCGGCGCGATCCGCATCAACCCGAACGACACGATCTTCGAGGTGCCGCGCACCGTCGCCGACCGCGTCCTCGCCAGCGTCCAGCGCACCGCCAACCCAGAGAGCGACGAGGGCAGCCTGCAGATCGTCCCCTTCACCGGCAACCCGCGCGAGGCCGGCGGCGCCGATCGCGGCGACCGTTCCGACCGCGCTCCGCGCACCGGCTCGGGCGCCCCGCGCAGCCGCAGCGCACCCGGCGGCGCCCCCGCGCGCCATCAGGCGAAGCCCTATCGCAAGGGCCCGCGCGGCTGATGGCTGAAGGCGTCCGCATTCTCGTCGATGCGGACGCCTGTCCGGTAAAGGACGAAATCTACAAGGTCGCCTGGCGCCGCGCGGTGCCGGTGACGATCGTCAGCAACAGCCATTTCCGCATTCCCCAGCACCCGCTGGTCACCCGCGTCGTCGTCAGCGACGGGTTCGACGCCGCCGACGACTGGATCGCCGAGACCGCCGATGCGCAGGCGGTGGTGATCACCGCCGACATCCTGCTCGCCGACCGCTGCCTGAAGGCGGGCGCGACCGTCCTCGCCCCGACCGGCAAGCCCTTCACCACCGCCTCGATCGGCGGCGCGATCGCGACGCGCGCGATCATGGCCGACCTGCGCGCCGGCGGCGACCAATTGGGCGGCCCCAAACCCTTCGCCGCCCAGGACCGCAGCCGCTTCTTGCAGGCGCTCGATACCGCGCTGGCGAAGCTGCAACGCGGCTAGCCAGTGCCAAGCGGAGCGTTGGCCGGGCCAACCGCAGGACCATCGCACCGGAACGCTCGTGTGATCCGCTCGTGTTGCCAAACCCACGCCGTCACCCCGGCCTTGCGCCGGGGTCCCGCTGATCTGGACGGCGCGAAGCAGCGGGATGCCGGATCGAGTCCGGCATGACGAGGGTATGGAACTGGTGCGACATCTTAATCAGCCAACACATCTCAACAGACATGCGACGCCTTCATCTGGAAGTTTACTGTTTTTTTGTAGGTTTATGCCACAGTGCTGCTGGGAGACTACAGCGTTATGGATTTATCGACCAAACTCGTAGAATTGGAAAAGCGGACGTTGCAACACCGCGAGCTTCTGCTCACGGAGGAGGCTGCCAAGACAGCCCTCGTCATGCCGTTCCTGCAAGCTTTAGGTTATGACGTCTTCAACCCGCATGAAGTGATACCGGAATTTACCGCCGACGTCGGCATTAAACGAGGCGAGAAGGTCGATTACGCGCTTTGCATAGATGGCAGGCTCAGTATCCTGGTGGAATGCAAGCCATCGTCGGTTGACCTGGACCTCAAGCATGCGTCGCAGCTTTTCCGCTATTTCGCGACTACAGATGCCCGCGTAGCGATCCTGACCAACGGTGTGGTTTACCAATTCTACTCGGATACCGAGCAGCCGAATAAAATGGACGAAAAGCCATTTTACGTTTTTTCGCTCGACGCCATCAAACGATCAGATCCTGCGACGCTTGAACGTTTCTCCCCAAGCGCTTTCAGCGTCGAAGGCATTGTTGCCGAAGCTGGCCGGCTCAAGACCGAGTCACTCACGAGAGGTGAAATCGAAAAGGAGTTTAGTTCGCCGTCGGAGGAGTTTGTACGGATGATCGCGGCGCGAGTCGTGCCGGGTCGATTGACCGCTGCCGCGCGAGAGCAATTCCAGAGCATCCTTGCGACAGCGATCGCATCGATCATTCGAGATCGAGTCAATGAGCGTATCACCTCGGCTTTAAACGTCGCAAATCCGCCAGCCGAACCGATCGAAGACGGGGCGTCGGACGATATGTCTGACGCCGACGGCATCATCACTACCGAAGACGAGATCGCTGGGTTCAGGATCGTACAGGCCATCGCTTCCCGGCATGTTGATCCTAAGCGCGTGGTCATCCGCGACTCCAAGTCTTATTGCGCCGTACTTTTGGATGATAACAACCGCCGGACGCTGGTTCGCCTGCATTTTAACAGCCCGACAACTCGATACGTCGGGACATTTGACGGGAAAGCTGAAACTAGGCATTCGGTGCAAGCGGTAACCGACATCTACAAACTTGAAGATCAGATTGCGAGGAGAATTGCAGAATTTGCTGGTCAAGCCATCGGAGCAACTGCGTAGCGCCCTTGTCCTTGGTCCGCACGATCGGCGACGACTGCCCCATCGAAGATCACATGTCTTGGCGGCAAACGCTCGCCGAACTCGAAAGTCTGCCGCTGCCGCCTTCGGTGCAGGAGCGTGACAGGGTCAAGGCCACGATGATTGACCGGCCTCTCCCGTTCCGGAACCATCACTCCTCCCGCCCATTGTCGCGACCGTAACGAGGAGTATGCCATGTTTCGCCCCATCCTGATCGGCGCCGCGCTGATCGCCGCGCCGGTCTTCGCGCAGACCACCGCCTCGGCGCCTGCGGCCCCCACCGCCGCGCAGCGCGACGATGCCGTCGCCGCCGAGACCGCACCCGAAGTCGTCGCTGCCAACCGCGAGGTCGGCGCGGTCGCACAGTTCGACAATGGCGCGGTCACCGCGGTCAACGCCGCCAATCAGGCGCGGTATCAGGCCGACGTCCGCCGCTATCGCGCCGCGATGCGGGCGCACCGACGCACGATCGCCGCCGATGCGGCGCTTCAGGCCGACCGCGAGCGCGCTTATGCGATGGCGATGTCCGACTGGCGCGATCAGGTCGCCGCCTGCAAACGCGGCCGCACCCGCGCCTGCCGCATGCCGAGCCCGAACCCCGCGAATTATATGTGATAGGACGGCCTCGTGACGCCTCGCGGCAAGGGACGCCTCCACCCCAAAGGTCCCGCCGCCCCCTGACCTGTTCGAGACCTCTGCAAAGCTACCCCAGTGCTCCCCCGGTGATGCGGACTTTGCAAAGGTATCGAGGAGGCGGAGTCGAGGCTCAAGGCGCAACGCCGCAGCCCGATGTACCCCGGCCTCCGCCGGGGTACGACATAGGGCGCAGCGCACGGCCTTCCACCAAGGTCCGACCCGCCGCGAGATCACAGGCGGGCAGGATCACTGCGAGTCCGCCTACCCCTCGTCGCCCATCCGCAGCGCGGCGATGAACGCTTCCTGCGGGATGCTGACCGAGCCGTATTCGCGCATCTTCGCTTTGCCCTTCTTCTGCTTGTCGAGCAGCTTGCGCTTGCGGGTGGCGTCGCCGCCATAGCATTTCGCGGTGACGTCCTTGCGCATCGCGCTGATCGTCTCGCGCGCGATTACCTTGCCGCCGATCGCCGCCTGGATCGGGATCTTGAACAGATGCCGCGGGATCAGCTCCTTGAGCCGCTCGACCATGCCGCGCCCGCGCACCTCCGCGGTACCGCGATGGACGATCATGCTGAGCGCGTCGACCGGCTCTTCGTTGACGAGGATGCTCATCTTGACCAGATCGCCCTCGCGATAGCCGATCTGTTGATAGTCGAAGCTCGCATAGCCCTTCGACAGCGATTTCAGCCGGTCGTAGAAATCGAACACGACTTCGTTGAGCGGCAGTTCGTAGGTCGCCTGCGCCCGCCCGCCGACATAGGTCAGGTTCTTCTGGATGCCGCGGCGATCCTGGCAGAGCTTGAGGATCGAGCCGAGATATTCGTCGGGGACGTAGATCGTCGCGTTGATCCACGGTTCGCTGATCGTCTTGATCTTGTTGACGTCGGGCATGTCGGCGGGATTGTGCAGGTCGATCTGCGTGATCCCCGCCGGATCGGGATGCGTCAGCTCGATCTGATAGACCACCGACGGCGCGGTGGTGATGAGGTCGAGGTCGTATTCGCGGGTCAGCCGCTCCTGGATGATCTCGAGGTGGAGCAGGCCGAGGAAGCCGCAGCGGAAGCCGAAGCCCAGCGCCGCCGACGTCTCCATCTCGAAGCTGAAGCTGGCGTCGTTGAGGCGCAGCTTGCTGATCGATTCGCGCAGCTTTTCGAAGTCGTTGGCGTCGACCGGGAACAGGCCGCAGAACACCACCGGCTGGACTTCCTTGAACCCCGGCAGCGCCTCGGCGGCGGGGCGTTTGGTGTCGGTCAGCGTGTCGCCGACGCGCGCCTGCGCGACGTCCTTGATCTGTGCGGTGATGAAGCCGATCTCGCCGGGGCCTAAATCGGTGAGCTGCTCGATCTTCGGGCGGAAACAGCCGACGCGATCGACCAGATGCGTCGTGCCGGCCTGCATGAAGCTGACCTGCTGCCCCTTTTTCAGCACGCCCGCCATCACGCGGACGAGGATGACGACGCCGAGATACGGGTCGTACCAGCTGTCGACCAGCATCGCCTTCAACGGCGCATCGGCATCGCCCTTGGGCGGCGGGATGCGCGTGACGATCGCCTCCAGGATCTCGTCGATGCCGATCCCCGATTTTGCGCTGGCGAGCACCGCCTGCGAGGCGTCGATGCCGATGACGTCCTCGATCTCCTTGCGCACCTGTTCGGGTTCGGCGGCGGGCAGGTCGATCTTGTTGATCACCGGCACGATCTCGTGATCGTGCTCGATCGACTGATAGACGTTGGCCAGCGTCTGCGCCTCGACCCCCTGCGCCGCGTCGACCACCAGCAGCGCGCCTTCACAGGCGGCGAGGCTGCGGCTGACCTCATAGGCGAAGTCGACGTGGCCGGGCGTGTCCATCAGGTTCAGCGTATAGGTGATGCCGTCCTTGGCGGGGTAGGACAGGCGCACCGTCTGCGCCTTGATCGTGATCCCGCGCTCCTTCTCGATGTCCATGTTATCAAGCACCTGGCTCGACATCTCACGGTCGGTCAGCCCCCCTGTCCTTTGGATCAGACGGTCGGCGAGGGTCGACTTGCCATGGTCGATATGCGCGATGATCGAGAAGTTACGGATCGTGTCGGGAGGAGTAGCCATATCGCCACGCGCCTAGCGCACCCAGGGGCCGGGTGCTAGATGCCGACGGCTCCGGGACCCCGATCGAGGGGGCTTCCGCGACGACGTCCCGAACGAGCGGATCGCTTGGGAGGAACAGTGGAAATGAGAAAGCAGACATTTATCGCCGCTTTGGCGGGGGCGGCGCTCGTCGTGTCCGGCGCGGCGGACGCGCAGAAGCTCGCCCGCGAGTCGAGCGGGCAGAAGCTCCAGACGCAATTGGCCGCCGAGGTGCCGCATTGCGTCCGCAAGCTCGGCACGCTCTCGATCGCCGACGGCGACGACCCGCATTGGTGGACGCAATACAATCTCGCGCCGCCGTCGAAGCTGCTCAAGGTGCTCGTCCAGCGATCGGGCTGCTTCAACCTCGTCGATCGCGGCACCGGCCTCAACGCCGCGCAGATCGAGCGCAACATCGGCGGCAACCTCGGGCTGCAGCGCGGCGCCAACGTCGGCCAGGGCCAGATCAAGGCGGCCGATTACGTGATGGTCGCCGAAATCCAGGGCGCCAACAGCAACGTCAGCGGCAACGGCGTCGCCGGCGTCGCCGGTGGCCTGCTCGGCGGCGCGGTCGGCGGCCTGATCGGCGGCCTCAAGAGCAAGAAGATGGAGGCGAACACCGTCCTCTCGCTGACCAACGTCCGCACCACCGAGACGCTCGCCACCGAGGAAGGCTATGCCGCCAAGAACAACCTCGCCTTCGGCGGCGGCGGCTTCCTGTCGGTCGCCGGCGCGGCGGGCGGCGGCTACGACAATACCGAGATCGGCCGGATCGTGACCCTGTCGTTCATCCAGGCCTATTCGAAGATGGTCACCGGCCTCGGCCTCGTCACCCCGGGCGACGCCGGCACCGCGCAGGCCGCCCCCGCCAAGACCTTCACCGCCCAGGCGCCGCTCGCGCTGCGCGTCAGCGGGCTCGCGACGAGCAAGGTGCTGCGGACACTGCCGACCGGCGCGATCGTCTATCCGACCGGCAAGAAGGACGGCCTGTGGTGGGAGGTCGCCGACGAGAACGACAATGTCGGCTGGGTGCTCAACACCAAGCTCGCGCCGTCGAGCTGATGCGCCGGGGGACGGCCCGCCACGCGGCAGGCCGTCCCCTCAATCGCGGCTCAGCGTCTCGATCGCGCGCAGCGCGTTGAGGTAGCGCGTCGAGCCCTGCCCCGACACCAATGCCCAGCGCACGCCGCGCTCCTCCAGCACCGCCTTGCTCAGCTCGAAGAAGCGCCGCCGCGCCGCTTCGCCGCCGAACATCCGCGTGCCGTCGTCCTCCCACGGCAGGTCGATGTCGAACAGCAGATAGATGTCGGCGGTGTTGTTCCACGTCGCGAACCACGCGTCGCGCCGCCGGAACATCATGTCGGCCCATACCGCGGTCATCAGCGGATCGGTGTCCATGATCACCGGATAGCTGCGCTCGGCGAGCGCGTGGCGGACCTTGGCGTCGTGGCCCTTCCCGATCTCGACGAGGTCGGCCATCGTCAGGTCGGTGCCGAACGCCTCGCAATAGGCGCGGCCGAACTCGGCGACGCAGGGCACGCCGCCGAAATGCTGCGCCAGCCGCGGCATCATCGTCGACTTGCCGGTACTCTCCGGCCCGTGCAGGCAGATCGAACGCAACGTCATGCCAATGCCATCCTGCCCTGCCGCCCCCGTGCGCGCCGCCAATCGATCAGCCCCCATATCGAAAGGCCGAGCAGCACCAGATACAGGCCGGTGGTGAACACCAAACCCTTGGCCGCATAGAGCGGCACGCTGGCGACATCGACCGCGATCCACACCCACCAGCTCTCGATCGCGCGCCGCGCCTGCATCACCTGCGCCGCGACCGAGGCGATCGCGATGCCGCCGTCCCACCAGGGATAGGACGCGTCGGTATAACGATGCATCAGCGCGCTCCAGACGAGCCACGCCGCGACGCCGCCGCCCAGCCACGTCAGCCGGGCGAGCGGATCGAGCCGCTCGACCACCACTTCGCCCGCGCTCGCCCGGCTGCGCGCCCAATTCGCCCAGCCGTAGAGATTGGCGGCGAAAAAGAAGACCTGCAGCAGCGCATCGCTGTAGAGGTGCGCGCCGAGGAACACCCAGCCGTAGATCGCCACCGCCGCGAGCGCGACCGGATAGTTCCACACGCTGCGCGCCGCGACCAGCGCGACGTTGACGATGACGAGTGCGGCGGCGAGCGCTTCGACCATATTCACCGCCTCTGCCTAGGACGTTGCACGAGGATTTCGCAAGTGCACGATTCCGGTGCTTGCATCCGCTATCCGGCGTGGGTATAGGCGCGCCTCCAAGCACGGACGGACCCTTGAAGGGCCTGGACGTACTCCGTCGGGGAGTAGCTCAGCCTGGTAGAGCACTGTCTTCGGGAGGCAGGGGCCGGAGGTTCGAATCCTCTCTTCCCGACCATATATATCCGCTACGGCTCCCGCCGTGGCATATGCACCCATAGCTCAGCTGGATAGAGCATCAGACTACGAATCTGAGGGTCGGGCGTTCGAATCGCTCTGGGTGCACCACCTTTTCCAAGCCTTTCCATAGCAAGCCGGAGCCACGATCGTGGTGGACAAGAGCTGGGGCACGCCCTCGCCATCGGCGGACTTCCGCGTCCGCAGCAACCTCACCCTCGAACAGCGCGCCGCCGAACGTGCCGCAGCCCGCGAGGCGCGGACGCGCGAGCGGGCCGGCGACACCGAACAGCGCCTCAAAGAGCGGCTCGCTAGCCGCGAGGTCGAGATGCGCGAGCGCGAACAGGCCCGCGAAGCCCGCCGCGAGGAGGAGCAGCGACTGGCGGAGGGCGATCCCCACGCCGCCGCCGCGCAGCGCCGCCGCGGCTCGGGCCGCAAGGACGTGGTGCGCGAGCAACGCGATACGCGCGGCTATGCGACGGTGGTCGATATCGCGCGGATGCGCGAGCTGGCCAAGCGCGGCGCCTCGCTCACCGGCCTCGCCGGCGCCTTCGGCATTTCGGTGGAAGAGGTCGAGGCGGCGCTCGCGGAGACCGACTGACGGCCCCTGCCCCGCCGATCAGGCCGCGCGCTGGCGACGGTAGGCGATGATGTGGACGATCAGGCTCAGCACGGAACACCTCGGCAATGCCGCAGGGGTGCGGCTCGGTGGCGCGCCTATGTGCCGCGCCGCCCGCGTCGACAATTGCAACCTCGGTCGTGCCGGTTGCAGCGCGAGCAATCGTGTTGCTGGAACCGACATTCAGCCAAATTCCTCCCCCGCCAGGGGAAGGAATTCTCTCAAACCGCTATGCCGATCCGTCCTAACCGGCGGCGTCGATCCATTCGGCCAGCGTCAGTTCGCCGGTCGGCCGGATGTCCGCCTGCATGCTGTTCGCCATGATCTCCAACGCCCAGCGCGTCCGCGCATCATGGTCGCCCGCCACCCCGTCGGACGGCACCCACAGATCGTATTGCCGCATATGCGCCTCCGCCGCGGTGAACAGCACGCAGATGTCGGCGGCGACCCCGGTGAGCACCAGCCGGCGCGCACCCAATTGCGGCAGCAGCACCGGCAGATTGGTCGCGTAGAAACCGGAAAACTGCGGCTTGATGATGAAATAGTCGGTTTCGCGCGGCCGCAGCGCCTCGGTCAGCGCCTGCCCCGGCGTCGCGCGCGACAGCGTCTCCTCGATCAGCTTGTCGCGATCGGAATGCCATTGCCCATTGTTGTCGTTGACGTAGATCACCGGCACGCCGGCAGCGTCCGCCGCATCGCGCAGCGCGAGGATCGGCGCGATCGTCGCCTCAGCCGACCCCTTCAGCCGATCGCCGCCGTCGAAGTCGAGGGCGTTGACCATGTCGATGATGATGAGCGCGGTATGCCCCGCGGCAGGAGGAAGCTGCTGTTGCGCCATGAAACCTTCGTACCGTTTTTGCCGCAGCAGCGCCTTGATCTGTGATGCGTTTGGAACGAAACGGGATCATGATCGATGGCGAGACGCCTCCTCAGCGAAAGGTGATCCATGTCGATATGGACGCCTTCTACGCGTCGGTGGAGCAGCGCGACGACCCGACGCTGCGCGGCAAGCCGGTCGCGGTCGGCGGGTCGCGCGCGCGCGGCGTCGTCGCCGCGGCGAGCTACGAGGCGCGCGCGTTCGGCGTGCGATCCGCGATGCCGTCGGTCACCGCCTTGCGCCGCTGCCCCGACCTCGTCTTCGTCCGGCCGCGCTTCGACGTCTATCATGCCGTCTCGCAGCAGATCCGCGCGATCTTCGCCGATTACAGCGACGCGATCGAGCCGCTGTCGCTCGACGAGGCCTATCTCGACGTCACCACCGACGTGCGCGGCCTCGGCTCGGCGAGCGCGATCGCCGAGGAGATCCGCGCCCGCATCCGCGCCGATACCGGCCTCACCGCCTCGGCGGGGGTGAGCTACAACAAGTTCATCGCCAAGCTCGCCTCCGACCAGAACAAGCCCGACGGGCTCTGCGTCATCCCGCCGCACAAGGGCGCGGCGTTCGTCGCCTCGCTGCCGGTCAAGCGTTTCCACGGCGTCGGACCGGTCACCGCCAAGCGGATGGAGCAGCTCGGCATCCTCACCGGCGCCGACCTGCGCGACCGCCCTCTGCCCTTCCTGCAGGCGCATTTTGGTTCCTATGCCGACTATCTCTTCGCGGCGGCGCGCGGCGTCGATCATCGCCCGGTGCGCGCCCATCGCGAGGCCAAATCGGTCGGTGCCGAGCGGACGTTCGAGACCAATCTGTCCGCGCCCGACGACCTGCACGCCGCGCTCGCCCGTGTCGCCGAGGCGGCCTGGGTGCGGATCGAACGATCGGGGGTGCGGGGCCGGACGGTGACGCTGAAGCTCCGCCACGCCGACTTCCGCACGATGACGCGGGCGCGCTCGCTCGCGCTGCCGGTGACGAGCGAGGCCGACTTCCTGCGCATCGGCGACGAATTGCTCGATGCGCAGCTGCCCGTGCCCGACGGCGTGCGGCTGCTCGGCCTGACGCTGTCGGGCATCCTGCGCGACGCCGCCGACGCGGAGGAGGTTCAGCCCAGCCTGCCGCTGTGAGCGCGGATCACCGGCCACCCGGCGGCAGATTGGTCTCGAGGTAGCGCGTCATCAGCGAATAGAGGTGCAGGCTGGTGCCGGGCTTTTCGTAGATGCCGTGCGTGCGATCGGGATAGGCCATCATCGTGAACGGCTTGTTGGCGGCAATCAGCCGATCCTCGAGCTGTTCGAGGTTCTGGTAATGGACGTTGTCGTCGCCGGTGCCGTGGATGACGAGCAGATTGCCCGCCAGCCCCGCGGCATACGTGATCGGCGACCCCGCCTTGTAGCCCGCCGCATTGTCCGCCGGCAGACCCATGTAGCGCTCCTGATAGATGGTATCATAGAGCATCTGGTCGGAGACGGCGGCGACGGCGATGCCGGTCTTGAACAGCTCGGGGAAGCGGAACATCGCGTGCAACGTGCTCGATCCGCCCCCGCTCCAGCCCCAGATGCCGATCCGCGCCGGATCGATATAGGGCCGCTCGGCGATCAGCTTGCGCACGCCGGCGGCATAATCCTCCGGCCCGACGACGCCGAGCCGGCGATAGATGCTCTTGCGCCAGTCGCGCCCCCGCGGCGTGTTGGTGCCGCGCGGATCGATGCTGGCGACGATATAGCCGCGCTCGGCGAGCATGCGATGCCACAGAGCGGTGTTGCCGCCCCAGGCGTCGGCGACCGTCTGCCCCCACGGCTCGCCATAGACCTGGAACAGCACCGGATAGCGTTTGGCGGGATCGAAGCCCGCGGGCTTCATGATCCACGCGTCGACCGACACGCCCTTGCCGAGGTCGAGCCGGGTGAATTCGGTCGGCCCGATCGGTTCGTGCGCGATCTCGTCCTGCAAGGCGGCGTTGCGGGCGAGCACGCGCACCGGGGCCTGGGTGGTGAGGTCGATCATCTCGGTCACCGGTGCGCGGTCGATCGCCGAGACGGTGTGCCGCGCCCAATGCGCGCCGGGGGCGATGTCATAGCCGTGCGTCCCCGCCTGCCCCGCCGGAGTCACCCGCTCGACCCGCGGCTTGCCGGTCAGCGTGGCGCGGTAGAGGTAGCGCTGCGTCGGATTGTCGGGCGAGGCGGTGAACCACGCCCAGCCCCGCGCCTCGTCCACGAGGAGCAGGCTGACGACGTCGAACCGCCCGGGGGTGCGCAGGCTCGGCGTCTTGCCGTCGGACGAGGCGACGTACAGATGCCGCCAGCCGTCGCGCTCGCTCAGCCAGGTGAAGCGTTTGCCGCCGTCGAGCCAGGTCGGATCGCCATTCGCCTCGACCCAGGCGGCGTCGCGTTCGACGAACACCGGCTTCGTCGTCCCGCTGGCGGGATCGGCGAGCAGCAGGTTATACGTGTTCTGCAGCCGGTTGGCATATTGCAGGAACACCTTGCCGCTGGTCCCCGCCCAGCTCATCTGCGGCACGTAATTCTGGCGCGGATCGCCGGTCAGGCCGATCCACCGTGTCGCGCCGCTCGCCACGTCGATCGTGCCGACGCGCACCGCCGAATTGGTGGTGCCGACCTTGGGATATTGGAGCGGGATCGGCTTGGAATATTGCCCCATCGTGTTGCTGATCATGTAGAAGGTGCCGACCCCGGACGTGTCGAACCGCCAGAAGGCGATCGTCCGCGAATCCGGGCTCCACGACCAGGCTTTGCGGAGGTAGAATTCCTCCTCATACACCCAATCGCCCAGACCGTTGACGATCAGGTCGTTGCCGTCGCGGGTCAGTTGCCGCGGCGGCGCATCGCCCGCGCTCGGCTCGACGTACAGATTGTTGGCGCGGACATAGGCGATGCGGCTGCCGTCGGGTGAGAATGCCGCGTACATCAGGCTGGCGGGCGGCGCGTCGCCACCGACCCGGCGCAGCGTCCTGGCCGCGACATCGAACAGCCAGTAATCGCCGAGCGCCCGGGTGCGGCGGAAGCGCGTGCCGTTGGTGAAAATCAACAGCCGCTTGCCGTCGGCGGACCAGGCATAGCTCTGGATCGCGATCGGTTTGCCCGTCGCCGGCACGACGAGGTCGCCTGCCGCGACCAGCACGGTGCGGGCGTTGCGCGCGACGTCGTAGCGGACGAGGTCGGTGCCGCCGGCGACCGCCTTGGACGGTTCGATCGCGTCATAGCCGCTGCCATCGGCGGTCCACTCGCCGCCCTCGACCTGGTCGATCGGGATCGCCTTGTCGCCGAAGATGCGCTCCAGCGTCAGCGGCGCCGACTGGATCGCGGCGGCGACGGGTTGCGACAGGGTCGCGAGGCCGGCGAGGATCAGGGCTTTGCGCATCGTCTTCGAACTTCCCCTTTTGCTGTTGCGGACGTGGTATCGCACGAATCCGCGGCCGTATACGATCGTTCGATACCCGCCGCGCTTGCCCTGCGTCGCCGTTTCCGCTAACGGCCGCCGCTTCCACGCTTTGGCTGGATGCTTGCGGGAGGGCGGAGACGCCCGCTTGGACCGCTAAACTTGAAACGAGAGTGACATGGCAAAGAAGATCACAGGTTACATCAACCTGCAGGTTCCTGCAGGCGACGCCAAGCCCGCCCCGCCGATCGGCCCGGCACTGGGTCAGCGCGGCGTCAACATCATGGAATTCTGCAAGGCGTTCAACGCGCAGACGACCGACATGGACAAGGGCACGCCGCTGCCCACCAAGATCACCGTCTATGCCGACCGTTCGTTCAGCTTCGAGATCAAGACGCCGCCGGCGTCGTTCCTGATCAAGAAGGCCGCCGGCCTGAAGTCGGGTTCGAAGGAGCCGGGCAAGGTCGTCGCTGGCAAGATCGCGCGCAGCAAGCTCGCCGAGATCGCCCAGACCAAGATGAAGGATCTGAACGCCAACGACATCGAGGCTGCGACCAAGATCATCGAAGGCTCCGCCCGCGCGATGGGCCTCGAAGTGACGGAGGGCTGAGATCATGGCCAAGCTGACCAAGAAGCAGAAGTCCAACGCCGTGAACCCTGAGACGCTGCATGGCGTCGATCAGGCGATCGCGATGGCCAAGCAGAACGCCACCGCCAAGTTCGACGAGACCATCGAGGTCGCGCTGAACCTGGGCGTCGATCCGCGCCACGCCGACCAGATGGTCCGCGGCGTCGTCACGCTGCCCGCCGGCACCGGCAAGACCGTCCGCGTCGGCGTCTTCGCCCGCGGCGCCAAGGCCGAGGAGGCGCTCGCCGCCGGGGCCGACGTCGTCGGTGCGGAAGACCTGATGGAGACGATCCAGGGTGGCACGATCGATTTCGATCGCTGCATCGCGACCCCGGACATGATGGGCGTCGTCGGGCGCCTCGGTAAGGTGCTCGGCCCCAAGGGCCTGATGCCGAACCCGAAGCTCGGCACCGTGACGATGAACGTCGCCGAAGCGGTCAAGGCCGCCAAGGGCGGTCAGGTCGAGTATCGCGTCGAGAAGGCCGGCATCATCCACTCGGGGATCGGCAAGGCGTCGTTCACGCAGGAAGACCTGCGTCGCAACTTCGACGCGCTGGTCGACGCCGTGGTGCGTGCCAAGCCGTCGGGCGCCAAGGGCAAATATGTCCGCAAGGTCGCCGTCAGCTCGACGATGGGCCCGGGCATCCGCGTCGACACCGCCGAGGTCGCGGGCGCGTAAGCCTTTCGCAACACGCGAATACGAAAAGGGCCGGGAGCAATCCCGGCCCTTTTTGTTGGTGCGGATGGCTTGGTCGCCCCGGACCGGGCCGAGGTGAGAAGGCGGTAGTACGTCGTCGCTAACCTCCACCCGACTGGGCCCCGGCCTCCGCCGGGGTACAGCCTGGGAGGATATCCGGCTGGCTTTCGCAAAAGCCTCGAACGAGCCTCGGGAAAGCGGACCGGCGATTACTCGGGAAAATCCGCCCCCAGCGCCTGCTCGCGCAGACCCTCGATCTCCGCCAGTCGCGCCTTCAGCTTGGCAGTCACCGCGTCGAAGCCGAACTTGCCGAGCACCAGATGGCGCGGCGGCGTTTCGGCTTCGGCGGCGGCGATGATCGCCTCGCCCGCGCGCACCGGGTCGCCGGCCTGTTCGCCGCTGATCTGCTTGGTCGATTCCATCCGCTTGCCCGCGGTTTCGGCATAATCCGCGATCCGCACCGGCGTCTGCTGAAGCGACCGCCCCGCCCAATCGGTGCGGAACGGCCCCGGCTCGACGCAGGTCACCGCGATGCCGAGCGGCCCGACCTCCGCGGCGAGACTGTCCGACCAGCCCTCGACGGCATGTTTGGACGCGGCGTAATAGCCCGATCCCGGAAAGCCGATCAGCCCGGCGACCGAGGTGAAGTTGATGACGTGGCCGGCCCGCTGCGCGCGCATGCCGGGCAGCACCGCCCGGGTCAGCGCGAACAGGCCGAAGACGTTGGTGTCGAACTGCGCGCGGATCGCCGCCTCCTCGCCTTCCTCGACGCTCGCCTGATAGCCATAGCCGGCGTTGTTCACGAGCACGTCGATACGCCCGAACCGCTCCTGCGCCGCCGCGACCGCCGCGTCGACCTGTCCGGCATCGTTGACGTCGAGCGCCAGCGCCAGCGCACGATCCTCGGCACCCTCGACCAGATCGGCGACCCGCGACGCATCGCGCGCGGTAACGACGACGCGCCAGCCGCGATCGAGGACGAGCCGCGCGAGATCGCGGCCGAAGCCGGTCGAACAGCCGGTGATGAACCAGACGGGGGAGGATGGCAGCGTCATGAGCGGAAAGCCTTGGACCAAAAGAAAGGATTGAACATCGGCAATGCCGCAGCCCGGTCCCGGTTCCTCGCCGCGGTCAGTTTCCCGCGGTGCTTCCCGTCGCATCGGCATTGCCCGTCAGCGCCACGCCCACCGCCGCGAACGGCCGCGACAGCACCGATCCGACCTCCTGCGCCGCGAACACGGCGGCGGCGCCGACCGCGACGATCAACACGACGAACTGGAACGCCGAGGCGAAGCGCCGGCTCTGCGCCTCGCGTTCGGCGGCCGGCACGCGGCGCACCGCGCGACGGTCGTCGTCGCCCGCGTCGCTCCGCTGCGGCTTGTGTGCGGGCGGCTGCGCGGTGACGATACCCTGGATATCGATCGGGTCCTGCGTCCGCACCCCGAAGAAGGCGCCGTTCTGCCAGACCACGCGACCGACGACGACATGATGGATGCGGCGGATCTCGACCACCGTACCCGGCCGGCACACCGGACTGGACGATGCGAGCAGGCCACGCGACGACATGTTGTGGATCACCACGTCGGTCCAGTCGGCGCCGGCGCGCATCCGCGCGCGGACCAGCACCTTCACCCGCGGCTCCCGCGTCTTCATCGCCGGGACCGATCAATCGGAAAGGAAGCGGTCGCGGGCATGACGATCGTTATGCCCGCGAAATCTTAAACGTCCGTAATCGACAAATCCGTTTTCGACCAAGCGGGTGCCGCGCCGGTGCGTGGCGCGGCACCCGATGGATCACAGGCCGATGATGCCGCCGTCGGTCTTGATGATGACGATCGTCGCCGAGCGCGGCCGGCCGCTGCCGGTGCCGCTCGCCTGGCTCTGCGGCCAGTTGCTGGTGATGCCCGACGGTCCGCCGCCCTCGCCGGGATGCTGGATGTTGACGAAGATCGAGCGGCCGTCCGGCGTCGAATCGATGCCGGTGATCTCGCATTCCTTCGGGCCGACCAGGAAGCGCTTGAGCGCGGTGCCCGGTGCCTTGCCGATCCGGGTGGTCTGCGACGCGGTCTGGCCGCCGAGGCTGTTGGTGAAGGTGCGCGTGCCGCCGTCGCCGACCGTGCCGGGGATCGCGGCGAGCAGCATGCAATTGGTCACGTCGGTATAGGCGCCGTCGTCGGTCTCGATCCACAGGAGCGGCGTCCCCTGCCCCGCGACGTTGCTCGGCCGGGCGAACCACAGCCCGTCGGGCGAGGAGAAATCGTTGGTGGCATCGAGGTTGGACAGGTTGATGTTGGCCGGGTTGAGATCGCTGCCCGCACCGAAGGCATAGATGTCCCAGGTGAAGGCCAGCGCCTCGCTGCTGTCGCCGGTCTCGCGCAGGCGGATGACATGTCCGTTGGGATTGCCGTTGCTCGCCCCGCCGGTGGTCTTGGGGTCGCTATAGGCGCGCGGGTTGGCGGCATCGGTGGTGGCGACGGTACGCGACGAATTGTTGGTCAGCGTCAGATACATCTCGCCGGTCACCGGATTGACCGCGGTCCATTCCGGCCGGTCCATCTTGGTCGCGCCCAGCGCGTCGCCGGCAAGCCGGGCGTGGGTCAGCACATCGGCCTGATCGGTGAAGGCATAAGCGCTGTTGGCGCCGGTCAGCGCGCCTTGGCCGAACACCAGCGGTAACCACTGGCCGCTGCCGTCGGCGTTGAACTTGCCGACGTAGAGCGTGCCGGTGTCGAGATATTTGTCGCCGATCGCGAGCCGGTTGGTCGCGCTCGCATCCGCCGCCGACCAGGTCGCCGACGAGACGAACTTGTAGACATATTCGTTCTGCGCATCGTCGCCCATGTAGAAGGCGGGTCGCACGCCGGCGATCGTCCGGCCGATCACGCAGCCTTCGTGGTTCATCCGGCCGAGCGCCGTGCGCTTGCGCGGCGTCGAGGCGGGATCGAACGGGTCGATCTCGACCACCCAGCCATATTGATTGGGCTCGTTGCGGAAGTCGCCGGTGCCGTTGGCGGCCTTGGTCGCGTCGACGGTGGCGTTGAACTTGGCGATGCGGGTGTCGCCGGCCGCCGGTGCGGCGGCGGTCGCCCAATTGTAATTGCCCGCCTTCAGCGCATCGTTGCTGCCGGTGTTGAGACCGTAGCGGCTGAACGCGACGACCGACCGGGCGCCGAGCGCGGCGGTGCGGCGGGCGTTGTCGCCGGCCTCGCGCCGGAAATAGCCGGCCCAATTCTCTTCGTTGGTCAGATAGGTGTTCCACGGCATCGTGCCGTTGGCGCAATTGTTGATCGTGCCGCGCGCCGCGACGCCGGTCGGCGAATAACCAGTGAACAGCAGCGCATTGCCCTTCACCGGACCGGAGAAGTCCATCGGCGTGAACGGCGTGATGCGGCGGTTGAGGCTGCTGCTGTTGACGTAGCTCCAGCCGCTGGTGCCGCGGTTGATCTCGACCACGCTGACGCCGTGCGCCTCGATCTCCTTGAGCACCTCGGCGGTCGGGCGCGCGCCGGCGACCGTCGTCGGACCGTTGGGATGCAGATAGCTCTGCGTGATGTTCTCGTGGTTGAGCACGAGCAGCCCGCGGCTGCTGTTGGTCGGGTCGGGCGTGGTGCCGGTCGCGGCGAGGCCGAAGAAGCTCATGCCGTCATGATGATCGCCGGCGCGTGCCGAGAAATTCGTGTCGCTGCCGTCGTTGGCATAGGCACCGACGCTGCCGTTGATCGGATCGCCGAGCCGGTAGAGCACGGTGACCTGATAGCCCGACGGCACCGCGACGACGTCGGCGAGGCTCTTGGGCACCGCGGTGAAGTCGAGCGTCGCGGGCGCCACCGTCACGATCGTGTCGGCGACCGAACGGATGCCGTCGGTCGAGGTGCTGGTGAACTGGAAGGCGAGCGGCGTCGCGGCGGTCACCGCGGGTGCGGTGAAGCTGGCGGCCGCGCCCGTCGCATTGGCCAGGCTGACGATCGGACCGCTGGTCTGCGTCCATGCGGTCGAGGCGGAATTGCCGCTCGTCACCGCGCCGTTCAGCGTCACCGTCTTGCCGACCGAGGTGGTGATCGCCCCGCCGGCGGTCACCGTGGTCGCGCGACGCTCGTCGTCCTGGTCGCAGCCGGCGAGCATGCCGGCCCCGAACACCGCCGCGGTCATCGCCGAGATGCCGCCGCGCAACGTCTGGCGACGCGAATAGCGGCTGGCGATCAGCTCGCCGATATGCGGATTGGCACTGACGTTTGTGTCGATATCACCATCGTCATAGCCGATGGTGGACAGGCTCTCGATCGTCATATTGGTTCCCCCGCTACGCGGCGCCGTGCCGCTATGCGGCTGTCATTGGCCGACAAAAGCGGCAGCGGGGTTGCAGCGCGGTGACGGGAAGATGAAACGAGGATGACATGAAAATGACATCGCTAATTCCTCCCCCGCCAGGGAGTGCCGGGGTGAACGGCCCCCGGCCGTTCAAGGTCATGCCGGGGGCATGACCGACCCGGCACTGTGGCGCGGCGAAGCCGTGACGGAGGGGGAGGACACGGAACGGACGTGTCACTTACCTCCCCCTCCGTCATGCCTTCGGCATGCCACCTCCCCCTGGCGGGGGAGGATTGTGACGGATGTCCCAACCACCCAGCGGGTGGAGCAATGCAGGACGACTCTTGACTCCTCCCCGCATTCCACTACTGGCACGCGCTTGCCGGCGGGTTCGCCCGTCGTGCATCCGTCCAAGACAGCAGGTGCCACGGATTTGCCGCGGCTTAATGTCCTGCCGAGACGGGGACAGGAATTTGACGATCGGTCCGCCTCGTGGTGCGCCGGTCTGCCGCCCTTCACGGGTGCCTTCCCCATCGATGGACAACCCCGGCGGGGTTTTCCCCTCCGGTTTGTAACCGGGAGGGTCGCTTCGTGCGGCACTCTCAAAACGTGGAGAATGGCATGGATCGTGCTCAAAAGGCCGCGGCCGTTGCCGAGTTGAATCGCACCTTTTCCGAAGTCGGCGTGGTAGTCGTTACCCGCAACAACGGAATGACGGTTGCCCAGTCCACCCGACTGCGCAACGCGATGCGTGATGCCGGCGCGACCTACAAGGTCTCGAAGAACAAGCTTGCCAAGATCGCACTCGATGGCACCGATTACGGCTCCGTGGGCGACATGCTCACCGGCCCCGTCGGCCTCGCCACCTCGATCGACCCCGTCGCCGCTGCCAAGGTAGCGGTCGAATTCGCGAAGACGAACGACAAGTTCGAAATCGTGGGCGGTGCGATGGGTGCGACCCCTCTCGACGTTGCCGGCGTGCAAGCGCTCGCCACCCTGCCCTCGCTGGATGAACTCCGGGCGAAGATCGTCGGCCTCATCGTTGCCCCGGCAACGAAGCTCGCGACCATCACCCAGGCTCCCGCGGCGCAGATCGCGCGCGTGCTGTCGGCTTACGCCGAGAAGGAAGCCGCCTGAACTTCAGGCGCTTTTGGACAAGCGAATTTTCAACTGACACTTGGGGCCGTCGGCCCCGACATATGAAGGAAGTATCATGGCAGACCTGAACGCGCTGGTTGACCAGCTGAGCGAACTGACCGTCCTCGAGGCCGCCGAGCTCTCGAAGCTGCTCGAAGAGAAGTGGGGCGTTTCGGCCGCCGCTGCCGTCGCCGCTGCCCCGGCAGCCGGTGGCGCCGCTGCTCCGGCCGCCGAAGAGAAGACCGAGTTCGACGTGATCCTCACCGGCGACGGTGGCAAGAAGATCAACGTCATCAAGGAAGTCCGCGCCATCACCGGTCTCGGCCTGACCGAAGCCAAGGCGCTCGTCGAAGGCGCGCCGAAGGCCGTCAAGGAAGGCGTGAACAAGGACGAGGCCGAGAAGGTCAAGAAGCAGCTCGAAGACGCCGGCGCGACCGTCGAGCTCAAGTAAGCCGCAGCGGAGGAGACGGGCAGCACGCTGCCTGCTCCTCCACAGGGCCGGCCGACCATCGGCCAGCCAGCGACAGGAAGAGGGCGGCCCCCGCAGGGAGGCCGCCCTTTTTCGTGTCCGCGCCCGCTGCGGTCAGCCGCGTCGGCGCGCGCGCCACGCGCCCGTGCCGATCACGCCCGACGGCGCCTCGCCGGCATGCGCCGCATCGATCGCCGCGTTGAGTTTCATCAGATCGGCCTGCGCGGAGAGCGATCTGATCGTGTCGACGACGCCGGCGAGCTGCGTCATCGCCGTCTGCACCTCCGCGGTCTTGGCCTCGAGCGCCGACTGGAAGCGCTGCTGCTCGTCGCGCCGGGTGGCGACGGCGCGCTCCAGCCGCACCTGCCGGGTGACGTCGCTGGCGATCGCGACGATGCGCAACGGCCGGCCCATCGCATCGGACACCGGCGTATAGCTCGCCTGCAGCCAGCATTCCTCGCCGTCGCGGGCACGCCAGCACCGGACGCCGCTGTCGATCCGGCCGCCGGCCAGCCGCGACCAGAAGGCGGCATAGTCGGCCGACGCAGCATACGCCGGATCGCAGAAGCTGCGATGATGCCGCCCGACGACATCCTCCAGCCGATAGCCGGTCAGGCCGAGGAACCGCTCGTTGGCATGGAGGAGGATGCCGTCGGGAGCGAATTCGACCACCGCTTGGCTGCGGTCGAGCGCCGCCAGCCGCGCACTGCGCTCCGCCTCGCCGCGCCGGCGTTCGGTGACGTCGGTGGCGACCTTGACGAAGCCTGAGATGGCGCCGTCGTCGTCGGTCAGCGGATCATAAGCCGCATGCAGGCGGACCTCGCGTCCGTCCTTGGTGATCCGCGTACATTCGCCCGAGGCGGCGCGGCCGCGTTCGAGATCGTGCCACAGCCGCCGATAGCCGGGCGAGACCTGCTCCTGCGGCGAGCAGAAGGCGCGATGATGCAGGCCCTTCATCTCGACCAGGCTATATCCCATCGTCGTACAGAACCGCTCGCTGGCCCAGATGACGTGACCGACATGGTCGAATTGGGCGACGTTGGTCGCACGGCACACCGCTGCCCAGATCTCGGCACCATGACGTTCGGCTGCCATATATTCTCCCGGCCCGAGGATCGGACCAAAGTGGACACGCCGACTGCCGTTAACCGCTCCCGACCATTATGCAACCCGCGCAAATCATCGTTCCACCGCAGCAGCATAGGGGCGAACGCCGAGCGCATCGTACATCCGCGCGGGCTGATCGAACCAGAACGGGACCAGTTTGGCGGAATCGACGCGCTCGACACCGACCGCGAATGCCGCCGCGGTCTGCGCGTCGATGCCGCCCGCATCGTAGAGCGCGTTTATCGCCACGACCGGCACGAACATCGCCCGGCCACCCGCTTCGAGCGGCCGGATCTCGGTGCGCGGCAAGGCGGCGACGACGCGTACGCGCCGCGTCTCGCCCGGCGCGAGCGCGAACGGCGGCACCGCGGTGCGCCCGACCGGCGCCGCGAACACCGCCGCGACGTCGCTTTCCTGCCCCGGACCGGCTCCGGTCAGCGCGACGCCGACGCGGATCGCCGTGGCCGGCACGGTGCCGAGGTTGCGCACCTCCAGCTCCGCCTCGACCGTGGCGCTGAGCAGGTTGAGCCCGGCGCGGCGCGGATTCAGCGTCAGCGCCAGCCGCGCGCGATCCGCCGGCGGCAGCGCGGGAGCGGGCATCGTCGGTTGCGGCGCTGCCGGTACGGGCGCGGGGGCACGGGGCCGCGGCGCCGGCTCGGCGACCGCGACCTCCGCAGCCCCGCCGCTCGCCCGGCGCCGCAACAGCCACCAGCCGACCGCCGCGGCGATGGCCAGCAGCGCCGCCCCGCCCAGCCACCAGCCGGTGGATGAGTCCGACGGGGGCGCCGCCACATCGACCGGCACCGCCGATGGCGTCGCCACCGGAACCGGGGTCGGCGTCGGCGTCGGTGCAGGCGTCGGCGACGGTTCGACAGCCGGCGTCGGCGTTACGTCGGGAGTGGGCGCCGGGCTCGGCGTGGCGCGCGGTGTCGGCGTCGCGCTCGGTCGCGGCGTGGGCCGCGCGGCGGGCGTCGCCGTCGCCCGCGGCGTCGGCGTCACCACCGGCACGGGGATCGGTTCGGGCTCCGGTACGGGAAGCGGGGTCTGCTGCGATGGCGCCAGCCTGAAATTGTCCAGCCCCGGGATCGTCTGCGGCGCGGTCGTGTTCGACGTCTGCGCCACGGCGGGAGCCGCAGCCGCGCCCGCCACCAAAAGGGCGATCGCGCTGAGCCGCGCGCCCCGCTTCATGTTCATGTACCCTGATCTCACCCAAAACGCTTGGGCGTTCCTTAGTGAACGGTTCGCGACCGCCACCCCCGCTGCGACGAACCGCCCCGGCGCGGCGACGGGGCGAAGGCACGGGGTTTGGACGTGTTGGATACACCCCCTTTGACAGTGCCCGCTCCTGCGCCTATATCCGCGTCTCACCACAGCTTTCGGGACATGATGCGCCGTCGCGCAGTGCATCGTACGAATAGAGGGTTCTGGTTCATAGACGCTGAAGGCCGACGCACTGTGATGCGCTCGGCTTTTTTGCGTCGCACCTCGCGTCCCGCTCCGGGGGTTCCCGGGCACGATATTCCGGCCCGCGCCAGTTTCCCGACTGGCCGGCCACGACTGAGGGCATAACACCATGGCCAGCAAGGCGATCCAGGGCAGCACTGCCAAGCGGCGCATCCGCAAGATCTTCGGCGACATCCACGAAGTCATCCAGATGCCGAACCTGATCGAGGTTCAGCGCGAGAGCTACGAGCAGTTCCTCCGTTCGGACAAGAGCACCGGCCACGTGTCGGGTCTCGAAAAGACGCTGCGCAGCGTCTTCCCGATCCAGGATTTCGCCGGCACCGCCTATCTCGATTTCGACGATTACGTCCTCGAGCCGCCGAAGTTCGACGTCGAGGAATGCCGCCAGCGTGGCATCACCTACGCCGCGCCGATGCGCGTCACGCTGCGCCTGACCGCGTTCGAGGTCGATCCGGATACCGAGGCCAAGTCGGTCATCGATATCAAGGAGCAGGACGTCTACATGGGCGACATGCCGCTCATGACCGAGAACGGCACCTTCTTCATCAACGGCACCGAGCGCGTCATCGTCAGCCAGATGCATCGCTCGCCGGGCGTGCTATTCGATCATGACCGCGGCAAGACCCACGCGTCGGGCAAGTATCTCTTCGCCGCGCGCGTCATCCCCTATCGCGGTTCGTGGCTCGATTTCGAGTTCGACGCCAAGGACATCGTCAACGTCCGCATCGACCGCAAGCGCAAGCTGCCGGTGACGGCGCTGCTCTATGCGCTCGGCATGACGAGCGAGGACATCCTCAATTATTTCTACAACCGCGTCACCTATGTGCGCGGCCAGGGCGGCTGGATCATCCCGTTCGCGCCCGAGAATTGGCGTGGCGTCAAGCCGTTGTTCGACATCGTCGACGCCTCGTCGGGCGAGATCGTGTTCGCCGCGCAGCAGAAGATCAGCCCGCGTGCCGCCAACAAGGCGGCCAAGGACGGCCTCACCCAGCTGCTGATCCCGACCGAAGAGATCTTCGGCCGCTATTCGGCCTATGACCTCATCAACGAGACGACGGGCGAGATCTACGTCGAGGCCGGCGACGAGATCGGCGCCGAGAACCTCGAGGCGCTCGACAAGGCGGGCATCGACACGATCGAGCTGCTCGACATCGACCACGTGTCGACCGGTGCATGGATCCGCAACACGCTGAAGGCCGACAAGGCCGAAGAGCGCGAGCAGGCCCTGTCCGACATCTATCGCGTGATGCGCCCCGGCGAGCCGCCGACGCTCGAAACCGCCGAAGCGCTGTTCGCCGGCCTGTTCTTCGATCCCGACCGCTACGACCTGTCGGCCGTCGGTCGCGTCAAGCTCAACATGCGCCTCGACCTCGACGCCGAGGATACGGTGACGACGCTGCGCAGCGAGGACATCCTCGCGGTGATCAAGACGCTCGTCGGCCTGAAGGACGGCAAGGGCGAGATCGACGACATCGACAATCTCGGCAACCGCCGCGTGCGGTCGGTGGGCGAGCTGCTCGAGAACCAGTATCGCGTCGGCCTGCTCCGCATGGAGCGCGCCGTGAAGGAGCGCATGTCCTCCGTCGACGTGTCGACGGTGATGCCGAACGACCTGATCAACGCCAAGCCGGCGGTCGCCGCGGTGCGTGAATTCTTCGGCTCGTCGCAGCTGTCGCAGTTCATGGATCAGACCAATCCGCTGTCCGAAGTGACGCACAAACGTCGTGTTTCGGCGCTCGGACCGGGCGGTCTGACGCGTGAGCGTGCGGGCTTCGAAGTCCGCGACGTCCACCCGACGCATTACGGCCGCATCTGCCCGATCGAGACGCCGGAAGGCCCGAACATCGGCCTGATCAACAGCCTCGCCTCGTTCAGCCGCGTCAACAAATACGGCTTCATCGAGACGCCGTACCGCAAGGTCGTCGACCACAAGGTCACCGACGACGTGGTGTATCTGTCGGCGATGGAAGAGGCCAAGCACACGATCGCGCAGGCGTCGGCGGAGCTCGGCCCCGACAAGGGCTTCACCGAGGAACTGGTGTCGTCGCGTCAGGCGGGCGAGTTCCTGATGGCGCTGCCCGACAACGTCACGCTGATGGACGTCAGCCCCAAGCAGCTCGTCTCGGTCGCCGCATCGCTCATTCCGTTCCTGGAAAACGATGACGCCAACCGCGCGCTGATGGGCTCGAACATGCAGCGCCAGGCCGTTCCGCTGGTGAAGGCGGAAGCGCCGTTCGTCGGCACCGGCATGGAAGAGACGGTCGCCCGTGACTCGGGCGCCGCGATCGCCGCCAAGCGCGCCGGCATCGTCGACCAGGTCGACGCCAGCCGCATCGTCGTGCGCGCCACCGGCGAGGTCGATTCGGCCAAGTCGGGCGTCGACATCTACACGCTGATGAAGTTCCAGCGCTCGAACCAGTCGACCTGCATCAACCAGCGTCCGCTGGTGAAGGTGGGCGACGTGGTCAACGCCGGCGACGTCATCGCCGACGGCCCGTCGACCGAGTTCGGCGAGCTGGCGCTGGGCCGCAACGCGCTCGTCGCGTTCATGCCCTGGAACGGCTACAACTACGAGGATTCGATCCTCATCAGCGAGCGGATCGTGAAGGACGACGTGTTCACGTCGATCCACATCGACGAGTTCGAGGTGATGGCCCGCGACACGAAGCTCGGGCCGGAGGACATCACGCGCGACATCCCCAACGTCGGCGAGGAAGCACTGCGCAACCTCGACGAGGCGGGCATCGTCTACGTGGGTGCCGAGGTCGAGCCGGGCGACATCCTCGTCGGCAAGATCACGCCGAAGGGCGAAAGCCCGATGACGCCGGAAGAAAAGCTCCTCCGCGCCATCTTCGGCGAAAAGGCGTCCGACGTCCGCGACACCTCGCTGCGTCTGCCGCCGGGCGTTGCCGGCACGATCGTCGACGTCCGCGTCTTCAATCGCCACGGCATCGACAAGGACGAGCGCGCGATGGCGATCGAGCGCGAGGAGATCGAGCGCCTGAAGAAGGACTCGGACGACGAGCGCACCATCCTCAACCGCGCGACCTGGTCGCGTCTGCGCGAGATGCTGCTCGATCAGGTCGCCACGGCGGTGCCGAAGGGCCTGAAGAAGGGCGCGACGATCGACATGGACCTGCTCGACAGCGTCGACCGCCACGAATGGTGGAAGTTCGCGATTGCCGACGACAAGGTCCAGGGCGATCTGGAAGCCGTCAAGCAGCAGTATGACGAAGCCGCCAAGCGGATCACGGACAAGTTCCACGATCGTCGCGAGAAGCTGGAGCGTGGCGACGAGCTGCCGCCCGGCGTGCTCAAGATGGTCAAGGTCTTCGTCGCGGTGAAGCGCAAGCTGCAGCCGGGTGACAAGATGGCCGGCCGTCACGGCAACAAGGGCGTCATCAGCCGCATCCTGCCGCAGGAGGACATGCCGTTCCTCGCCGACGGGACGCCGGTCGATCTGGTGCTCAACCCGCTGGGCGTGCCGTCGCGCATGAACGTCGGGCAGATCTTCGAAACGCATCTCGGCTGGGCCGCCCGCAATCTGGGTATGCAGGTCGCGACCGCGCTCGAGGATTGGCGCGAAGCCAACCCCGATGCCACGGCGGGCGAGATGCCCGACGCGGTGCGCGAGCGTCTCGTGGAGGTCTATGGCGATCATTATGCCGAGGACATCCAGAGCCGCGAGCCCGAGGAGATCGTCGAGCTGGTGCACAACATCCGCACCGGCATCCCGATGGGCACCCCGGTGTTCGACGGCGCGCGTGAAAGCGACGTGTCGGCGATGCTGGAGCTGGCGGGCCTCGACACGTCGGGCCAGTCGGAGCTGTTCGACGGCCGCACCGGCGACAAGTTCGACCGCAAGGTGACCGTGGGCATCATCTATATGCTGAAGCTGCACCATCTCGTGGACGACAAGATCCACGCCCGGTCGATCGGGCCGTACAGCCTCGTCACCCAGCAGCCGCTGGGCGGCAAGGCGCAGTTCGGTGGTCAGCGCTTCGGCGAGATGGAGGTCTGGGCCTTGCAGGCCTATGGCGCCGCCTACACCTTGCAGGAAATGCTCACGGTGAAGTCCGACGACGTCGTCGGCCGCACCAAGGTCTACGAGGCGATCGTCAAGGGCGACGACACGTTCGAGGCCGGCATTCCCGAGAGCTTCAACGTGCTCGTCAAGGAAATGCGCTCGCTGGGCCTCAACGTCGATCTCAAGACGATGCAGGACCAGGTCGACGAGGACGGCATCGCGATCGCCGCGGAGTAAGCCACCACTCTCCCTCTCCCGTCGGGAGAGGGAGGGAGCGGCCGTAGGCCGCGGAAGGGTGAGGACGGTTCGGTTCGCTGCCCTGCCCTCACCTTCCCACCAGCTTCGCTGGCGGGCCCCTTCCTCTCCCGCTGGGAGAGGAGAAAAGAATTCTGAGAGGTTCATCCCCATGAACGAACTGACCAACTTCGCGAACCCGATCGCAAAGCCCGAGACCTTCGACCAGATCCAGATCGGCATCGCCTCGCCCGACAAGATCCGCTCGTGGTCGTTCGGCGAGATCAAGAAGCCCGAAACCATCAACTATCGCACGTTCAAGCCCGAGCGTGACGGCCTGTTCTGCGCGCGCATCTTCGGTCCGATCAAGGATTACGAATGCCTGTGCGGCAAGTACAAGCGCATGAAGTACAAGGGCATCGTCTGCGAGAAGTGCGGCGTCGAGGTTACCGTCTCGAAGGTCCGCCGCGAGCGGATGGGCCATATCGAGCTCGCCGCCCCGGTCGCGCACATCTGGTTCCTGAAGTCGCTGCCCAGCCGCATCGGCCTGCTGCTCGACATGCAGCTCAAGCAGCTCGAGCGCGTGCTGTACTTCGAGGCGTATATCGTCATTGAGCCGGGCCTGACCCCGCTCGAGAAGTTCCAGCTGATGACCGAGGACGAGCTCCTCGAGGCGCAGGACCAGTATGGTGAGGACGCGTTCTCGGCCGGTATCGGTGCCGAGGCCGTGCGCATCATGCTCGAAAGCCTCGACCTCGAAGGCGAGAAGGTCGCGCTGCTCGAAGAGCTGGCGACGACCAAGTCGGAGCTGAAGCCCAAGAAGATCATCAAGCGCCTGAAGGTTGTCGAGAGCTTCCTCGAATCGGGCAACCGTCCCGAGTGGATGATCCTCGAAGTCGTGCCGGTCATCCCGCCCGAGCTGCGCCCGCTGGTGCCGCTGGACGGCGGCCGCTTCGCGACGTCGGATCTCAACGACCTCTATCGCCGCGTCATCAACCGCAACAACCGCCTGAAGCGGCTGATGGAGCTGCGTGCGCCGGACATCATCGTCCGCAACGAAAAGCGTATGCTGCAAGAGGCGGTCGACGCCCTGTTCGACAACGGCCGTCGCGGCCGGACGATCACCGGCGCCAACAAGCGCCCGCTCAAGTCGCTGTCCGACATGCTGAAGGGCAAGCAGGGCCGCTTCCGTCAGAACCTTCTCGGCAAGCGCGTCGACTATTCGGGTCGTTCGGTCATCGTGACCGGTCCGGAGCTAAAGCTGCACCAGTGCGGCCTGCCGAAGAAGATGGCGCTCGAGCTGTTCAAGCCGTTCATCTACGCGCGCCTCGACGCCAAGGGCCTGAGCATGACGCTCAAGCAGGCGAAGAAGTGGGTCGAGAAGGAGCGCAAGGAAGTCTGGGACATCCTGGACGAGGTGATCCGCGAGCATCCCGTGATGCTCAACCGCGCCCCGACGCTGCACCGTCTTGGCATCCAGGCGTTCGAGCCGGTGCTGATCGAGGGCAAGGCGATCCAGCTTCACCCGCTGGTCTGCTCGGCGTTCAACGCCGACTTCGACGGCGACCAGATGGCCGTGCACGTTCCGCTGAGCCTCGAGGCGCAGCTGGAAGCGCGCGTCCTGATGATGTCGACCAACAACATCCTGTCCCCCGCCAACGGCAAGCCGATCATCGTGCCGTCGCAGGACATGGTGCTGGGCCTCTATTATCTGTCGATGCTGAAGGAAGGCGAGCCGGGCGAAGGCATGCTGCTCGGCGACATGGCCGAGGTGCATCAAGCGCTCGAAGCCAAGGCGGTGACGCTGCACACCAAGATCATCAGCCGCGTTCCGCAGACCGATGAGAGCGGCAAGCAGTACCTCAAGCGCTACGAGACGACGCCGGGCCGCATGCTGCTCGGCGAGACGCTGCCGCACAGCCACAAGGTGCCGTTCGAGACCGTCAACCGCCTCCTCACCAAGAAGGACGTCGGCGACGTGATCGACGAGGTCTATCGTCACACCGGCCAGAAGGAGACCGTGCTGTTCGCCGATGCGATCATGGCATTGGGTTTCCGTCACGCGTTCCGCGCCGGCATCTCGTTCGGCAAGGACGACATGATCATCGCGCCCGACAAGGACGTGCTGGTCGACGAGACGCGCGATCAGGTGAAGGACTTCGAGCAGCAGTATCAGGACGGCCTGATCACGCAGCAGGAGAAGTACAACAAGGTGATCGACGCCTGGAGCCGCTGCGGCGACCAGGTCGCCAACTCGATGATGAACGAGATCAAGGCTGTCCGTCATTACGAAGACGGTCCCAACAAGGGCCGCGAGAAGGACATCAACTCGATCTACATGATGGCCCACTCGGGTGCCCGCGGTTCGCAGGCGCAGATCAAGCAGCTCGCCGGCATGCGCGGCCTGATGGCCAAGCCGTCGGGCGAGATCATCGAGACGCCGATCATCTCGAACTTCAAGGAAGGCCTGACCGTCCTTGAATATTTCAACTCGACCCACGGCGCCCGCAAGGGCCTCGCGGACACCGCGTTGAAGACGGCGAACTCGGGCTACCTCACCCGCCGTCTCGTCGACGTGTCGCAGGATTGCGTCATCGTCGAGGAGGATTGCGGCACCGAGCGCGCGCTGGAGATGAAGGCGATCGTGCAGGGCGGTTCGACGATCGCCTCGCTCGGCGAGCGCATCCTCGGCCGCACGACGGCGGAGGACGTGGTCGACGCCAAGACCGGCGAGGTCGTCATCCCGACGGGCACGTTGCTCGACGAGGCGATGATCACGCAGATCGAGAAGATCGGCATCCAGGGGATGAAGATCCGCTCGCCGCTGGTCTGCGAGAGCAAGATCGGCGTCTGCGGCAAGTGCTACGGGCGCGACCTCGCCCGCGGTACGCCGGTCAACATCGGCGAAGCGGTCGGCGTCATCGCCGCCCAGTCGATCGGTGAGCCCGGCACGCAGCTGACGATGCGGACGTTCCACATCGGCGGCGCGGCGCAGCTCAACGAGCAGTCGAACCTGGAGGCACCGGTCGACGGTACCGCCCAGTTCCGCGACCTGCGCCTCATCGTCGACCAGCGTGGTCGCCGCGTGACGCTGTCGCGCTCGGGCGAGATCGCGATCCTCGACATGGACGGCCGCGAACTGTCGACGCACCGTATCCCCTACGGCGCCTATGTGATGTTCGACGACGGCCATGTGCTGTCGAAGGGCGATCGCATGGCGGAGTGGGATCCGTTCACCATGCCGGTGATCACCGAGAATTCGGGCATCGTGAAGTACGTCGACCTGACCGAGGGCAAGACGCTCACCGAGCAGACCGACGAGGCGACGGGCATCGCCCAGCGCGTCGTCATCGAATATCGCACCTCGACCAAGTCGAAGGAGGATCTGCGTCCGCGCCTGACCCTCACCACGACCGAAGACGGCGAAGCGGCGCGTTATATGCTGACAACCGGCGCGGTGCTCTCCGTCGACGACAATGCCCAAGTCCAAGCCGGCGACGTCCTCGCCCGTGTCAGCCGCGAGTCCGCCAAGACCCGCGACATCACTGGCGGTCTGCCGCGCGTTGCCGAACTGTTCGAGGCACGCATCCCCAAGGAAGCGGCGATCATCGCCAAGGTTTCCGGCCGGGTCGTGTTCGGCAAGGACTATAAGGCGAAGCGCAAGATCGGCATCCAGCCCGAGGATGGCGGCGACGTCGTCGAGTATCTGGTGCCGAAGTCGAAGGTGATCGACGTTCAGGAAGGTGACTACGTCAAGCGTGGCGACAATCTGATCGGCGGTTCGCCCAACCCGCACGACATTCTGGAGACGATGGGGATCGAGCCGCTGGCCGAATATCTCGTCAGCGAAATCCAGGAAGTCTATCGACTGCAGGGCGTGAAGATCAACGACAAGCACATCGAGACGATCGTTCGTCAGATGCTGCAGAAGGTCGAGATCACCGACGGCGGCGACACCACGCTGCTGAAAGGCGAGCAGGTCGATCGCGAGGAAATGGACGCGACCAACGAGAAGCTGGAGAAGAACCAGGCACCGGCACAGGGCAAGCCCGTCCTGCTCGGCATCACCAAGGCGTCGCTGCAGACCCGCAGCTTCATCTCGGCGGCGTCGTTCCAGGAGACCACCCGCGTCCTCACCGAGGCGGCGGTCCAGGGCAAGCAGGACACGCTGATGGGTCTCAAGGAGAACGTCATCGTCGGCCGCCTGATCCCGGCGGGTACGGGTGCGGGCATGAACCGCCTGCGGGTCGCGGCCTCGTCGCGCGATGCGGCGATGCGCGTCCAGCAGCGTGCGATGGCCGCGGCGATCGTCGCCCCGGCGTCGGCCGCCGAGCTCCGCGCCGCCGAGGCGCTGCGCTCGAAGCGCGAGGACGTCGGCACGGGTCCCGACCCGCTCGCCGAGGTCGTCCCCTCGGGCGACGGCAGCGACGAGGCCGCGGGCGAGTATCTGAACCAGGAGTGATCTCCGGGTTCGGGTTCAGGCCTGACCGAATGAAGAGCCGCCGTCCGGGCCACCGGGCGGCGGTTTTTCGTTGGGGGGTGGCGGTTGTCGGCAGGCGTGTAGACGGGGAGAACCCCGGCAGCCGCCGGTTAGGGTTTGCCGAGGCTCGCATTCGCCAGATCGCGACGACATCCATCTCTGCGAAGGAGCCGAGGCCGGTAGCAAGAAAGATGCGTATTGCGAGATCGAATGCTTCGACATCAACTATAATGAAGAGGAGATCGCCGCCATCATAACGGCCGCAAGGCGAGACCTTGATCGACATCAAGGTTTCGCATGCACCGGCGTCGATCTTGTATGTTGATCGCAATGACGCCACCGCGTCGCCGAGTCCGCGAATGCTAAACATGATTCCCGCGGCTATGCCGCACGGACGTTATTGGTTGCAGATGCGACCAGCCACTTTTCGACATGCAATAAAAACTTGCACCACTATGGTGATGTTTCCAATTATATCGTATATGATTATGAAGGCGGTGATGATCATCCGCCGTGGATCACGGATACGGTGCCCTGATATGTCCTCGCAGTCGCAGCCTCTCGAAACGTTGGAAGCCTTGTTGAGCCAGGCATGCCAGATCGCCGATGCGCTCGGCCTGGACCTTGCCGCGATCCGGATCGAAGAGGCGCTGATGGTCGCGCGCGATCCGCACGGCAGCAATCCGCTGTGGCAGGATTCCTGGGGCACGATGAGCGTCCTCAACTAAACGACGCGCCCGCCACCCGGCGGGCGGCGTTCAGACGCTTGCGGGGTCTTCCGCGACGTCCGCGAAGCGCGCCGTCTCGACCGCGGGCGTCGCATCATCGGGCATCGTTCGCGCGATCGTCTCGAAGGCGCCGTTGCGGATGCGGATTTCGTTGAACGCCGGCGGCGAATTGCGCACCCGCTTCGACAGCGTACCCGCGCCGATCATCCGAATCGTCCGGCCCGCCCGCTCGACGGGCACGTCGAAGGGGTCATGGACGTGGCCTGACAGCACCGCATGCGCGCCCGCCTCGGCCAGCGCGGTCAATGCGCTGTCGCCGTGCCGGGTGCTCGCCGTCCCCTTGGTGCCACCCTCGATCAGCGGATGATGCGCGGCGACGAAGATCAGCCGGTCCTTAGGCGCCGCGGCGATCATCGCCAGCGCCTTGCGCAACGAGCCGGGGCTCACCCGCCCCTTCGACCAGTTCCAGCGCCATTGCGCCCGCGCCGTCGTCTTGAGCGGCACGATCGTCACCCCGGGCAGGTCGAGTTCGCGCTCGATCATCTTCTCGACCGCGGCATAACGCTGATACGGCGCCAGCAGCCGGCGGAACGGGTCCCAATAATAGGGTATGTCGTGGTTGCCGACCTCCAGCGTCACCGGCACGCCCAGGCTGCGCAGCCAGTCGCCGCCGCGCTGGAATTCGCCGCGTGTCGCGCGCATCGTCAGGTCGCCGGTCATGATCACCGCATCGGGTCGTTCCGCGGCGACGCGTTCGCCGAACCAAGCTATCGCCTCCGGGTCTTCGGCACCGAAATGAACGTCGCTGACGTGGAATAACTTGATCATGATTCCCGAACGCTGCTGTCGCCCGAAAGCTGCCGGGCCGGATCGACATTCGATATCCCCGCCGTTTCGGCCGATGATGGTTGCCGAAACTTCACCCTGTCGTCACACTGGCCTTGCTTCCTCCCGATCGGCGTCTTCAAGCACGTAGCGGGACTGCGGATCAAGTCGGGACCTCTGCGAAAGTGCACGTCCCTGGTGGAGCAGCACGATGCTCCTGCGAACGCAGCCGCCGCCTAGGGCGAAGCAAAACAAGGTCTTACGACCATCAAGACTCCTGTGCTCCTGCTTTCGCAGGAGCACTGGTAAGTTTTGCGGAGGTCCGATCAAGACCGGTTTCCGCTGCGTCCTTCGCGCTTGCCATAGGAAACGGGACCCCGGGTCGAGCCCGCGGTGACGAAAGTGTGGGGCTTGGGCGAGCGTTCATCATCCGGAGACGGCGAGAACCTCGAACGTCGGTCGCGGCCATCGGTCCGGTGCTAGTTCGGCCGGATCGTATTATGGTATTGATTTGTATCAACACACGTTAATTTGTAATGCGCCATGGGTCGGGTCATGTCGGACTGACTATTTGTACGGTGACAATGGCGATTCCTCTCGAGACCGACCCGACCCTGGACCTGACGGTCTGCGATCGCGAACCGATCCATATCCCCGGCGCGATCCAGCCCCACGGCCTGCTGCTCGTCGCTGCGGCGGATGGCGACCATGCGGTGCTGGCCGGCGCCGGGGCGATTGAGTCGCGGCTGGCGGCGGATTGGCAGGGTCGCCCGCTCGCCGTGCTGCTCGGGCAGGATATCGCGCCGCTGCTCCACCATCTTCCGGGCGGCCTCGACGCGGTCGGCCAGTTGCCGGTCGAGGGGATCGGCGAACGGTTCGTCGCCACGCTGCACCGCGCGGGTGCGCATCTGCTCGTCGAACTCGAGCCGGTCGCCGACGAGCCCAGCTCGGTGGCGACGACGCTCGGCTGGCTCGACGCGGTCGCCGGCAGCTTCGAGCGCGCCGCCGACTTGCAGACGCTCTACGATCGCGCCGCCAGCGCCTTCCGCCGCCTGACCGGCTTCGACCGGGTGATGATCTACCGCTTCCTCGACGACGACGCCGGGCAGGTGGTGGCGGAGGATCGCGACCCGGCGCTGGACACCTTCCGCAACCATCGCTTTCCCGCCTCCGACATCCCCCGTCAGGCGCGGGCGCTGTACGTTCGCAACCGGACGCGGGTGATCCCGACGATCGATTACGATCCGGCGCCGCTGCGCCCGGCCGGCTTCGCGCAGGTCGATCTCAGCGACATCGCGGTGCGCCACGTCTCGCCGATCCATCTCCAATATCTGCGCAACATGGGCGTCGAGGCGTCGGCGTCGATCTCGATCGTCAAGGACGGGTTGCTCTGGGGCCTCGTCGCCTGCCACCACAACAGCCCGCGCCGGTTGCCGCCCGACGTCCGCAGCACCGGCGCGACGCTCGCCAGCGGCCTCGCCCGCCAGATCCGCGCCAAGGAAGAGGCCGCGGCCTATCGCGAGCGGCTGGCGCTGCGCGTCGCCGAGGACAGCGTCGTGCCGCGGCTGAACAGCGAGGAGCCATTGCGTGCCGCGATCGTCGCGGTGAAGGACGAATTGTGCGCGATGCTCCACGCCGACGGCTTCGCGATGATCGCCGGCGATCAGGTCGAGCGGTTCGGCCGCTGCCCCGAGGATGATGTGTTGCGCGGCATCGCCCGCTGGGTGCGCGAGCGCGGCGAGCCGATCGCGACGCACGAACTGGGCGCGTTGCTGCCGATCGCGCGCGGGCACGAGCAGACCGCGAGCGGCCTGCTCGCGGTACCTCTGCACGAGGAGGATGCGATCCTGCTCTGGCTGCGCGCCGAGACGATCGAGACGATCGAATGGGCCGGCAATCCGCACAAGTCGGTGGCGGTCGCGCCGGGCGCGATGCTGACCCCGCGCACCTCGTTCGCCAGTTATACCGAGACGGTGAGCGGCCGCTCGCAGCGCTGGACGCTCGAAAAGGTCGAGGCGGGGCATCGCCTGCGCCGCCGCTTCCACGAGGCGCGCCAGCACCTTCAGGTCCGCATCCTCAACCGCGAATATCATCGCGCGCTGGCGGAGAAGGACGCGCTGCTCGCGCAGAAGGACGTCCTGATGAAGGAGGTCAATCATCGCGTGCAGAACAGCCTGCAGCTGGTCGCCTCCTTCCTGCGCCTGCAGGCCAAGACCGCCAACAGCACCGTCGTCGCCGATCATCTGGCGGAGGCGCAGGCGCGCCTTGCCGCGGTGGCGCTGGTCCATCGCCGCTTGTACCGCGACGATCAGGTCGAGAGCGTCGATTTGTCGCGCTACATCGACGAACTGATCGCCGACATGCGCGTCTCGCTGGGTGCCGAATGGGGGCGGCACATCAAGCTCGATCTCGCGCCGGTGCTGGTGCCGACCGATCGCGCGGTCAACATCGGTCTGATCCTCACCGAACTGGTCATCAACGCCACCAAATATGCCTATGGCGGCGCCGCCGGGCCGGTGGCGATCGCGCTGGAACAGCATGGCGGCAAGCTGCGGCTGATCGTCGCCGACGACGGCCGCGGCAAGGGCGACGGCGAAGGCTTCGGCAGCCGGATGATGGACGCCATGGTCCAGCGCCTGTCGGGGATCATTGAATTCGGCGACAACGCGCCCGGGCTGCGCGCGATCATGACCGCGCCGATCGCGGAAGTCTGACGATCGGTGCCGGACGTTGTTTTCGTCCAAGGAATGAAATCTAAGGAAAACTTTACCGTCATTTGCTAGGCCGTGCGCGACATCATGTATCGCGGACCAGCTCGAATGACTTTTACTTGGTATTACAAGGCGATGCATCAGAGCCGCCACGGCTGATGGCGATGACGTCGTTAACCGATTCGCGATGGGCGCGGCTGACGGCGTGGTGGGGCCATGGTTCGGCCGCTCCGGCTGCCGTCGCGCCCGCCGCGCCCGCCGTGCCGCCTGCGAAAGAGCCCGCGGCGACCAGCGCCCGGCGTGCCGCGGCGCGCGAGACGTTCGCACGCGTCGGCGCCTTCCTCGACGATCACGATCTCGCGCCGACGGTCGATCATTTCCACGTCGCCCGCTGCTACATCCTCGGCGAGGATATCGCGCTGACCCGCGCGGTCGACGACCATATCCGCGAGCACGGCCGGATCGACGCCGCCTTCCTCGCGCTGCCGGTGGTCCGCGAGCTGCTGGGGCCGCTGCATCCTGACCGGATCGCCGAAATGGCGGACGCACTCGCCGCGCGGCTGGCGGAATCGGAGACGACCTTCCGCCAGGGTCAGGCGGCGGTATCCGACTATGAAAGCGCCCTCACCGCCGAAGCCGCGGCGGCGGACGCGGATATGGACGGCGATGCGGACGGCACGATCAAGCGCCTGCTCGCGCTCACCAACGACGCGATCGCCCGCACCCGGCATCTCGCCGACCAGTTGCGCGAGACGCATCGCGAGACCAACCGCCTGCGCCGCAACCTGCAGGAGGCGCGGCGCGCGGCGGACGAGGATCATCTCACCGGCCTGCCCAACCGCCGCTGCTACGACCGCCGGCTCGTCGCGCTGGTCGCGTCGCGTCGGCAGGGGTCGGAACATTGCGTCGCGCTCTGCGACGTCGACGATTTCAAGGTGATCAACGATCGCCACGGTCACGAGACCGGCGACCGCGTGCTCAAGCTGGTCGCGCGCAAGCTGACCGCCGGACTCGGCGCCAAGGTGCTCGTCGCACGCCACGGTGGCGAGGAATTCGCCTGCCTGTTCGAGGATTGCCCGCCCGATCATGCCTTCGCCGCGCTCGACCGGGTGCGCGACGGCGTCGGCGCGCGCAGCCTTATCAACCAGACCTCCGGCGACGGCATCGGCCGCCTCACCTTCTCCGCGGGCATCGCGGTGCTCGGCGACGATCTCGCCGCGACGATGCGCGCCGCCGACGCCGCGCTCTACAGCGCCAAGCGGGCCGGCAAGAACCGCATCGTCATCGCCTGAGTCGTCGCCATGCGCTTAACCACCCATCCGTGTCGTCTTTTGCGCCGGGCATGCTAAGATAGCGTCATGCACCGCCCGATCTCCTGCCGTTCGTCCGGAGCCGGTCCGCATCGCCGTCGCGCGTCGCCGTCCCGGGATGGTGCATCATCCAGTTTCGGCTTGCGCGGCGGGGCGTCCCGCCCCATGCGCGCCGCGCCCTCTACGAAAGGTCTCTTATGGTAGCCTGGTTCCAGGCGCTGATGCCGAAGCAAGGTCGGTTCTTCGATCAGTTCGAGGCGCATGCCGCCACGCTGGTCGCCGGTGCCGACGCCTTGCAGAAGCTGTTCAGCGGCGACGGTGCGATCGCGGTCCATATCGCCGAGATCGTCGACCGCGAGCATGAGGCGGACGATATCACCCGCGACGTGCTGCAGGACGTGCGCCGCGTCTTCGTCACCCCGTTCGACCGTTCGGCGATCACCGACCTGATCGGCGTCATGGACGATTCGATCGACCAGATGAACCAGACCGCGACCACCATCGCGCTCTACGAGGTGAAGACCTTCGCGCCCGACATGCGCGCGATGGTCGACCTCGTCGTCGAGGCCGCGCGCGTCACCGCCGAGGCGATCCCGCTGCTGCGCAAGCTCGACGCCAATGCCGGGCGCCTGCACGATCTCACCGCGCGACTGGTGCAGCTCGAGGGGCAGGTCGACGATCATCACGCCAAGGGGCTGCACGCCTTGTTCAAATCCTGCGGCAACGATCAGCCGATGCGCTTCATCGTCGAGCGCGAGATCTACAGCCATCTGGAACGCATCGCCGACCGGTTCGAGGACATCGCCAACGAGATCCAGGGTCTCGTCATCGACCACGCCTGATCCATGACGATCTCCTTCACGCTGCTGGTCGCGCTGATCGGCGTCGCCTTGCTGTTCGACTTCCTGAACGGCCTGCACGACGCCGCCAATTCGATCGCGACGGTGGTCTCGACGCGCGTGCTCAAGCCGCATCATGCGGTGATCTGGGCCGCCTTCTTCAACTTCATCGCCTTCGCGGTCTTCGACCACAATGTCGCGCAGACCGTCGGCAAGGGCATCGTCAGCGCCACGGTGATCGACCCGCAGGTGATCTTCGGCGCGCTGATGGGTGCGATCGTCTGGAACGTCATCACTTGGCGCTACGGCATACCGTCCAGTTCCAGCCACGCGCTGATCGGCGGTCTGCTCGGCGCCGGGATCACCAAGGCGGGCTTCGACGGCGTCGTCTGGGCGGGCGTCGGCAAGACCGTCGGCGCGATCTTCCTGTCGCCGACCGTCGGCATGATCCTCGCGCTGCTGCTCGTCCTCGTCGTCGCCTGGACCTCGCTGCGGCTCACCCCGATGGGCGTCGACAAACGCTATCGCAAGCTCCAGCTCGTCTCCGCGGCGCTCTACAGCCTCGGCCATGGCGCCAACGACGCGCAGAAGACGATGGGGATCATCACCGTCCTGCTCTATTCGCAGGGGCTGCTCCACGGCGGCTTCCACGTGCCGTTCTGGGTGGTGCTCTCATGCCAGGCGGCGATGGCGCTGGGCACGATGTCGGGCGGCTGGAAGATCGTCCATACGATGGGGTCGAAGATCACCCGCCTCACCCCCGCGCAGGGCTTCTGCGCCGAAACCGGCGGCGCGATCACCCTGTTCGTGGCGACGGTCGGCGGCATTCCAGTGTCCTCGACGCACACCATCACCGGCGCGATCGTCGGCGTCGGCTCCGCACGGCGGCTGTCCGCGGTACGCTGGAACATCGCCAGCCGCATCGTCGTCGCCTGGGTCGTCACCCTCCCCGCCGCCGGCCTGATCGGTGCCGCCTTCTACGAGATCGCCGCGCTGCTCTCGCGCTGACCGGGGTGACGGGTGGATCGATCCTCCTCCCGTCCCCACGGACCTTCCACCCCGCTCCACCGTTCTGCCCCCGCAACCTAGTGGAGCCGCCCCATGCCGACCGAACTCATCATCCTCGGCGTGTCCGTCATCCTGCTCGTCGTCCACATCATGCTGCAGGGCCAGACGGCGACCCGCGAGCGCGGCCTCGCCTGGAACGCCGGCCCCCGCGACGGCACCGACGAAAAGCCGCTCGGCCCGCTCGCCGGCCGCGCCGAACGCGCATTGTCGAACTATCAGGAAACCTATCCCGCCTTCATCGCGCTGGCGCTCGGCCTCGCGGTTACTGGCCAGACCGGCGGGGTCGGTGCCGCCGGCGCGATCCTTTGGCTGGTCGCGCGCCTCGTCTACATCCCGCTCTACCTGCTCGGCATCCCCTACGTCCGCAGCCTCGCCTGGGTCGCGGCGATGTTCGGCCTGCTGCTGATGCTGATCCGCTTCTTCTAAACGCCCGCGACCCAACGATAATTTTTATGTCAGTAACAGACATTTAACGTTGCAAGGCTAGCGGGGGCCATGGTCGATCTTCCCGCCGCGCTCATTCCCGCGCTCACCGTCATCCTGCCGCTGGCCGCGGTGCTCATCGCCTCCGCCTGCGCGATGGATCTCGGCGGGCGGTAATCCGGAGACGGGGGCTCGCCACGCGAGCCCCCGCACCCCTCACGCGATATGCACCGCCTTGGTGATCAGATGCGCGGCGATCCCCTCGGGGCCGTCCTCCGACCCGTAGCCGCTGTCCTTGACCCCGCCGAACGGCGCATCGCCCCAGCTCAGCCGCACGGTGTTGATCGCCACCATCCCCGCCTCGATCTCGTCGCCGAGCCGGTTCTGCAGGCGGCCGTTCTCGGTGAAGCAATAAGCGCCGAGGCCATAAGGCAGGCGGTTCGCCTCGGCGATCGCATCGTCGGCGTTGGCGAACGATCCGATCAGCGCGATCGGACCGAACGGCTCCTCGTTCATCGCGCTGGCGGCGAGCGGCACGTCGGCGAGCACGGTCGGCGCGAAGAAGAAGCCGTCGCCCTCCCCCGGTACGCCACCCGTCAGCAGCCGTGCGCCCGCGCCGACCGCATCCGCGACGATCCCGGCGATCGCCTCCGGCCGGCGCGGGTTGGCCATCGGCCCCATCTGAATGCCTTTCTCCAGCCCGTTGCCGACCGTGATCGCCGCGGTCCGCTCGGCGAAGCCCTTGGCGAACCGCTCGTAGATGCCCTGCTGGACATGGAAGCGGGTCGGCGCGACGCAGACCTGGCCGGCGTTGCGGAATTTGTGCGCCACCAACGTGTCGAGCGTCCGCTCCAGATCGCAATCGTCGAACACCAGCACCGGGCCGTGCCCGCCCAGCTCCATCGTCGACTTCATCACCGTATCCGCCGCCAGCTTGAGCAGATGCTTGCCGACCGGCACCGATCCGGTGAAGCTCAGCTTGCGCGTCACCGGCGAGGCGAGCAACTGACGCGACACCGCGTCGGGCACGCCGAACACCAATTGCGCGACGCCGTCGGGCAGCCCCGCATCCTGGAAGCAGCGCAGGATCTCGACCGCGGCGCCCGGCGTCTCCTCACTCGGCTTGAGGATCACCGAACAGCCCGCGGCGATCGCCGGCGACAGCTTGCGTACCGGGTTCATCACCGGGAAATTCCACGCGCAGAACGCCGCGACCGGCCCGACGGGCTGATGCAGCACCAGCGAGCGCGTGCCGGTCGGCCGCGGCAGCACGCGGCCATAGATGCGCACCGCCTCGCCGGCGTGGAAGTCGAGCAGCGCCGCGGTCGCCATCACCTCGCCCTTGGCCTCGGTATACGGCTTGCCCTCCTCCAGCGTCGCCAGCCGCGCGAGCAGATCGGCGCGCTCGCGCACCAGCGCCGCGGTCCGCGACAGCACCGCCGCCCGCTCCTGCGGCGCAGTCGCGCGCCACGTCTTGAAGCCCCGATCCGCCGCTGCGAGCGCCCGATCGAGATCGGCGGGCGTCGCCAGCGGCAGTTCGCCCAAAGTCCGGCCGCTCGCCGGATCGAGCACCGGCTGCGTCTCGCGACCGGCGGTGACCCACTCGCCGTCGATGAACAGGCCGAGGCGCGTATCGTAGGTATCGGTCATAACGTTCCGCTTTCGTCAGGCGTGATGCCCCGCCGCGCGGCAGGACGAACGGTCGCGACGATACCGGTGCCACCGGCGACGCCACGGACCACGCCCGCTATGTAGGGGCAGGCGATGCTGGGTGGAAGGCGGTAGCCGCGCTCACCCGATCCCGGCAACCGCTCCGCCCCGGCATCGACCGATCACAAGGGCAATCCGAAGCGCGGCCCGAACCAGGTCAAAGCGGCGTAGAGCAGGATCGTCAGCGCACACCCGGCCCCGAGCGCGGACCAGAAGCCGAAGCCATGCCGCAACAATGGCGCAATCAGCAGGAACATGGGAAGCGAGGGGATGACGTACCAGAACGTCGCCGAGGCATGGGCGGCCATGGTGTCCGCATCCGGCTTATCGTTCCATAGCCATATCATGCCGAGCACCGAAACCAGCGGAAGCGACGCGATCAGCGCCCCGAAGCCCGGCTGGCGTTTCGCCAACGTCGAGGCGACGGCGATCAACGCCCCCGAGACAACGGCCTTCAGCGTCAGAAACAGCATAGCCGCCGGTATCCCATGCCCGCCTCACATAGAAGCCGCCGGATGCCTTTTCACCGAGGTCGGACGGCGCTGTGCGGAGATTGCGGTGGAGCGGGTGAAGGGAACACGCCATAAGCGTACATTCCTGAAGGCACGCGTCTGAGGGCGGGACGTCCGCTACCGCCCACTTGCAGACACCGGGGCACGCGATACCATCCAGGAATGAACGAAGCGGCTGCGAGTGGGATACTGCTAACCTTGATATCTGCCATTGTGCTTGGGACCGGATTTGCATCAGGTGCAATGCCGTTCAACTATAAGGCGTTGGATACCAGCCGCGAGACGTCCCCAACCACATTCTGGGCGTTCACAGCATCGTGGGCATTTTTCGGGGTGTTCGGAATTGCGATCGCGGTTCGTCACTGGACCGTATGACCGCTCTCCACCAAAAGCGGACCTGCCGCTTACGCCCCATTTGCGGACACTCGCCGCATGCCGTAGTCTGCTACTATGCCGGTGAACGCAGTTCCCTTGATGAGAATGTCCCTATGGCTGCTACTGGTTGCGGCGGCGGTGATCGCGCTCTTTTGGTTGATGCTCGTTGTGGCATCCGGCTTTTCGATTTGGACGACTGAGTCAAACGTCGCTGGCTTGACCTTACAGACCGGCCTCCTTCTCTCCCCGGTGGCGTTGTTCTTTGGTCTCAAGCTATCCAAGCACAGCGTCGGCCTCAACGTCGCTTTGTTTGCACTAAGCTGGTCGGCCGCCTCCGCAGCGTTGATATGCCTCGGCTTTCTGTAAAGTTACATCCGCTTTCCACCAATAGCGGACGTCGGCTTATCCGATTAACCCGATTGCATCGCGTCGATTGCTGTTTTTGCAGTTCACATTTCAGGCACTGGTTTGGGGGCCGGTGGTATTCCATTACAAAGCCACTGCGGGCATCCTAAATGCTCATATATTACTATTACATAGGCATTCCTCACAGACTCTTGTGAATGCCTCAGCTTGACACGTTGCAGCATCCTGAGTGCCCTTGCCTTTTCTAAACTGGTGCTCATTCTTGGCCTTGCGGCACGACAGTTTTTGAAACCAAGATTGTCAACATTGCATATAAGCGACAGACCCCAGTCATGCGATAATCTTGGTATTCCGCGAAAAACGCTATGACTGTTAACCTTTGCAAATTGTACATTCTCGCCAAAATTCGGCTGGGATTTTCCACATTCCTGAGCTTCGCAGTAGAATGCCTCAATGTGGAAATACCTATCTTCAATGGATGTTTCTCGCCAGGGCGCCGCATTCTCGTCCTTAGCGGCAATCCCCAATGAAAGTGCGATTAAGATAAGGCCGGAAAAGACATTAAGCATCCTGACGAGACCTCAGAGGTTGCGCATCGTAAGCGGGAACAAGGTTTGATGAACCGTCATGAGGTTAGCACCGGGACGCGCGTCGGCAAGTTCCATTAATGCGGTCGAGGACGTGAATAGCACCCGAGATGGGAACAATCCGCTAGCGCCGAATAGCGACCATTGCCCGCACCTTTCGGGCTTGAGCCGGTTCGCACGAGGGGGAGCGGAGCGAGTGAAGGGAATCGAACCCTCGTCGTAAGCTTGGGAAGCTTCTGCTCTACCATTGAGCTACACCCGCATATCAACGACTTAGCGCTGATCTGACCGCCTGCGGGGCTCCGGTTTACAATCCCGCATGCGATCCGACGGCCGAGTGCCACAATCCTGGCGTGGTCGTCAACGTAGATCGTTCGGATTCGCCGGACCTCGTCGGGCGACCAGCCCATGATATCGGCGAACTCCTCGTCGACCAGGTCGGTCGTGGTCGTCATCTGCCTTGGTCATGGCATGGCTGTAAACGAGCGTTTCAGCAAAGACCGGCATTGTTCACGTTGATCTTCTCCGCATCGCCAGTGCCGCCGTCTCGCCTTCAAAGCGCAATGGCGATTTATCGCTGTTGGCCGGATCAGGCCGTCGGCGGCTTGCTCGCGACGTCCTCGATCGCCGCTGCGAGCGCGTCCATCTGCTCTGCATTGTTGAACAGGCCCGGCGTTATGCGAACACAGGCGCCTCGCGTCACCCCGCTGCGGTGGACGGTGAAGATCCGATACCTCTCGAGCAGTCGGCGCGCGAGCGCAGCGTTCGCCGCATCGCTGGTTAAGCCGTGGAGGCGGAAAGACGTGATGCCCGCATGCAGATTTGCATCATCTGGCGTGAGCACTTCGATCTGCGAGAGGCGACGCACACGACTGACCCACCGGTCGCGCAACATTTTGAGCCGGGCAGCGCGGCGTGCAGCGCCGATCGAGCGCTGGAACCTCAGGGCTGCCGGCAGTGTCAGCTGCGCAGCAAAATCCACGGTGCCGGTGTGCACCCGCGAATGGATGCCGTCGCGCATCGTGGCATCGTTGGCGGGGTCCGGATCGATGCGATCAAGCGCCGGGCGCCGTACGTACATGGCACCGACGCCGAGCGGATTGCCAAGCCATTTGTGGCAGTTGAGGCCAATGAAGTCGCAGTTGAGATCGGGAAGGACGAAGTCGAGCTGACCCCAGCTGTGCGCGGCATCGACGATGGTGTCGATGCCGCGTGCACGAGCCGCCGCGGCGATCTCCCTTACCGGAATTACCAGGCCGGTGCGGTGACTAAGATGCGTCAGCAGCACCAGCCGCATCCTGGGATAGGCGTCGAACGCCGCCGTGTAGGCGGCGATCAGCGACTGTCTGGTGGCAGGCTCCGGCAGAGCGATCTTGATGACCGTCGCACCGCGGCGGGCATGGAGGCTTTCCATGCACGCCTGCATGCTATCGTAGTCCAGGTCGGCGTAGAGCACCGCATCGCCCGCCTTGAGCCGGTTATATCCGAGGATCAGCGCCTTCAACGCTTCCGTGGCGTTGCGGGTGAGAGCGACATCCTCCGCAGGCACCCCCAACTCGATCGCCAGATCCGCCTTCGCGGCGATCAGATCCCCGACCAACCCCCGCCTCGCATAGTAGCTGGTGTCGCGGTTCACCCGTTCGACGAGACGCAAATACTCGGCCAGCGCCGGTCGTGGCATGGCGCCCCAGTTTCCGTTCTCGAGCTGGATGACGTCGGATGGCACATCGTATTGTGCCGCAATGCCTTTCCAGAAGACCTCGTCGGTATCGGCCGGTGCCACCCGGGCCATGGTCGCTGCGGCATGAACGACGGGCAAGGCGAAGCCCGCTCCCAGGACGGCGCGGCGTCCGATCCGCAGGTCTCGCATCAGAAACGCATTCCGATCCGGACGTAATAGTTGCCGCCGTCCGTGTCGTAAGGCGCGTTGCGGGAATAGACGAGACCGCGGGATGCCTGGAACACAGCTTCGTCCGGATAGGTGTTGAAGACGTTCTCCGCCCCACCGCGAAGCGTGAAGTGATCGTCGAGCCGGATGATCGCGGACACGTCCACCATCGTCATCGATCCGAAACGCTGGAAGATCGTGCCGGTCGCGTTGCCGGTCGAGTCTTCCCAGCCGCCATAGTAGCGGCCGCGTACCAGCAGCCCGACCGGGCCGATATCGTAGCCGGCGGTGGCCACGCCATTGTGTTGCGGCAAACGCTGCTCGAAGATGCGGCGCTGCGCGTCGTTGCCGATGGCCGCGCTCGCCCCGCTCGTGACCTTGGTCTGGTTGTAGTTGTAGGCGAGGCTCAGGTTGGCCCGACCAGGCCCGATCTGGCGCACGTAGGTGAGCACCGCATCGATACCGCGCGTGCGCGTGTCGAAGTCGTTGGTGAAGTAGCTGAGCGAGGTATAGCGCTGCGGATTGGCGAAAGACGCCGGCACCGTGAAGGTGCGGGACTCGCTGAACCGGTCGTCGACCTCGATCTGATACAGATCGACGCTGCCGCTGAGCCCGATCTTGGTCTGAAATGTGATACCCGCTGTCGCCGTTCTGGACGTCTCGGGCTTCAGTGCCTTCGCACCGAGCGCGATCGCCAGGGGATCGGATGGCGACAGCCTCCCCTGGTTGAAGACCTGCAGCGTGACCGTGTCGAGGCCCTGCGTTGTGGATGTGGTGTTGAGCTGCGCTGGAGTGGGAGCACGGAAGCCGGTGGAGTAGGTCGCCCGCACCGCCAGACCGGTGATCGGCTCGACCCGCGCGGATAGCTTGTAGTTGAAGGTATCGCCGAAATTAGAGAAGTCCTCGTAGCGCCCCGCTGCGCCCAACGTCAGCACAGTGACCGGCTTCCATTCGAGATCGAGATATCCTGCATAGCTCTTCTGGTCCCACTCGCCTGCCCGCTGCGGGCCGAAGCCGGGAAAGCCGTTTGCGCTCGGGGCAAGCCCGAAGGCTGCACCGGGACCAATCGCATAGGAGGCAGGATCGCCGAGGCCCACCCGGTAGGTCTCGACACGCCGCTCGGCGCCGAACGCCACGTTGACGGGCTCCGCGGTGCCGACCGGCAGGCGATAGACGAAGTCGGCGTTCAGGTTGAACTCGCGCTGCTCCAGCCGCCCCAGGTAGAAGCTGGTCGGGCTGACGGGTCCAAGCGACGCGTTGAGGCTTTCGCCCAAGGTATATTCAATTCGGCTGCGGCCGAAGGAGGCGCTCAGGTCGTAGGTCAGCGGCTCCGCGATGTTACCCTTGGCACCCGTCACTGACTGGAAGTCGCTGAAGGTGGTGCCGAGCCGGGGCGTGAAGCCCAGCGGATAGATGCTGTTGAAGGAAAAACCGGGAAAGGCCTGTGTCGCCCGATACACGCTCGCCGTGCCGTCGGGGTTGCGCCAGTTGAAGTCCGTCAGCCCCTCGCCCTGCTGGACGGTGCCGAAGGCGTACAACGTCAGGGCATCCTCAAAATCGTAATGCGCGTTGACGGCACCTTCGACCCGCTCCTCGTCGGGCTGCCCCCAGCGTTGGACGGGGTTGGGCAGGGTCAGTTGCGGATGTGCGGCCTGGAAGGCGATGGCATCGGGCCGCTGCCGCGACCGCGAAGTTGCTTCGGCATGATCATACTGACCGGTGAAAACCACGCTGCCACGCTCACCCAAAGCGATCCCGCCGCGCAGGCCGGTTTGATACTCGTTGCCGTCGCCCCGGTAGTATCGGGAATATTGGCCGAACGCCTCCATCCCAGACTCGACGTCGAGCACGATGTTGACGACGCCGGCGATGGCGTCGGAGCCGTATTGCGCCGACGCACCATCGCGCAGCACTTCGACGCGCCCGATCGATAACGGCGGAATGCCGGCAAGATCGGGAGCCTGCGCGCCGCGCGTGCCCAGCAAGGCAGAACGATGATAGCGTTTGCCGTTGATCAGCACGAGCGTCTGATCCGCGGAGAGGCCGCGAAGGGTGGCCGGGCGGACGAAGGCCTGCCCGTCGGCTGCCGGGAGGCGCTGGACGTTGAACGACGGCAGCAACTGCGCCAGCGTGTCCGACAGGTCGTTCGAGATTGTGGATCCGATCGCCTGCCTGGACAGCACGTCCACCGGTGCGAGGGTATCGAACTGCGTGCGCCCGCGGTCACGCGTCCCGGTGACGACGATCGTATCGTCCGGTGCCGTGGAAGACATTCCCTTTGCCGACGGATTTGCCACAGGCTGAGGAGCAAGCGTCTGGGCGTAGGCAGACGAACAGGCGAGCAGCTGCAGCGCGCTGGCTACGCTGACACTCAGTAATTTCATTGTTCCCCCAGGGACGTTCAGGCCTTCGTGGCTCTGCGCGACGCACTAGGTTGGCTACATTGCACGACGGTGACGGCGCCCTTGCGGATTTAAGTCACACCCTGACTGCCGGCCCGGCTAATACGGTTCGGCTGACCCGGACCTCGACACCCACGACCTGACACAAGATGCCCGATACCGGCCATTCGTTCATGTCTACAATCGTGAGCTTCGCGGCAGCGGCGTCTGCGAGAACGACGTCTGCCGCCAGGACGCGAGAAACCGAACGATCGCGCATTGGAAACGGGGGCACCTCATACCCCCCTACCTGCCGACGATCAGTGATCCTGCAGGCGGCGCTCGACGCCCTCCATATAAAAAAAGGCGATCGCTCTCGCGACCGCCTTCTTTCCCAAACACAACCTCGGTCAGGTTGCGATATTCGAGCTCACCGGCTTGGCGGTTACGTCGAACCGGTCGGCATCCATGACCTTCACCCAGGCCTTGATGAAGTCCTTGACGAACTTCTCCTCGTTGCCGTTTTCGGCATAGACTTCCGCCGTCGCGCGCAGCTGTGAGTTCGAGCCGAACACCAGGTCCGTGCGGGTGGCGTGCCACTTCTCGCCCTTTCCGCTGCGATCATGACCGATGAACTCCTCGTCGCTCGACGGATCGACGAGCTCCCAGAAGGTCTCGTTGTCGAGAAGGTTGACGAAGAAGTCGTTGGTCAGCTGCCCCTTGCGCTCGGTCAGGACACCCTCGGGCTTGTCGCCATGATTGGCCCCAAGCACGCGAAGACCACCGAGCAAGACCGTCATCTCAGGAGCAGACAAACCCAGCAGCGAAGCCTTGTCGAGCAGCAGCTCCTCGGTCTTCACGGTCTGCCGCGTCCGCAGGTAGTTGCGGAAGCCATCGGCCTGCGGCTCCATCCATGCGAAGCTCTCGACATCGGTCCACTCCTGCGTCGCGTCACCGCGTCCGCCGGTAAACGGCACCTCGACCTCGAAACCGGCATCCTTTGACGCTTTCTCGATCGCCACCGAACCCGCAAGGACAATCGCGTCGGCGAGCGACATGGCACCGCGGAGATCGTTGAGCTTGGCAAGTACCGTTTCAAGCTCCGCGGGTTCATTGATTGCCCAGTCCTTCTGCGGCTCCAGCGCGATCCGTGCGCCGTTTGCTCCGCCGCGATGGTCGGACTTGCGGTAGGTCGAGGCGGAGGCCCAGGCGGTCTTGACGAGCTGACCGATGCTGAGGCCGGAGCTCAGCACGCTCTCTGCGAATGCCGCTATTTCGGCATCGCTCGGCGCCGTTCCCTCGGGCACCGGATCCTGCCAGATGAGCGTCTCTTCCGGCACCTCTGGCCCGAGGTAGCGGACCTTCGGCCCCATGTCCCGGTGGGTCAGCTTGAACCAGGCGCGTGCGAAAGCGTCGTCGAGCGCCGCTTGATCGTCGCGAAAGCGTTCGGAGATCGCGCGGAATTCGGGGTCCAGCTTCAGCGCCATGTCGGCGGTCGTCATGATCGTCGGCACGCGCTTGCTGGGATCGCGTGCGTCGGGTGCCATGTCTTCCCATTCGGGATTGATCGGCGTCCACTGCTTCGCACCGGCCGGGCTGGACGTCAGCTCATACTCGTACTTGAACAGCAGGCGGAAATAGTCGCCGGTCCACTTCGTCGGATTGTTCGACCACGACCCCTCGATCCCCGAGGTGGTGATGTGGCCCTTGCCGATCTCCTCGCTGTCCGTGAGCCAGCCGAGCCCCTGCATGTGCACGGCTTCCGACGCGGGTTCCTTGCCGAAATTCTCAGCGGGCTTCGCCCCGTGCGTCTTGCCGAACGCGTGACCGCCGGCGGTGAGCGCGACGGTCTCCTCCGAGTTCATCGCCATGCGCGAGAACGTCGCCCGCATGTCACGCGCCGAGCCGAGCGGATCGGGATTGCCGCCGGGCCCTTCGGGGTTCACGTAGATCAGACCCATCGAGTCCGCGGCGAGCGGGCCTTCCAGATCGAGCTCCTCGTCCGGGCGAATGCGGCTCTTGTGCTCCGCATGTCCGATCCACTGCTCCTCGGCACCCCAATAAGTGTCGCCTTCCGACTGATAGACGTCCTTGCGGCCACCGGCGAAGCCGAAGGTCGGGCCGCCCATGCTCTCGATGGCGACGTTGCCGGCCAGGATGAACAGGTCCGCCCAGCTGATATGCTTCCCGTACTTCTGCTTGAGCGGCCACAGCAGGCGCCGAGCCTTGTCGAGGTTGCCGTTGTCCGGCCAGCTGTTGAGCGGTTCGAACCGCTGCTGGCCCGACGACGAACCGCCACGCCCGTCGGTTACCCGGTAAGTGCCCGCAGCGTGCCAGGCCATGCGGATCATGAAGGGGCCGTAATGCCCATAATCTGCCGGCCACCACGGTTTGCTGTCGGTCATCAACGCGGTGAGATCGGCTTTCAGCGCATCGTAGTCGAGCGTCCGGAACGCTTCGGCATAGTCGTAATCCTCGCCCATCGGGTTCGGTGACACGCCATGCTGGTGCAGGATCTCGACCGGCAGAACGTCGGGCCACCAATCCTTGTTGGTACGGCCGAGAAGCGAGCGGACCGTGCCTGCGCCGCCGCCATTCCTGCCCATCGGGCAGCGCTCGCTGGGATCTTCGTCAGCCATCTTCTCACTCCTCTTATGCTATCCGCCGCATTCTAATAGGGCGGATAAATTTATCCAATGGATTGAAACGATTTCTGCTATCACCTGAGTCGATGAAGCCGATCCCGTCGCTCAGGCAGTTGTCGTATCTCCTCGCGCTCCACGAGCATGGCAATTTCGGGCGTGCGGCTGCCGCCCTGTTCGTCTCGCAGTCAGCCTTTTCGGTGGGCATCGCCGAGCTCGAACGGGTGCTGGAGGCGAACCTGGTCGAGCGCTCCAAACGCCACGTGCGCTTTACGCCGATCGGCGAGGAAATCGTCTCACGCGCTCGTCAGATGGTGCGCGCTGCGGAGGATCTTCACCTTGTAACGCAGCGCTCTCACGAGCCGCTGGTGGGATCGCTGCGGTTCGCGGTCATTCCCACGATCGCCCCGTTCCTGCTCTCCCGAACCCTGCCGGCGCTCGCGCGCGACTGGCCGCGGCTACAGCTATATGTGCGTGAGATGCTGACGGGCGTCGCATGCGAAGCGATGGGGCGCGGCGAGATCGATTGCGTGCTCCTCGCGCTGCCCATCGAATGTGGCGAGATCGAAAGCATCGACATCGCCGTCGACCCCTTGGTCCTTGTTACGGCGAAAGGGCAGGATGCGTTCGCATCGCCGCTCTGTGATGCCGACGACAGCCGTTTGCTTTTGCTTGAAGACGGACACTGCCTCAAGGAGCATGCCCTCGCCGCGTGCGATCGAACGGCAGCCGAAGCCGACAGCCTGTTGGTCGCCTCTACGCTGCACACGCTGGTTCAACTGGTCGATGCGGGTCTCGGCTACACGTTGCTACCGCAAATGGCGATTGACGCCGGTATCCTCGGTGGCACGCGGGTCGAAACGCGTCCGGCGCAAAGCCGTCATGCAGAGCGACAGATTGCGCTCGCCTGGCGTGGAGGCCATCCACGCACAAGCGAGTTCCGCCTCCTCGGCGAGTCGATCATGCAAGCGGTAAGCGGCGACGCCGAATGACGCCGACCACCGGTTCTCAGACACATCGGCCTTGCTCTCTTCCAGCTTCGAAGGGCTTCGAAGACCTCGCAATTGACGGCCGACAGTTCGATCAGACCGGCGCCACGCCCTTCCGCATGTCAGCCGAACAGTCGATCCCAAAATGATGGTCGCTGGATGCGCAACTCCTGCCACCTTGCGCGAGCATCGGCCGCGCGTTGATGTAGTGCCCGGATGCATTCGTCACGCGGGAGGTCCGAAAGCCGAGCTGGAAGGTCGTTGCGCTTCATGGAAACGGCGATTGTTCGGCGACAAACCGAACGTTAGCAACGGTGAAGCGACCAACGGCTGACGATTGGCACGATAGCGTACAAACCCGGCCGCGAACGAGCAGCTTGTAGGCAAGCACCTCTGGCGTCTTCGCGTACCGCCTGAAGCCGCACCGCAGTCGTTCAATCAGCACCTAGCCAACCTCTGCTACAAAAAGGAGCCCGCCTACGACGGGGGGGCGGGAGGCGGGCTCGAAGGCTGCATGTCCGATACGAGGCTCCGACTCGGGCATATCGTGTTGTACGCTCATACGGCGGCCCGTTCTCGCACCTGGGCTATTGATTTAGGCTTGGTTTAGCGCCTGACGGGCCGCGTCTGCGCGTTCGCGGAATGCGGTCTGCCAGGTCACGCCAGCCCCGCTCCACGGTATCGGATTTTCGATCCGGTGCTCGGACATCGACCGAACAGAATTCAATAATCTTGCAGCGAGCGAGGGCTGGTTGCTCGATGTCGGTCATCGGTCGAGCTTATGCGGTGGCGACTTTCCGCGTTGAAAAACCGGTCCGCGCCCGGACATCCCATTGGCGGGATAAGGTTGCTCCGGCGATGCTCCACGTCATGACATGAAGTGGCGCTACCTTGGCATGGCTCTGGTCAGCAGGAGCCCCTCGGCCTTCGCTGCGACCGTAAGGCCCTTATAGTCGTATATTGCCGGATGGACGGTGCCGATCGGATCGTGATGGGTGAACGTAATGGCGAGGCTGGCGGCGCCCGCGGCGTCCGCAGCGCCAAGGCCGGCCAGCGTGTCTTCGAACACGAGACAGTCCGAAGCATCGACCCCCAGCCTTTCCGCGCCGAGGAGGAAGCATGCAGGATCCGGTTTGCCGCGTTCCACGTCCTCCGAGGTGACCAGAACCGGCGGAATGGCGATGCCCGCTCGACGAAGACGGGCCTCGGCAAGTGCGCGTGAGGCCGAGGTGACGATCGCCCAGCGCTCCTTCGGAACATTGGCCAGGAACGCGAAGACGCCAGGTATCGCCTCGACGCCGTCGGTATCCTCGATTTCCCTTCGCGTGATCCAGGCCGCCTCCGCCACCGGATCAGCGACGCCGAGCGCCTTCATCGTCTCCACCGTCCGGACGCCGTGCATGATCGAGATGACGTGGGCCGGGTCGAAGCCGCGCATCAGCGACCAGCTCGTCCACGCCCGGTTCGCGGAGTCGATGCTGGTGATCAGCGTCCCGTCCATGTCGAACAGGAATGCGGCGAAGTGCCGGCCGTCGTGGGGAATGGCGGCGGGAGCGGTCGTTGAGCTATTCATCGCACAGGATCATACGGACAGCCGGGCGGTGTTCAAAGTCGGGAACATCGTCGAACAGGCGATTTACGCATCGATTGTACTCATCTGACGGATTACGCTCGGCGCGAGCCGACCTTCCAAGCGGGCGCCGGCTGACCCTGGGTCCGATCGGCGCATTCGGATCGGCAGCCATTGAGGTCGGTAGCGGTTCAGACCCCGTTGCGGACGTTCAAGCGGGCTATGCAGCAACGATCTTTTCGAGTCCGCCGTACTTGCAAGCTCCAGCCGATTGGATCGTGATTCAATCGGCCGAGCTGCCGCATGGCGCTTGGTAAAGCCGCTTTCCGGCACACAAGAAAAACGCTTTGTGGGGGGGGGTACACCGCTGACGCTAGGTCGTGGAATTCAGGATCGCCGCATTCAGCAAAAACCGCCGAAATCTGCCATTTCCCATAGCTTGGGAAGCTTCTACTCCACCATTGAGCTACACCCGCGTCGGCCGCAGCGATGGGCTCAACAGGCCGTAATCCGCCGGGCGGGGCAATGCAACGGCGATCATCGACACGCGCGCGTCCAGTCGATACCGCGCGCGCATGACTCTCGTGCTGTTCAACAAGCCGTTCGGCGTGCTCAGCCAGTTCACCGATCGCGGATCGCCGACGACGCGGGCGACGCTGTCCGATCATATAGACCTGCCGGGCGTTTATCCGGCGGGGCGGCTCGATCGCGACAGCGAAGGGCTGTTGCTGCTCACCGACGACGGGCGGTTGCAGGCGCGGATCGCCGATCCTCGGTTCAAGCTCGCCAAGACCTATCTGGTGCAGGTCGAGGGGCTACCGGACGAGGACGCGCTGGCGCGACTGCGTGGCGGCGTCATGCTCAACGACGGGCCGACCCGCCCCGCTGAGGTCGAGCAGATCGCCGATCCGGCCTTGTGGCCGCGCGATCCGCCGATCCGCGTCCGCGCGCAGATCCCCGATTGCTGGCTGTCGCTGACCATCCGCGAGGGCCGCAACCGGCAGGTGCGGCGGATGACCGCGGCGGTGGGGCATCCGACGCTGCGGCTGGTGCGCTGGCGGATCGGCGAATGGACGCTCGCCGATCTGGCGCCGGGGCAGCATCGCATCATCGGCTGAGCCGCGCAGACTCAGGCCGGCATCAGCAGATGCACCACGTCGGGCCGGGGCCAGACGACGGCGCGCACGTCGCTGCCGAGCGCGGCCTCGTCGACGCGCACCCGGTCGCCGACCACGACGCGCAGCCGCCCGCCGTGGCGGCTCACCGCGCCGACATTGCCGCGGCCGCCGAGCGCGGCGAGCAGCGCGTCGGACAGATCGACCGGCGCAGCAGCGACGGGTGGCGCCACCGCCGGGGCCGCCGCGGCGGGTGGGGCGGCGTCGAGCGCCGCGCGCATCTCCATCGCGAGCCCGTCGGCGATGCCGCCGACGATCACCTGCACCGCGGTCGGCGACGGGCGCAGCACGCCGCGCGCGCCGAGCTGGCGCAGCCGCGGCTCGTCGATCGCCTGCGCGTCCGCCACCGCCAGCCGCAGCCGGGTGGCGCAGGCATCGATGCCGCGCAGGTTCGCCGCTCCGCCCAGCGCCGCGACGAACGCCGCCGCCTTGGCATCCGCGGCGACCGCAGGCCCCGCCGGTATCGCCTCGGGCGCCTCGCGACCGGGCGTCGGCAGGTCGAAGCGCACGATCGCCCAGCGGAACAGGCCGTAATAGATCGCCGCATAGGCCGCGCCGACGGGCAGCAGCATCAGCGGGCGCGTTGCTTTGCCGTAGTTGAGCATGTAATCGAACAGGCCGGCGGAAAAGCCGTAGCCGAGTTTTACGCCGAGTGCGTTCATGATCGCCTCGGCGATGCCGGTGAGCAGCGCGTGGATCGCGTAGAGCACCGGCGCGAGGAACATGAAGCTGAACTCGATCGGCTCGGTGACGCCGGTGAGGAACGAGGTCAGCGCGAGGCTGAACAGCATGCCGCCGACCTCTTTGCGCCGATCGGGCGCAGTCGCGTGGTACATCGCGAGACAGGCGGCGGGCAGGCCGAACATCATGACCGGGAACATGCCGCTCATGAAGCCGCCCGCGGTCGGATCGCCGGCGAAGAAGCGGGTCAGGTCGCCGGTCTTGCCGTGGTAATCGCCGACGACGAAATAGACGACGTTGTTGAGGATATGGTGCAGGCCGGTGACGAGGAGCAGCCGGTTGAGCACACCGAACGCGAAATAACCGTAGCCGCCGGCGACGACGACGCCGCGGCTGAGCGCGTCCATGCCCGCGTCGATCGGCGCGTAGCTCAACCCCAGCGCCAGCGCGATGACCAGCCCGGCGATCCCGGCGATGATCGGCACGAACCGCCGCCCGCCGAAGAAGGCGAGGTAATCGGGCAGCTTGAACGTCGCAAAGCGATTGTAGAACAGCCCGCCGACGAGCCCGGAGAGGATGCCGATCGGCACCTCCAGCCGGTCGACCGCCGCGGTCTTCCACGCCGCCGAGACGCCGGCGACCAATGCCTCGGGCACGTTGGCGAGCGTCGCCGCGGGCACCACCAGGAAGCTTTGCGAGGCGTTGACCGAGACGAGATAGCAGACGATCCCCGCCATCGCCGCGGCGCCGTTGCCATCGCGCGCGAAACCGGTGGCGACGCCGACCGCGAACAGCAGGCCGAGGTTGGAGAACATCGCATCGCCGGCGGCGCTGAGGAAGGCGATGTCGAGCAGGTCGGGCTGGCCGAGCCGCAGCAGCAGCCCGGCGATCGGCAGCACCGCGATCGGCAGCATCAGCGCGCGGCCGAGCGGCTGGAGGAAGCTCATCACCGAGAAACGGGAGGCGGGGCGGGTCATCGGCTGATCTCCTCGGCGAAGTGGCGGGCGAGCGCGCGCACTCCGGCGGCATTCGTCGCGACGAGCGCGGCATCGGCATGGTCGCGCACCGCCGCCATCGTCAGGCGGGCGACGAGCGCCTTGGTGGCGGGGACGCGGGCCGGCGGTACCGACAGCGTGCGCACGCCGAGCCCGACGAGGATCGGCGCGGCGAGCGGATCGGCGGCGAGCCCGCCGCACACGCTGACCGGCACGTTGCGCGTCGCGGCACCCTCGCAGGTCATGCGGATCAGCCGCAGCACCGCCGGGTGCAGTCCGTCGATGCCCGCGGCGACCGCGGGATTGCCGCGATCCATCGCCAGCACATATTGGGTGAGGTCGTTGCTGCCGATCGACAGGAAATCGGCATGCGCGGCGATCAGGTCGGCGGTCGCCGCCGCCGCCGGCGTCTCGACCATCGCGCCGAGCTGCACCGGGCCGACGCCCAGCTCGCCGCGGAGCCGATCGAGCGCCTCGCGCACCGCCAGCAGTTCGTCGATGCTCGCGACCATCGGCACCATGATCCGGCAGCGCTCGACCTCGGGCACGGCTAGAATCGCGCGCAATTGCGTGTCGAGCACCTCGGGCCGCGCCAGCGAGACGCGGATGCCGCGCAGGCCGAGCGCCGGATTCTCCTCATGCGGGATCGCCAGATAGGGCGCGGGCTTGTCGCCGCCGACGTCGAGCAGCCGGATCACTACCGGCCGGCCGGGCAGAGCCGCGACGACGCCGCGATAATCCGCCGCCTGTTCGGCGACGTCGGGGGCGACCGAACGGTCGAGGAACAGGATTTCGGTGCGCAGCAGGCCGCAGCCCTCCGCGCCCGCCGCCGCCGCCGCCTCGGCATCGGCGACCGAGCCGAGATTGGCGTAGACGTGGATCGCCTGCCCGTCCGCGGTCGCCGCGGGCCGGTCGCCCGCCGCCAGCGCCGCCGCCTCGGCCGCCGCGCGCGTCGCGATTCCGGCGCGGGCCTGCGCCTGACGATCGGGATGCGGATCGACGATCACCGCGCCGGCATCGGCATCGAGGATCACGAAGGTCTCATCGGCGACGACGCGCACCGCCTCGCCCAGCGCCACCACCATCGGCACGCCCATCCCCGCCGCGAGCATCGCGACATGCGAGGTCGGGCCGCCGCCGACCACGGCGAAGCCGGCGACCCGCGCCGCGGCCAGCGCCGACAGTTGCGACGGCAACAGATCGTCGGCGAACACGATCGCGCCCGCCGGCACGGTCAGCGCCGCCGCCTTGGTACCGAGGATCGCATGGACGACGCGCAGCGCGACGTCGCGGATATCGTCGGCACGCTCGGCAATGCGCGCGTTGCCGGTCGCGCGGAGCTGCGCGCCCTGCCCTTCGGCCGCGGTCATCATCGCCGCCGCCGCCGCCATGCCGTTGGCAATCCCCGCCTCGGCGCGACCGCGCAGATCGGGATCGTCGAGGATCGCGCGATGCGCGGCGAGCACGCCGCCCATCTGTCCCGGCCCGCCCGCCGCCGCGTCGAGCGCCGCCGCCACCGCGGCGATACCGCCCGCCAGCCGCGCCTGCTCGACCGCGACGCCCTCGCCCATCGTCGGCAGCTCGGGCATTTCGAGCCGCAGCCAGAAGGCCGGCCCCATCGCCAGCCCCGGTGCCGCCGGCACGCCGGACAGCGCGCCCGCCTCCGCCTCGCGCACGACCGGCGGCCGCGCTGCGGGGGCGGGTACCGGCGCGGCATCGACCTCGGCGGTGAGCAGCGCCACGATGGCGTCGATCGCCGCCGCCGCCCGTGCGCCGCGCGCCGCGATCGTCACGTTGCGCCCCTGCGCCAGCCCCAGCGACAACAGCGCGATCGGGCTGCTCGCCGACGCGGTCTCGCCGTCGCTGGTCAGCGTCACCTCGGCGCCGCTGTCGCGCACCGCCGCGACGATCCGCGCCGCCGGCCGCGCATGCAGCCCGTGCGGCAGCAGCACCACGGCGTCGCGGCGCAGCGTCTCGCCATCGATCGCGCCGGTATCCGCCGCCACCTGAGCGCCTACAACGATCCGCGCCAGCGGTGCGCCGACCGCGATCAAGCCTTCAGCGGCGATCGTCGCGATCGTCGCTTCGCCCTCGACGAGGATCACCGGCGTCACCGCCGCGGCGGCGCCTTGCACCACCGCATCGAGGTCGAAGCGGATCAGCGGATCGCCCGCGCGCACCCGGTCGCCCGCCGCGACCAGCGGGGTGAACCCCTGCCCGCCCAGCTTCACCGTATCGATGCCAATATGGATCAGCAGCGACACGCCGCCGCCGACGTCCAGCGTCACCGCATGACCCGCGGCGTGGACGGTGAGCACCTGCGCATCGCATGGCGCGTGCAGCGTATCGCCGGTCGGATCGATCGCCAGCCCCGGCCCCATCATCCCTTCGGCGAAGACCGGGTCGGGAACGGCAGTCAGCGGCAGGACCCATCCCGCGAGCGGCGCCACCAACTGCACATCCGTCATTCGTCACTCACCTCTGGCCGGGTCTCCCGCGCAGTGTATCGCACGCTAACCTGCTGACAATACCTGTTGAATACCATTGTGCATGACCTTGCGCGTCACGCGGCGCGGACGGTCACTCCGCCGGCCAGACCCGACGGCCGCCCCGCCTCCGGCTGGACGATCAGCACGACGGCACGCTCGCCGCTGCCCGGCGGCAGCACCGCCTCGATCGGCGCGACCGCGGCGTCGGTCTTGGCGGCGAGCCTGCGCCCGTCGACCCACAGTTCCGCGCGCCCGGCGACGCCGGCGAAGGCGATCCGCCCGCCCCGTGCCGCCACCGCACGCACCGGCGTGACGCGTGCGCGATAGACCTGCCAGCCACCCTGCGGCTCGGCGGGCGTCGGCGTGCCGCTGCGCACGAAGGCCCAGCTGTTGTTGTCGTCGCTCGCCGGCGCCAGCGCCGGATCGGGCCGAGCGGGGAGCAGCGGCGAGCGTCGCCAGTCGGCGATTTCCCGCACCGCCGCCACCGGCGGCACCTGCGCCCGCGGCGCCACCGCGACGCGATCGATCGTCAGGCGCGCCGGCTTCAGCCCCGGCGCGGTCGCGCGCAGCACGATCTTGCCGCGCGCCGCGGCATCCGCCCGCACCAGCACCTGCGCCAGCCCGTTGAACAGCGACCGCGCGCCGCTGGTCGGGCTGTCGCCCTTCTCGGATTCGTGGCTGTTGGGATCGCCGTTGCCGACGCCGATGATCGTCGCTCCCGCAACGGTGAAGGCGGTCGAAAGATCGGCGGTCGGCACATGCCGCCCGCGCGCATCGATCGCATCGATCGTCACCGGCTGCACGTCCTCGCCGTCGCCCGCCATCGCGCGCCGCGCCGGCGTCAGCCGCAGCGCGACCGGCGCGCCCGCGGTCTCGTGGCCGGCGCGCGCCACCTCGCGCCCGCCGGACATTGCGACCACCTCCAGCGTGCCCGGCGCATAAGGCACGGTGAAGCTGTTGCCCATCAGCCGGTCGACCGCCGCCTCGCCGACGACGCGGCCGTTGAGTTTCAGCACGATCCGCTCGGCGTTGGACAGCACCAGCACCGGCACCGGCTGCCCCTCGCGGCCCGGCCACGTCCAGTGCGGCGCGAGGCCGACGACGGGCGTGTCGTCGATCCAGCCGGCGCGATGGATGTCATACGCCGTCTTGCGGAAGCCGCAGAGGTCGAGGATGCCGAAGAAGCTGGCGATCGTCGGCCAGACGTGCGGCGTCGGCTCGCCATGATAGTCGAAGCCGGTCCATACGAAACCGCCCGCGACGAAGCGCCGCTTGGCGATCTCCGCCCAGCCCTTGCGATGCGTCTCGCCCCAGCCGGCGGCATCGTCGTCCATCGACGACCGGATGTGCTTGGCCGGGATCGTCTCATAGGCGCCGCGCGTCTCGAACGCGCTGGTATCCTCCGAACTGGTCATCGGCTTGGTCGGGTTGAGCGCGTGGAACCGGTCGTAATCGCCCGGATAATAATTGAAGCCGACGACATCGACCACGGTCGAGACGTTTTCGGGATTGAAGAACGACCCGTTCATCGCCGCGGTCACCGGCCGGCTGTCGTCCAGCCTTTTCACCGCCGCCGCCATCCGCCGCACCATCTGCACGCCGGCCGCGGTGCCCTGCATCGGCTCCTCGTTGAACACCGACCACAGGATGACGCTGGGGTGGTTGCGGTCGCGCCGCACCAGCCATTCGAGCTGCGCCATATAATCGGGCGAGGGATTGAAGTTGCGGTTCTCGTCCATGACGAGGAACCCCATCCGGTCGCACAGGTCGAGGAAGGCGACCGGCGGCGCATTGTGCGAACAGCGGATCGCGTTGCAGCCGAGCTCCTTCAGCCGTTCGAGCCGCCATGCGAGCAGCGCGTCGGGCAAGGCCACGCCGACGCCGGCATGGTCGTGGTGGATGCACACGCCCTTCAGCTTGACGGGCATGTCGTTGACGAACAGTCCCTTGTCGGCATCGAAGCGGATCGTGCGGAAACCGATCGGCACGCGCCGGCGATCGACGGCGGCGCCGTCGCGCTCCAGCGTCACCGCGACGGTGTAGAGCGTCGGCGTCTCGACCGACCAGAGGCGCGGCGCAGGGGCCGGCATCACCGCCTGCGTCACCGCCTCGTCCAGCGGCGCGACCGTCACCGGCGGCAGGGCGATGGTCGCGATCGTGCGACCGTCGGGATCGATCAGCGTGGCGACCGCCCGCACCGTCACCGGCGACGCCTCGGTCGAGCGGATCGTCACCGCGACCGGTATCGTCCAGCCGCCGTCCGTGCCGCGCCGCGGGTCGCAATGGACGCCGTCGGTGACGATCGACACCGGTGCGCGCGTCGCCAGCCATGCATGGCGGTACAGGCCGGCGCCCTCGTACCACCAGCCCTCCATCGCATCGGCATCGACGCGGATCGCGACGACGTTGGTCTCGTCGCCGAAGCGCGCGAACGGCGTGATGTCGATATAGACGCTGTTATAGCCCGACCAATTGTGCGCGACGACGCTGCCGTTGACCCAGATCGTCGCGTTGGTCGCGATGCCGTCGAACTGGAGTTCGAGATAGCGGCCGCGGCTGGCGGGGTCGAGCCCGAAGCTGCGCCGGTACCAGCCGATGCCGCGCGGGCGATAGCCCTGCGCGACGTTCGCGGTCTCGACGAACGGCTGGAACGACGCCCAATCGTGCGGCAGCGTCACCACCGGCCATTCGCTGTCGTCGTAATCCATCGCCGCCGCGCCGGTGGCGTTGCCCGCCTTGGCGCGCAGATAGGTTTCGTTGTGCGTCGCCGCCGACGGCACGGCGATGTCGCCCTCGTGGAACAGCCAGCCCTGATCGAAGCCGATCCGCGAGGGGTCGCCGACCGGCAGCAGCGGCAACAGGCCGTCGACCGGGGCAGGCATCGGCAACGCGCCGTAGCGGCTGGCCGGCGCCGCCGATGCGGCGCCCGGCAGCGACAGCGTCAGACCGGCACCGGCGGACCCGAGAAGCTGCCGCCGGTCGATCGTCATGCCTGTCGTCCCCCGATGGTCGTCGCGACCGGCGCCATCGCCGCGGTCAGTCGCACCCAGTCGGCGCGCAGGCCGGCGGCGAGCGTGCCCCGCTCCGCCGCCAGTCCGAGGAACGCCGCCGGATTGCCCGCCGCGAGCCGCGCCGCCACCGCCGGCTCCAGCCCGAGCATCCCCATCGCATTGGCCACCGCCGCCGCCATGTCGAGGTCCGAACCCGCCAGCGTGCCATCCTCATAGGAGCAGATGCCGTCACGCACCCGGATCTGCCGGCCTTGCAGCATGAAGTCCTTCACCTCGGCGCCGACCGACGACATCGCGTCGGTGACCAGCATCATCCGCTCGATGCCGCGCGCGCGCAACGCGATGCGCAGCACCGCCGGGGCGACATGGACGCCGTCGACGATCAGCCCGCACCATGGCCGCGGATCGTCCAGCGCCGCGCCGACCAGACCCGGCGTCCGCTGCACCATCGCCGGCATCGCGTTGAACAAATGGGTGATGCCGCTCAGCCCCGCGTCGAACGCCGCCACCGCGCCGTCATAGCCGACCTCGGTATGGCCGGCGCTGACCAGCACGCCCGCCGCGGCCAGCGCGGCGATGTCGTCGATATGCGCCAGCTCGGGCGCCAGCGTCACCATCACCTTGCCGCGCCGCGGCCGGGTGAGCAGCGCGATCATCTCGGCATCGAGCAGGCGGAACCGCGTCGGATCGTGGATGCCCTTGCGCGCGACGTTGAGCCACGGCCCCTCGATATGCACGCCGACCACGCCGGGCACGCCCGCCGCGATCGCCTCGTCCACCGCATCCAGCGCCAGCGCGATCCGGTCGGGCGTGTCGCTGATCAGCGTCGGCAGCAGCGCGGTGGTGCCGTAGCGCGCATGCGCCTCGGCGATCGCGCGGACGCCGGCGACGTTCGTCTCGTCGTTGAACAGCACGCCGCCGCCGCCGTTGACCTGCGTGTCGATGAAGCCGGGCATCAGCCAGCCGCCGTCGAGGTCGACCGCGTCGCCGGCCGCATCGTCCAGCGGCCGGATCGCGGCGATCCGCTCGCCCGACACGACGATCTCCGCGCCGCGCCACACCGTATCGGCCACGACGACGTGACCGTTGGTGAACCGATGGACGTCGCTCATAGCGTGCGCGTCACCTTGGCGAGATGCGGCGGCGTATCGGGATCGAGCCCGCGCCGCCGCGACAATGCCTCGGCGAGGCCGTAGAAGCTCGCCAGCATCAGGATCGGCTGCACCGCCGGGTGCGCGTCGAGCGCGGGCAGATTGGCGCGCGCGTCGCCGACATGCGCCGACAGGATCGTCGCGCCGCGGCCGGCGAAGGTCTCCGCCACCGCCATCACGTCGTCGCCCGCCGCGTCGGAGGTCGCCAGCGCCAGCACCGGGAACCCCTCGCCGACGATCGCCATCGGCCCATGCCGCACCTCCGCCGCGCTGAACGGCTCGGCCTGCACCTGGCAGGTCTCCTTGAGCTTCAGCGCGCATTCCTGTGCGACGCCGAAGCCATAGCCGCGGCCGATCACGAACATCTGCTTCGCCTCGGCGAGCGGCTCGACGCCCGCGCTCCAGTCGAGCGCCACCGCGCGTTCGAGCTGGTCGGGCAGCGCCACCACCGCCGCGGTCAGCGCATCGTCGCCCGACCAGGCCGCGACCAGCGCCGCCAGCCCCGCCATCGCCGCGATGCACGACTTGGTCGCCGCCACCGACCGCTCCGGCCCGGCGCTCAGCGCGAGCAGCGTATCCGCCATCTCGGCGAGCGGCGACGTCTCGTCGTTGACCAGCGCGACCACTTCGGCGCCGGCCTTGGCATAGGCCTCCACCGTCGCGAGCAGGTCCGGGCTGCGCCCCGATTGCGAGATCGCGATGCACAGCGCCCGCCGCGTCGTCACCGGCGCATCGAACAGCGACACCACCGACGGCGCCGCCGAGGCAACGGGCACGCCGATCAGCGTCTCGATCAGATATTTGCCGTACATCGCCGCATGGTCCGACGATCCGCGCGCGCAGGTCACCACCACGTCGGGCGGCGTCGCGCGCAGCCGCTCGCCGAGCGCGCGCAGCGCCTCGGCGTTGCGCGCCACCAGCCGTGCGACGGTCGCTCCCGCCTCCAGCGTCTCGGCGCGCATCAGCGTGCCCGTCATCGTATCGGTCGTCACTTGGATCAGGGCCCCCGGGCGTGTGTCAGCTATCGGCGAGCTCGGCCACGAAATCGTAGCTGTCGCCGCGGTAATAGGATCGGGTGAATTCGACGGCACGGCCGTCGCGCAGGAAACCGCGCCGCTCGATCAGCAGCCCGGGCGAGCCCGGGTCGACGCCGAGCATCCGCGCATGATCGGTGCCGAACGGCACCGCGCGCAGCCGTTGCAGCGCGCGCACCGGCCGATGCCCCGCCTCGGTCAGCGCCGCGTAGAGCGAGGCGTCGACCGCGTCGATCGACGGCAGGCAGAAACCGGCGATCGTCGACACCTCCAGCGCCATCGGCACCTCGTCGGCGAAGCGCAGCCGCTGGAAGCGATAGACCGGCGCGCTCGGCGACAGCGCCAGCGCCATCGATTCCTCGGGGCTGACCGTGCCGACGCTGCGCGACACCCAGCTGCTGCTCGGCACCAGCCCGCGCGCGATCATGTCTTCGGTGAACGACGACAGCTTGCTGAAATTCTTTTCGACGCGCCCGGCGACGAACGTCCCCGCGCCGCGCCGGCGGGTCAGCAGCCCCTCCTCGACCAACCCCTCGATCGCCTTGCGCACGGTGATCCGCGACACCCCATATTCCACCGCGAGATCGCGCTCGGCGGGAATGGCGTCGCCGCGCACGATCACCTCGCCGCCGATCGCGTCGCGGATGAGCTGTTGCAGCTGCAGATAGAGCGGTGAGGGATTGTCGGTACGAAACCGCCCCACCCGGCTCACGAAACTCATCCCTCACTCCCTGTCCTGCTGCTTGTGGCGTCAACGGGTGCCACGGCTCGCAGAGCGGCGCCAGTGGCGCCTTGCCCTACAATTGTCTTAGATTGGACTTGTCGTCAATCACCTGGCGCAGCTCTGCGACCAGCCGACGGCTCGTCATGCGCGGCAGCGGGCCGAAGTCGAGCCGCGCGTCCTCCACCGCTGCCGGCTCGCTCGCCGAGCCATGCACCGCCGCGACTCCGGTCGCCGCGATGAGGCCGGCGACGTTGCCGGGGGCGACCCCCGCCCCCGCCATCACCACCAGCCGCCCGCCGGCGCGCGCGACCATCCGCGCGATCGTCGCCGCCCCCGCCGGCGCCGACGCCGCCCCGCCAGAGGTCAGGATATGATCGAAGCCGAGCGCCACCGCCTCCTCCACCGCGGCGACGGGGTCGTCGACCACGTCGATCGCGCGATGCAGCGTCAGCCCCGCTGGCGCCCCCGGCAGGTCCGCACGCCAGTTCGCCAGCGCCTGCCGGTCGAGCCGCCCGCTGCGCGTCGCACCGAATACCAGCCCCTGCACCCCCGCCGCGAGCAATGCCGCCGCCTCGCGCCGCGCCAGCGCCAGCGCTGCCGCATCATAGTCGAAGCCGCCCGGCCGCGGCCGCACCATCGCCCGCACCGGCACGCCCGCCGGCCGCGCCACGTCGAGCACCGCCGCGACCAGCCCCGCCGACGGCGTCAGCCCGCCGAGCGCCAGCGCCGCGCACAATTCGATCCGGTCGCAGCCGCCGGCGATCGCCGCCGCCGCGCCCTCCGCCGATTCGACGCATATCTCCAAAGCGATTCGCGGACGCGATCCGCGACTGTCAGACGGCACCATGTTCATTCCTCCGACAACGCCCAGGAGCAACCAAGGGCCTGTGCAAAACCCGTTTCGGTGTCGCGCGCAACCCGCGACCGCCGCCGAAGCTGCGACGAACCGAGTGTCGGCCCGCCCCCGCGCCGGCCCGCCAACCCCGCTTGCCCATGCGCCATGACGGCCCGCAAGCCATTGATCCAACGCACGATCTTGTCACTCCGGGGCCGCCGAGCCGGGGCCGGTCCGGCCGCATCGCGCACGGTTCGGCGCGTTTTGGAAACAAATTTGACATAATCTACTGCGCGGATTGGTTTACATTGGTTATACCTTACTCCGCACAAAGCGAGACACGATGCCGAAATGGCACGCTCGCCACGCCTGTCGCCGGCATCCGCGGCAGCTTGGGATAGGGGGGCACGCGGCCGGGCGTGTTCCGCGAAGGGGACTGAACCTTATGCACCTCCGCCACGCGATTCTGGCGACCACCGCGCTTACCTTGTCCGCTGCGGCGGCGCAGGCGCAGACCACGCCGACCACGACCCCGCCGGGCAGCAGCGAGCAGGCGCAGCCCGCCGCCGCCGACGGCGACAAGGCGGGCGACGAGATCGTCGTCACCGGTTATCGCGGCAGCCTGCGCGAGGCGATCAACGTCAAGCGCAACGCCAATGCCGTGGTCGACGTCATCACCTCGGAAGACGTCGGCAAATTCCCCGACCGCAACGTCGCCGAATCGCTCTCGCACATTCCCGGCGTCAGCATCGACCGCCGCTTCGGCGAGGGCGAGAAGGTCGCGATCCTCGGCACCGATCCGGCGCTCAACCGCATGCTGCTCGACGGCCATGCGCTCGCCTCGGCGGACTGGGGCGGCAACGACAACGATCCGTCGAGCCGCACCTTCAACTATTCGCTGCTCGCCCCCGAACTGGTCGACCGGCTCGAAGTCTACAAGTCGCCCGAACCGCGGATCGAGGAAGGCAGCCTCGGCGGCACCGTCATCGTCCGCACCCGCCGGCCGCTCGACCTGCCCGCCAATTCGATCTTCGCCTCGGGCGGCTATTCGTACAACGACCGTTCCGACAAGGGCAACCTCCGCGCCTCGGGCCTGTACAGCTGGCGCAACGCCGACGAGACCTTCGGCGTCCTCGTCGCCGCGACTTACGACAAGCAGAACCTGACCCGCGCCGGCGTCGAATTCTTCGGCTATGACAATAACGCGCCCAACGCCGACGGCACCTACAGCAGCCCGTTCGTCAACCGTGCCAGCGACGGCACGCTCAGCCTCAAGAGCCCCGGCGCGACGATCAACGGCGGCACCATCGCCGATCTCTACAAGGCGGCGTCGCCCTTCGGCATCAACTATGCCTATTTCCAGCAGCAGCGGCAGCGCAAGAGCGTGTCCGGCACGATGCAGTTCCGCCCGACCAGCGAGCTGACCTTCACGCTCAACGGCACGCATATCGACGGCAATTACAACAATTACAGCCAGTCGATGTACACGATCCCCGGCGCGTGGACCGGCGACGTGCTGCAATCGGCGACGATCAGCAACGGCGTCGTCACCGCCGCGAGCTTCGGTGCGGCCAGGCAACAGGCGTCGCAGCTCGACACGCTCGTCCGCCGCACCAGCCTGAAGACCGACAATCTCAACCTGTTCGCCGATTGGGAAGGCGACGGCGGTGCCAAGGTGAACTTCTCGGGCGGCTGGTCGAAGGCGACCGGCGGGCGCAATCCCGAATATCTGTTCAACGTGCAGACCAAGCTGCCCTACAGCTATGCCTTCACCAGCGACAGCGCGACGGTGAATTACGTCGGCGATCCCACCAACCCCGCCAATTACTTCACCAACCCGAACAACAATCCCGCGCAGATCGAAAGCCGCCCGGTCACCACCGCCAGCGGTGCGCAGCTCGTCGCCGCGCAGATCGGCGGGCTCGACTATAGCGTCACCACCGATCGCGACATCTTCGGCGGCTATGACGCGACCATCCCGGTCGGCTTCGGCCCGTTCACCGAAATCCTGCTCGGCAGCCGCGTCACCGATCACGTCAACCGCATCAACGCGCGTGGCGTGAACACCTATCTGCAACAGTCGCTCAACGTCACCCAGCTCGGCGTCACCGCACTGTCCACCCCCGACGGCACGTTCGACGGCAGCGGCGGCATGGGCAATGCCACCAAATATCTGAACCTGCCGCAGCAGGCGGTGATCGACATCCTTGCCAATGCGATCAATAGCCCGCTGGTCACCAAGGTCGCCGCCTCGACCAAGGTGCGCGAGACGGTGATGGCCTCCTATGCGCAGGCCAATTTCGATCAGGGCGGCGTGCGCGGCAATATCGGCGGCCGCCTCGTCTACACGCGCGACGTCTCCAATTACGCGACGACGTTGAGCGACACGGTCAATCCGGCACCGGTGCCGACCCGTACCGCCACCGACTATCTGAAGTTCCTGCCCAGCCTCAACATCGCCTATTCGATCACGCCCAAGGTGATCGTCCGCGGTGCGGTCGCGCGGGTGATCGCCCGGCCGCGCTACGAGGATCTGGCGGCGGCGACCTCGCTCAACAACGTCACGCTCGACGGCGGCGGCGGCAATCCCAACCTGAAACCGTACGAATCGACCAATTACGAACTGACCGCCGAATATTACCCGCGCGCCGGCACGCTGCTCGCCGTCGAGCTGTTCCGTCGCGAAATCTCCAACTACATCTTCAACACGCGCACCAATGCGCTGTTCTTCAACTCGCTGACCAATGCGCTGGCGACCTATAACATCAACCAGCCGATCAACGGCGGCAAGGCCAAGGTCAACGGCGCCCTGGCGTCGGCGCAGACCGACATCTGGGGCGGCTTCGGCTTGCAGGCGAACTATTCCTATCAGGAAAGCACCACCTCCAACACCGACGTCACCGGCACGACGCTCAACCTGCCCTATCTGTCGAAGCACACCGTCAACGTGATCCCCTATTTCGAAAAGGGACCGTTCCAGGCGCGCGTCAGCTACAATTACCGGTCGAGCTATTTCCGCACGATCGGCCGCCTCGGTTCGCGCGAGATGGTCGCGCCGTACAGCCAGCTCGATGCCTCGGCCTCGCTCAACCTCACCAAGGGCATCGTGCTGAGCGTCAACGCGCAGAACCTGCTCGACGAGACCTACCGCCAGTATAACGCCACCCCCGATCGCCCGACCGCTTTCTACAAGAACGGCCGCACCTTCGCCGCGGCTCTGTCCTTCAGAATGTAACGTTCGGCCGATAATGCCGGCGCGGACCTGGTCCGGTTTGCCGGCCCCTTTCCCCGCAGAGCATCCCCCCCCTTGGGGATGCTCCGGCCTTCAGCCCCGGCATCGCATTGCGATCGCCGGGGTCTTTTTTTGCGCGTCAGGCATGGACGCCGCGGGATCGGTCCTGCAAGATACCATCAAATACCAAAACAGGACCAAGGGGTTGTCATGAGGGAGCATGTCAGTTTCGCGACCATCGTCGGCGGCGTTCTGGCGCTGCTGTCGTCCGCCGCGACCGCCCAGATCTCGCCTGCCCGGACCGCTCCTGCCCCCTTGCCGCTCGTGCCGATGCCACAGACCGTGACGCGCGGCAGCGGCAGCTTCACCGTCGCCGACGGCGCCCGGCTCGCGGTTCCCGCCGGCGACGCGGGCGCGCAGGCCGCCGCCCGGCTGCTCGCCGCGCACGTCCGCGTCGAACGCGGCCTCACCCTCGCCCCGATCGACGGCGACGCACCAATCCGCTTCGTCCGCGATGCGACGATCGCCGGCGACGAGGCCTATCGGCTCGACGTCGACGCCCGCGGCATCCGCATCGCCGCCTCGGGCGACCGTGGCCTCGTCCACGGCGCGATGACGCTGGCGCAATTGCTCAGCCCCGATCGCGACTACGGCCGGCCGGTCGCGGTGCCCGCGCTCGCCATCGCCGACGCGCCGCGCTTCGCATGGCGCGGGCTGATGATCGACGCTGCGCGCCACTTCCAGCCGATCGGCTTCCTCCGCGGCATCGTCGACCAGATGGCGTCGGTGAAGCTCAACACGCTCCATCTCCACCTCACCGACGATCAGGGCTGGCGGTTCGAGGTCAAGCGCTACCCGCGGCTCACCGACGTCGGCGCATGGCGTACCCCGCCGTCGGCAGGCGGCGCACCCGGCCCGCGCGTCGGCGGCTTCTATACGCAGGACGAATTGCGCGGCCTCGTCGCCTACGCCGCCGAGCGCGGCATCGTCATCGTCCCCGAGATCGACCTGCCCGGCCACGCCCAGGCGCTGGTCGCCGCCTATCCAGAGCATGGCGTGCTCGGCGATCGCCCCGCGGTCGGCCACGATTGGGGCGTGAACCCCTATCTGCTCAACCCGCGGCCCGAGACGGTGCGCTTCGTCGAGGACATCCTCGACGAACTGCTCGCCGTCTTCCCCGGCCCGTACATCCACCTCGGCGGCGACGAGGCGGTCAAGGACCAATGGGAACGCTCGCCGCAGGTGCAGGCGCAGATGGCTTCGCTCGGCCTGAAGACCGAGATGCAGATGCAAAGCTGGCTGATCGACCAGCTCGGCGCCTATCTCGCCAAACACGACCGCCGCCTGATCGGCTGGGACGAGATCCTCGAGGGCGAGCTGCCGCCGTCGGCCTCGGTGATGTCGTGGCGCGGCGACAAGGGCGCGGTCGAGGCGGCGACGCGCGGCCACGACGTCGTGCTGTCGCCCGGCCCGACGCTCTACCTCGACAATTCGCAAAGCCGCCGCGACGACGAACCGCCCGGCCGCCTCGCCGTCCAGACGCTCGCCGACCTCTATCGCTACGATCCGATGCCCGCGGGCATCGCCCCCGACAAGGCGGGCCACGTCCTCGGCGCGCAGGGCAATGCGTTCAGCGAATACCTCATCACCGCGTCGCAGGTGCAGCATGCGATCTTCCCGCGCGCCGCCGCACTCGCCGAGATCACCTGGTCCGCCAAATCCGCACGCGACTTCCCCGGCTTCGTGTCGCGCGTCCAGCCGCAGCTCGCGCGCTGGCGCCGGTCGGGGCTGGCGGTGGCGGACAGCGCCTTCGCGGTCGGTTACGCGATCCAGGGCCGCCGCGGCGACGCGCTGCGTGCCGGCCGGGTGACGGTGGCGCTGGCGACGCAGGCGCCGCTCGGCACGATCCGCTACACGCTCGACGGCAAGGACCCGACCCCGCGCTCGCGCGCCTATGCCGCGCCGCTGACGCTGGCTCCCGGCGCGACGATCCGCGCCGCCGCGTTCGATAGCAGCGGCATCCCGCTCGCCACCCCGCGCGCCTTCGCGACCGGCCGCGGCGCGCTGCTCGCCCGCGGCAACAGCGACCTGATCGCCTGCCCGACCGGCGCGCTCGCGCTGCGCGTGCCGCTGACCGCCGACGCCACCGCCGACGCGCCCGCGTTCAACATCGACCTGTTCGACACCTGCTCCGTCTACCCCGCCGCGCCGCTCGACGTGGCGAGCGGCATCACGCTCGACATCGCCCGCCTGCCGCGCCCGTTCGGCCTCGCGCACGACGTCGGCCAGCTGCGCGGGCATTATAACGTCACCCCTCATGGCGAACTGGTCGTCACCGCCGGCTGCCAGGTCAAGGACGGCCCGCGCCCACCGGTGGTCGCGACCTTCCCGCTGCCTGACCCCGCGACCGCGCCCAACCGCTTCCGCGCCACCGCGCCCGTCGCCCGGCGCAGCGGCGATCCCGACCTCTGCCTGCAATTCACCTCGCCGCTGTCCGACCCGCTCTATGCGGTCGAGCGCGTGCAACTGACGGAGCCCAATCAGTGAAGCCCCTCCGCCCCGCCCTGCTCACGCTGGCGCTGCTCGCGCTGACCCCCGCCTATGCCGCCCCCCGCGACGCGGTGCCGCTGGATCGCGACTGGCAGGTTCGCCTCGATCCCGCCGACGCCGCCGCCGCCAAGGCGCACCCCAAGGAGACTCGCTGGCTCCCCGCGCGCGTCCCCGGCAGCGTCCAGCAGGACCTCATCGCCGCCAAGCGCGTCCCCGATCCGTTCAAGGGCACCAACGAAGCCGCGATCCAATGGGTCGGCCTGTCCGACTGGCAGTTTCGCACCCGCCTGTCGGTCACCCCGGCGATGTTGGCGCGCGACCACCTCGACCTCGTGTTCGACGGGCTCGACACCTTCGCCACCGTCCGCGTCAACGGCCGGGTCCTGCTCTCCGCCGACAATGCCCACCGCCGCTGGCGCGCCGACGCCAAGTCGCTGCTCAAGGCCGGTGCCAACGAGATCCTCGTCACCATCGCCTCGCCGATCAAGCAGCTCGCGCCGCTCGTCCTCGCCGAACAGCATCCGCTTCCGGGCGAATATGTCTCGGCGTTCAAGGACGATCCCGGCGACCGCCAGACCTCGCCCTATATCCGCAAGCCGAAATACCAATATGGCTGGGACTGGGGTCCGCGCATCGTCACCATCGGCCTGTGGCGCCCCGCCCGGCTTGAGGCATGGGACGAGGCGCGGCTCGACACGCTGCGCGTCGAGCAGGACGCGCTCAACGACGCCGAGGCGCGGCTCACCGCGCGCGCGACGATCGTCGCCGACCGCGCCCGGACGGTGACGCTGCGCACTCTTCTCACCGCGCCCGACGGCACCACGCAAACGATCGACCGCCCGGTGGCGGTCGCGCCCGGCAGCAACGCCGTCGCCATCCCGCTCACCGTCGCCACACCGCAGCGCTGGCAGCCGGTCGGCTATGGCGCGCAGCCGCTCTACACCGTCGCCACCAGCCTGATCGTCGACGGCGTCGAATCCGATCGCAGCCAGCGCCGCATCGGCCTGCGCACCGTCGCGCTCGATCGCCGGAACGGCGCGTTCGGCTTCATCGTCAACGGCACGCCCGTGTTCGCCAAGGGCGCCAACCTCATCCCGTTCGACAGCTTCCCCGCCCGCGTCGACCACGCCGAGATGCAGTCGCTGCTCACCGGCGCGCGCGATGCGCATATGAACATGATCCGCATCTGGGGCGGCGGCTATTATCTCGACGACGCCTTCTACGAGATGGCCGACCGCATGGGCCTGATGGTCTGGCAGGATTTCATGTTCGGCGGCTCGGTCACGCCCCCCGACGCGGCGTTCCGCGAGAACGTCCGCATCGAGGCCGATGAACAAGTCGCGCGCCTCGGCGACCACCCCTCGATCGTCATCTGGACCGGCAACAACGAAGTCCTGTCGGGCTGGGAGAATTGGTCCGATCGCAAGGCGTTCAAGACCGCGGTCGGCCCCGACGAGCAGGAGCGGATCGGCGCCGGCATGGCGGTGCTGTTCGATCGCGTGCTGCGCGACGCGGTCACCCGCAACAGCCCCGGCACGCCCTACATGCCCGGTTCGCCGTCGACCGACTATGAAGGCCCGGTCGACACCGACGCCAATGGCGACCGCCATTTCTGGGACGTCTGGTCCGGCTCCAAGCCGGTCGAGCAATATCTCGATCATTGCCCGCGCTTCATGTCCGAATACGGTTTCCAGTCGATGCCGACGATGGCGACGATCCGCGATTTCGCCGGACCTGAGCCGCTCGCCGCCGACAGCGCGGTGATGAAGGCGCACCAGAAGTTCCTTTCCGGCGAGGGCAATGCCCGCCTTCAATTCTACCTCGATCAACGGCTGCGCCCGGCGAAGGACTTCGCCGATTTCGTCTATCTGACGCAGGTCGACCAGGCACAGGCGATCGGCCTCGCCGCGCGCCATCACCGCGCCTGCCGCCCGGTGACGATGGGCTCGCTGTTCTGGCAGCTCAACGACGTCTGGCCCTCGGTGAGCTGGGCGAGCATCGACCATCTCGGCCAATGGAAGCTGCTGCAATATGAAGCGAAGCGCTTCTTCGCCCCGCAGGCGATCGTCGCCGAGCACAAGGACGGCGCGACCCGCGTCGTGCTGCTCTCCGATGCGACCACGCCGCTGCCGGCCCGGTGGCGGCTCACCGTCCGCGACATGACCGGCGCGACGCTGTCGACCCGCGAGGAGGCCGCGACGCTCGCCCCGCTCTCCGCGGCGACGGTCGCGACGCTGCCCGACGCCGATCTGTTCGGCACCGCCGCGCCGGCGCAGAGCTACGCCGTCGCCGAACTGCTCATCGACGGCCGCACCGTCAGCCGCACCATCGTCGAGCGTCTCGTCCCCAGGGACATGGCCTATCCGAACCCCCGCCTGACGCTGCGCCGCTCGGGCGACACCGCGACGATCACCGCCACCAATCTCGCGCGCGCGGTGATGATCGACATGGGCGACACCCCCGGACAGGCGTCCGACAACGGCTTCGACCTGCTGCCCGGCGAAAGCATCACGGTGACGCTCACCGGCAAACAGACCCCGACGCTGCGGACGCTCGCCCGCTGATGCCGCGCGCCCGTCTCATCGCGTCCGGACCGGCATCACGCGAAGCCGCGAAGCCGCGAAGAGACGTGCGCCCAGCGGCGCGAAGCCCCCGCGGCGCAGCCGCCCGTAAAATCCCCCCGGCGGCGAACGTCCCCGGCGCAAGAGCGCGCCGCGGCTCCGCCAATATCCCCTCCGCGCCTCCGCGCCCCCGCGCGAACCCCCTCTCGCTACTCATCTCTTCGCGCCTTCGCGTCTTCGCGCGAACCCCCAGTGTTCCCGCGAACGCTGGAACCCAGGGCCAAGCAGAACACCGTCCGGGACCCACCACCCTGGGCTCCTGCGTCCGCAGGAGCACGGGTAAGTCGGAGCGGCGGCACACCATCGCCTACGTCCCCCAACTGGTCCCCGGCGCCCGCCGCAAGACCACCGCGCACGCCACCACGCCGCACCACCCCTCTGCGTCCTCCGCGCCTTCGCGCGCAAACCCCTCCCCCGGAGCGTCCGTATGATCCCCGTCCTCCTCCTGCTCGCGCAAGCCGCCGACCCGATCGCCGCGACGGTCGCCACCATGTCCCCCGAGCGCAAGGCCGCGCAGCTGCAGAGCACCGCGCCCGCCGACCCCGCCGCCGGCCTGCCCGCCTACGATTGGTGGAGCGAGGGGCTGCACGGCCTCGCCCGCGACGGCTATGCCACCGTCTTCCCGCAGGCGATCGGCCTTGCCGCGACCTGGGACGTCGACGTGATGAACCGCGTCGGCACGATCGTCAGCACCGAGGCGCGCGCCAAGTTCAACGCCAGACCGGTCGCCGCCAATCGCCGCATCTACGAAGGGCTGACGATCTGGTCGCCCAACATCAATATCTTCCGCGATCCGCGCTGGGGCCGCGGGCAGGAGACCTATGGCGAGGACCCGTATCTCACCGGCTCGCTCGGCGTCGCCTTCATCCACGGCCTGCAGGGGCCCGATCCCAGCCATCCCCGCGTCGTCGCCACGCCCAAGCATTTCGCCGTCCACAGCGGCCCCGAAGCCGGCCGCGACAGTTTCGACGTCGATCCCAGCCCGCAGGATCTCGAGGCGACCTACCTTCCCGCCTTCCGCCGCGCGATCATCGAGGGCAAGGCGACCTCGCTGATGTGCGCCTACAACAGCATCCACGGCGTGCCGGCCTGCGCCGCCTCGTGGCTGATGAACGACCGGCTGCGCCACGATTGGGGGTTTACCGGCTTCACCGTCTCCGATTGCGATGCGGTGAGCAACATCAGCGTCTACCACCATTATCGCAAGGACAGCGCGGGCGCCGCGGCGGCGGCGATCCGCGGCGGCACCGACGTCAATTGCGGCAGCGCCTATGGCGCCCTGCCGCAGGCGCTCGCCAAGGGCCTCGTCACTCAGGCGGAGGTGGATACCGCACTGACCCGCGCGCTGCGCGCCCGCCGCGCGCTCGGCATCGCCTTCGGCGGCACCAGCCCGTACGGCACGATCCCCGCGAGCGAGGTCGCCACGCCCGCGCACCACGCCGCCGCGCTCGACGCCGCGCGCAAGTCGATCGTCCTGCTCCAGAACAACGCCAACCGCCTGCCGCTCAAGGCCGGCGCGAAGATCGCGGTGATCGGCGCCAATGCCGACGACCTCGGCGTGTTGCAGGGCAATTACCATGGCACCGCGGTCGCCCCGGTGACCCCGCTCGACGGCCTGCGCACCCGCTTCGGCGCCGCCAATGTCAGCTATGCGCAGGGCTCGCTGCTCGCCGAGACCGCGGCGATCGTCGTCCCCGAAACCGCCCTGCGCGCCGACGGCAAGCCCGGCCTGCGCGCGACGTATACGGGTGGCAGCGGCGCGCCGACCGTCCGCCAGGACCGCCGCATCGATCTCGACGTCAATCGTGCGCCGCCCGCGCCCGGCCTGCCCGCGACCGGCTATACCGCGCGCTGGACCGGCGAGTTCGTCCCCCCCGCCCCCGGCCGCTACCATCTGATCCTCGATCAGACGCAATGCTGGAAGGATTGCCGCGTCCACGACCGCGCCAGACTGACGCTCGGCGGCAAGACGCTCCACGACGGCGACCTGCCCAAGGGCCGCGTCGACCTCGTCGTCGACAGCGACGGCACGCCGCAGCCGATCGACATCCTCCTCGATCACCGGTCGGAGGACGACAGCTTCCGCCTGCTGTGGCTGCCCCCCGCCGACCCCCTGCTCGCGCAGGCGGTCGCCGCGGCGAAGCAGGCGGATGTCGCCGTCGTCGTCGCCGGCCTTTCGCCCGATCTGGAGGGCGAGGCGCTGTCCGTCTCGGTCCCCGGCTTCGTCGGCGGCGACCGCACCGACATCGCGCTGCCCGCGCCGCAGCTTCGGTTGCTCGCCGCGCTCAAGGCGACCGGCAAGCCGATCGTCCTCGTCCTGACCAGCGGCAGCGCGGTGTCGGTCGATCCCGCCGCCGCCGATGCGATCCTCGCCAATTGGTATGCGGGCGAGGCGGGCGGCACCGCGCTCGCCGACGTGCTGTCAGGCACGGTCAATCCCGCCGGTCGTCTGCCGGTGACGCTCTACCACGCGACCACCGACCTGCCCGCCTTCACCGATTACGGCATGAAGGAACGCACCTACCGCTATTTCACCGGCAAGCCCTTGTGGGGGTTTGGCCATGGCATGAGCTACACCAGCTTCCGCTACGCCGCGCCGCGCGGCCCCGCCTCGGTGGCGGCGGGCAGCGATCTGCGCGTCGAGGCGAGCGTCACCAACACCGGCGCGCGGGACGGAGAGGAAGTCGTCCAGGCCTATCTCGTGCCCCCGGCGGCCAAGCCGGCGGGCGGCAACACGCCGGTCCTCCAGCGCCAGCTCGTCGGCTTCCAGCGTGTCGCCGTCGCGCGCGGCAAGAGCGCCAGGGTCGCCTTCACGCTCGATCCGCGCGCGATGAGCATCGTCGACCACGACGGTCGCCGCCACGTCGTGCCCGGCGCCTATCGCCTCTACGTCGGCGGCGGCCAGCCCGGCGACGGTGCCGGCCAATGGTTCGCCTTCACCGTCACGGGTGCCGACACGGAGCTGCCCAAGTGATGCGCCGCCTTTCAACACCCACCCCGTACCCCGGCGCAGGCCGGGGCCCAGTTGGGGGACGTTCACGATGACCCACCACCGCCAATCAAGCTGGACCCCGGCATCCGCCGGGGATCAACCCCTCAACCGCCGCCACTTCCTCGCCGCGACCGCCGCGTCGGCGGCGACGCTCGCCACTCCCGCCTTCGCCGCACCGCAATTCCCCTCGAAACGCCCCGCCGCCGCCGACCGCCGCTTCGCCAGCCCGGCGGTCGAGCGCGAGCTTGCCCGCGTCTCGGCGAAGATCGGCGACGCCAAGCTGCGCTGGATGTTCGGCAATTGCTATCCGAACACGCTCGACACCACCGTCCGGATGGGCGGCACCGAGGCAGCGCCCGACGCCTTCGTCATCACCGGCGATATCCCGTGCCTGTGGCTGCGAGATTCATCGGCGCAGGTGAAACCCTATCTCCACCTCGCCAGACAGGCGCCCGAGCTGCGCCGGCTGGTCCGCGGCCTGATCGCGCGCCAGTCGCGCTGCATCCTGCTCGATCCCTATGCCAATGCCTTCATGGAGGACCCGGCCGCCAGGTCGAACCTCGAATGGTCGCAGAAGGACGAGACCGAGATGAAGCCCGGCGTCGCCGAGCGGAAATGGGAGGTCGACTCGCTCTGCTACCCGATGCGCCTCGCGCACGGCTACTGGCGCGCCACCGGCGACGCGGCGCCGTTCGACGCGACCTGGGCGGCGGCGGCCCGCGCCAGCATCCGCACCTTCCGCGAACAGCAGCGCAAGGACGGCCCCGGCCCCTACAGCTTCCGCCGTTCCGCGCCGCAGCCCACCGAGACGTTGCTCTGGGGCCACGGCAACCCGACGCGGCCGGTCGGCCTGATCCATTCGGGCTTCCGCCCCTCGGACGACGCCTGCCTCTACCCCTTCCTCATCCCCAGCAACCTCTTCGCCGTGACGGCGCTGCGCGAGCTTGCAACCGTCGCCAAAGAAGCACGCAATGACGATGACTTAGCCAAGTCCGCCACCGAGCTGGCGGCGGAGGTCGCGGCGGCGCTCAAGGCGCACGGCACGATGCGTCTGCGCGACGGTAGTGAAGTTTGGGCCTATGAGGTCGACGGCTACGGCAACGCCGTCTTCATGGACGACGCCAACGTCCCCAGCCTCTCCGGCCTCGCCTATCTCGGCTGCGTCGACCCCGCCGACCCGCTGTGGCAGCGCACCCAGGCGGCCTGCTGGAGCGACGCCAACCCCTGGTTCTTCCGCGGCAAGGCCGGCGAGGGCATCGGCGGCCCGCACGTCGGCGCCGGCCAGATCTGGCCGATGTCGCTCACCATCCGCGCCCTCTCCGCCACCGCCGACGCCACGATCCGTGCCACCCTGCGCACCCTGCGCGACACCGACGGCGGCACCGGCTTCATCCACGAAAGCTTCGACCGGGACGATCCCGCCAAGTTCACCCGAAGCTGGTTCGCCTGGGCCAACGGCCTGTTCGGCGAGCTCATCCTCTATCTCGCCGCCACCCGACCCGCATTGCTGAAGGCGCCCCTATGACTTTAGGCACGATTTCCCGCCGCACCCTCCTCGCCGGCACTGCCGCCGCCGGCCTGCCGCTCCCCGCGCTCGCCGCCGCACCGGCACCCGCCGCCGCCAATCTCTTCATCGGCACCGGCGGCCACGGCCACACCTATCCCGGCGCGACCCTGCCCTTCGGCATGGTCCAGCTCAGCCCCGACACCGACGTCGAGCGCTGGGACGCCTGCTCGGGCTATCACCGCACCGACACGTCGATCATGGGGTTCAGCCACACGCATCTGTCGGGCACCGGCATCGGCGACATGCTCGACGTGCTGGTCGTGCCGGCCCGCGGCCCCGTCCAGCTCCTCCCCGGCCCGCTCGACAACCCCGACGCAGGCTACCGCCAGCGCTTCACCGCCGAACATGCCGAGCCCGGCTATTATCGCGTCGCGCTCGAGACCGGCGTCCGCGCCGAGCTGACGGTGACCGAACGCACCGGCTACCACCGCTACACCTTCCCCGCCGGCCCCGCCCACATCCTCGTCGACCTCTCGCATCTGATCCTCGACAAGACCGACCAGCCGCCGCTCGTCACCGACGCCAGCCTGACGCTCGACCCCGACGGCACGCTGACCGGCAGCCGCACCGTCCACCGCTGGGCGAAGGGCCGCCACATCCACTTCGCGCTCCAGGCCTCGCGCGCGCCGAACCGCGTCACCCTCTACGGCGACGGCGATGCCGAGCAGCCCGCCGGCACCCGCATGGTCGCGGGCATGCGGCTCAAGGCCGTCCTCCATTATGACGACGCCGGCGCCGCGCCGATCCTCATCCGCTGCGGCATATCCGGCGTCGACGTCGCCGGCGCCCGCGCCAACCTCGCCGCCGAGGGCCGGAGCTGGGACTTCGACGCCGTCCGCCGCGCCGCGCAGGCCGCCTGGACACGCGAGTTCGATGCGATGCGCGTCGAGGGCGGCACCGCCGACCAGCGCACCATCTTCGCCTCCGCGCTCTACCACGCGCTGATTGCGCCGACGCTCTTCTCCGACGTCGACGGTCGCTACATCGGCCTCGATCGCAAGCCGCACGCGCTCGCCGCGGGCGAGGCGGCGTACAGCAGCTATTCGCTGTGGGACACCTATCGCGCGCTCCACCCGCTGCTCACCATCATCGCGCCCGACAAGGCGCAAAGCCTCGTCGCCGACCTCATCCGCCAGACGCAGCAGAGCGTCTACGGCCCGCCGGTCTGGCCGTTGCAGGGCGTCGAGACCGGCACGATGATCGGCTGGCACGCCGTCTCCGTCCTCGCCGAGGCGCAGGCGAAGGGCATAAAGGCGGACTACGCCGCCGCCTGGCCCGCGATCGCCAAGCGCAGCTTCGACTTCACCGCCCCCGATCGCGACAACAGCAAGGGCCGCGACGTCTACGACGCCAAGGGCTATGTCCCCGCCGACGTCTGGTTCGAAAGCGTCAGCCGGACGCAGGAATATGCCTATGACGACTGGGCCTCGGCGCATCTCGCCCGCGCCGCCGGCCGGACGGCGGAGGCGGACCGGCTGCTCAAGCGCTCGGGCAATTGGCGCAACGTCATCGACGGCAAGGCCGGCTTCGCCAAGCCGCGCTTCGCCGACGGCCGCTGGTGGAGCCCCTACGATCCCATCCAGCTCGGCCATATGCCCAAACCCTGGTGGCGCGACTATACCGAGGCGAACGGCTGGCAGGCGACCTTCCTCAACCAGCACGACGTCTACGGCCTGATCGCCCATATGGGCGGCGACGCCGCGTTCGAGGCCCGGCTCGACGCGCTGTTCACCGCGCCCTCGACGCTCCCCGCCAACGCGCCGCCCGACATCAGCGGCCTCGTCGGCCAATATGCGCACGGCAACGAGCCCAATCACCACGTCGCCTATCTCTACGCCTATACCGGCGCGGCGTGGAAGACGCAGGCGATGGTCCGCCGATTGTGCGTCGAGATGTACAAGAACGACCCCGACGGCATCATCGGCAACGACGATTGCGGCCAGATGAGCGCCTGGTTCGTGCTGTCGTCGCTCGGCTTCTACCCCGTCGATCCGGTCGAGGCGGTGTACGTCTTCGGCTCGCCGCTGTTCGAGCGCGCCGAGATCCGCCTGCCCGGCGGCAAGCGCCTGACGATCGAGGCGCCCGGCAATCGCGCCGACACACCCTATGTCCGCTCGGTCAGCCGCAACGGCAAGCCGTGGACGAAGAACTGGATCAGCCATGCCGAGCTGATGCAGGGCGGCCGCCTCACCTTCACGATGAGCGCGACGCCGGTGAAGAGCTTCGGCCAGGCCAAGGCCGACCGCCCGCCGTCGAATGGGCGCGGCGCGGCGTGACCGCGCATGCCGCACCTTGTTACAGCATCCGGAGAGCCACCCCGTGACCGACCTCAGCCGCCGCACCCTCATCGCCTCCGGCCTCGCCGCGACCGCCACCCCCGCGTTCGCCGCCACGACCGCCCCGGCGAACGCGCCCGCCCCCTATGGCGCCACCCCGTCGCCGCGCCAGCTCGCCTGGCACCGGCGCGAGCGCTACGCCTTCGTCCATTTCTCGATCAACACCTTCACCAATCGCGAATGGGGCTATGGCGACGAGAGCCCGGCGCTGTTCGACCCGACCGATTTCGCACCCGACCAGATCGTCGCCGCGGCCAAGGCGGGCGGCATGCGCGGCATCATCCTCACCGCCAAGCATCACGACGGCTTCTGCCTGTGGCCGACGCAGCTCACCGAACATTGCATCCGCAACAGCCCGTATAAGAACGGCAAGGGCGACATCGTCCGCGAGATGGAACAGGCGACGCGCCGCGCCGGCCTCGCCTTCGGCCTCTATCTCTCGCCGTGGGATCGCAACCACCCCGAATACGGCCGCCCCGCCTATGTCGATTATTACCGCAAGCAGGTGGTCGAACTGTGCACCCGCTATGGCGAATTGTTCGAATTCTGGTTCGACGGCGCCAATGGCGGCGACGGTTATTACGGCGGCGCCAAGGAAACCCGCAAGATCGACGCGCCCAGATATTACAACTGGCCGTCGATCATCGCGCTCGTCCACCAGCATCAGCCGCTGGCCTGCACCTTCGACCCGCTCGGCGCCGACATCCGCTGGGTCGGCAACGAGGACGGCGTCGCCGGCGATCCCTGCTGGCCGACGATGCCCGACCACCCCTATGTCCAGTCCGAGGGCAATAGCGGCGTCCGCAACGGCGCCTTGTGGTGGCCGGCGGAAACCGACGTGTCGATCCGCCCGGGCTGGTTCTATCACCCCGACGAGGATGCCAAGGTCAAGGACCCGCAGCGGCTGATCCGCCTGCACGACGAATCGATCGGCCGCGGCACCAACCTCAACCTCAACCTGCCGCCCGATCGCCGCGGCCGCATCCCCGATCACGACGTCGCCGTCCTCAAGAGCTTCGGCGCGGCGCTGGAGGCGAGCTTCGCCACCGACCTCGCAAAGGGCGCGATCGCCTCGGCGAGCGCCACCCGCGGTGCGGCGTTCGCACCGGCCCGGGTGCTCGACGGCGATCGCGATACCTATTGGTCGACGCCCGACCGCGTCACCACGCCGACGCTGACGCTCGACCTGCCGCCGAACCGCAGCTTCGACCTGATCCGCATCCGCGAACATCTGCCGCTCGGCGTCCGCGTCACCCGCTTCGCGATCGAGGCGGAGGTCGCCGGTCGCTGGCAACGGCTTGCCGAGAAGACCGCGATCGGCGCGCAGCGCATCATCCGCCTCGACGCGCCGATCGCCGCGCGCCGCATCCGGCTGGTGATCCTCGACGCCCCCGCCTGCCCGGCGATCAGCGAAGTCGCACTGTTCCGCAGCGTCGCACCGGTTCCGGTCGCCACCCCGCGCAGCAGCGACGCGACGCTGATCTCGCCGCGCGACTGGAAGGTCGTCGCCGCGACCGCCCCCGGCGCCGAAGCTTTGCTCGACGGCGACGGCGCGACGATCTGGTCGCAACCCGCGCCGACCACGACGCCGGCCGGCGTCACGCTCGACCTCGGCACCACGCAGACGGTCGCCGGCTTCAGCCTCACGCCCTGGCGCCACCCCGACAAGGTCAGCGCCCCACCGCGGAACTATCGCGCCGAGACCAGCATCGACGGCAAGACCTGGACCGCCGCCGCCGACGGCGAATTCCAGAACATCGCGTATGCGCTGGCGACGCAACGCATCCCCTTCACCGCGCCGCGCCCGCTACGCTACCTCCGCCTGACCTTCGCCGCGACCGCGGTGCCGGCCGAGAAACTGGCGATCGCGGACATCGGCGCCTTCACCCGCTGAACGCGGCGGGCGTGGGGACGCCAAGTGGTCAGACCCCCACGACGTACCCCGGCGAAGGCCGGGGCCCGTTTGGGAAGGCCCTCGTAAATCATCACGAACCTCCACCCCACTGGGCCCCGGCCTCCGCCGGGGTACACGCTTGATGGGTCACGGATCGCGTCTCGCGAAGGTCTCGAGAAGGCAGGGAAACGCGACCCTGCACCCGTCATCATCCCGCATCGTCCCGCACGTATCCGGCCATGTCGGGTGCGAACGCGCGCCCCCCTCAGATTCCCCCGGCGATCACCTCGCGCCCGCCGGCCTCCAGCTCGCGCGTCAAATCCGCGAGGCATTGCGTCACCACCGCCTCGTCGGCGGACCGGGCGACGAAATTCGCCCCCGTCCGCCCGTCGCGGAAGAACGGATAGGACCCGATCGACACGCCCTCGTGCGCCTTCTCGGCATCGCGCAGCAGGTCGGCGACCTCGCTCTCCGCGACCCAGCAGCCGATCGTCCCCGACACCACCGGCCGCCCGCCTTCCAGCGTCCCGGTCAACGCATCGAGCATCCCCGCGGTGATGTGCGGCACCCCCGCCATGATGAAGATGTTGCCGATGTGGATGCCCGGCGCGCCCGACACGCGATTGGGGATCAGCCCCGCGCCCGCCGGCACCCGCGCCATCCGCGCGCGCGTCTCGGTCAGCCCGCCGCGCGTCGCGTAATAGCGTTCCAGCACCGCCATCGCCTCGGGATGATGCTCCACCCCGACACCGAGCGCCGCGGCGATCGCGTCGACGGTGATGTCGTCGTGCGTCGGCCCGATGCCGCCGGTGGTGAACAGATAATCGTTGCGCGCGCGCAAGGTGTTGACCGCCTCGACGATCGCCGCGGTCCGGTCGGGCACCACGCGCACCTCGGCGAGGCGGATGCCCTGCACGTTGAGCCAGCTCGCGAGCTGCGCGATATTCTTGTCCTGCGTCCGGCCGGAGAGGATCTCATCCCCGATCACGACCAGCGCAGCGGTCCAGATACGTTCCTGCTCCATCGCCCGGTCATAGCCTCGCAAAATTGCCGCGACCACGCTATATCGCCGCGATGACCGAATACGTGACCGTCACCTCCGACGCGCCGGAAGGGCGCACCGGCGCCATCAAGCTCCATGGCCCCGCCGCCTTCGCGGGCATGCACAAGGCGGGCAAGCTCGCCGCCGAGACGCTGGACATGCTGACCCCGCACATGGTGCCGGGCGTATCGACCGCCGAGCTCGACAAACTGATCTACGATTTCATCGTCGCGCGCGACGGCGTGCCGGCGACGCTCGGCTATCGCGGCTACACGCATTCGACCTGCATCTCGATCAATCACGTCGTCTGCCACGGCATCCCGTCCGAGAAGACGCTGAAGTCGGGCGACATCGTCAACGTCGACGTCACCCCGATCGTCGACGGCTGGCACGGCGATTCGAGCCGCATGTATCTGATCGGCGACGTCCCGTTGAAGGCGAAGCGCCTCGTCGGGGTCACCTACGAATGCCTGATGCTCGGCATCGAGCAGGCCAGGCCCGGTAACCACATGGGCGACGTCGCCAACGCCATCCAGCGTCATGCCGAAAAGCACCGCTACGGCGTCGTCCGCGACTTCTGCGGCCACGGCCTCGGCCGGCTGTTCCACGACGCACCCGAAGTCGTCCACGTCGGCAAGCCCGGCACCGGTCCCGAACTCAAGCCCGGCATGATCTTCACGATCGAACCGATGATCAACATCGGCCGCCCGGACGTGAAGCTGCTCGACGACGGCTGGACCGCGGTGACCCGCGACCGTTCGCTGTCGGCGCAATTCGAACATTCGATCGGCATCACCGACGACGGCTGCGAGATCTTCACCGTCTCGCCCGCCGGATATCACCAGCCGCCCTATCAGTGAGCGAGGCCGCAGGCGCCGGCCACACGGCAAGCGCCCTCGGATTTAGCTCGGTTCGAACAACGGTAATCCAATAATCTCGGACCCTTGCGGCAGGGCCTGCGTTGGCAGCGTCTTACCGGAAAGGCAGAGTCATGACCAAACACGCATTGATCGTCGGTGCGAGCGGCATCGTCGGCAGCGCGACCGCAGCGCTTCTCGTCAGCGAGGGCTGGACCGTCCACGGTCTCGCCCGCCGCCCCGGCGACCAGCCGGGCGTCCGGCCCGTCGCCGCCGATCTGCTCGACGCCGCCGGCACCGCCACCGCGCTCGCCGATATCCGCCCCGATGCGGTGTTCATCACCACCTGGCTGCGCCAGGACAGCGAGGCGGAGAATATCCGCGTCAATTCGGCGATGGTCCGCAACCTCCTCGACGGTCTGCGCGCGAACAACGGGACCGCGCGTCACGTCGCGCTCGTCACCGGACTGAAACACTATCTCGGGCCGTTCGAGGCCTATGGCAAAGGCGCGCTGCCGCAGACCCCGTTCCGCGAGGAACAGGGCCGGCTCGACGTCGAGAATTTCTATTATGCGCAGGAGGACGAGGTGTTCGCCGCGGCGGAGCGCGACGGCTTCACCTGGAGCGTCCACCGCCCGCATACCGTGATCGGCAAGGCGGTCGGCAATGCGATGAACATGGGCACGACGCTCGCCGTCTATGCTACGCTCTGCCGTGAGACCGGCCGGCCGTTCCGCTTCCCCGGCTCGGCGGCGCAATGGGACGGGCTTACCGACATGACCGATGCCGGCCAGCTCGCGCGTCATCTGTTGTGGGCGGCGACCACGCCAGCCGCCGCGGACGAGGCGTTCAACGTGGTGAACGGCGACGTCTTCCGCTGGAGCTGGATGTGGGGCCGCATCGCCGACTGGTTCGGCGTCGAGGCCGCGCCGTTCGACGGCACCGTACAGCCGCTCGAGACGCAGATGGCCGGCGACGCCGACCTCTGGCGCCGCATCGCCGGGCGCGAGGGGCTCGTCGAGCCCGATCTCTCCCGTCTCGCCTCGCCCTGGCATACCGACGCCGATCTCGGCCGCCCGATCGAGGTCGTCACCGATATGTCGAAGAGCCGCCGCCTCGGCTTCACCGCCTATCAGCCGACCGACGACGCCTTCTTCGCGCTGTTCGAGCGGCTGCGCGCCGATCGCCTGATCCCGGCATGAGCGACGACCGCCCCGACAAGGGCCGTGCCGTGCCGAGCGGCCGGCTGTCGCGGCTCGGTGCCTTCGGGCGTCTCGCCGCGGGGGTCGGCGGCGGCGTCGTCGCCGAGGGTGCGCGGCGGCTCGCGGCGGGGGAACGGCCGCGGATGGGCGATCTGCTGCTCACCCCCGCCAATGCGACGCGCGTCGCCGACCAGCTCGCGCACCTGCGCGGCGCGGCGATGAAGCTCGGCCAGATGATCTCGATGGACGCGGGCGACATGCTGCCGCCCGAACTGGCGACGATCCTCGCCCGGCTCCGCAACGACGCGCACCATATGCCGCCCGCGCAGCTCAATACCGTGCTCGCCAAGGAATGGGGCCGCGACTGGCGCGGTCGCTTCGCCCATTTTCAGGCGCATCCGATCGCCGCCGCCTCGATCGGCCAGGTCCATCGTGCGCGCCTGCCCGATGGTCGCGAGCTGGCGATCAAGGTGCAATATCCCGGCGTCATGCAGAGCATCGACGCCGACGTCGACAATGTCGCGACCCTGCTGCGCGTCTCCGGCCTGCTGCCCAAGGAGCTCGACGTATCGCCGCTGCTCAGCGAAGCGAAACGCCAGCTTCACGAAGAGGCGGATTATCTGCGCGAGGGCACGATGATGCGCCGCTACCGCGCCTTGCTCGCCGACGATCCCGCCTTCGTCATCCCCGATTTGCACGCCGAGCTGACCACCCCGAACGTGCTCGCGATGACCTATGTCGCCGGCGTTTCGATCGAGACGCTGGAGGCCGCGGAACAGCCGGTGCGCGACGCGGCGATGCACAGCCTGATCGCTTTGGCGCTGCGCGAGCTGCTCGACTGGGGGCTGATGCAGACCGATCCCAATTTCGCCAATTACCGCTGGCAACCGGAGACCGGCCGCATCGTCCTGCTCGATTTCGGCGCCGCTCGCGCGGTGCCGGCGGCGACCGCGGACGGCTACCGCCGCCTCCTCGCTGCCGGCCTGTCAGGGAACCGCGATGCGGTTCGCGAGGCAGCGATCGCGGCGGGGTTCCTGGGCGAGACGGCGGCGGCGCGGCACCGGCCGCTGGTCGACGCGATGATCGACGTGATCCTCGGCGAGCTCAACCGCCCCGGCCCGTTCGACTTCGGCGACCGCGCCTTCGTCGGGGTCGTCCGCGAACAGGGCATGGAGATGGCGCACGACCGCGCCACCTGGCACGTCCCGCCCGCCGACACCTTGTTCGTCCAGCGCAAGATCAGCGGCACCGCGCTATTGGCGGCCCGGCTGAAGGCGCGGGTGGATATCCGCGCGATGGTCGACGGCCGGGTGTGACGCGCAGACGATTGCCGAGCTTCATCCATTCCAATCCCGCCGTCACCCCGGCCTTGCGCCGGGGTCCCGCTTCTTCGGACGGTGCGAAGAAGCGGGATGCCGGATCAAGTCGGGCATGACGGGGATATAGGCGCCGTCGCAACATCCGGCATCGGGGGCGGCACCACCGGCGCCGCTCGCGTCCCTTACTGGATGTCCAGCATCACCACCGACTTCGCCGGCAGCGTCACCGACAGCGTTCCGCCCGACAGCGTCGCCCCGGTGAATGCCACCGGCTTCACCACGTCGGGCGCATCGAAGGTGTTGTGCGCGTCCATTGTCGTGCCCGTCAGGATACGCCCGCTCACATTGCCCCCCGCGATCCCCGCGAGCTGCACCGACACGGTCGCCGGCTGGTTCGGATCGACGTTGGTCAGCGCGACGTGCACCACGCCGTCGGTGCCGCGCACCGCGCTCGAACTCACCGCGCGCAGCTCATGCCCGCCGTTGCGATACCAATGCGAGCTGACCTCGGCGGGCAGGACGGTGCCGTCCTGATAGCCCTTGTACAGGTCGAACACCCAATAGGTCGGCGTCTTCACCATGCGGTTGCCGTCGGTCAGCAGCATCGCCTGCAACACGTTGACCATCTGCGCGATATTGGCGCCGCGAACGCGATCGGCATGGCGCGCGAAGATATCGAGATTGAGGCTCGCCACCACCGCGTCGCGCATGCTGTTCTGCTGGTAGAGGAAACCCGGATGCGATCCCGGTTCCTGATCGTACCAGGTGCCCCATTCGTCGACGAGCAGCGCGACCCGCTTCTTGGGGTCGTATTTGTCCATGATCCGCGAATGACCCTGGAGCAATTCCTCCATCTTCATCGTCTTGGCGAGCGTCCGCGCCCAGGCTTCCTCGTCGAAGCCGGTAGCCGCGCCCTTTTTCTCCCAGCTTCCGGGCACCGTGTAATAATGGACGCCGATTCCGGAGAAGACGTTGCCCGCCTTCTGCATCATCACCTCGGTCCAATTGTAATCCTCGGCATTGGCGCCGCTCGCCACCTTCATGATCGGCACGCCCTCGGGCGCCTTGACGAAGGTCGCGTAGCGGCGCGTCTCGTCGGCGGCATATTCGGGCGTCATATTGCCGCCGCAGCCCCACAATTCGTTGCCGATGCCGAACATCGGCACCTTCCACGGCTCCTTGCGGCCGTTGGCGGCGCGCTCCTTGGCGAGCGTCGATCCGGTCGGCGAGGTCATATATTCGACCCATTCGGCCATCTCGCGCGGCGGCGCCGAGCCGACGTTGCCCGAGACATAGGCCTCGGCGCCGAGCAGCTCCGAATAGTCCATGAACTCGTGGGTGCCGACCGCATTGTCCTCGGTCACCCCGCCCCAATTGGTGTTGACCTTGACCGGGCGCTTGCCGCGCGGGCCGATGCCTTCGCGCCAATGATATTCGTCGGCGAAGCAGCCGCCGGGCCAGCGCACGACGGGCACCTTGATCGCCTTCAGCGCCTCGATCACGTCGCTGCGATAGCCGCGGACGTTCGGGATCTTGCTGTTCGGGCCGACCCAGATGCCGCCATAGATGCCGGTGCCGAGGTGTTCGGCGAACTGGCCGAACAGCCTTTTGTCGAATTTCGCACCGGGATGATCGCCGCGTACCGACACCGTATCGGACGGCACCGCCGCCGGCGCGGCCTGCTGTGCGGACGCGCCGCCGGACACCAGAACCGCCAGCGCGGAACAGAACAACAGCCTCGACATCACCTTCATCGCTCTCCCCTGACGCGTCCCATCGCGTTACCAGCCGATGCTATCCCGCGATTCGCCATTCGTCAATTTGCCGGACAAATGGGTGGCGCCGCGCGACGAACCGCGGCAGGGAGCGGCGGAATGTTGCGCCGCTTCACCAAGAACATGCTAGGCCCAGCGGATATGCCGGCCTGCTCGACATCCTGCCGAACGCCGCCCGCCGCAGCCCCTCGACCGGCGGCGGAGCGACCGCGCGCATGACCGATCTCCGCGGCCGGCGCATCCTGATCGTCGAGGACGAATATCTCGTCGCGGACGACCTCGCCCGCGATCTGCGCGGCCTCGGCGCAGAGATCGTCGGCCCGATCGGCACGCTCGCCGCCGCGGTCGAACTGCTCGCCACCGCCCCGCCGCTCGACGGCGCGGTGCTCGATATCAATTTGCACGGCGAGATGAGCTATCCGGTCGCGACGCTGCTGGCGGCGGCCGGCACCAGATTCCTGTTCGTCACCGGCTATGACGCGTGGACGATCGACGATCGCTTCCGCAGCGTGCCGCGCTACGAGAAGCCGGTCCATTCCGCCGACGTGATCGCGGCGCTGTTCGGGTAAGAGGTGGGGGCACCGGGAGAAGCATAAGGTCGGCCGCTACCGAACACTCCGACAAATCACGGCGAAAATCGCTCGCTACCAACAGGAGAGCACCCCGGCGGAGGCCGGGGCCTAGTTGGGTGGAGGTTTGTGACGACTTACAAAGGCTTTCCAAACTGGGCCCCGGCCTTCGCCGGGGTACAGCATAGGTCTGCCAAAGCTGGAGCCTGGTCGGTCGGAATAAGCCGCGCATCTCGACGGCCTACCATAGAGGCAAAAAAAGGGACGCCGCAGCGCCCCCTTCAACTCACGCCCGTCCGCGCCGCGCTTCCGCCTGCCGTGCCGAGGCGATCGTATCGACCACCAGTTCGTAGAAGGCCGGCGAATAGCCCGACGCCAGGAACGCCTTCACCTCGGCCGAGGCGATCGCATAGCCGCGCTTCCAGCTCAGCACCGCGATCCGGCGCAACGCCTCGAGCTTGGGGTCGGCGAGCTGCGGGCTGATCCGCACGCCGAACACCAGGCCGACCCAGCGCGTCAGCCGGCCCGGCTGACGCAGCGTCGACAGGCCGTCCTGCCGTGCGATCCCGATCACCGAACGCTCAAGCTCCGTCAGCACCGGCCGTTCCTCCTTTGCACGCTGCACCTGGGGTGCGGCCTCCGACACCACGACCGGCCGCGCGGCGGGCGCGCTCACCCGCGCATAACCGGCGTTGCCCGGTTCGGCAAAAGCAAGAAAAGCCATGGCGTCACTCCCTTCTCGACATCGCACGCCACCCCTCCGCATCCATGGCGATGCAGACCGATACGTGCGATTTGTTGCACCCCTTTTGCCGCCGCACTGCGAAGGGCATCCGGGTGTTTCATCCGATCGCCGCGATCCCTCGCCGCCATCTTCTATACTGTTCGGTATATAAGCGGCTCCGGCGGTCGTCAACGGCTTTTATACCGGTCGGTAGAGAAACTGTCGGCGGATACGCGCGGAGCGCCGGGCGTTGCTATGCGGAGAGATCAGGAGGTCCCCATGTCCGATACCCCCCGCGCCACCAAGGCCGATCCCGAACGCGATCCCGCCGCCAATCCGTTCGACCGCGCCGACGGCCATTCCGGTCAGGAATATAACGCCGACCGCGAAGCCGCGCTGGGCGCGCAACGCCCCAGCGGCACCGTCGCCGCCCGCCCCGGCGACCCCGCTCCGCCGCACGACCCGGCGATCCCGCCCGACAACGGCCGCCGCGCCTCGTTCGACCCGCACACCGGCGAGGTCCACGGCAGCGGCAGCGGCGCCGGCGGCGGCAATCCCGGCGAGGATTTCGATTCCGACGCCGCGACCGGCGACGGCTATCCCGTCACCGGCGGCGAAGGCCGGCCGAAAGGCGGCGACGCCGATCTGGGACCCGGCCACGTCAGCGAATGAACGGCAATCCTCCCGTCGCGGAGGCGACTATGTCTTACGGCCGATCGAATGTTACGATGGCAATTCCCATTCCCGTCATGCCGGACGTGATCCGGCATCCCGCTTCTTCTTACCGTCCGAAGAAGCGGGACCCCGGCACAAGGCCGGGGTGACGGCATCGGTCTAAGAATTGTCCGAACTATACGGACGCGCATATGCGACTGACCTCGCCGCCGACAAAGAAATGGACGATCACTTCAGCGGGACGATCACCTCGTCGGGGTGCGCGACGTTCAGTTCCTTGCGGACCATCTCGTCGACCATATCCGGGTTGGCGTGATCCGGGTCGAGCAGCGCCACCCGGTTCTTCAGCACCGCGCGTTTCTGGTCCAGCGTGGCGAATTGCTTCTCGCGCCGCACCAATTGCTTCTTGTAATCGCCATAGGCGAGGATGCCGTTGGGCCCGAGCACCGCATAGGCGCCGAAGAACGCCATGATCGTCAGCCCCAGCGCCGGCAGCGCCGCCCGGCGCATCGTCCGGGCGAAAGCCGATGGTCTCTGTCCGCGTGCCGCCATGCCCTGCATCCTCGCCCGACGTTCGTGCCGGATCAAGCCCTCAGAACGTCACGACCGGCATAACGTGCCGAATCGCCAAGCTCTTCCTCGATGCGGATGAGCTGGTTGTACTTGGCGAGCCGGTCCGATCGCGCCAGCGAGCCGGTCTTGATCTGCCCGCAATTGGTCGCGACCGCGAGATCGGCGATCGTCGCATCCTCGGTTTCGCCCGAACGATGACTCATCACCGCGGTGTAGCGCGCGCGCTGCGCCATCGTCACCGCCTCCAGCGTCTCGGTCAGCGTGCCGATCTGGTTGACCTTCACCAGCAGCGAATTGGCATAGCCGCCTTCGATCCCGCGCTTCAACCGCTTGGGGTTGGTGACGAACAGATCATCGCCGACCAGCTGCACCTTGTCGCCGATCAGGTCGGTGAGCGCCTTCCAGCCCTCCCAATCGTCCTCGCTCATGCCGTCCTCGATCGAGAAGATCGGGTAGCGGCGGGTCAGGTCGGCGAGATATTCGGCCATCGCGCCGCTCTCCAGCACCTTGCCCTCGCCCGAGATATCGTAGCGGCCGTCCTTGTAGAATTCGGTCGCGGCGCAATCGAGCGCCAGCATCACGTCGTCGCCCGGCGTATAGCCCGCCTTCTCGATGCTCTGCATGATGAAGCCCAGCGCCTCGTCGGTCGAGGCGATGTTCGGCGCGAAGCCGCCCTCGTCGCCGACGCCGGTCGCCAGCCCCTTGTCGTGCAGCGCCTTCTTCAGCGTATGGAAGATTTCCGAGCCGCAGCGCACCGCCTCGACGATGTTCGCCGCGCCGACCGGCACGATCATGAATTCCTGGAAGTCGATCGGATTGTCGGCATGTTCGCCGCCGTTGATGATGTTCATCATCGGCACCGGCAGAACGTGCGCCGAAACCCCGCCGACGTACTTATAGAGCGGCATGCCGCGCGCTTCCGCCGCCGCCTTGGCGGTGGCGAGGCTGATGCCCAGGATCGCATTGGCGCCCAGCCGGCCCTTGTTCTCGGTGCCGTCGAGTTCGATCATCGCCGCGTCGAGATCGGCCTGATCCTCCGCGTCGAGACCGAGCAGCGCCTCGACCAGCTCGCCGTTGACGGCCTCGATCGCCTCGTCGACGCCCTTGCCGCCCCAGCGACTCTTGTCGCCGTCCCGCTTCTCGACCGCCTCGTGCGCGCCGGTCGAGGCGCCCGACGGCACCGCGGCGCGGCCGAAGCTGCCGTCCTCCAGCAGCACGTCGACCTCCACCGTCGGGTTGCCCCGGCTGTCGAGGATCTGGCGGCCATGGATGTCGATGATTGCGGTCACGTAACGATGCTCCTACCTCTGGGGCGTGATGCGCGCGCTCTACCGCGCCGGTGGGGTCGCGGCAATCTCCGCGACGACGAGGGAACCGCGTCCCTTGGGCCGGGGTTGAGCGTGTCGAACATAGGAAAGGGTGAGCCATGGCCGATACCGATTTCACGACCGTCACCGACGGCGACACGACCGCCGCGGACGTCATCGACGCCGGCGCGAGCAAGACCGATCAGGCCAAGCAGACGGTGAAGGACTATTCGTCCAAATACGGCGCGCAGGCGACCGACAAGATCCGCACCCTCGCCGATACCGGCAAGGAACGCGCGGTCGGCGGGCTCGACCAGTTGTCGACGCTGATCAACGACGCCGCGCAGCAGGTCGACGACAAGCTCGGCGCGCAATATGGCGACTATGCCCGCACCGCCGCCGGTGCGGTGTCCAATTTCGCCGAACAGCTCAAGGGCAAGGACACCGAGGAGCTGCTCGACGAGGCACGCGAGTTCGTCCGCAAGAGCCCCGGCGTCGCGGTCGGCGTCGCTGCCGCTTTGGGCTTTGCGGTCGCCCGCCTCGTCCAGTCCGGTATCGACGGCAACAAGGCCTGATCGGCTCCATGGCGACGATCCAGCCGATGACCGAGGACGAGAGCATCGCGACGCTCGTCACGCAGCTCGTCGATGACGCGCGCGGTCTTGCCGGTGCCGAGGTGGCATTGGTCAAGGCGCGCGTCGGCGAGCGCGCCAGCGCTTACAAGAACGCCGTGGTCTTCTTCGTCGTCGCCGCGGTGCTGGCGCTCGCCGGGCTAATCGCCTTGCTCGTCGGGCTGATCCTCAGCCTGGCGACGCTGATCGGCCCCGGCCTCGCCACCGCCGCGGTGGTGATCGCCGTGTTCGCGATCGCCGCGGTGCTGGCGATCATCGGCAAGGGCCGGCTCGCACCGGGCACGCCGCGATGACCGCGCAGCTCCCGACGGTGCGGCTCGCCGAGGCGGAAGCCGAGGCACTCGCCGCGCGCGAACGGCTGAACGCGACGCTCGGCAAGTTGCAGGTCCGGCTCAACCCGCGCGCGCTCGCGTTGCAGGCGGCGCGTGAGTTCACCGACAAGGGTGGCGCGGCGGCGCAGGCCAGCCTCAACACCGCGGTGCGCAACCCCGGTGCGGTCGCCGGCGCGACCGCGGTCGCCGGCCTGTTCCTCGCCCGCCATCGCATCGCTGCGCTGTTCCGCCGCAAACCCAAGCACAAGCCCGGCCACCGCGACCACGAACCCGGTCTCGGCCCGCAGGACTGACCCCGTACCGACGCATAGCGCCCCCGCACGAAGGATAGACGCATGACCGACAATCACGACATCCACGCCCGTATCGACGATGCCAAGCACGTCGCGACCGACGCCGCCCGCCGCACCGCCGACGCCGTCGAGCACAATCCGCTCGCCATCGTCGCGGGCGGACTCGCCATCGGCGCGCTCGCCGGCGCGCTGATCCCGCGTTCGGAGAAGGAGAAGGAATTGCTCGCGCCGCTCGGCCGCACGCTCGGCGAGCGCGCCCGCGGTGCGATCCAGGCGGCACGCGAAGCCGGCACCGGCGAGCTGCAGAATGCCGGCCTGTCGAAGGACGCGGCCAAGGATCAGGTCAAGTCGCTGTTCCAGGGCCTCGCCAAGGCGGCGACCACCGCCGGCTCGGCCGCGGTGAAGACCGCCGCCAACAAGGGCTGACGCCCCTCGCCGCCGCCGGAGCCCCCGGCGGCGGCATATGGCGTCGGGGGTTCAATATCGCAGCGCAACACGCTAGGGCGTCGGGCTTGACCCTCACACCCGGGATACGCGCATGAGCAAGCTCCACCTCGTCTTCGGCGGCCGCGTCAAGGACCCCCGCACCCTCGAATTCGCCGACCCGTCGAAGCTCGAGGTCGTCGGTATCTTCGCCGATTATGCCAGCGCCGAAAAGGCTTGGCGCGCCAACGCGCAGCGCACCGTCGACGACGCCGAGATGAAGTTCGTCGTCGTCCACCTGCACCGCCTGCTCGAGCCGGAACTGCTGACCCCGCCGACGGCGTGAGGCGCGGGGCGGTTTAGGCTCCTTCGGATTCTAACGATGATCGCCATCGCCGCGCAGGCCGGAATCCAGACACGCGGACCTTGCGACCCCTATCGCTACGTCAGCGTTTATGGATTCCCGCCTTCGCGGGGATGACGTCATTTAAGAGGGGCAGACCCCCTTTCACTCGTCATCCCGGCGAAATCCGGGACCCACGCGAACGGAACATACGTGAGGCGCGCCCACGCCGATGGCATCGTATCCATGGATCCCGGCCTCCGCCGGGATGACGAAAGAGTAGCACACGAAAAAGTCCTCCCCCGCCAGGGGGAGGTGGCAGGCCGCAGGCCTGACGGAGGGGGAGGATACGGCGCCCGGCGTCGTATGAAACAACGCCCCTACACCGCCCGGCCCCCTGCCCGCGCGACTCAGATCAGATGAACTCGACCTTCGACACCACGTAATAGCGATCGCCCGCCGGCACCGACACCTCGACCTCGTCGTCCACCCGGCGCCCGATCAGCGCACGGCCCAGCGGCGAATTGTACGAGATGCGCCCGGTCTTGGCGTTCGCCTCGGTCTGGCCGACGATCTGGTATTTCACCGGCTTGTCGTCGTCGTCGAGCAGCGTCACCGTCGCGCCGAACACCACCTTGTCGCCCGACAGCTCCAGCGGATCGATGATCTGCGCGCGGGACAATTTGTCCTCGATATCGCTGATCGTCGCCTCGTTCTGGCCCTGCTGTTCCTTGGCCGCATGATATTCGGCGTTTTCGGACAGATCGCCGTGCGCCCGCGCTTCCTCGATCGCGTCCACGATCAGGGGACGCTCGGCTTTCAGACGCTTCAGGTCCGCGACGAGCGTGTCATAGCCCTCCTGGAGCATCGGCATCTTTTCGACGGTCGCCATATCTACGTCCCCAATTCACTCATACCCCGCGGCGCACCTATCGAGAGGCCGCCCCGCACATCACGTCATTATGTCGGGATCAGTTGTGCGACTGCGAATAGTAGGATTGCAACGGCCGTACTTCAAGGGACGTGACCCCGATTGCCGCCGCCGCCTGCACGCTGGCGGGCGCGGTGGTGAAATACGGAATCTTCTGCGCCAGCGCCGCCTGCCGGATCGGCTTCGAATCCTTCAGGCTCTGCCACCCCTCGGTGGTGTTGAAGATCAGCGTCACCTCGCCGTCCATGATCCGGTCGAGGATGTGCGGCCGGCCCTGTGCCACCTTGTTCACCTTTTCCACCGTCAGCCCGACGGTTTCGAGATAATCGGCGGTGCCGCCGGTCGCGAGCACCTTGAAGCCATGCGCGAGCAACGACTTCACCGCCGGCACGATATGCGGCTTGTCGCCGCTCTTGACGCTGACGAACGCCGTGCCGCCGGTCGGCAGCACCGTGCCCGCACCGAGCTGCGACTTGGCGAAGGCGGTGGTGAAATCGGGGTCGATCCCCATCACCTCGCCGGTGCTCTTCATCTCGGGTGACAGCACCGGATCGATGCCGGGGAAGCGGTTGAACGGGAACACCGCTTCCTTGACCGCATAATAATCGATGTGGCGGTCGATCGGCGGCAGGTCCTTCAGCTTCTCGCCCGCCATCACCCGGCTGGCGATCTTGGCGATCGGTACGCCGATCGCCTTGGCAACGAACGGCACGGTGCGCGACGCACGCGGATTGACCTCGATCAGATAGACCTCGCCGTCCTTGACCGCGAACTGGATGTTCATCAGCCCCTTGACCGACAGGGCATGCGCCAGCGCCACCGTCTGCCGCTCGATCTCGGCGATCGTCTCGGGGGTCAGCGAATACGGCGGGATCGAACAGGCGCTGTCGCCCGAATGGACGCCCGCCTCCTCGATATGCTGCAGCAGGCCGGCGACGACGACATCCTCGCCGTCGCAGATCGCATCGACGTCGACCTCGATCGCGTCGCGCAGATATTGATCGATCAGCACCGGCGAATCGCCCGACACCTGCACCGCGGTCTGGATGTAATCGTCGAGCTGCTGGAGCGAATCGACGATCTCCATCGCCCGCCCGCCCAGCACGTAGCTCGGCCGCATCAGCACCGGGTAGCCGATCCGCTCCGCCGCCGCGACCGCCTCGTCGCGGCTGCGCGCGAGGCCGTTCGCCGGCTGCTTGAGGCGCAGCTTGTTGACCAGCGCCGCAAACCGCTCGCGGTCCTCCGCCAGGTCGATCGCATCCGGGCTGGTGCCGAGGATCGGGATCCCCGCCTTCTCCAGCGCCCGCGCGAGGTTGAGCGGCGTCTGCCCGCCGAACTGGACGATCACCCCGACCAGTTCGCCGCGGCTCTGCTCGACGTGCAGGATCTCCAGCACGTCCTCGGCGGTCAGCGGTTCGAAATACAGGCGGTCGGACGTGTCGTAATCGGTGCTCACCGTCTCCGGGTTGCAGTTGATCATGATCGTCTCGTAACCGACGTCCGCCAGCGCGAAACAGGCGTGGCAGCAGCAATAGTCGAATTCGATGCCCTGCCCGATCCGGTTCGGGCCGCCGCCCAGGATCACTACCTTGCGGCGATCCGACGGCATGCTCTCGTCCTCGGGCTCGCCGAAGCTCGGCGCCTCGTAGGTCGAGTACATATAGGGCGTCTTGGCGTCGAACTCCGCCGCGCAGGTGTCGATCCGCTTGAACACCGGACGCACGCCGAGCCGGTGGCGCAGGCTGCGCACCTCGTCTTCGGTGACGCCGCCGGTCATCGCGACTACCGCGTCGTGGATCAGCCCCGAACCGCGCGCGATGCCGCGCGCATTGCCGCGCAGATTGGCCGACTGAAGCGCCAGATAGGCCAGACGCTTGTCGCTGAACCCCATCGCCTTCAGCCGGCGCAGCCCGACCGCCTCGATCGGCAGGCCGTTGGTGCTGACCTCGTCCTCCGCGGCGACGATCTCGGCGAGCCGTTCGAGGAACCACGGATCGAACTTGGCGATCGCATGCACCTCGGCGACGGTGAAGCCCTCGCGCAGAGCCTGCGCCGCGACCAGCAGCCGGTCCGGCGTGGCGACGGCCAGCGCCGCCTCGATCTCCGCGCGCGGCGCGCCGACCAGGCGCTCGACCGCGTTGAAGCCGGACAGGCCGGTCTCCAGCCCGCGCAGCGCCTTCTGCATCGATTCGTGGATGTTGCGGCCGATCGCCATCACCTCGCCGACCGACTTCATCGCGGTCGACAGCACGGCTTCCGCGCCCTTGAACTTCTCGAAGGCGAAGCGCGGGATCTTGGTGACGACATAGTCGATCGTCGGCTCGAACGACGCCGGCGTCGCGCCGGTGATGTCGTTCTCGATCTCGTCGAGCGTGTAGCCGACCGCCAGCTTGGCGGCGACCTTGGCGATCGGGAAGCCGGTCGCCTTCGACGCGAGTGCCGACGACCGCGACACGCGCGGGTTCATCTCGATGACGACGAGGCGCCCGTCCTTCGGATTGACCGCGAACTGGACGTTGGAGCCGCCGGTCTCGACGCCGATCTCCCGGAGCACCGCGATCGATGCGTTGCGCATGATCTGATATTCCTTGTCGGTCAGCGTCAGCGCGGGCGCGACGGTGATCGAATCGCCGGTATGGACGCCCATCGGATCGACATTCTCGATCGAGCAGATGATGATGCAATTGTCCTTGCGGTCGCGCACCACCTCCATCTCATACTCCTTCCAGCCGAGGAGCGATTCTTCGATCAGCACCTCGGTGGTCGGCGACGCGTCGAGGCCCTTGCGGACCATCTCGACGAATTCGGAGCGGTTGTAGACGACGCCGCCGCCCGAGCCGCCCATCGTGAAGCTCGGCCGGATGATCGCCGGCAGCCCGGTGACCTCGAGCCCCGCCAGCGCCTCCTCGACGGTATGCGCGATCGCCGAGCGGGCGCTGTTGAGCCCGATCTTGGTCATCGCGTCCTTGAACTTCAGCCGGTCCTCGGCCTTGTCGATCGCCTCGGCGTCGGCACCAATCATCTGCACGCCGAACTTCTCCAGCGTGCCGTCGTGGAACAGCGCCAGCGCGGTGTTGAGCGCGGTCTGCCCGCCCATCGTCGGCAGGACCGCGTCGGGCCGCTCCTTCTCGATGATCTTGGCGACCACCGCGGGCGTGATCGGCTCGACATAGGTGGCGTCGGCCAGCTCGGGGTCGGTCATGATCGTCGCTGGGTTCGAATTGACCAGGACGATGCGATAGCCCTCTTCCTTCAGGGCCTTGATCGCCTGCGTGCCCGAATAATCGAACTCGCACGCCTGCCCGATGACGATCGGTCCCGCGCCGATCACGAGGATGGAGGAGATGTCGGTGCGTTTGGGCATCAGTCTTCTTTCGGAGTAGGTGCGTCGCCGATCCCGCGGTTCGCCGCGTCGATCATCGCACTCATCTTCTTCAACACACATTCGAGCTTCGCCGGATCACCATCCGGTGGCCCCTTGAAGACGATTTCTCGGCCGCGCTGTCCGAGCCATCGGCGTGGGACGCCGCAAGTCTTGGCTATGGCATCCAACCGAGCGGCGATGACTTTCGCAGACGGGGACGACATCGGCATCGCGCTATGCATGGCAAGCGCGAGCAACACGCTCACTGTGCATCCCGTCCGAGCGACCCGACGAACCGCTCGAAAAGATACAGGCTGTCCTGCGGCCCCGGCGACGCCTCCGGGTGATATTGCACCGAGAATGCCGGCCGGTCGGTCAGCTCGAGCCCCGCGTTCGAGCCGTCGAACAGCGACACGTGCGTCTCGCGGACGTTGGCGGGCAGGCTGTCGCGTTCCACCGCGAAGCCGTGATTCATGCTGGTGATCTCGACCGCGCCGTCGGACAGGCGCTTGACCGGATGGTTGGCGCCGCGATGACCCTGGAACATCTTGGTCGTCGTCGCGCCGACCGCAAGGCCGAGCAACTGATGGCCGAGGCAGATGCCGAACAACGGCGTGCCGGTGTCGAGCAGTTGCCGGATCACCGGCACCGCATAGTCCCCGGTCGCGGCGGGATCGCCGGGGCCGTTGGACAGGAAGATGCCGTCGGGGCCGAGCGCCATCACCTCGTCGAACGTCGCCGCGGCGGGCAGCACGGTGACCTTCGCACCGGCCTGGACGAGGTTGCGGAAGATGTTGTGCTTGCTGCCGTAATCGATCGCGACGACGTGCGGACGGGCGCCTTCGCCGGCACCGTCGCGGTCATAACCGAAGCCGAGCCGCCACGGCCCGCCCTCGCGGCTTTCGCCCCAGGCGTAATGCGTCGCGGTGGAGACCTCCTTGGCGAGGTCCATCCCCTCCAGCCCCGGCCAGCCCTGTGCCATCGCCAGCAATGCGTCGAGGTCGAACTCGCCGCTCGCCGAATGCGCGACGACGCCGTTGGGCGCCCCGCCCGACCGGATTCGGCGGGTCAGCGCGCGCGTGTCGATCCCGGCGAGGCCGATCCGCGCGTGGCGCTGCATCCAGCCGTCGAGCCGCTCGACGCTGCGGAAGTTGGACGGCGCGGTCACGTCCTCGCGGACGATCATGCCGAGCGCGTGCGGCGCGTCCGCCTCGACATCGTCGGGATTGGCGCCGACGTTGCCGATATGCGGGAAGGTGAAGGTGATAATCTGCCCGGCGAAACTCGGGTCGGTCATGATCTCCTGATAACCGGTCATCGCGGTGTGGAAGCACACCTCGCCGACCGCGGCGCCTTCCGCCCCGAAGCCGCGGCCCCAGGCCACCTCGCCGTTGGCGAGGACCAGAACGCCCGTCGCGCCGTCAGGCTTTGCGGGCATGGCAATGGGCTTGGCGTCGGCCATGGCTTGGCGGGCACTCCTACAGATTTCGTCTATGTCGCTAAGAGGCGCCCGCTAGACCCCTGCCCCCCTCAGGTCAACCGGTTCACGGGCGGCCGTTCCTCCGCTAGGCTCGGTCGCTTCCAGTGTTTCTTCGAGAGCTTCCCCATGATTCGCGACGACATCAAGGCCGCCCAGGTCACCGCCATGAAGGCCGGCGACAAGGAATCGCGCAATGCGATCAGCCTGATACAGGCCGCCATCAAGAACCGCGACATCGAGCTGCGGACCAGCGGCAGCACGCCCGACGACGATGCCGTCGTGGTCGAGGTGCTGCAGAAAATGGTCAAGCAGCGCCGCGAATCGATCGCGATGTACGAAACCGGCGGCCGCCAGGAACTCGCCGATGCCGAAAAGGCGGAGGTCGCGGTGATCGAACGCTTCCTCCCGGCACAGATGAGCGAGGCGGACACCACCGCCGCCATCCTCGCGATCAAGGACGAACTCGGCGCGACCGGCATGAAGGACATGGGCCGGGTAATGGCCGAACTGAAGGCACGCCATGCCGCGAGCCTCGACATGAGCAAGGCGAGCGGTTTGGTGAAGGCGGCTTTGTCCTAAGCCTCCACGCGAAGCTTCGGCGAAGTTCGGTTCACGCGAAGACGCGAAGCCGCGAAGAGGTTCACGCGGAAGCGCGGAGAGAAGAAGGTTGGTTCGCGCAGAGGCGCAGAGAGCGCAGAGGAGGCGCCCTCGTGGGCATGCCGCCGCCCCCTCATTCGTCACCCCGGCGAACGCCGGGGCCCATGGTCGCGGCAAGCCCGGACGTACCGCGCCATCGCTCCACCAGCGCGTCCATGGGTCCCGACGTTCGTCGGGATGACGAGTGGGGGGAGCGGCAGCTCTCCCTAACCTTGCGTCTTTCGCGCGCGCCCTCCCCGACGCACGACACCTTCGCGCCTTCGCGCCTTCGCGTGAACCAACCTTCTTCTCTCTCTCTGCGCCTCCGCGCCTCCGCGTGAACCATCCTTCTTCCCTCCGCATCTCCGCGCGAGCCACCGTCTTCGCGTCTTCGCGCGAAACACCCCCAAACCAGCTTGCCGAAAGCCGTCGCAGCGCGCATGGTAAAATCACGGCATGAGTCTCTCCCCTGCCTTTCTGGACGAACTGCGTGCCCGCACGTCGTTGTCCGCCTTGGTCGGCAAGACGACCAAGCTGCAAAAGGCCGGCCGCGAGATGCGCGGCTGCTGCCCGTTCCATAACGAGAAGACGCCGTCCTTCTACGTCAACGACGACAAGGGCTTCTATCACTGCTTCGGGTGCTCCGCGCACGGCGACGCGATCAAGTGGATGACCGACCAGCGCGGCCTGCCCTTCATCGACGCGGTCAAGGAACTCGCGCAGGCCGCCGGCATGGAGATGCCCGCGCAGGACCGCGCCTCCGCCGCCAAGGCCGAGCGTGCCAAGGGCCTGCACGAGGCGATGGCCGACGCCGCCACCTGGTTCACCGAGCAGATGAACGGCATCGGCGGCGCCGAGGCGCGCGCGGTGCTCGCCAAGCGCGGCATCACGCCGGCAACCGCCCGCGCCTTCGGCATGGGGTTCTCGCCCGACAGCCGCGGCAAGTTGAAGACCGCGCTCAAGGATTATGGCGACCCCGCACTGGTCGAATGCGGCCTGCTGATCCAGGTCGACAGCAAGGAGCCCTACGACCGGTTCCGCGGCCGGCTGATGATCCCGATCCGCGACGCGCGCGGGCGGACGATCGCCTTCGGCGGCCGCGTCATCGGCGAGGGCGAGCCCAAATACCTCAACTCCCCCGACACACCGCTCTTCGACAAGGGCCGGACGCTCTACAATCTCGATCGCGCCGCTCCCGCCGCGCGCAAGTCCGCGCGCATCCTCGTCGTCGAGGGCTATATGGACGTGATCGCGCTGGCGCAGGCGGGGATCGACGACGCCGTCGCGCCGCTCGGCACCGCGCTCACCGAGGCGCAGCTCGAACGGCTGTGGCGGATCAGCGACGTGCCGATCCTATGCCTCGACGGCGACAGCGCCGGGCAGAAGGCGGCGTTGCGCGCCGCGCACCGCGCGATGCCGATGCTCGGCAACGGCCGCAGCCTCGCCTTCGTCACACTGCCCGAAGGGCAGGACCCCGACGACCTCGTCCGGTCCGGCGGGCGGCAGGCGATGGAGGCGCTGCTCCAGCAACCGCAACCTCTGGTGGAGCGCCTGTGGCAGAGCGAGGTCGCCGCCGGCCCGCTCGACACGCCCGAACAGCGCGCCGGGCTCAAGCAGCGGCTGCACGAACTCGCCGCGACGATCGCCGACCCGTCGGTACGCAAGGAATATGAGAACGAGTTCAAGAACCGCTTCTACGAGCATTTCGCGCCCAAGCGCCGCGCCTTCACCCCCGCCGCCCCGCGCGCGCAGGGCAAGCGTGGCCCCGACGGCCAGTGGAAACAGCCGATCGCGCCGCCGACCGAGGACGTGAAGGCGTTCCACGCCGCCGGCATCGACCCGGTCATCGCCAAGGCGATCCTCGCCGGGCTGATCCGCCACCCGGTCGAGATCGCGCGGCACATGGAGGTGCTCGGCAGCCTCAAGCTGATCGGCGGCGCGCTCGGCCGATTGTTCGAGGCGGTGGTCGACGTCGCGCTGGAGGACCAGGCGCTTGATAGCGCGCGTCTGCGCACCATATTGGCGAAATCCGGTTTTGATGCGATCGCAAGCGATTTGTTGAGAGCCGATACGATGCCCTATTCGTTCACGCAAAGCGGCGGCGACCCCGCCCGCGCCCGTGCCGACCTCGACGAAGCGATCGCCATCATGGTGGCGCGCCCCGAAGTGGACATGGCGCTCGGCGAAGCGACCGCCTCGATGCAGGCGCACTTCACCGCCGAGGCGTTCGAACGACAAGTGGCGTTGGTGAAAGAGAAACAGGGCTTGGAGCTTCGACTTGCAAATCTGGTGCAGTCGAACGAAGACGCCCGATCGTTTGGATCCGAGGGTAATTGATGGCGAAGGTTAACGGTAACGGTGGCGATGAGGGTGCGGACGTGACCGACGCGCCGCTGATCGACCTCAATGACGCCGATATCAAGAAGCTGGTCGCCCGCGCCAAGAAGCGCGGCTACATCACCTACGACCAGCTCAACGAGGCGCTGCCCCAGGATCAGATGTCGTCCGACCAACTCGAGGACATCATGTCCGCGCTGAACGAGATGGGCGTCAACATCGTCGAGAACGAGGAAGCCGGCGAGGACGGCGACGACAAGGAGCAGGCCGAGGACGACGAGGCCGAGCCCGTCGAGGCCGACGGCGACGGTTCCGCCGCGCCCGCGCTCGAAACGAAGAAGAAAGAGACCGTCGATCGTACCGACGATCCGGTCCGCATGTACCTGCGCGAGATGGGTGCGGTCGAGCTGCTCAGCCGCGAGGGCGAGATCGCCATCGCCAAGCGGATCGAGGCGGGTCGCGACACGATGATCCTCGGCCTGTGCGAGTCGCCGATCACCTTCAACGCGATCATCGACTGGTCGACCGCGCTCAACGAGGGCACGATGCAGCTGCGCGAGATCCTCGATCTCGACGCGATGCTGTCCAAGGGTCCGTCGGCCGAGCAGGTCGAGGGTGCCGAGGACGATGAATCGGGCGAGATCAGCGAGAAGACCGCCGGCGCCAGTTTCAAGGAAGAGGAAGAGCCCGAGGAGCCGTCGGCCGACGAGGACGATGAATCGGGGGAGAGCCGCACCCCGCGTCCGTCCGACGACGAGGATGAGGACAATACGCTCAGCCTCGCGCAGATGGAGGAGACGCTCAAGCCGCAGGCGCTCGAGCGGTTCGCCAACATCACCGCGCTCTACAAGAAGTTCAGCAAAATCCAGCAGGCGCGCCTCGACGCGATGCAGGCCGGCGGCGAGCTGTCCGCCGCAGACGAGCGCAAATACCAGAAGCTGCGCGAGGACCTCACCGCCGAGGTCGAGAGCGTCCAGTTCCACAATGCCAAGATCGAATATCTCGTCGACCAGCTCTATGCCTTCAACCGGCGCCTGACCGCGCTGGGCGGCCAGATGCTGCGCCTCGCCGAGCGCCACAAGGTCAGCCGCAAGGACTTTCTCGACCGTTACGTCGGCCACGAGATGGACGACACCTGGCTGCAGTCGGTCGGCAAGCTCGACAAGAAATGGACTGCCTTCGCCACCAACGAGGCCGATGCGGTCGACCGCATCCGCGGCGAGATCAGCGAGATTTCGCAGCAGACCGGCATGGCGCTCACCGAATTCCGCCGCATTGTCAACATGGTGCAGAAGGCGGAGCGCGAGGCGCGCATCGCCAAGAAGGAGATGGTCGAGGCGAACCTGCGGCTCGTCATCTCGATCGCCAAGAAATACACCAACCGCGGCCTGCAATTCCTGGATCTCATCCAGGAGGGCAATATCGGCCTGATGAAGGCGGTCGATAAGTTCGAATATCGTCGCGGCTACAAGTTCAGCACCTATGCGACCTGGTGGATCCGCCAGGCGATCACCCGCTCGATCGCCGATCAGGCGCGCACGATCCGCATCCCGGTGCATATGATCGAGACGATCAACAAGCTGGTCCGCACCAGCCGCCAGTTCCTCCACGAGCAGGGCCGCGAGCCGACGCCGGAGGAAATGGCCGAGCGGCTGTCGATGCCGCTCGAAAAGGTCCGTAAGGTGATGAAGATCGCCAAGGAGCCGATCAGCCTCGAAACGCCGATCGGCGACGAGGAGGATTCGCACCTCGGCGATTTCATCGAGGACAAGAATGCGGTGATCCCGGTCGACGCGGCGATCCAGGCGAACCTCAAGGAAACGGTCACCCGCGTCCTCGCCAGCCTCACCCCGCGCGAGGAACGCGTGCTGCGCATGCGCTTCGGCATCGGCATGAACACCGACCACACGCTCGAAGAGGTCGGCCAGCAGTTCAGCGTGACGCGCGAACGCATCCGCCAGATCGAGGCGAAGGCGCTGCGCAAGCTCAAGCACCCGAGCCGCAGCCGCAAGATGCGCAGCTTCCTCGACCAGTAACGCCGGCAACGGCAATGTCGGCAAAAGGGCCGCCGGAGACGATCCGGCGGCCCTTTTCCTATGCGCCGTTCCGACGGGGCGATCAGATAGGTGCCGTCGTCGATGAGCTGGGTGTCCAATCCCATGGCCGCCTGCCCCCAATCACAGACGTTCGGTCGCCTTTCGCCCTTGCCAGAAATTAGACATTGGCTCGGAGTTATTCAGGAAGCCGATCAGGCGAGAGCGCAGGCAATTTCAGCCAATCTGGCTCGACAGCGTAGCTCTTCCAATCGCGTATTACGGGAGTGCGAACTTCCACCTTCTCCGGATGGGTTTCACGCACCCAACGTGCAGCAGCTTTTAACTGCGGCGCAAGCTCCCCCGGCTCGATTGTAGTGGTTCCGCACCATTTGCCCTTCGCACCAGTGACTACGGCGGTGCGTATGCATCCTTCTAGCCACCGGGAGACAAGCAACTTTGCATGCTCTGCGATCACGTCTGCTTCAGCGTCCCAGAGCTCGTATGGAGCTGGATTGTGCGTCTCCCAGTATCCAAAATTCACGGTCAACTCTTCGTCCGCAGTATAGAGAACGACGGGCTCAATCTCGCTCCCTGCAACGCAGGTAATGGTGAGCAAGAGATAACCGGGGTTCCAACGGGTCCATTCACCGTCTCGGGCGACGTCCCAATCGCGAAGAGCCGAGTAGATCGCTTCAGACCAGTCATCGATGGGTCCCGCGACATTGCTCGGATACGGTACCCCAGATTCCCCAGCATCGATCATGAGTCATCAATGCCACAATGGCGGCAGCTTTCCACCTCTTGCGACTACAAAGCTGCCATTCCGTTCTCCGCTAAAAGCGGGCTCGCCGCTGACACCCACAAACGGACAGTCAGGCAGGCGAGCCGCGCCTCATCTTGTCTCGGGTTCCGGCGCTGGCTGCCACAGCTCTATTTTCATGCCGTCCGGATCGACGATCCACGCGAACTTGCCGCTTGGATCGCTGTCATCCCGCTTCAGCACCCCCACGCCTTTCACCTCGAGCCGCGCGAGGAAAGCCGCAAGGTCATCCACCGCAAAGTTCAACATGAAGTCGCGGCTGGAGGGCGCCATATAGTCGGAATCCTCCTTGAAGACGTTCAAGGTCAGTACCGGCGGATGCCCAGGCATGTCGTGAGGGAATAAAGCTCCGCCCCAAGCCTCGACGTTGATTCCCAGAATGTCTCGGTACCACGCCATCAGCGCCTTCGGGTCTTTGCTCTTGAAGAAAATCCCGCCGATGCCGGTTATCCTGCCGACGGGCTCTGCCGGGGTCGACATGGGCGTTACCGCCGACATGACGGCAGGGACCGGTCAAGATTTGCGACTGGCAAACACCGCATAAGCCTCTCCCATCGTTGGACGAATGCTATGGGTGGAGCGGGCCTCCTGCAATCACATTCACCTTGCGCCTAGTCTGCTGGATTGACGCCAGTCCGCTTCCCAACGTTCGCGCTGCGGCCGCAGGAACGAAGGGACGACCGACACTCCCACCGCATGCGGCGCAGTGGATACCGGCGACGGGCCAGCGAGACGGGCGGGACGCCCTCTGTCCTATTCGGATCGGCGCTGTTACCTTGCATCCGTTCTTTCTCATCGCTGCAGTCTTCGCGTCCCCGCGACCCGCCGAGCAAGAGTCGCGCAGTCGGGCACCAGAACGGAAACGATGATCTAGGATCGTTTCCATTCAGGTGTCCATCTTGTCCATGTTGCCGCAATTCCGCCTCATTCCGCCGGGCAAAAAATTACGCTATTGATAGGCGTTCGCAAGACTGTCTATAAGACGGGCCATGGACGCCCCGACGACCCTTCGATGCTGATGCAGGCGACACCGCCCTGCCCGACGCCGGCGCCGGCCGCGACGGCGCGCTGGTCGATGGTCGCCCGGTGCATCACGGCGTTGGTCGGTGGCTATGGCGCTGCGGCGGCACTCGCGACGCTGCTCGCCCGGCTGCTGCCGATCGACCGGGCCGAGGCGACCGCGCTGGGCATGATCCTCTCCGCGCTGCTCTATGCGTTGATCGGCCTGTGGTGCTTCCACGAACCGCGACTCGGCCGCGTCGCTGCCTGGGTGTGGGGCACGGCGATTATCGGCGGCGGGCTGGCTTGGCTACTCGGGCTGCGGCCGTGAACGGCAATCTGCGGCAGAATATGGCGTGGATCCACGGCTGGCTCGGACTGGTCGCCGGCTGGATCCTGTTCGCGATGTTCCTGACCGGCACCGCGAGCTATTTCCGCCCCGAGATCACCCGCTGGATGCAGCCCGAGATCGCCGCCACCCCGGTGCCGGCCGCCACCGCCGCACGCAGCGCAATTGCCTATCTGCAAGGCGTCGGCGCCGACGACGCCTCCTGGTTCATCATGCTGCCCAACGCGCGCGATGTCGTCACCCGCGTCTACGAACAGCCCAATGCGAAGGCCGTCGCCAAGCCCCGCCGCCGCGAGGAACTCGTGCTCGACGGCGCCACCGGCCGGCCCGTCGAGGGCCGCGACACCCGCGGCGGCGAGCATTTCTACCGCTTCCACTTCCAGCTGCAATTGCCCTACCCCTGGGGGCGCCTGCTCGCCGGCCTGTGCGGATTGTTCATGCTCGGCGCGATCATCTCGGGCGTGGTGACGCACAAGCGCATCTTCGCGGACTTCTTCACCTTGCGCTGGAACAAGGGGCAGCGCAGCTGGCTCGACGCGCACAACGTCTCCGCGGTGCTGGCGCTGCCCTATCATGCGGTCATCACCTACACCGGGATCATCACGCTGATCGCGATGTACATGCCGTGGCCGGTCACCGCCAATTACGCCAAGCCCGAGGATTTCTATAACGCTGCTTACGGCATACCGGCGGAACAGCCCGCCACCGGGCGCGCCGCGCCTTTGGTCGCGGTCGGGCCGCTCGTCGCCGATGCCGAACGCCGCTGGGGGGCTCCGGCCGCACGGGTCGTCGTCACCAACCCCAATGATGCCGCCGCCACCGTCACCGTCTATCGCACGCCTCGCGCTTCGCTCAACGCCCGCGGCCCGTCGCGGACCTATGCCGGCAGCTCTGGCGAGCTGATCGCGCAGGCGGGCGATCCCGGGCCGGCGCTCGCCACCGCCGGGGTGATGCTCGGGTTGCACGTCGCGCAATTCGCCGGGCCGGCGCTGCGCTGGACGCTGTTCGGGCTCGGCCTGACCGGCGCGGCGATGGTCGGCACCGGCCTGTTGCTGTGGACCGCGGCGCGACGCCGGCCGAACGCCACGCCGTTCTTCGGCCTGAAGCTGGTCGAGCGGCTCAACATCGCGACGATCGTCGGCCTGCCGATCGGCATGGCCGCGTTCCTGCTCGCCAACCGCTTGATTCCGGCCGACATGGCCGGTCGCGCCGAGTGGGAGGTCAAAGCGATGTTCTGGACCTGGGCGGCGGTGGCGCTCGCCCAGTTCGCCCGCCCTGCCCGCCGCGCCTGGCCCGAGGGGTTCGCGCTCGCCGCTTTGGTCTTCCTCGCGATTCCCGTTGCCGACACGCTCACCACCAGCCGCGGCCTGCCCGGCTCCCTGCTCGCCGGCGACCTGCTGTTCGCCGCCTTCGACCTCGCGATGCTCGCCATCGCGCTGCTGCTCGGCGTCGCGAGCTGGCGCGCCGGCAAGCCACCGCGCGAGGTCCCCCGCCGCACCCGCCAAGCCGAGACGATCCATGCCTGAGACCATCCTGCTCTCCGCCACCGCCTGGCTATTGTTCGCCGGCGCCTCGTTCCGCTTCCGGCGCGAGGCCGGGACGAACGGCCGCGGCGACGTCCGCTTGCTCCGCATCGTCGCATCGGCGCTGCTCGCGGTCGCGCTGATCCACTGCGGCGCGCCGCTGACCGGCGAACGCTGGGTTCATCTGCTGACCGGCGCCTCGATCGGCGCGGTGGTGATCGTTCTCGCGCTGTCCGCGCAGCCGGGCCATGCGATGGCGCCGGTCCGCTGGCTGCTGCTAGCCAAGCGCCGCGCGATCGCCTCGGCCAAGGCGATGCTGCGGCCGCAGACCACCGCCAACGGCTGACGCAAAAAGGGCGCGGGAGGAGACCTCCCGCGCCCTGTCTGTCACCGGTAGCGGCGGATTACTCCGCGGCGACGCTGCCCTTGGCGGGACGCGTGTCGCGACGCTCGGCGATACGCGCCGACTTGCCGGTGCGGCCACGCAGATAGTAGAGCTTCGCACGACGCACGGCACCCTTGCGGACGACGTCGATCGAATCGATGTTCGGCGAATACAGTGGGAAGACGCGCTCGACGCCCTCGCCGAAGCTGATCTTGCGCACGGTGAACGACGAGCCCATGCCCTTGTTCGAACGCGCGATGCACACGCCTTCGTAATTCTGGACGCGGGTGCGCTCGCCTTCGACCACCTTCACGCCGACCTTCAGCGTGTCGCCGGGACGGAATTCGGGGATCGCGCGCTTCGCGGTCAGCTTTTCGATCTGCTCGGCTTCGAGCTGCTGAATGAGGTTCATGTCTTCAGTCCTTCGTTCGCCGCGCGCCAGAGGGAGGCTGGACCCGAGCACCCTCATGGCGCTCCCACAGGTCCGGCCTCCGTAGCCGTGTATCGGTCTCGGCCTTCGACTTGCGCCAGGCCGCGATCCTCGCATGATCCCCCGATCGCAGCACTTCGGGGATCGTGCGCCCTTCCCAATCGAATGGTCGGGTATATTGCGGATATTCGAGCAGCCCCGTTTCGAAGCTCTCGTCCACACCGCTTGAAGCCGCGCCCATTACGCCGGGGAGCAATCGAATGCAAGCATCGAGCAGCACCAGCGCCCCCATCTCGCCGCCCGACAGGATATAGTCGCCGATCGACACTTCCTCGATCCGGCGGCCTTCGAAGATGCGCTCGTCGAACCCCTCGAACCGGCCGCACAGCACGATGACGCCGGGGCCGCCGGCGATCTCGCGCACGCGGGCCTGGGACAGCGGCCGGCCGCGCGGCGTCATCGCGAGGATCGGGCGATCGTCGGCGACGCTGTCGATCGCGGCGGCGAGCACGTCGGCCCGCAGCACCATCCCCGCGCCGCCGCCCGCCGGCGTATCATCGACCGAGCGATGCTTGTCGGTGGCGAAGTCGCGGATCTGGACGGGTTCGCAACGCCACCCCCCTTCGCGCAGCGCACGCCCGGCGAGCGACACGCCCAATGGGCCGGGAAACATCTCGGGATACAGCGTCAGGATCGTCGCGGCGAATGTCATCGGGTCCAGTTTTCCACGCGCAGGCCGGGGATATCGACGAAGTGACGGGTGTTGTTCGTGACGAGCGTCAGATCGAGGGCGAGTGCATGCGCTGCGATCAGCCGATCGAAACTATGGCGCTGGAAGGGCATGGTTCCGGCCAATCTGGCATAGCTTTCTGCCGCGGCACGACCAAAGTCATGGACGGCGAGCACACTGACAAAGATATCCAGCCTTGCCTCGTCGCTAGGATCGGCCTCCGGTCGAGCGGCTCCGTAGCGCAACTCGGCAAGCGTGATGGCGGACAGGCTCATGCCCTGCCCGTTTTTCGCGCGAATACGCGCGCGCAGCACGTCGCTGCGCGCCTTCGCGAAATCGATACAGACGTTGGTGTCGAGCAGGTACATACGTCAGGCTGCCGCGCCTCGCGTCGGGCCGACGCTCCAGTCACGTTCATCCTGCTCGATATCGCCGCGCCCGTCGGCCATGAAGCCCGGCGAGAAGGCTCCGTACAGGCTGTCCAAGACCGCGGCGGCATTGCTATGCCGCCAGAACGTGCACGATCCGTCGCCATGGGTCACCAGCGTGACGTCATCGCCTTCGCTCAACCCCACGCCCTTCGGCAGGCGCAAGGCCATCGAGTTGCCGGATTTGAACACCTTGGCGCGATATTCGTTACTCATGACGGCCTCCGTATACACGGGATGTATATACATGACGATACAGGTGCAAGATTGATCGACGATTGCATCATCATCGGCGCCGGGCCGGCCGGGCTGACCGCCGCCATCTATCTGGCGCGTTTCCATCTTTCGATCCGACTGTTCGACAGCGGGTCGAGCCGGGCGGCGATGATCCCGTGTACGCACAATCATGCCGGCTATCCCGAGGGTATCGCCGGCAAGGCGTTGCTCGGCCTGATGCTGGCGCAGGCGGAGAAATACGGCGCGCATCGCGAGGAGAAGAAGGTCACAGCGATAACGCCCGACGGCGAGAATTTCGAGGTAGTCACCGATCATGGCCGCTATCGTGCGCGGACCGTGCTGCTGGCGACGGGGGTGGTCAATCACCGGCCCAATATCCTGCCGGACGTCCATGACCCGGCACTGGAACGCGGCCTGTTCCGTTATTGTCCGATCTGCGACGGCTATGAGGTCACCGACAAGCGCGTCGGCGTGATCGGCACCGGGGATCACGGTACGCGCGAAGCGCTGTTCCTGCGTGGCTATACGCGCGACGTCACGCTGATCTCGCCCGAGGCGGAGCATCTGCTCGACTCGGCCTGCGCGGCCAAGCTCGACGAGGCGGGGATCGCGCGGGTGCAGGGACCGTGCGGCGGCTGGGCGATCGAAGGCGACCAACTGGCGCTCGACACCGCACGCGGGCGGATGGCGTTCGACAGCGTCTATCCGGCATTGGGATCGCGCATCCGGTCGCGGCTCGCGGTCGCTGCGGGCGCGAAGGCGAGTGAGGAAGGGTGTCTGGAGGTCGACGACCATCAGCGCACCAGCATCCCCGGGCTGTTCGCGGCCGGCGACGTGGTGAAGGGCCTCGACCAGATCAGCCACGCGATGGGCGAAGCCGGCGTCGCGGCGACGACGATCCGCAACCTGCTCAGCGAGCGGCAGCCGATCCGGCGGTAGACGACCAACATGGACAAGTTGGACACCTTAATCGAAACGATCCACTCCTATCGTTTCCATTTTTGCGATGATCGTGAGTCGGCGATGAGAAGGAGCGACACGGGTCATAGCAGCGCGGCGGTGTGTAGGACAGCGTGAGCGCGAGGCCGGGCCGTGGGTCGCCAGCGTCGATTGAGGCCTAAAAAATTCCTCCCCCGCCAGGGGGAGGTGGCGCGGCGAAGCCGTGACGGAGGGGAAGGTAAGCGACCACCTCGGTTCCGTGTCCTCCCCCTCCGTCATGCCTGCGGCATGCCACCTCCCCCCGGCGGGGGAGGTATTTTCTTAATCCACAAGCTGAATGTCGATGGGGCCCGGCTGGTCGAGGCCAGCGGCGTCATTCAAAACTCGTCCGGTCAAACTCCATGCAAACGCTGGCGAAAACGCCGCGTCACTCGACGAAGTCGGCGTTCACCACCAGCCGGTCGGCGTTCCAGTCGGGCACCGCATCGGCGTTCATCGGGACCATGAAGCGCTTGCCGTCGGGACGCTCGATCTCGAGCACGTCGCCCGCGCCGAAATTCTCGATCAGCACGACCTGCCCGAGCGCGTCGCCGTCGGTCGACACTGCGGGCAGGTTCAGCAGATCGGCATGATAATATTCGCCCTCCGCCAGCGGCGGCAGCGCCGAGCGCGGCACGGTGAGTTCCGTGCCGCGGAGCGTCTCGGCGGCGTTGCGATCGGCGACCTCGGCGAAGCGCACGATCAGGCCGTTATTGCCGGCCTGCGCCGACTTCAGCGTCAGCGTACCGCCGTTGAAGCTCTTGTAGCTGCCGAAATCCTCGGCGAAGACCTTGAGGCGGACCTGGCCGTTGACGCCATGCGCGCCGATCACGACCGCCAGCGTGACGCTGGGCTCAGCCCGGCGATCCGCCGTCTCCTGCTGGGGCATCATCGTTTCCCTCTGCGGGTTCGGTCGCCGACACGCCCTGGTTGGTGGCGTCGTCGGTGGCAGCGTCGTCGAGATCGTCGGCGGCGGTGCGGGGATCGGGATCGATGGCCATGATGCGTCAACTCCTTCGTACTGGAGGCGGTCAACGCACCATGGCCGGCTTTCGATGCTTACGCCTCGGTGGTCTCGGCAGTCTCGGCGTCGGCGGCCGGAGCCTCCTCGACGGCCGGGGCGGCGGCGGCGGCCGCTGCGGCCTCTTCCTGCGCCTTCAGCTTCTCGGCACGCTCCTCGGCGCGCTCGGTGGCCTTCTCGCCCGGCTTGCCCTTGTTCGGGTTCGAGCGCGCGGCGCGCTCACGGACGCCGGCGACGTCGAGGAAGCGGGCGACGCGGTCGGTCGGCTGCGCGCCGTTCGACAGCCAGTATTTGGCGCGCTCGGCGTCGAGCACGATGCGGTTCTCGGCGTCCTTGGCGAGCAGCGGGTTGTAGTTGCCGATCTTCTCGATGAACTTGCCATCGCGGGGCGAGCGCGCATCGGCGACGACGATGCGGTAATAGGGACGCTTCTTGGAGCCACCGCGCGACAGGCGAATGCTGAGTGCCATTGTAGATATTCCTTCGTTCTAAGTCGGTTACGTTGATCTGTTATTTCTTCTTGAGAAGATTTTCGAAGCCGGGCGGCAGCTTGGGCATGCCGTCCTGGCCGCCGCCGAGGCCGGGGAGACCCTTGGGCAGACCGCCGCCGGCCCCACCCCCGGCCTTGTCCATCATCTCGCCGAGGCCGGCGCCGCCGAGGGCGTTGCCGAGGCCACCCATGCCGCCCTTGCCGAGCATCGCCATCATGCCCTTGAGACCGCCCATCTTCTTGATCTTCTTCATGGCGGTCGACATTTCCTGATGCATCTTCAGGACCTTGTTGACCTCCTGCACCGTCGTGCCGGAGCCCTTGGCGATGCGGATCTTGCGCTTGGCGTTGATCAGCTCGGGCTTGGCGCGCTCTTTCAGCGTCATCGAGCCGATCATCGCATCCATATGGATCAGCATCTTGTCGCCGCCCGCGGTGGCGAGCGCGCCCTGCGCCTTCTTCATCCCCGGCATCATACCGGCGAGCGCGCCGAGGCCGCCCATGCGGCGCATCTGCTGGAGCTGGCCGCGCAGGTCGTTCATGTCGAACTGACCCTTGGCGAGCCGCGCGGTCATCCGCTCGGCGTCTTCCTGCTGGATCGATTCGGCGGCGCGCTCGACGAGGCTGACGACGTCGCCCATGCCGAGGATGCGGCCGGCGACGCGGCTGGGGTGGAAGGCCTCCAGCGCGTCGAGCTTTTCGCCGGTACCGGCGAATTTGATCGGCTTGCCGGTGACGGCGCGCATCGACAATGCGGCACCGCCGCGTGCATCGCCGTCCATCCGGGTCAGCACGACGCCGGTCAGCGGCACCTGTTCGGAGAAGTTCTGCGCGACGTTGACCGCGTCCTGGCCGGTCAGCGAATCGACGACGAGCAGGATCTCCTGCGGCGTGGCGATCTCCGCCACCGCCTGCATCTCGTCCATCAGCGCCTGATCGACGTGCAGGCGACCGGCGGTGTCGAGCATCAGGACGTCATAGCCCTGCAGCTTGGCGGCCTGGAGCGCGCGGCGGGCGATGTCGACCGGCTGCTGGCCGGCGACGATCGGCAGCGTCGCGACCTCAATCTGCGTGCCGAGCGTCGCGAGCTGCTCCTGCGCATTGGGGCGATTGACGTCGAGCGACGCCATCAGCACCTTCTTGCGGTCGCGCGCGACGAGGCGCTTGGCGATCTTGGCGGTGGTCGTCGTCTTGCCCGAGCCCTGCAGGCCGACCATCATGATGACGGCGGGCGGCGCCACCGCCAGTTCGAGTTCGGACGCGTCGGCGCCGAGCATCTCGACCAGCGCGTCGTTGACGATCTTGACGACCTGCTGCCCCGGCGTGACCGAGCGCAGCACGTTCTGGCCGACCGCCTGTTCGGTGACCTTGTCGACGAAACTGCGCGCCACCGGCAGCGCGACGTCGGCCTCGAGCAGCGCGACGCGCACTTCGCGCATCGCGGTCCGCACATCGGCCTCGGTCAGCGCGCCACGGCCACGCAGGCGGTCGAATACCCCGCCTAGCCGGTCGCTCAGACTGTCGAACATCGCCTCGAAACCCTCATCAAGCCACGCAACGCAAAAGACGCCGGCGGGCGAAACCTCGCCGGCCAGCGTGCACCCGTGGGCGCTTCATCGATCGCATTCCGTGGAGGAACGTGTGGGGGCATTAGGCGAAATCGCGGCAGGGTGCAAGGTTGGTGGATCGTGGGGGTTGGGGAGTGGGGCCGATGCGGAGACAGAGCGACCGCTCTCCCTTCGTCACCCTCCCCCTTAGCCATCCTCCCCCTTCGTCATCCCGGCGGACGCCGGGACCCATGGATGCGGTGAAGTCGATCGTTGCGCGCAACCATAGCCGCGTCGTGTCCATGGGTCCCGGCTTTCGCCGGGATGACGAGGGGGGGGGTTGGATGACGGGAGGGGCGCGCGTTACCAGCCCGCATCCGGTTGCGCGAGATACGCCCGTTCCGCCGCCGTCGATTCGCGCGCCAGGTCGGCGTTGCGGCTGGGGAAGCGGCCGTAGCGCGCGATCACGTCGCGGTGGTCGTGGGCGAAGGCGATGTTCTCCGCGATCCCCAGCGATTCGAACTTCGCGACCGACAGGTCCTGCATCGCGATATCTTCGGCGTGCATCAGCGGCATGTAGAGGAAGACGCGGCGATCGGGCGGATAACGCTCGTCCCAGCCCTGGCCGATCGCGGTGCGGGTGAGTTCCAGCGCGAGCCCGTCCGCCGCATAAGCCTCCGCCGAACCGCGGTGCAGGTTGCGCGAGAATTGATCGAGCAGGATGATCGCAGCGAGCAAGGCGTCGGGATCGTCGCGCCACCCTTCCGCCCGCGCGCGCAGCACGCCGTCGCGCATCGCGCCGAACCGTTCGGCGATCGTCCGGTCGAGCGAATCGTCCTTGGCGAATTGCGCCTCGCCGGGCAGCCCGAACCAGAAGTCGAGCACCGCGGACGCCATGTCATGGACTTGGGTCCCTTCGTTGACTAAATCGCCCGCCATGTCTGCTCCCGCGCCAGAGGTGATCTCCCTCGGCTGCCGCCTCAACATCGCCGAGAGCGAAACGATCCGGACGCTTATCGCCGGGCGCGATACCGTGGTCGTCAACTCCTGCGCGGTGACCAATGCGGCGGTCAAGGCGACTCGCGTCGCGATCCGCCGCGCCCGCCGCGCACGGCCCGGCGCCGAACTGGTCGTCACCGGCTGTGCGGCGCAGCTCGACCCCGCCGGCTTCGCGGCGATGCCCGAGGTCGACCGGGTGATCGGCAATGGCGAGAAACTGCTGCCCGCGGCGTGGGACAGCCTCGCGCCCGTCGTGGTCGGCGACATCATGCAGCTGCGCGAGACCGCACCGCATCTCGCCGCGAGCTTCACCGGCCATGCCCGCGCCTTCGTCGAGGTGCAGAACGGCTGCGATCATCGTTGCACCTTCTGCGCGATCCCGTTCGGCCGCGGCCCGAGCCGATCGGTGCCGGCGGGGGCGGTGGTCGAGCGGATCGCGGGGCTGGTCGACGCGGGCCATGCCGAGGTGGTGCTGACCGGGGTCGATTTGACGAGCTACGGCCATGACCTGCCCGGCGCGCCGACGCTGGGGATGCTGGTCGAGCGGATCCTGCGCCACGTGCCGAAGCTGGCGCGGCTGCGGCTGTCGTCGCTCGATTCGATCGAGATCGACGACCGGCTCGCCGAGCTGATCACCGGCGAGGCGCGGGTGATGCCGCATCTCCACCTCTCCTTTCAGGCGGGCAACGACCTGATCCTCAAGCGGATGAAGCGGCGGCACAGCCGCGCGCAGGCGGTGGCGACGGTGGCGCGGCTGAAGGCAGCGCGGCCGGAGCTGGCGATCGGCGCCGACCTGATCGCCGGCTTCCCGACCGAGGACGAGGCGATGTTCGCCGATACGCTGGCGCTGATCGACGATGCCGACATCGTCCACGGCCACATCTTTCCCTATTCGCCGCGCGCCGGCACGCCGGCGGCACGGATGCCGCAGGTCGATGCCGGCGCGATCCGCGCGCGCGCCGAGCGATTGCGGGCCGCGGCGGCGCGGCGCAAGGCGGCATGGCTGGCGGCGCAGGTCGGGACGGTGCAGCAGGTGCTGCTCGAACGCCCCGGCGACCGCGGCCATGCGGGGAATTTCGCGGAGGTCCGCCTCGCCCCCGCCCCCGCCCGCCCCGGCGACCTCGTCGCCGTCCGCATCACCGCCGCCACCGACACCCATCTGCTAGGTACGATGATATGAGCACCACACCGACATGGCACGAGCGGCTGCTCGGCGGCTTCAAGAAGACCTCCGACCGGCTGGTCGGCAACCTCGCGGGCCTCGGCGGGGCGCGACTCGACGATGCGACGCTCGACGAGGTCGAGGAGGCGCTGATCGCCTCCGACCTCGGCCCCGACACCGCGGGCAAGATCCGCACCCGCCTCGCCGAGGGGACGTTCGAGCGCAACATGGAAGAGCTGGGCATCCGCCTCATCGTCGCCGAAGAGGTCGAGAAGGCGCTGGCGCGCGTCGCCACCCCGCTCGAGGTGACGGCTTTCCCGCGGCCGCAGGTGATCCTCGTCATCGGCGTCAACGGATCGGGCAAGACGACGACGATCGCCAAGCTCGCGCATCTGCTGATGGAGCAGGATTACGGCGTGATGCTCGCGGCGGGCGACACGTTCCGCGCCGCGGCGATCGGCCAGTTGCGCACCTGGGCCGATCGGGTCGGCGTGCCGATCGTCACCGGGCCGGAAGGCGGCGATGCCGCCGGCGTCGTCTGGGACGCGGTCAAGAAGGCGACCGAGACCGGCATCGACGTGCTGATCGTCGACACCGCCGGGCGCCTGCAGAACAAGCGCGAGCTGATGGACGAACTCGCCAAGATCCGCCGCGTGCTCGGGCGGATCAACCCGGCGAGCCCGCATGACGTCGTACTCGTCCTCGACGCGACGACGGGCCAGAATGCGCTGTCGCAGATCGAGGTGTTCAAGGAGGTCGCCGGGGTCACCGGCCTCGTGATGACCAAGCTCGACGGCACCGCGCGCGGCGGCGTGCTGGTCGCGGCGGCGGAGAAATACGGGCTGCCGATCCATGCGATCGGCGTCGGCGAAGGCATGACCGACCTCAGGCCGTTCGACGCCAACGAGGTGGCGCGGATCATCGCCGGTGTCGATCAGGGGGTGCGCAAGTGAGCGGCGGCACGACGCAGCAATCCTCTCCCGGCCTGCGGATGGGGGTCGAATACGGCCCGCTGCTCGTCTTCTTCGCGGTCAACTTCCTCTTCCCCGCGAGCCTCGCGATGCAGATCGTCGCGTCGGGGACGGGGTTCCTCTCCGACCTCGATCGCGCCGGCGCGCTGGTGATCGCCAAGGTGATCGTCGCGACCACCGCCTTCGTCATCGCCACCGTGATCGCGATGGTGGTGTCGAAGTCGCGGCTCGGCACGATCTCGCCGATGCTGTGGATTTCCGGCGGGTTCGTCGTCGTGTTCGGCGGGCTGACCGTCTGGTTCCACGATCCCAAGTTCATCCAGATGAAGCCGAGCTTCGTCTACGGCATGTTCGCCGCGGTGCTCGCCTTCGGCCTCATCACCGGGCGGCCGTTGCTGCAAGGGCTGCTCGGCACCGCCTATCCGGGGCTCGATGCCGACGGCTGGCGCAAGCTGACGCGCAACTGGGCGTTGTTCTTCGTCGGCATGGCCGCCCTCAACGAGGCGGTGTGGCGCAACACCAATTGGGATTTTTGGGTCGGCTTCAAATTGTGGGGTGCGATCCCGCTCACGTTGCTGTTCGCCTTCGCGAACATCCCGATGCTACTGCGGCACGGGCTGAATACGGAAGACCCGCAGGCGGGTATTCCGCCGGAGTAAAAGTCCTCCCCGGCACGGGGAGGGGGACCGCCGGCGAAGCCGGTGGTGGAGGGGGATCGCCACGCGGCACACCGTCTGCGGACACCCCCCTCCACCAGCCTGCGGCTGGTCCCCCTCCCCGCCAAGCGGGGAGGAGTTGAAGGTTACGCCGCGTCGAAGCGCTTGCCGGCTTCGTCCCAGTTCACCACGTCCCACCACGCCTTGAGATAGCCCGGCCGGTCGTTCTTGTAGGTGAGGTAATATGCGTGTTCCCACACGTCGTTGCCGAGGATGGGCGTGCCCTTGTCCTTGGCGTCGTCCATCAGCGGATTGTCCTGATTGGGCGTCGAGGTGACCTTGAGCGCGCCGCTCGAATCCTTGATGACCCAGGCCCAGCCAGACCCGAACTGGCCCGCACCCTTCGTGTTGAAGTCTTCCTTCAGCTTGTCGAGGCCGCCATAGGCGTCGATCGCGTCCTTGAGCGCGCCCGACGGCTGCGTCGAGCCCTTGGGCCCCATGATCTTCCAGAAGAAATCGTGGTTCCAATAGCCACCGCCATTGTTGCGGACGAGCGGCGGCAGCGACGAGATGCGGCCGAGGATGTCCTCGATCGACAGGCCTTCGAGGCTCGAATCGGCGGCGACGCCCTCGTTGAGCTTGGCAGTATAGGCTGCGTGATGCTTGTCGTGGTGGAAGGTCATCGTTTCCTTGGAGATGACCGGTTCCAGCGCGTCATAGTCATACGGCAGCGGCGGCAGTTCGAATGCCATGGGAAAGGCTCCTCTTGGATAGGGACGATGTCGTCCCCGCGTTAACGCAAAAGCCGGCCTAACGCTCCCATGCCGTTACGCAAGCGTCACGAGCCCGTCGCGTTGATCAGTTCGTGTCGTCGCAGTGCATGGCGAAGCTGGTCGTAGCTGAGACCCAAAGCCTCCGCCGTGGCGCGTTGGTTGAAGCGATGCTCGGCGAGCGCGCGGGCGAGCAATTCGCGCTCGAAACTCGCGACGCGCGATTTGAAGTCCGACGGGCCGGCGTCGCAGGCGGCGACCGGGCTGTCCTCGGGCACCGGCCGGTCGGCGACCGGCGCATCGGCGGCGGGCGCCTTGCCCGGGCCGCCGCCGGGGCCACCCTGCGGCCGGAAGGGCGAGGCGAAGGGATCGATCTCGATCGCATCGACCGGCCCGTCGTTCTCCCAGCGATAGACCGCGCGCTCGACCACGTTGCGCAACTCGCGGACGTTGCCGGGCCAGCGATAGTTGAGCAACTGGTCAAGCGCGCGCGGACCGAAGCCGGGCCAGCGGTCCCAGCCGATCTCCGACGCCATCCGCCGGCCGAAATGATCGGCGAGCACCGCGATGTCGCCCGACCGCGCGCGCAGCGGCGGCAGCGTCACCACCTCGAACGACAACCGGTCGAGCAGGTCGGCGCGGAATTCGTGTCGGTCGACCTTGTCGGGCAGATGCTCGTTGGTCGCCGCGACGATGCGGACGTCGACGCGCAGCGGGCGCGACGATCCGATCCGGGTGATCTCGCCATATTCGACCGCGCGCAGCAGCCGGTCCTGCGCCGCCATCGACAGCGTCCCCAATTCGTCGAGGAACAAGGTGCCGCGATGCGCCTCCTCGAACCGGCCGGTGCGCGCCTTGGTCGCGCCGGTGAACGCGCCCGCCTCATGGCCGAACAATTCCGCCTCGATCAGCGACTCGGGAAGCGCGGCGCAGTTCATCACGACGAGCGGCTGGTCCCAGCGCGGCGACAGGCGGTGGAGACGCTCGGCGACCAGCTCCTTGCCGGTGCCGCGCTCGCCGATCACCAGCACCGGCCGGTCGAGCGCGGCGGCGCGGCTGGCCCGTTCCAGCGCGTCCAGAAAGGCCCCCGATTGGCCGATGACTTGCGAGGTGCGTTCCATCGCCAACATCTGGCGGAAAACGCCAACGTTACGCAAGCGTTCATCCGTGCCTTGCCAACCTAAGACACCGAAAATCGACGCAAATCCGCCGTTTTCGGAATTGGCACGCTCCCTGCAATGTTCCTGGCATACCGCCGCACGGTGGTGACAAGGTTCAGAAAATCAGGAGGTTACCATGTTCAAGTCCGAGATCGCCCGCAAGCTCGCCGCCGTCGCCTGCACCGTCCTGTTCAGCGCCACCTGCGTCGCTGGCGCGGTCGGCCCGGCGACGGGAGGGAGCCAGACCGTGGCGACCGCCCGCCAGACGGCGTAAAGCGGTCCCAAACCGGCGGGCACGCGTAGCGCCCCCCGGCCCGTATTCAGGAGCACCGATACCGATGGGCATTTTTTCCCGCACCCGCGACATCGTCGCCGCCAACTTCGCCGATCTGCTCGAAAAGGCCGAGGATCCGGCGAAGATGATCCGGATGATCATCCTCGAAATGGAGGAGACGCTGGTCGAGGTCCGCGCTTCCGCGGCGCGCACGATCGCCGACCAGAAGGAGATGCGGCGCCATATCAGCAAGCTGGAACAGCTTCAGGACAGCTGGACCGAAAAGGCCGAACTGGCGCTGAGCAAGGACCGCGAGGACCTCGCCAAGGCGGCGCTGGTCGAGAAGCAGAAGGCCGCCGACATGGCCGAGCAGCTCAAGATCGAGGTCAAGGTGCTCGACGATGCGCTGCGCGCGTCCGAAGAGGATATCGCCAAGCTGCAGAAGAAGCTGACCGAGGCCCGCACCAAACAGTCGAACGTCCAGACCCGGCTGGAGAGCGCCAACAACCGCTATCGCCTGCGCGAGATGTATTCGGGGCCGAAGACGCACGAGGCGTTCAGCCGCTTCGACATCCTCGAACGCCGCGTCGACGATGCCGAGGGCCGCGCCGAGGCGCTGGGCCTGGGCGCGCCGAAGAGCCTCGAGGAGGAGATCGCCGAACTGCGCGCCAGCGACAAGGTCGACGCCGAACTCGCCGCGCTGAAGGCGCGTATGAAGAAGGAGGATTGAGATGGAAGACGTCATTCCCTTCTTCGCAATTACGATCCTCTTCATCGGCCTGCCGTGGCTGGTCTTCCACTATATCACCAAGTGGAAGCAGGCGCCGAAGATCACACAGGAAGACGAGAAGCTGCTCGACGAGATGTTCAATCTCGCCCGCCGGCTCGAAGATCGCCTCAATACAGTCGAACGGATCGTCGCCGCCGACAATCCCGACTTCAAGCCGAGCCTGAGCGCGCAACAGCCCACCTATCAGATCGACCGGAGGAACTGAGATGTCGAGCCGCACCAAATTCTACCTCGATCCGCAGGATGCCAAGTGGAAGGGCGTGTGCGCGGGGATCGCCGATTATACCGGGGTCGACGTGCTCTGGGTTCGTCTCGGCGTCGCGGGGATGACGATCATCGCCCAACAATGGTGGATCGTGATCGCCTATATGATCATCGCCTGGGTCGCGGATAACAAGCCTAACGGCCTGTACGACACGCCCGAGGATGCCAAATTCTGGCAGGGGGTCCGCTCCAATCCGACGCGCTCGACTACGGAAGTGCGCAGCAAGTTCCGCGACATCGATCGCCGGCTCGCCGACATCGAGCTGCATTACACCAGCCGCAACAGCCGGCTGGCCGAGGAAATCGACAGCCTGCGCTGAGCAACGACTCGCGCGGCAGGTTCAGGGAGAATCACGATGGACATGGGTTGGATGGTGCCGGTCGGCGTCGTCGGTGCGATCAGTGCGCGCCACGCCTTCACCACCTGGGTCAAGGCCAAGCATGGCTACCCGATCGAGGACGAAGGCCGCCGCAGCCGCCGCCGCACGCGCGGCACCGCCGGCGAGGATATCGAGGCGGAGCGCAAGATCATGCTGCTCAGCAACGAGAACGACAAGCTGACCGGCCAGGTCAGCCGGCTGGAGGAACGGATCGCCGTCCTCGAACGCATCGCCACCGATCCCGCCGAGCGCACCGCTCGCGAGATCGAAGCGCTCCGCGACAAATAGGAAGGAACCGGCATCATGGGTCCCGATCACGTCTTCTGTATGATCCTGGGCGCGGCGATCACGCTCGCCATCCAATGGTACGGCCGCCGCAAGGTACGGCAGGCGACCGTCGCCCCCGATCTGGAGGCGCGCCAGAACATCGACCTGCTCGACGCCGAGAACGCCCGCCGCATCGGCCAGATCGACCGGCTGCAGGAGCGGCTGGCGACCGTCGAGAGCATCGTCACCGACCGCGCGCACCGGCTCGGCCACGAAATCGACCAATTGCGCGCCAGCTGAAGGACGGACCGATGACCCCTTTGATGATCCCGATCCTCGGCATCTCCTGCGGCCTGCTCGCGATCTTCGGCGGCGTCTTCGTCAAGCCGTGGTTCGCGCTCCAGCAGCGCCGGATGGAGATCGAGGCGGACAAGGTTGCGGAAAAGGCGGCGCAATATGCCGCCCAGACCGAGCGGCTGGAGGAGCGGGTCCGCGTCCTCGAACGCATCGTCACCGATCGCGGCGCCGATCTGGCGCAGGAGATCGAGACGCTGCGCGATGCGCGGCCCGGTCGCCTGCCGATCAACTGAACACCGATACCCGCGACTACCGATATGATGGCTTCGTCCTCGTGGCGGAGCAACGCGACGAACGCGCCCGGATGGTGGCGCGCATCATCACCGACACCCGCAGCCGCCGATCCCGACCGCGAGATCACGCGCTGCGCAACCGCCAACGGAGGCCGATCATGACCGATCCCAACGTCTATCTCACTCTCTCGCTGGTGGCGCTGGCCGGGCTGGCGATGCTCGTCATCGCCTGCCTGTCGGGCTGGCGCGGCTGGCTGGCGCTCAAACACCAGCAGCTCGACGCCCAGGCGCCGATCCCGTCCGGCCCTTCCGCTGGCTCGCGGATCGAGATCGCCGATCTGAAGGAGCGCATCCGCAAGCTGGAGGCGATCGCCGCCGGGGTGGATCTGTAGGCACCCGGATGATGGCGGTGGCGTGGGTACGGGACTGCGCTATCCCCTTCGTCATCCCGGCGAACGCCGGGACCGATGGATACGACAAAATCGGCGATAGCGCGCCCTTGCCGCCCGCCCGCGACCATGGGTCCCGGCTTTCGCCGCGATGACGAAGGGGTTGAGGCTTTCCGACGGTTGCCCCTCCCCGCCCCCGCCTGTACCGCCGCCTGCATGACCAGCATCGCCGAGATCCGCGACGAATACGACTTCCTCGATGCCGACGATCGCTATCGCCTGTTGATCGATCTCGGCCGCACGCTCGAGCCGATGCCCGATGCGCTGAAGACCGAGGCGACGCTGGTGCGCGGCTGTTCGGCGTCGGTGTGGGTCTATCCGACACGGCGTGAGGACGGCACGCTCCACTTCCTCGCCGACAGCAATGCGGCGATCACCAAGGGGATCATCGCGCTGGTGCTGCTGACGGTGCAGGACGGCGCGCCGCCGGCGGTCGCCGCCGCGGACATCGAGGGCGAGCTGGCGCCGTTCGACCTCAAGAACCAGCTCAGCTCGAACCGGACGCAGGGCATTCCCAACATGATCGCGCTGATCCGCGAGACGGCAGCGCGCTACGTGTAGCGGTGCGGCTCACGCCGTCGGGGCCGGGTCCTTCGCGGCATCGTGAGCCGGCGATGGCCGATGCAGCCGCGCCGCCAGTTCGGCGACGTCGGCGTCCTTCGGCACCACCAGCCACGTCCCCGGCGAACGGCCGTCGATCATCGCGACCCCGTCGCGCGGGCACAAACCGAGACAGCGCGTCTCGACCACGCCGAGCGTCGCCTTGCGCCCCTTCCCCACGCCGAGGATCCTGCGCAGCACCTTGGCGAGCGGCGTGCGCCGCTTCTTGCCGAAGCCGCCGTCGAGCTTCTTCGAACATTTGCCGCAGACCAGGATCGCGCCCTGCCAGGCGCTGGGCACCTGCTTCAGCGGGGGCGCCACTCGCGCCGCTCCTCCGCCGCGCGCAACACCTCATAGGCCGCCTGCACCGCCTGGAAGCGGACCGCGGCGTTGCCGTCGCCGGGGCGGATGTCCGGATGGTTCTCCTTGGCGAGCTTGCGCCACGCCGTCTTCACCGCGTCGAAATCCGCGTCGGTGTCGAGCCCCAGCGCCTCCAGCGCGTGCATTTCGTCGCGCGATCGGCTGCCGTCACCCGATCCGCCCCAGGCGTAATGGCTGGCATTGGCGTAGCCGGACGCGGTGCTCGTCTCCGACGCCTCGCGCTGCGCCGCCTCTTCGGCGGACAGGCCCTCGAAATAATTCCAGCCGCGATTGTATTCGCCGGCGTGCGTCGCGCAGAAATACCAGCGGTCGGGGCTGTTGGGCGATTTGGGCGCGGGGCAATTGCCCGGCTCGTCGCAGCCGTGGCGGTCGCAGATGCGCACCGTCGTCGTCTCGCGGCCCGAGCCATAGCCGCGCCAGCGCGGGAACCCCCAATCGTTCGAACGAGATGTGCTGCGCGCCATCGGGATCACATAAGCCTTGGACGGCGCGGCGCAACGGGGGCGTGATGTCAGAGGGTCTGTAAGCCGGGTTCTGTCCACCCCCTTGCGGGGGATAGGCGACCATTCCTCTAGGACGACGCTCGCGCGCCGCCTCCAGCAACCAACCCGGGCGACGAGCTGAAACGAAGCCCATGTGCCGCCCCTATTCGGTCTTGCTCCCGGTGGGGTTTGCCGTGCCGCCCCTGTTACCAGGCGCGCGGTGCGCTCTTACCGCACCCTTTCACCGTGGCGTGGCCGAAGCCGGCGCCGTCTGCTCTCTGTGGCACTTTCCCTGGGGTCGCCCCCGCCGGGCGTTACCCGGCACCGTCGTTTCGCGGAGCCCGGACTTTCCTCGCGTATCCCAAGAGATACCCGCGGCCGCCCGACCCTCTGACGCCGGTCGCCCTAGCGCGGGAACACGCGCTAGGGAAGCGGTGCCGGCCCGCACCCCCTGAACGCTGCTCTACCGCAGCGTTCAGCAAGATCAGTCATCCCCCTGCGGTTTGGGAAGCAGCAGCGCGAGCAGGATCATCCGGCATTCCGCGTCGATCTCGCCATCGACCAGTTCGGGGCGGTAGCGGCGCTGGAACGCCATGATCGCCGCCATCGGTTCGCTGACGTCATAGCCGAAGCGTTCGAGCGCGAGCAGGAAGCCGGCCTGCGGCCACATCGGGTCCATCAGGTTGCGCGTCGGCCGCGGCAGCGCGAGGCGCAGCTTGGCGAGGCGATACCAGGGGAACAGCTCGCCGGGATCGCGCTTGCGGGCGGGTGCGATGTCCGAATGGCCGACGATATTGCCGCGGGTGATGCCGTGGCGGTCCTTGATCGCCGCGACCAGCGGGATCAGCGCGTCGATCTGTTCCTCGGTGAACGGGCGATAGCCCCATTCGTGGCCGGGATTGACGATCTCGATCCCGACGCTCGCGGAATTGATGTCGGTGATGCCGCGCCAATGCGATCGGCCGGCATGCCAGGCGCGCATCTCCTCGGCGACCAGCCGGCAGACGGTGCCGTCCTCCTCGATCAGATAATGCGCGGACACCTTCGCCTCGGGATCGCGCAGCCGCGCCAGCGCGGACGGGCCATCCTGCATGCCGGTATAATGCAGCACGATCATGGTGATCGGCATCGACCGCTCGTCGAAGTTCGGCGAGGGCGTGTCGAGGATTGTCATCCGCGCAGCCTAGCGAAGGCCGAACGGATGCGTAAGGGGGATCAGGCCGCCGCCGCGCGGGGGGCCTTGCCGGTGCGTTCGTAGAGGCCGCGCAGGCGGCGGCTGGGCTGGAAGGCGTCGGTCTGGCCGATCACCGTCTCGCCCGCACCGAGCGCCAGCGTACCGCCCGGCCGGATCGCCGCCGCGAAGCGGGCGAACACCTCGCTTTTGGCCGGGGCCGAAAGGTAGAGCAGCACGTTGCGGCACAGGATCACGTCGAACGCACCGGGCGGCGGCGGTTCGGCGACGAGATTGTGGCGGCGCACCGTCACCAGCCGGGTCAGCTCGGGCTTGGCGACCCAGTCGGTACCGTCGGCATGGAACCAGCGGACCATGCGCCGGATCGGCAGACCGCGCTGGATCTCGAATTGCGTGTAGCGGCCGGCGCGGGCGCGGGTGCAGGCGGCTTCCGACACGTCGGTGGCGACGATTTCGGGCACCGCTGCGCCGCCCTCGGCACGTTCGGCGAACAGCATCGCCAGCGACAAGGGCTCCTGCCCGGTCGAACAGCCCGCGCACCAGATGCGCGGCCGGCGCCCCGCCGCCTCGGCGGCGGCGACCGCCTCCAGCACCAGATCGAAGACCGGCGCGTCGCGGAAGAAGGAGGTCTCCTGATTGACCAGGGCGTTGACGATCTGGTCGCCGACGCGCGCATCATTGCCGTCGAGCAGCAGCGTGACGAGCTGGTCGAGCGTGTCGAGCCGGCGTTCGCGCAGCAAGGGCTTGAGCGCGGTATCGATCCGCCACGAACGATAACTGGCGATCTGCTGGCCGGTACGCGCCTCGAGCAAGGCGCTGAAGACGTTGAGCGCGACCTGGGAGACGCCGGGCGAAACGGGGGGGTGCGGCGCGGCGTTCATGGCCGGCGTCGGGCCGCGGCGAGGCGGCCGATCGCGTCGGGGGGCAGCACCGCATCGGCGCTGCCGCCGTCGGCGACCGCGCCCGGCATGCCCCAGATCACCGAACTCGCCTGATCCTGCACCAGCACGCAGCCGCCGGCCTGATGGACCAGCCGCGCACCCTCCGCCCCGTCGCGGCCCATGCCGCTCAGCACCACCGCCAGCATGCGCGCGCCGAACACCTCCGCCATCGAGGCGAACATCGGATCGACCGAGGGCGTGCAGCCGCTCGGCGCGGCATCGTGGGTCAGGCGGATCGCCGCCGATCCGTCGCCGAGCGCGACGCAGCGCATATGCGCGTCGCCGGGCGCGACGATGATCCGGCCGGGCCGCAACCGCAGCCGGTCGATCGCGACCTCGCACGGGCGGTTGCCGATCACCGCGAGCTGCGCGGCGAAATAGGGCATGAACGACGCCGGCAGGTGCTGGGTGATGAGGATCGGCAGGCGAAAGGTCGCGGGAATCTCCGCGAGCAGCGCGCTGAGCGCATGGATGCCGCCGGTCGACGCACCGATCGCCATCACGTCATATTCGTCGGCCGCGGGGGCGGTACGCGGCATCGGCGTGGCGGCGGAGCGCAGCGGCACCACGGCGGGCGCCCGGCGGCCGTCGCAGGCGACGCTGGCGAGCCGATCGAGCTTGTCGATCAGGATCTCGCCGAACTGACCCAGCCGCTCGCCGCTCGCCGGCTTGAAGACGGTGTCGGTCGCGCCGAGCGCCAGCGCCTGTACCGTGGTCGCGGCGCCTTCACCGGCCTGGCCGGACACGACGAGCACGTTCGCCCCCTGCCCCGCCGCGATCAGGCCGGGCAAGGCGGTGAGGCCGTCGACGCCGGGCATCTGCACGTCGAGCAGCACGAACTGGACGCGTTCGCGGGCGAGCACCGCCAGCGCCGCGGACGCGGTGCTGACGCTGGCGATCACCACGTAACGGTCGGTCGCGGCGATGATCCGCTCCATCACCGCGCGCGCCACCGCCGAATCGTCGACGATGAGCACGCGTGCGGGCGCACGGCGACCCGCTGCGGCATCCGGCTGGTGAAGGGGGTGGACGGCGGTGGCCATGGCAGGGCTCCCGCCCGTCAGGCCATGCCGACGATCTGGAGTTTCGATTCGAGCGTGTCGCGATCGAACGGCTTCATCACATATTCGTCCGCCCCCGCCTCGATCGCGGCGCGGATATAGGCCATGCCGTTCTCGGTGGTGCAGAACACCACCTTGGGGCGCGAGGCGATCGGCGCCTCGCGCAGCGCGCGCAGGAAGTCCATGCCGCTCATCACCGGCATGTTCCAGTCGAGCAGGATCACATCGGGCGGCGAGGCCAGGCAGGCGTCCAGCGCCTCGCGGCCGTCGCACGCCTCCGCCACGGTGAAATCGAGCGTCTCCAAAATGTGGCGCGCGACCTTCCGGATCACCTTCGAATCGTCGACTACGAGGCACGTCTTCATGGATAAGCCTTTTTACCAGCGATGATCGCTGCTTGGCATGATGGCAGCGAAGCGTAAGCGTCGCGTTAAGCGGCGAGCACCTGTTGCGGGACGAGGGCGGCGAGATCGACGATCAGCAGCGGTTCGCCGTCGCGCTCGACCAGCCCGACGCCGACCTCCGCCCAGCCGCGATCGAGCGCGAGGCCGGGCGACAGCGGCTGGCGATCGAAGACGGACACGTCCTCCAGCTCGTCGACCAGGATCGCATAATGATGGCCGTCGATCCGCGTGATCACCGCGCGGCGCGCCGAATCGGGCGTCGGATCGAGGCCGAGCGCGGTACCGGTGTCGATGACGGTGACCACCCGGCTGCGCAACGCGACCAGCCCGCGCACCGCGGCCTCCGCGCGGGGCACCGCGACGATCTCGGCGATGTCGACCACCGAATCGACCTGGCTGGTCTCGATGGCGACGCCGCGGCCGGCGATATGCGCGATCAGGAACAAGCCCATCAGCGGCCTCCCACGGCATGCGCCAGCGCATCGAGCAGCGCCGGCCGGTCGTAGCGATAGATACTGGCGGGATCGCCGACGTCGTGACGCTCCTGCCGCAGCCGCACGACGTTGCGCGCGTCGGCGGGGGCGATCGCGGCATCGTTCATGACGAACGCGACATCGGCCGGTCCGTCCGGTGGCGGCTGCATCACGCAGCGATAGCCGAGCGCCTCCAGCATCGGCCGCAGGAACGTCTCCATCCAGCCGCCGGCATCCGGTTGCAGCCAACACAATCGGTCGCTGGCGGACGGCCGCAGCTCGCCGGCGAACAGCGCATGCGCGTCGAGCAGTTCGACCTGTTCGCCATCGATGATCACCACCCCGGCGACCGGCCCGGTGCCGCGCGCGGGCGCGATCTCGGTCGGCAACTGGACGATCTCGACCGGTTCGTGGATCGCATAGGCGATCTCGGTGACGCCGTCGGTGAGGCGGAGCACGGGCACGTCGCGGCGATCGCCGATCGGCGCGGCGGAATAGAGCGGCACCAGGCTGCCGCCGATCGCCAGCCGCAACTGGCCGCCGGTGCGGCGGATCGCGTCCGCCGAGACCGGCTCCACGCGGTCGATCGCGGCGATCGGCAGCACGCGGCGCTGCCCGTCGAGATCCTCGAACATCAGCGCGAGCACGCCCGGCGCCGGCGCGGCGACCGCAGCGTCCTCCTCGCCGGCGAGGCCGCGCAGGAAGCGGAGCCCGGCGACGACGGCGATGCCCGATGCGTCGAGCAACAGCATCGGCAGCCCCGAATCGGGCAACGTATGGCCGGCGTAGACGCCGGTCGCCATCACCGCCGGCGCGGCGGGCTTCACCACCAATTCCTCGGTATCGATGACGTGATCGATCGCCAGCGCGTAATCGCCGTCGCGGGTGGAGACGATCGCCAGCGTCGTCTCGCCGCCGTCGCCGATGCCGAGCAGCCGGCCGAGCGACACGAGCGGCAGCCGCCGGCCGCGCACCGTCGCCACCTCCGCATCGCCGATGGTGTCGATCCGCACCGCGTCGCCGCGCACGCGCAGGATCTCGTCGACCGACTGGCGCGCGATCGCGAACCTTTGGTCGCCGACGCCGACGACGATCGTCGACATGATCGACAGCGTCAGCGGCACCGCGATGACGATCGTCAGCCCCTGCCCCGGCCGGCTCGCGAGCTGGATACGCCCGCCGATATGTTCGATGTTGGAACGCACCACGTCCATGCCGACGCCGCGGCCGGAAATGGCGGTGACGGTGTCGCGGCTCGACAGGCCGGCGTGGAAGACGAGATCGAGCCGCGCCGCGGAGTCCATGCCGGCGAGCGCGGCGTCGGTGACCAGCCCCTGCGCGCGCGCCTTGGCGGTGAGCCGGTCGACGTCGATGCCGCGGCCGTCGTCGGCGATCTCGATCAGGATCTGGTTGCCCGACTGGCGCGCCGAGACGATCAGCCGCCCGTTTTCGGGCTTGCCCGCGGCACGGCGTTCGGCGGGCGTCTCGATACCGTGATCGACCGCGTTGCGGATGATATGGACCAGCGGATCGCGCATCAATTCGATCATCTCGCGATCGAGTTCGACATCCGCCCCGCCAATGCTCAACGCGACCAGCTTGCCGAGTTCGCCCGCGGTATCGCGAACCATCCGTGGCAGCGCGGAGAAGAGCGCGTCGATCCGCTGCATCCGCGTGCGCGTGACGGTGTCGCGCATGTCGGAGACGGTCAGCGACAATCGTTCCAGCGCCGCCTCGACCAGCGGATCGACCTGTTCGTCGCGCAGCCGGCGGGCGAGTTCGTTGCGCGCCAGCACCATCTCCGACATGCCGCTCATCATCCGGTCGAGCAGATCGACGTTGAGACGGACCGAACGGCTGTTGGCGCGGACCATCGCGGCGGGCTGGACCTGCGCGACGGGCCGCGCATCCTCGGCGAGCGCGGCGATCAGCAGCTCCTCGCTGGAATCGTCGAGCGCCGCGCCCGAATCGATCGCCTCGACCAGTTCGCCGATGCGATCGACGATCGCGAGCACGGCATCGACCAGCAGCGTATCGGGAACACGCTTGCCGTCGCGGACCGCGGCGAGCACGTCCTCGGCGGCGTGGCTGAGCCGCGCCAGCCGCGGCAGGTCGAGAAACCCGCAGCTGCCCTTCACCGTATGGACGAAGCGGAAGATCGCATCGAGCCGCGCACGGTCGGTCGGCGCCGCCTCCCACGCGACGATCTCCCCCGAAAGCGCCTCCAGCGTCTCGCGTGTCTCGGCGATGAATTCCTGTAAAAGGTCGTCCATGGGTCCCCGGCAATTCCCACAGGCTCATGCGGGGAGACAGGTTAAGGCGGCGTTTAGTTGCTGGGTGGGGCGAGCCGGCGCGGAGGCAAGTTCTCTTCGAAAGTCCGCAATGTCGGCGGATCAGCACAGTGTTCCTGCGAAAGCAGGAACCCAGGGCCAAGCAGCACAACGGCTTGCGGCATTCGGAACCCTGGGCTCGTGCTTTCGCAGGAGCACGGGTGGCGTTTGCAGAGGTCGCGCGGAGGTTTCGCCCGAACCGATGCGATGCGGCGCGCTTACACAAAAGGCACACACAGACCGGCTAGCCTTGCGCGGATGGGGACCACACCGCCTTGCGATGGCCGGATGCGCCCGGCACTGGCGGCGGCGCTCTCGCCCTATCTGCTCGCGCATTTCGCCAAGAGCCAATTGTGGCATGCCAGCACCTTGCTGTTCGGCTTCTTCCTCACCGAAGCCTGTGGGCTCAGCGCGGCGGCGATGAGCGGGGTGATGGCGGCGACGCTGGCGCTCAACGGCGTGGTCGATGCGGCGCTGGGAATGCGCTGGCGCGGGCGAATGGTCGGGCTCGCCGGCGCGGCGCGGTTGCAGCTTGCCGCGACGCCGGCGACCTGTCTGTTCTTCCTGTCGTTCTGCGCGACGCCGCTGGTCGGGGCGGAGGCGCGGCTGTCGTGGGCATTGGCGACGTTGCTGGCGTTCCGCCTCGCCTATCCATTCATCGACGTGCCGCAGAATGCGATGGTCGCGCTGGCGCCGCTCGACGAGGACGGGCGCTGTACGCTGCTCGCGCGGCGCAACGTCGCCTCGGGTCTGGCGAGCATCGCGGTCGGCGGCCTGGCCGGACCGCTGCTGATCCACGGCCATGCCGACCTGCCGTGGCTGACCTGGGCGGCGATCCTGTCTTCGTTGGTCTGCGCGACCGGCTGGTGGCTGGCGCGATCGCCGATCACCGGGATCGCGGCGATGCCGGCGCAGCGCGACGACGACGGCGTCGCGCTGCGCTTCGCGACGATCCTCGCCGCGCTGGCGGTGATGGTGGCGGCGAGTTCGCTGTTCCGCACGCTGGAGCCCTATTATGCCGCTTATGCCGCGGGCGGCGTCGGGCTGCTGCTGTGGGCGGGAATCGGCGGACTCGTCAGCCAGCCGGCGTGGCTCGCCTGCCGGCGCCGGGTGCGGACCAGCGGCGCCTTGGGTGCGGCGGCGCTGGTGCTTGTGCTCGCGGCGCTGATCCTGCTCGGTCCGCTGCGGGCCACGGCGGCGGGGGTGATCCTCGCCGGGTTCGGCTTCGGCGCGGGGGCGAGCGGGCTGTGGCTGATGCTGTGGGCGGCGATAATGCGCCGCGCCGCGGCGGGCGGCGCGACCGGCTATGTCGGCGTCTTCACCTGCGTGTCGAAGCTGGCGCAGGCGGCGGCGATGCTGCTGCTCGGCCGCGTGCTCGGCGCCTCCGCCTATCGCGACACGCTCGCCGATCCGCACTCGCCGCCGTCGCTGCTGATCGTCGCGGCGCTGGCGACGCTGGCGGCGACGTGCGTCGCGCTGGCGCTCGCCTGCCGGCAACGCGCGGCGCCGGCCGCGGGCCTGCGCGTGGGGCGCCGGAACGCGGTCAGCGGCAGCTAGGCGCCGCGGTGCCGTCGGTGCCGAACCGCCAGATCGTCGTCTGCCGATAGGTCTGGCCGGGGCGCAGGATCGTCGTCGGGAATTGCGGCTGGTGCGGGCTGTCGGAGACGTGCTGCATCTCCAGCGCGACGCCGTCCCCGGGCTGGTAGACGTGGCCGCTCGGACCGGCGTCGCTGCCGTCGATATAGCCGCCGGTATAGAGCTGCACCGACGGCTCCGTCGTCTCGATCGTCAGCGTCCGGCCCGATGCCGGGTCGATCAGCCGCGCCACCGGCGCGAGCGTGCCGACGGGCTTGTCGAACAGCCAGGCGTGATTGTAGCCGCGGCCCTTGAGTTCCGGGCTGGCGATCCGCTCGCCGATGCGCCGCGGGCAGCGGAAATCCATCGGCGTGTCCGCCACCGGCGCCAGCCGCCCGGTCGGGATGCCGCCCGCGTCGGTGACGATCGCGCGCTCCGCCCGCAGTTGCAGCCACTGACCGAACACGCTCCCGCTACCCTCGCCGGCGAGGTTGAAATAGCTGTGGTTGGTGATGTTCACCGCGGTCGGCCTTGTGGTGCGCGCGCGATAATCGATGTGCAGCGCGTTGTCGGCGGACAGCCGATAGCGCACCGTTACCGTCAGGCGGCCCGGAAAGTTCTGGAAGCCGTCCGGGCTGACCAAGGTGAAGGTCGCGCGGTCGCCGCCAGATCGGTGGCGCACTTGCCAGTCCGATGTGTCGAAGCCGAACGGGCCGCCGCCGTGCAGCGCATTGGCACCGTCGTTGGCGACCAGCGTCACGGGCCCGCCGTCGATCGCGAAGCGCGCGCCGGCGATCCGCCCGGCATAGCGCCCGATCGTCGCGCCGAAGCCGTTCTTGCGGATCTTGGTCCGATAGTCCGCAGCCCTGGGATAGCCGAGCACGACATTGGCGACGCGGCCGTTGCGGTCGGGCACCTCGATCGCGGTCACGATCGCACCCTGCGGGATCAGGCGGACCGCCATGCCCCCGCCGTTGCGCAGCGTGATCGTCGGATCGGCCGGGATCGGCGCGGCGGTGGCGGCGAGGAGCGGGAGAAGCATCACCCGGCCGTTCTATGGCAGCGCTTCCATCGGCGCGAGCCTCTTTTCACGGTGCGGCGCGCGCCAATGCGAAACGATTGTTGAACATCGGATACAGCCAAGGTTCAGCGCTTATGCTTAATATCGCCATCATGATTGATTCCGATCTGCCAGCAACCGGGCCGCAGGCGACGCCCAAGATCAAAGGCGTGGCCGACGATATGGCCGCGATCTTCGGGCGGGAATTGCGCAGCGCGCCCGCGGCACTGCCGGTGCTCGCCCATCCGGAACGGCTGCGTCGCAAGCGCCGCCCGTGGCTGGCGATGCTCGCCGCCGGCGGCGTGGTGACGATGCTGACCGCGGGGATCGTCGGCGGCAGCAACGTGATGGAGGCACCGGCCGCGGCGCCGGCGAAGCGGATCGCGACCAAGCGGCCGCAACCCCTCCCGCAACCGGCCGCCGTGCCGGCGGTCGCGCCGCAGCCGGTCCAGATCGCCGACGCTACCCCGTCGCTGCCGCCCTCGCCCACCGCCGTCGCGGACGACGCACCGGTGACGCCCGCGGCCCCCGCGCCGCGTCCTTACGTGACGACGCGGGATATCGTCGCGGAGGCGCCGCCGCGCCCGGTCGTGCGCCCCGTCGAACGGCCGAGCTATGCGCCCGACCGTGCCGCCGTGCTGGCCACCGCACCGAGGCGCAGCGCCTGTTTCGACGAGGCGAGCTGCCTCGCGCCGCAATTGCGCAGCGCGGAACGTACCGTCGCCGTCGCCTACGACCAGGCGACGATGGCGCAGGTCCGCGCGGGCACGCTGCGTGACTATCGCGACGAATGGCTGCGCGCCCGCCGCGTCGCCGTCCGCCGGCCCCGCGAGGCGTTGCGCATCTACGGCATGATCGCCGCCGACCTGCGCGTGTTCGCCGAGGATGCGCCGGCGGAGGATCGCGTGGCGCTGCAATGATCGGCTTCCGGCGCGAGCGGCTTGCGCCGGCGGACGGCGTGCGCGCCGGGGAACAGCCGCTCTACGCGATCGGCGATGTCCACGGCCGCTACGATTTGCTGCGGGCGCTGCTCGCCGAGATCAATCGCGATGCGGCGGAACGCTATCCGGGCGTGACGCCGCTGCTGGTGCTGTGCGGCGATTATGTCGATCGCGGGCCGGCGTCGGCCGAGGTGCTCGCCGCACTGACCTGGCTGCTGCGCTCGACTGCGGTCGAGGCGCGGCTGCTCGAAGGCAATCACGAGGCGATGCTGCGCGACTTCCTCGAACAGCCGACCGACCACGGCCGGTGGCTGGCGGTCGGCGGCGCCGCGACCGTGCGCTCCTACGGCATCGAGATGCCCGAGCCGGCCGAACTGGAACGGCCGGCGGCGCTGACCGCGCTGCGCGACAGCCTGCTCGATGCGATGCCGACCTCGCATTATCATCTGCTGCTTCGCCTCGAACTGCTGATCGAGATCGGCGATTATGCCTTCGTCCATGCCGGCGTCGTGCCCGGCGTCGCGCTCCATGCGCAGCGCCGCGACGATCTGCTCTGGATTCGCGAGGGATTCCTCGACCACCCGAAACCCGCCGCCTCGGTGATCGTCCACGGCCACACCTGGACCGGCAATCGCCCGACGATACTGCCGCACCGCATCGGCATCGATACCGGCGCCTATAAGACCGGCGTGCTCACCGCCTTGCACCTGTGCGAGGATCGCGCCGAGATCATCCAGGCGGTCGACGACACCGCCCTCGCCGACCGGGCTTACGAATAGCGTTCCTCCGTCCAGGGATCGCCGCGCATGTGATAGCCGTTGACCTCCCAGAAACCGGGCGCATCGGCGGCGAGGATGTCGATGCCGCGCAACCATTTGGCGCTTTTCCACAAATAGAGATGCGGGACGAGCAGCCGCGCCGGGCCGCCATGCGCACGCGTCAGCGGTGCGCCGTCCCAGCTATGCGCCACCATCGCCTGCTCCGCCGCGAAATCGGCGAGCGGCAGGTTGGTGGTGTAGCCGTCATAGCCGTGCAGCTTGACGAACGCCGCCGCGGCGGTCGGCTGCACCACGTCGAGCAGGTCACGCGTCGCGACGCCCGCCCAATCGTTGTCGTAGCGCGACCAGGTCGTGACGCAGTGGATGTCCGACCGGCTGCGCGTCTGCGGCAGCGCCATGAACGCCGCCCAGTCGAGCGTCACCGGCTGCTCGACCAGCCCGCCGATGCGCAGCTCCCACCGGTCGGTGGCGATATCCGGCTGGCGCCCGAGATCGAGCACCGGCCAGTCGCGCACCAGATGCTGGCCCGGCGGCAACCGCTCGTCCTCGGGCCGCGCGTCATGGCCGGTCAAGAATTTGTGCTCGCTCGCCCAGCGCTGCTTGGAGCGGGTCAGCTTGCTGTCGGGCGGCGTCGCATCGTCGGTCATGTCGATCTCCGTTGAGCCGCATCATCCCGCATCATCGCCTGCGAAGGCAAGCGCGACGACGCCCTGCGCCCCGGGGCGTTCCTGAAGACCAGATGAAATCCGCGTCACGATGGCGCGGCGGGGCCGCGGCGCGGTTGAACGTGGCGGGGCGGCGACCGATCTTCGCGGTCGTTCACCGCGAGGACGAAGCATGACACCCGACGAACGCACCCTTCTGACGAATTTCCTCAACGAACTGGTCGCGGCGCGCGGCGTCGCCAAGGACAATGAGGCGGATACGCTGATCCGGCAGGCGCTCGCCGCCAACCCGGACGCGAGCTACGTGCTGGTCCAGCATGCGATCGTGGCGGACCAGTCGCTGCACGCTGCGCAGGCACGGATCGCGGAGTTGGAGCGGCAACTCGCCCCGCCGGCGCCATCGCCCAGCTTCCTGCCGACCGACCGCGGCCCATGGGGCGGGTCGCAACCCGCTTATGCGCCCCCGGCACCGGAGGCACGGCCCGGCATTCTGTCGGGCGGCGGCGGCCTCGGCAGCTTCCTGCGGTCGGCCGGCACCACCGCGGCCGGCGTCGCCGGCGGCGAGATGCTGTTCAGCGGGCTTTCCGACCTGTTCGGCGGCCACCACAACGGTGGCTTCGGCGGCGGCGGCCAGGGCTTCCTCGGCGCGCCGGAAGAGAATGTCGTCGTCAACAATTACGGTGACGACGACGACGGTAACGACAGCAGCGACTGGTAGGTGCCGGCGCGGGATCTCCGCCCGGTGCGCGCCGCGGATGAAGGTCGCCGAAGCGTCGCTCTTTCGTCGCCCTGGGCTCGCCCCCTGGGCTATCGCATATGGGCGTTTGTGTAATCCGGACGGGTTTCCAAAGCCGCTCCGTCACCCCGGCCTTGCGCCGGGGTCCCGCTTCTTTGGACGGTGCGAAGAAGCGGGATGCCGGATCGAGTCCGGCATGACGGGGATGGGAAAGCCGTTGCAACACCCCAATGGTCATATGCAATAGCTCCGAGCTCGACCCGGGGTGGCGGAGCGAAGGTGTCGCGGTCGCGGTGCCGATACCCGTCGATCGGCTCCGATAAAAACGTGCTTTCAAAATCTTCGGCGATGGACGATCTGGTGGGTTCACGTTTCGCTCCGCGGCGTCATGGCATCGGTGCCGTAGAGCCGGCGCGGACGGGGTCCTGCGATACACCGTGACCGCCGCGTTCCGCCGCGGTCGCCGTCAGAGAAGTCCGTGCCATGAAAGCCGCCTCCACGCTCGATTTCCGCGACCTCGCCCGCCGGCGGCTGCCGCATTTCCTGTTCGAATATATCGACGGCGGCTCGTATGCCGAGGTGACGCTGCGCCGGAACATCGCCGATCTGGAAGCGATCGCGTTGCGCCAGCGCGTGCTGACCGACGTTTCGACGCTCGACCTTTCGACCACCCTGTTCGGCCGGTCGCAGGCGCTGCCGATCGCTTTGGCACCGATCGGGCTCGCCGGCCTCAACGCGCGCCGCGGCGAGGTGCAGGCGGCGCGCGCCGCGCACAAGGCCGGCATCCCCTTCTGCCTGTCGACGGTGTCCGCCTGCCCGATCGGCGAGGTCGCGGCGGCGACCGACGCACCCTTCTGGTTCCAGCTCTACATGATCCGCGACCGCGGCTTCATGCGCGAGCTGATGGCGCAGGCGCGCGATGCGGGCTGTTCGGCGCTGGTCTTCACCGTCGACATGCCGGTACCGGGATCGCGCTACCGCGATTATCGCTCCGGACTGGCCGGCGCGTCGGGCTTGCGCGGCGCGGCACGGCGCACCGCGCAGGCGTTGATGCGCCCACGCTGGGCCTATGACGTCGGCGTGCGCGGGCGGCCGCATCAGCTCGGCAACGTCGCGCCGGTGCTCGGCAAGAACACGGGCCTCGAGGATTTCTTCGCCTGGATGCGCGACAATTTCGATCCGACCGTGTCCTGGCGCGATCTCGAATTCATCCGCGATAGCTGGGACGGGCCGCTGATCATCAAGGGCATTCTCGACGTCGAGGATGCGCGGGCCGCGGCGACCCTGGGCGCGGACGGCATCGTCGTCTCCAATCACGGCGGGCGCCAGCTCGACGGCGTGCCGTCGACCGCCGCCGCGCTGCCGGTGATCGCCGACGCGGTGCGCGACCGGCTGACGGTGCTGGCGGATGGCGGCGTGCGCTCCGGGCTGGACGTGGTGCGGATGCTGGCGCTCGGCGCGCATGGCGTGCTGCTCGGCCGCGCCTGGGTCTATGCGCTCGCCGCGGCGGGCGAACAGGGCATCACCCACATGCTGCAATTGGTCGAGGCGGAGATGCGCGTCGCGATGGCGCTGACCGGCCGGACGACGATCGCGCGGCTCGATGCCAGTGCGCTGGTGCGATGACGCCTTCGGTCGGGCCGGCTCTGTAGCGATCGGGCGAAATACGCGGCGGTCGAACCGGCGATCTGCACCCGAATGGGACGGTCGGGGGTTGGGTGTCGTGCAGATCGTGAGAACAGGAGCCCGGTGATGACCACCCAGATCGTCGTTGCGCTGGCCGGCTCGGTGTCCTTCTCGGCGCTGGTGACGCTCTCCTTGGCGAGATGGTGCGCGACGCCTGTCGCGCGCTGAGCTTTCGGCCGGGCGCCGTCACTTCCTGCTCGGCCCCGGTCGCACGCTGGTGTAGCGGTGCGTGCGACATCGCCCGGCGCGGGCGCACGATCGAGGCAGACGCATGGCCCGCAAGCACGGCAAATACCGGTATGACGACGACCTCCCGACCGAGGAGGAGGCAGCCGCACCGGTGCCGCCGTGTTGGCTGTGCGGCCGGCCGACGGGCAAGACGATCGTCTGGCACCATCCCGTTCCCAAGAGCCGTGGCGGCCGTGACGTCGTGCCGATGCACCCGATCTGCCAGCAGACGGTGACCGCCAATTTCACCAATTCCGAACTGCAGCGCCACGGCATGAACGCCGAGGGGCTGCTCGCCGACCCGGCGACGCGCAAGTTCGTCGACTGGGTGGCGAACAAGGACCCGGACTTCACCGCGACCATCACCAAGAAGCAGCGCTAACCGGCGCTAGCGCGATCCGAGCGGCACGCCTTGCCGCGCAGGCAGGTCGGCGATGTCCGACGAATCCGACCAGATGTTGATCCCGCCATCCTCAGCGGCGGCATCGATCGCGGCGAGCTCGTCCTCGGAAAACGCCTGATTGTTCAGCGCGTCGAGCGAATCGTCGAGCTGCGCGACCGACCGCGCGCCGATCAGTGCGGAGGTGACGCGGGGATCGCGCAGCACCCAGGCAATCGCCATCTGTGCAAGCGTCTGGCCGCGCTCGCGCGCGATCCCGTCGAGGGTGCGGATCGCCGCCACATTCGCCTCCGTGAGCAACGTCTGCGACAGCGAACCTTCGCGGCTTGCGCGCGCATCGGCGGGCACGCCATCGAGGTATTTTGCGGTGAGCATGCCTTGTGCGAGCGGCGAAAAGGCGATGCAGCCGGTACCCAGGTCGTTTAGCGTCGCGAGCAGCTCGCGTTCGATCCAGCGGTTGAGAATCGAATAGCTCGGCTGGTGGATGAACAGCGGCACCTTCTCCTCGGCGAGGATCGCCGCCGCCTGCCGGGTCAGACCCGGTTCGTAGGAGGATATGCCGACGTACAGCGCCTTGCCCTGGCGGTGGAGCTGCACCAGCGCGCCCATCGTCTCTTCCAGCGGCGTCGCCGGATCGACGCGGTGCGAATAGAAGATGTCGACGTAATCGACGCCCATGCGCTTGAGGCTCTGGTCGCAACTGGCGATCAGATACTTTTTCGAGGAGCCGATATCGCCATAGGGGCCGGGCCACATGTCCCACCCCGCCTTGGTCGACAGGATCAGCTCGTCGCGATGCGCCCTGAAGTCGGTCGCCAGCACGCGGCCGAAATTCTCCTCCGCCGATCCGTAGGGCGGGCCGTAATTGTTGGCGAGGTCGAAATGGGTGACGCCGCGGTCGAAGGCGCGGCGCAGCACCGCGCGGCCGGTTTCGAAGACGTCGGTCCCGCCGAAATTCTGCCACAGTCCCAGGCTGATCGCCGGCAGGCGCAGGCCGCTGCGGCCGGTGCGGCGATAGGACATGCCGGCATCGTAGCGACCGGCAGCGGCGGTATAAGGTTCGGGAAAGGCCATGGAAAATCCTCGATCACGCATCCTGGGCGACACCATGCAAAGCAACCGCCCGGGCAAAAGGTTGCCGCAGCCCGCGCGACTACATCGCCAGCGGCCTGTCGTAGCCGGTCAGCTCCAGATAGCCGCGCCCGCCCGGCGTGCGCACCGCCCCCTCCCAATAGACCGGCAGGCCGCTGCGCCGCGCGTCCAGCTCCTGCGCGGCGAACAGCGGCGTCAGCCGCCGCGTCGTGACCTTGCCATCGACGCGGATGGCGAGATCCTGCATCACCGGATAGACCGCGCCGGTGGCGCGGCTGCGCCAGGTGGCGACCGGCCGGAAGGCGACGTCGCCCGGCCCCAGCACCGTCGTCCGCCCGTCGGGGCGGCGCAGCGATCCGCCCGCCCAGAGCGTCCCGCCGCCCTTGCGCCGGATGCGGAAGGCCATCAGCGCCGATCCGTCGTCGAGGTTGAGGCCGGTCCAGTCCCAGCCCTGCGCCGCCGGCGCGAGGTAATCGGACGACCATTCGCGGTCGAGCCACGCCTCGCCGGTCACCGCGACCGGCCGCCCGGCGATCCGCACCTGTCCGGCGACGCGCAGATGCGGGATTGAATAATAATAGCTCGCCTCTTCGGGGCGCGGCCCCTTGCGGCTGTAGCCGCCGCGGCCCTGCGGCAGCGGCGGCTGCGTCGGCCGGAACGCCAGCGCCAGCCGGAAGCCGTCCGCCGCCACCGCGGTCTGCCAGCGCCCGTCCGGCGCCCGCCGCAACCGCCAGTCGCGGATCGCCACGTCGGCGTCGTCTGTCGGCGCCGCGGCGAGACCGAAGCCCTGCCGCGCGGAGCGCTCGCCGTGCAACAGCCGCCCGGTGGCCGGATCGGACAGCGCGGCATGCGCGAACAGCACCTGCCCGGCGGCGAACCGGCTGGGGTTGCGCGGATCGACCGGAGGACGGGTGCGGAAGAAGGTGACCTGGAAGCCGAGGTCGCGCCCCTCGGCGGTCTTCAGCCAGCCGGTGACGTACCACCATTCGGTGCGGAACGCAGGGTGCGCGCCATGATCGGCGGGAAAGCGCAGCACGATGCCCGGCCGCACCTGCGGATAGGGCGTCGCCGCCGGTGCCGCCACCGCGACCGCCGCCAGCCAGCCCGTCATCGTCGCCAACGGCTTCATCACCAATCCTCCCGTACCGAGGTGATCGCGCTGCGTGCCGTCGCGCGCCGCCCGGCGAGCACCGCCGTCACCGCCGCCGCCCCGGTCAATGCCGCGGCGACGCCGACCAGCGTGCCGACCGGGATGCGCGTCGTCATCGTCCAGTTGAACGACTGCGGGTTGATGACGTGGATCAGCACCTGCGCCAGCAGCAGCCCGAGGCCGATGCCGGCGAGCGCCCCGGTCAACCCGACGATCGCGCCCTCGATCCCGAGCATCGCGGTCAGCTGGCGGCGCGTCAGGCCGAGGTGGCGGAGCATGCCGAATTCGCGCTCGCGAGCGATGGTCTGCGCGGACATCGTCGCCGCCACCCCCGCCAGCCCGACGAGGATCGCCACCGCCTCGAGCAGATAGGTCACCGCGAAGCTGCGGTCGAACAGCGTCAGCGCCAGCCGCCGCAGCGTCGCCGGCCGGGTGATTTCGACCTGTCCGTTGAGATCGGCGGGCAGCCGTGCGGTGAGAGCGGCGGCGACGCGGCCGGCGTCCTGCCCCGGCGTGAGCATCACCGATATCTCGTCGCGTCCGTCATCGCCGGTCAGCCGCTGATAATCGCGCTCGTCGACCAGCACCGCGCCCGCCTGCCGCCCGTAATCGCGCCAGACGCCGGCGACGACGAAGCGGGTGCGGCCGGCGATCGGCAGCTCGATCGTCTCGCCGGGGTCCCAGCCGTACAGGCGCTGCGCCGGCTCCGACACCCAGACCGGCAGCGCGCCGCGCGGCAGCGACGGCACGCGGTCGATCAGCACCAGCAGCGGATCGCGGCCGCCCCGCTCGGGCCGGGCGATCAGGCTGACCGGCGGGCGGTCGGCGGCGATCGTCAGCGGCAATTGCCGGCTGAACGCCACCGTCGCGATGCCCGGCGTCGCCGCCAGCCGCGCGCGCGTCGCGGGATCGAACGACGCCCCCGCGGTGGTGCGCGCGTAGAGATCGGCGCCGAGCACGTCGCCGAGCCAGTCGTCCACCGCGCCGCGGAAGCTCGTCACCATCGTCGCCATCGCGATCATCAGCGCGGTCGATGCGACGATGCCGCACAGGGCGGTCGCCGCTTCGCCCGGCGCGCCATGCAGGTGCCGCACCGCGAGCAGGCGCGGCACGTCGCCGCCGCCGCGACGCGCGAGCGGCGCCAGCAAGGTGCGGGCGAACCACGGCACGCCCGCCACCCCGCCCGCCAGCATCAGCGCCATGCCGACGAAGCCGAACAGCGGCAGGCCGGCGACCGCGGGTAACAGCGCCGCCGCCGCGCCCGCGGCGAGCAGGGCCGCGGCGGGCCACCAGGCGACCGGCCGGCGCGGATCGAGCACGTCGCCCGCGTTCTTCAGGGCCGCCGCCGGCGCCGCCCGCGCCGCGACGCGTGCCGGCAGAGCGCTGCCGAGGATCGCCGCGGCGAGACCGAGGGCGAAGAAGCCGACGGCCGCCGCGGGCTGGAAGACGACATGCGCCCGACCGCCGCCGAAATAGCCCGCGCCGAGATCGCCGCCGAACCAATGCAGCGCCGCCCAGGCGAGGCCGTAGCCGGCGAGCAGCCCGGCGGCGGCACCGACCAGCCCGATCGCGACGCCCTCCACCACCACCGCGGCGATCACCCCGCCGCGCGGCATGCCGAGCGTCCGCAGCAAGGCGAAGGCGCGCTGCCGACGGACCACCGACAGCGATTGCGCCGAATAGACGAGGAAGCCGCCGGTCAGCAGCGCGACCAGCGCCAGCATGTCGAGATTGACGCGATAGGCGCGCGACAGCGCATCGCCCTGCGCGTTCTGCGACGCCGGGCTGGACAGCACCGCGTCGGCGGGCAGCAGCGCGCGCAACGCCGGCTCGGCCGCGTCGCGATCGGACAGAGCGAGATCGAGCCGGTCGATCCGGCCCAGCCGGCCGAACCGCCATTGCGCCGCGGCGATGTCGATCACGCCGACCGCGGCCTCGTCCGCACCCGGCAGCGTCCCCGCGATCCGCAGCGGCACCGTCCGGCCGTTGGCGGTGACCTGCACGATCGCGCCGACCCGTGCCTTCGCCTGTGCGAGCGCGCGGCGGGAGAGGAACAGCGCCGCCTCGTCGAACACGCCGTCGTTGCTGGTCTCGGGGCCGGCGGGGCGGATGCCGATCAGCGACGGCGTCACCGCCGCGGCGCGGATCACGTCGATGCCTAGCAGCGTCAGGCGCGTGCCGCCGATCCGCGCGTCGAGGCTGACGACCGGACTGGCATCGGCGACGCCCCGCGCCGTCGCCACGCGCGGATACAGCACCTCGTCGAACCCGAGGGGGCTGGTCGCGCGCACCGACAGTTCGGCCGCGCCGCTGACGCCGCGCATCGCGCCGTCGAACGACGCCATCGCCGATCCGTTGACGAGATGCACCGCGAAGCCCAGCGCGACGCCGACCGCGATCGCCACCGCCGTCGTCAGGAAGCGCGCCGGATGAAAACGCCATTCGCCGCCGATCAGCCAGCCGAGCGCCAGCCGTCCCCGGATCAGCCCGGCGCGCTCAGCCACGCCGATCGACCAGTCCATCCGCGCCGAGCGTCAGCACGCGGTCGGCGATCGCCGCGCTCGCCTCGGAATGCGTCACCATCACGCCGGCGGCACCATGGCCGCGCACCGCCGTGGCGAACAGCGCCAGCACCCGCGCCGCGGTATCGGGATCGAGATTGCCCGTCGGTTCGTCGGCGAGGATCAGCGCCGGGCGGTGGACCAGCGCCCGCGCGATCGCGACCCGCTGCAACTCGCCGCCCGACAGATCGCGCGCATACCCGCCGCCGCGCCCGTCCAGCCCGACCGCATCGAGCATCGCATCGGCGCGCGAATCGGCCTCGGTCGCGTCCGGCGAGACCAGCGCCAGCGGCAGGGCAACGTTCTGCCGCAGCGTCAGATAGGGCAGGATATGAAAGGCCTGGAAGACGAAGCCGATCCGCTCGCGGCGCAGCCGCGTGCGCGCCGTCTCGTCGAGCGTACCGAGATCGATGCCGTCGATCGCGACGCTGCCCTCGTCGGCATCGTCGAGCCCGGCGAGGATGTTGAGCAGCGTCGACTTGCCGACACCGGATTCGCCGATGATCGCAACCAGTTCCCCCGCCGCGACCGACAGGTCGAGTCGACGGAACAACCGTCGCGGTCCGGGCACCGATTTGCCCAGCGCGCGCACTGCGAGCAGCGGCCGCTCGCCGGGTCCTTCGCTCAAGCTCATCGTTCCGCCCCTCCCGCGCGCACCGCAGGCTGCGCCGGCACCCTGTCGGTACATCCGGTCGCCCATTCGGTTCCCGAGGCCGTCCATGGCGCGCCGCGAAACCCTCGATGTACCCCGAGGCTATCGCAAACGGCGGCGGTGATCGCGAGGCTCGATCGGTTTCTCCGTCAGGTCTGTCACCCCGGTGACGGAGTGAAAGGGGAAAGCGGGCGACCAGCATGAACGGTCACATGCGATAGATCCCAGCCGAGATGCGAAAGCCGGTCCACAACACACCAGACTTGTACCCCGGCGAAGGCCGGGGCCCAGTGGGGCGGACCTTCGTCATGACTCATGACGGCCTTCCCAACTGAGCCCCGGCCTTCGCCGGGGTACATCGCTGATCTGCAACGAGCGAAGTTTTCGCAGCCGCCTCGCCACGCGGCGCTTGCGCTCGACCGCCATCCTCCCGCACCACGAGCGGATGGTCATCGCCACCGTCCCCGCCCCGTGAGCCGGCATCGTCCCCCACCGCCGGCGCTGGCGCCGGGGCGGATGGCGGCGCCGGTGGCGCTGCACCCGGTGCGTCCGCGCTTCTATCGTGCCGGGCGGCTCGGCCCGCTGACCACGCTGGCGATCCGCGCCGCCGCGGTGCTGCTGCTCGTCGGCATCGCGCTCGGCGGTCACTGGATCGACCGGGCGGGACTGCGCGACAATACCGACGGCGCGGTCAGCTTCCTCGACATCGTCTATTTCACCGTCATCACGGTGACGACGGTCGGCTATGGCGACATCGTGCCGGTGAGCGATTCGGCGCGGATGTTCGACACGTTCGTCGTCACGCCGATCCGCATCTTCGTGTTCCTCATCTTCCTGGGAAGCGCCTACAGCTTCATGCTGCGGCAGGGATGGGAGCGGTGGCGCATGGGACTGGTCAGGCACGAACTGAAGGATCACGTCATCGTGTGCGGCTTCGGCCGCTCCGGCTCGGCGGCGGTCGGCGAACTGATCGAACGCGGCCACCCGCCGGAGCGGATCGTCGTGGTCGACGCCGACGCCGAGCGGCTGCGCCGCGCCGAGGCATGGGGCATCGCCACCGTCGAGGGCGATGCAACGCACAATAGCGTCCTCGAAACCGCCAAGGTCGGCGCCGCGCGCACCGTCATCATCTGCCCCGGGCGCGACGACACCGCGGTGCTGATCATCCTCACCTGCCGCCGCCTCGCGCCGCATGCCGGGATCGCCGTCTCGATCGCGGCGATCGAGAACGAGCTGCTGGCGCGCGACGCCGGCGCGAGCATCATCGTCAACCCGGTGAGCTTCGGCGGCCAGTTACTCGCGCAATGCACCGCCGGCCCGCACGTCGCCGACTATGTCGCCGACCTCGTCACCCGCGGCGGCCAGATCGAATTGCGCGAACGCCCGGTGCGTGCCGACGAGATCGGCACCGCGCCGCGCGACGGCACCGATGGTCAGATCGTCCGCATCTATCGCGACGACCGGGCGATCGGCGTCCTGCAACCCGAAGCGCGGCAGTTGCTGGCGGGGGATTGGGTGATCGAGCTGGTGCAGGCCGGCGATGCGGCCAAGGCCTAGATCGCGGCCATGCAGGAACTGACCCTCGCCGTCGTCGGCATCGATTTCGCCAATGCCGACGGCAGCAATCGCCGCTCCGAAGCGATGATGACGCTGCCCGGCGAGCCCGTCGCCTTGCTGCCCGAACCGAAGAACAAGCACGACGGCAACGCCATCGCGATCGTCAGTCCGCGCGGCGTGCAGCTCGGCTATGTCAGCGCCGAGCGCGCGCCGTATATCGGCACGCGGCTAAGCCGCGGCGAAGAGGCGGCGGCGATCTTCCAGGGCATGGCGGGTGGTTCGGCCTATATCCGGCTGCGCTTCGGCGGCGGCCAGCCGAGCTTGCCGGTGCCGTCCGCGCCGACGCCGCGATCCGAGCCCGATGACCCCCACGCCTTCTACCCCGATGACGACGGGCCGGAATGGGGTGCCTGACCGCCTTAGCGCAGGCCGAAGCCGGTGGAGCTGTTCTCGCCATCGTCGGTGCGCTCGCGCCCGGCGAGGATATTCTCCAGCTCGGCGAGCGTATGCGGCACGTCGAGATGCTGGGCGCCGAGGAACAGGCGACTGCCCTCGCCCTCCGGCACCGCATGGGTCAGTTTGTCGATATCGACCAGCGCCTTGCCCGTGGGCAATATCTCGATCTGCACGAACCGCATCGTCTTCTCCCTCTCGCGCCGCAACGGGCCGATGGCGGTGGAAACGAACCGCCGCGACGAAAGACGCGTGGGCGGAAACCGTCATCGGGCGTTATACCCGCTCGACCCGCGCAGGAGCTGCCATGCCAAGACCCGTTATCCTTCGACCGCGCCATTGCGGCGAGCCGCGCTGATCCATGGCGGAGGTGGTAATCAGCCCGAGCGGGCCAGGCGCGATGGAAGCCGGCCTGATGATCGACGAGACCGGCACCCGCTTCGTGGTGCTGACCTTCAACGAACCCGACGCCGATCCGGTGCTCGTCACCTTCACGGTGCCGATCTTCCAGAATTACGTCCGCCATCTCGTCAAGACCGCCGAGGCGGCGGCGGACGAGCTCAACTGGGTGGTGCCGGACTGACCCGCCGCGCCGCCGACCGCTTGCTATTGTCCGAGGAGACGACCGATCGCCCATGCCAGCAACGTCGTCCATTGCGACGGCCCCAACAGCCCGCACGCCTTCGACATCATCGCGCTGCAACCGCGCAACGGCACGCTCGATGCGAAATGCCCGATCTGCCACGGCTACGGCCAATGGAACGTCGAGATCGACCTCGTCAGCTTCCGCTGCAAGCGCGCGATCTGCGACACGTGTCACGGTGCCGGCTGGATCGAGACGGGTAACGACCCCGTCGGCCATGCCGACATCGTGATGGCACCCGACGGCTATCCGCAATGGGTGGTCGCCTTCGACCAGCCGCAGGAGGCAGGCCCGGCGCCAAGCGACCCCGCCGCGCCGCTATCGCCGGAATGATGTCGTTACCTTGAGATTGCCGTCACCAGCGGCAAGCCGACCATGGCCGGTTGCGCTGCTGGTGACCCCTACGGGAATCGAACCCGTGCTTCAGCCGTGAAAGGGCCGCGTCCTAACCGCTAGACGAAGGGGCCAGCGAAGGGTGCTGCTAGAGGGGGGTCGGCGATCGGTCAAGGGGTTGTGATGCATCAATTCGCCCAGGCGGCGTCTTCGAGGTGCAATTCCGCTGCCGGGCGGCTGCCCCAATCGTCGATCTTGGCGCGGCCGGCGAGCCACAGGCGGCGGTGCGGCGCCGCGGCGAGCAGCGCCTGCCCCAGGGCGGTGTCGGCGGCGCGGAACGCCACCGCCTTGAAGCTGCGGCCGTCGTCGCCCGCCACTACCGCGCGGACATGGCCGTTGCCGACCACGTCCGCTTTGATGATCCGCACCGGACCGGCAGCGATCCGCGGCGCCGGCCAGCCCATGCCGTAGGGACCGCCGACATCAAGCGATTCGACCAGCAGCGGGTTGATCCCGCCGGGCGCGAGCACCGCATCGACCAGCAACGCCCGCTCGCCGATCGCCCGGTCGACGCCCGCCGCCAGCCGCTCTTCGAGGAAATCGGCGAAGGCGGCGATACCGTCGGCGGCGATCGTCAGCCCCGCCGCCATCGCATGGCCGCCGCCCGCCACGAGCAGGCCGTGCTCCTTGGCGGCGAGCACCGCCGCGCCGAGGTCGACGCCCGAGATCGACCGGCCCGAGCCCTTGCCGAGCCCGTCCTCGCCGATCGCGATGACGATCGCCGGCCGGCCGAGCTTCTCCTTGAGGCGGCCGGCGACGATGCCGATCACGCCGGGGTGCCAGCCCTCGCCGGCGACGACGACGACGCGGCGGCGGTCGTTGGCGAGCAGTTCGGCGGCCTGCTGTACGCCCGCCTCGATCAGCCGGCGCTCCTCGTTGAGCCGGTCGAGTTCCTCGGCGATGCCGCGCGCCTCGTCTGGATCGCGCGTGGTGAGCAGCCGCACGCCGAGATCGGCGCGACCGACGCGCCCGCCGGCATTGATCCGCGGCCCGAGCGCGAAGCCCAGGTCGCTGCACGTCGGCGCGCGGGTCAGCCGCGACGCCTCGATCAGCGCGGCAAGGCCGACGTTGCGGCGCTGCGCCATCACCTTGAGCCCCTGTGCGACGAAGGCGCGGTTGAGGCCGCGGAGCTGCGCGACATCGGCGACGGTGCCGAGCGCGACGATATCGAGATGGTGGATCAGGTTCGGCTTGGGCCGGTCGGCGAAGAAGCCCCGCGCCTCCAGCGTGCGCAGCAGCGCCGCGGCGAGCAGGAAACAGACGCCGACCGCGGCGAGATGGCCGTGCGCCGCGCCCTCGTCCTCGTCGAGCCGGTTGGGATTGACCAGCGCATGCGCCAGCGGCAGCGCGGCGGCGCATTTGTGGTGATCGACGACGACGACGTCGACCGGGTGCGCATGAGCCATCGCCAGCGCCTCGAACGCCTGCGCGCCGCAATCGACGGTGACGATCAGCGACGCCCCCTCTCCCGCCAGCCGAACCAGCGCGTCGCCCGACGGGCCGTAGCCTTCGAGCAGCCGGTCGGGGATGTACGGCCGCGCCTCGAGCCCGAGATCGCGCAGCACGAGGATCATCAGCGCCGCCGAGGTCGCGCCATCGACGTCGTAATCGCCGAACACCGCGACGCTCTCGCCCGCCTGCACCGCATCGGCGAGCCGCACCGCGGCGCGGTCCATGTCGCGGAACACGGAGGGGTCGGGCATGAAGGCGCGGATCGACGGCGTGCGATGCTGGTCGAGCGTCTCGCGCTCGGCGCCGCGGGCGAGCAGCAACTGGGTAACGAGATCGTCGGCGCCGAAGCCGTCGCGCGCGTCCGCGGCGAGGCTGCGCCAATGCCAGGGCTGGCCGAGAATCGAATGGGATACGCCGAGAACGGGGGTCATGATTGGCAGCGGGTTCCGGAATGGGCGCGAAAGGCGCCGGTGTCTCCTAGGCGTTCGACAGGATAGGGTAAACCGATGAGGGCCATCGCTGCCGCCAGCCTGTACCCCGGCGAAGGCCGGGGTACATCGGGACTGTTACTCAAAATCTGGACTGGTGCACGATGACGGCATGGAAGTCCGTGCCGCATGCGCCTTCGACACCGCGCCCCCGCGCCCCTATATGAAACCCAATGGCCGATTCCTTCGATCTGGGCGAACCACCGCAGCCTGCCGCCAAGGCCAACCCCTATCGCGTGCTCGCGCGCAAATACCGTCCGCAGACCTTTTCCGAGCTGATCGGGCAGGATGCGATGGTCACCACGCTCGGCAATGCGATCAAGCGCGACCGGCTGGCGCATGCGTTCCTGATGACCGGGGTGCGCGGCGTCGGCAAGACCTCGACCGCGCGGCTGATCGCCAAGGCGCTCAACTGCATCGGCCCCGACGGCAAGGGCGGCCCGACGATCGATCCGTGCGGCGTCTGCGAACCGTGCCGCGCGATCGCCGAAGGGCGCCATATCGACGTCATCGAGATGGACGCCGCCAGCCATACCGGCGTCGACGACGTGCGCGAGATCATCGACGCGGCGCGCTATGCGGCGGTGTCGGCGCGCTACAAGATCTACATCGTGGACGAGGTCCACATGCTCTCCAAGAACGCCTTCAATGCGCTGTTGAAGACGCTGGAAGAGCCGCCCGCGCACGTCAAATTCCTGTTCGCCACCACCGAGGTGAACAAGGTGCCGATCACCGTGCTGTCGCGCTGCCAGCGCTTCGACCTCAGGCGCATCTCGGCGGACCAGCTCGCCGCGCATTTTGCCTTCGTCTGTAGGCAAGAAGGCGTCGAGGCCGAGCCCGAGGCGCTGATGCTGATCGCGCGCGCCGCGGAAGGATCGGCGCGCGACGGCCTGTCGATCCTCGACCAGGGCATCGCGCATGCCGGGCTCGAGGGTGGCCCAGAAGGACCGGGCGTGACGGCGGCGGCGGTGCGGCAGATGCTCGGCCTGTCCGATCGCGGCGCGGTGCGCGACCTGCTCGGGCTGGTGCTCGCGGGCGATGCGGCGGGTGCGCTCGCCAGCCTGCGCCGCCAGTATGACTATGGCGTCGATCCGCAGTCGGTGCTGCGGTCGATGCTGGAGAGCGTGCACGGCATCACGCTCGCCAAGGTCGGCACCGCCGACGATCCGGCGCAACCGGTCGAGGAGCGCAACGCGCGCGCCGAATGGGCCGAGAAACTATCCTTCCCTGCCCTGCACCGGCTGTGGCAGCTCTTCCTCAAGGGACATGACGAGGTCGCCAAGGCGGCGCTGCCGATCGAGGCGGCGGAGATGGCGCTGCTGCGTGCGATCCATGCCTCGACGCTACCCGATCCCGGCGAGCTCGCGCGGCAGATCGCCAGCGGCAAGCTCGGCGCGCCGGCGGCACCCGCCGCCGCGCCCCCGGCTGCGCTGGCCGCGCCGGTCGCTCCCGTCGTCGCCGAACGCCCCGGCGCGCCCGCCGATTTCCCCGGCCTCGTCGCGCTGCTGGAAGACAACGGTCATTTCGCCGTCGCCGCGCAGCTCAGCCACGGCGCGCGCATCGTCCGCTACGAGGCACCCGAGCTGATCCTCAGCGGATCGCGGCCGATGTCGGCGGATACGCTGCGCGACGTCGCCGAGGCGCTCAAGAAAGCGACCGGCCAGGTTTGGAAGATCGCCTTGGAGGATGCGCCCGGCGCGCCTACCTTGCGCGAGAAGGCCAAGGCGGATGAAGAGGCGTCGCGTCAGGCGATCCTCGCCACGCCGCTGGTGAAGGCGGCATTCGCGGCCTTTCCGGAAGCGGAACTGGAAGCCTGGCCGGGCAAACGGAGCAACGCATGAAGAACATCGACGAAATCCTCGCCATGGCGCAGAACGTCCAGAACGAATTGCAGAAGGCGCAGGACCAGCTCGACACGATCGAGGTCGAGGGCGTCTCGGGCGGCGGCCTCGTCAAGGTCAAGGCGAGCGCCAAGGGCCGGATCATCAACATCGCGATCGACGATTCGCTGATCGAAGTGTCCGAAAAGCAGATGCTCGAAGACCTGCTCGCGGCGGCATTCAACGACGCGCGGACCAAGGCGGATGCGGTGTCGGGCGCGGAAATGTCGAAGATGACCAGCGGCCTGCCCCTCCCGCCGGGCTTCAAGCTGCCGTTCTGAGCCTAACTCCTCCCCCGCCAGGGGGAGGTGGCACGGCGAAGCCGTGACGGAGGGGGAGGACAGGGCGGGAGCTTATTAATCGAACTTCCGTCCTGTCCTCCCCCTCCACCACTCGGCTGACGCCGAGCGGCCCCCCTCCCCCTGGCGGGGGAGGAATGAGCCTATTTCAAACACCCATCCAGCCCGCCGCGCCGCACTACGCCGACATACCGCGACAGCGCGTTGCCGTGGCGGCGGACGAAGCCGTGCGGATCGATCGCCGCGCGCTTCTTGGGCAGCGGCAGGACCGCGGCGATCCGGCCCGCCTCGGTCGGCGACAGATGCGAAGCGTCGTGGTGGAAATAGCGCAGCGCCGCGGCATTGGCGCCATAGGTGCCGATCCCCGTCTCGGCGACGTTGAGATAGACCTCCATGATCCGCCGCTTGCCCCACAAGGTCTCGATCAGCACGGTGAAATAAGCTTCGAACGCCTTGCGCACATAGCCGCCGCTCTGGAACAGGAAGACGTTCTTCGCGGTCTGCTGGCTGATCGTCGAGCCGCCGCGCAGCCGCTTGCCCTGCGCGTTGCTATACGCGGCACTGGCGATCCCCTTCCAGTCGAAGCCGTGATGTTCGCAGAAGCGCGCATCCTCGCCGGCGATCGCGGCGCGCGGCATGTCGGGGTCCATCTGCGACAGCGGCATCCAGTCCTTGGTGACGCTGCGTCCGCCGATCAGGTCCCCCGCCATCGTCCAGGTGAACGGCACCGGCACGAAGCGGTAGATGCCGACCCACAAGACGCTGATCGCGACGAAGACCAGACCGGCCTTGAACAGGAGGAGGAGGATGCGGATCATCCCCGCTCCTTACGGGCGCGGCGCGGCCCCCTTCAAGTGCAGGATCGCCGCGGCGGCGTCGATGCCGGTCTGATAGGCGCCATGCGCGGTGGAGAAATCGTGGCGCGAACATGCCTCGCCGGCGAAGAACAGGCGATCGTCGACCGGCGTGGCGAGGATCGCGCGGGCGCCGGCATGGCCAACGCGGGCGTGGCTGTAGCTGCCGTGGATATATGCCTGCCCACGCCAGTGCGTCGCATGCAGCGGCGCGAGCCGCTTGCGCCAATCCGAGCCGAGCAGGCCGACCAGTTCCCCGATCGCGAAGTCGCTTGCGGCGCGAGAGTCGGGCATCGCCTCGGCGCAGGCACCGCCGAGGAAGCTCTCGACGAGCGGCAGGCCGAGCGGGGACAGCCGGTGGCTCGCGGTACAGGCGCAGTGCGGATCGCCGATCAGATGCGCCTGCGCCGGCCATTCGGGGCGATCGACCGCGAGAAAAACCTTGTCGGCAAGGCCCAGCGGCAATGCCGCCGCAGCCGCCTGCTTGTCGGGCAGCGGCGGATCGAAGGCGATCCCCTCATAGGCGGTGGTCGGGATGGCGAGGATGACGCGGTCCGCCTCGATCGTCCCGGCGGGGGTGTCGAGGCGGATCGTCCGCCAGCGACGATCGATCCGCGTCACCGGCGTATTCAGCCGGACCGACACGTCGCCGGCATGGTGGACGATCAACGTGCCATAGCCCGCCGGCAGCGACCAATTGTCCTCGGTCGCCGCATCCTCATACGCCGCCCAATCGTGCAGCGAGACGCGATCGAGCGGCGCGCCATTGGCATAGCCGGAGATCGCATCGATCATCGGCCGCCACGGCTCGTCCCCGGCGGCTATGAAATCGGATAGCGGCCGATCGGCGCCGCCGAGCGCGGCATGCGCCGCCTCGTCCCAACGATCGTAAGCGGCGCGGAACGCACGCTGGTCTTCGGGCGGATAACCGAGATCGCGCCATTGCACGCCCCAATTGGGCGAGGAGCGGTCGACCGCAAAGCCGTCCCGCTCGGCGATCGCAGTCCACGGATTGCGTCCGGCGGAATGGAGCCAGCCGCAGCCGGCATCGACCGCCAGAGCCTTTCCCGCATCCGTGAGGGCTGGGTCTGCCGAAGTCCGCGACTGCTGTGGCGAGCTGCCCGTCGACAAGCTCGGGGCGAACGGCGGTTCGGCAGACAAATCCGCGAGGGGAACACTCCGCGCCCGCCCACCGAGCCGGTCCCCCGCCTCGACCAGCAGCACGTCCTCGCCGGCATCGCGCAACCGCCGCGCCGCCGCGATCCCGGCCGCACCGCCGCCGACGACGACGATGAGGCCGGGACTGCTGATCATTTTACGCGGCGAGCAGGCGCTTTTCGCCGGCGATGCGCATCATCGCCTTCTGCAGCTTCTCGAACGCCCGCACCTCGATCTGCCGCACGCGCTCGCGCGACACGCCATAGACCTGCGACAGCTCTTCGAGCGTCTTGGGATCGTCGGTCAGCCGCCGCTCGGTCAGGATATGCTTCTCGCGGTCGTTGAGGTCGTCCATCGCCGACACGAGCATGCCGTGGCGGACGTCCGCCTCCTGCGCCTCGGCGACGACGGTGTCCTGCAGCGGCGCATCGTCCTGCAACCAATCCTGCCATTGGCCCTCGCCGTCCTCGCGCATCGAGACATTGAGCGACGTGTCGCCGCCCATCGCCATGCGGCGGTTCATGCTGATCACGTCGCTCTCGGCGACGCCGAGATCGGTGGCGATCTTGGTGATGTGCTCGGGCCGCAGGTCGCCGTCCTCGAACGCGTCGAGCTTCGACTTCATCCGTCGCAGGTTGAAGAACAGTTTCTTCTGCGCCGCGGTGGTGCCCATCTTCACGAGGCTCCACGAGCGCAGGATATATTCCTGGATCGAGGCGCGGATCCACCACATCGCATAGGTGGCGAGGCGGAAACCGCGATCGGGCTCGAACTTCTTCACACCCTGCATCAGGCCGATATTCCCCTCGGAGATCAGCTCAGAAGTCGGCAGGCCGTAGCCGCGATAGCCCATCGCGATCTTGGCGACGAGCCGCAGGTGCGACGTGACGAGCTGCGCCGCCGCATCGGTGTCGCCATGCTCCTGGAAGCGCTTGGCGAGCATGAATTCCTGCTCGGGAGCCAGGATGGGAAATTTCTTGATCTCGGACAGGTAGCGGTTGAGGCTCTGCTCCCCGCCGAGGGCAGGAATCGTCGCGGGGACGTTGCTGCGGGCTGCCATGATCTCATCTCCCTTTCTGCGGAGGCGTTCATCCCGCACTGCGGTGAAGAACGACTCAAATCTATACGTGAAGCTCGGTGAACAGTTCCTGCATATCGGCAGGCATAACGCTATCGAACGCCAAAGCGGTGCTTTTCACCGGATGGATGAACCCCAGATGCGCCGCATGCAAGGCCTGACGGCGGAAACCGAGGGTTTCGAGCAGCGCCTTTTGAACACCCTTTGTTCTACCATAGACCGGGTCGCCCAGCAAGGCGTGGCCGATCGACGCCATATGCACGCGCACCTGATGCGTCCGCCCCGTCTCCAGCCGGCATTCGACCAGCGCCGCATCGCGCAGCACCTGCATCGTCGCGAAATGCGTCACCGCGCGCTTGCCGCCCTGGACGATCGCGATCTTCTTGCGGTTGGTCGCCGAGCGCGCGAGCGGCGCGTCGACCTTGCCCGCCGCCGGCCGCGGCACGCCGCCGACGATCGCGCGATAGCGGCGGTCGATACTGTGATCGTGGAACTGGCGCGCCAGTCCCTCGTGCGCACGGTCAGTCTTGGCGGCGACCATCAGCCCCGACGTATCCTTGTCGATGCGATGGACGATGCCCGGACGCGCGACGCCGCCGATCCCCGACAGCGAGCCCTCGCAATGATGCAGCAGCGCGTTGACCAACGTCCCGTCGAGATTGCCCGCGGCAGGGTGGACGACCAGCCCGGCGGGCTTGTCGATGACGATCAGATGCTCGTCCTCATAGGCGACGACGAGCGGGATATCCTGCGCCTCGTTGTGCGGCAGCGTCGGCACCGGCACCGCGACGAGCAGCCGGTCCCCGGCCGCCGCCTTCTTGGCGGCATCGCGCACCATCAGCCCGTCGCGGGTCACCGCGCCGCTGGCGATCAACACCTTGAGCCGCTCGCGCGACAACGTCGGCACCGCATCGGCAAGCGCACGATCCAGCCGCCAGCCGTCCGCCGCCGGCGCGATCGTTGCTTCGATGATGGAAACCCCCCGGTCCATGACTTAGGGATGTGGGCATGACGGTGACGATTACAAGCGATCTTGTCGGACAGATATTGCGCGCAGCCGCCGCCACGCCGGATGTGGAAGTGTGCGGGCTGCTGTTCGGCAGCGCGACCGCGATCACCGCGATCCGGCCGTGCCGCAACGTCGCGGCCGATCCGGCGCGCTGGTTCGAGATCGATCCCGCCGCGCTGATCGCCGCGCATCGTGCGTCGCGCAGCGGCGGCCCGGCGATCGTCGGCCATTACCATTCGCACCCCAACGGCGATCCCCGCCCCTCGCCGCGCGACGCGGCGAGCGCCGCGCCCGACGGCACCTTGTGGCTGATCGCCGCAGGTGGAATGCTGCGCGGCTGGCGCGCGGGCGCCGCCGGTGCCGTGGAGGGACGGTTCGATCCCGTCGCACTCGGCGACGACCCTTGCGCAGCGGAGCCGGCTCGGCCACATCGGTCATCGCTTTTTCGAGGAACCTGAATGTCCGTCAGTCCGGTCGATTTCGCCAGCCTGCTCTGCTCGCGGCTGTGCCATGACCTGCTCTCGCCGGTCGGCGCGCTCAACAACGGGCTGGAGCTGCTGACCGACGAGACCGACGAGGAGATGCGCGCCCGCGTCTTCCAGTTGCTCAGCGAGAGCGCCCGCGCCTCCGCCAACAAACTCAAGTTCTTCCGCTTGGCCTTCGGCGGCGCCGGCGGCTTCGGCGAACAGGTCGACAGCCGCGAGGCGAAGGCGGCGATCGAGGGCCTGCTGATCGATAACAAGCGCACCACCTTCAACTGGTGGGTCGAGGCGGAGACGCTGCCCAAGACGGCGCTGAAAGTCATGCTCAACCTGACGCTGATCGCCAGCGAATCGCTGGTCCGCGGCGGCACGCTCGACGTCGGCGGCGAAGAGAACAACGGCCAGCTCGAGATCGTCGTCAAGATCGAAGGGCCGCGCATCATCCTAGCCCCCGAATTGCGCACCGCGCTCAACCATGGCGAAGGCCCCGAGGGCGTCACCCCCCGCACCGCCGCCGCCTATCTCGTCCACAGCCTGGTGACGCAGGCCGGCGGCACGATCCAGATCAGCGAACCTACCGAGACGATCATGATCTTCGGCGCGGTGTTCCGGGGGAAGTAAGCGGGAGCGGCCGCTGCACGTCCGTAGCGGCATCGCTCGTCCCGAAGGCGAAACCTCTCGGGAAGCCCACCGGATACACATCAAGGCTGCACCCCGGCCTTCGCCGGGGTACGTAAGGCGTTTCGCAGAGGTCTCGTTTTCGCGGGCGCACACAGTCACGACAACCGACCACCCCGATCAGTCCGCCAGCATCGCCGCCAGCGCCGGCGTTAGCCTTTCGCCCCCAGCCGCCACGACGATCCGCGCCGCGATGCCCTGCTGCGTCGCCAGCGCGATGCCGGCATCCGGCCCGAGCACGGTCAGCGCGGTCGCCCAGGCATCCGCGGTCAGCGCATCCGCCGCGATCACGCTCACCGACACCACACCGTTGTCCGTCGACCGCCCGGTCCGCGGGTCGATCGTATGCCGCCCGCGCCGATAATCCCCCGACGTCGCCACCGCCAGGCCGTGCAACGCGATGCGCAGCGGCGCGACATCGATCCCCGGCGGCGTCTCCAGATCGACCCACCACGGCTGGCCGTCCGGCCGCACCCCGCGCCCGACCAGTTCGCCACCGATCTCGACCAGCGCATGACCGACGCCGAGCCGCGCCAGCGTCGCCGCCACCGCATCGACGGCAAAGCCCTTGGCGATCCCCGACAGGTCGAGCGCCACCCCGCCCGGCTGCGACAATCGCCGGTCGCCGGCGCTCCAGCCTAGCCGCCGCCAACCGGAAGCCGCCCGCGCCGCTTCGAGCGCAGCCGCGTCCGGCGCCGCCGGCGCTGGTACCGGCCCGAAACCCCACAGATCGACGAGCCGCCCGATCGCCGGATCGAACGCGCCGCCGGTCGCCTCAGCGATCGCCAGCCCGCGCGCCATCACCTCGGCGAAGTCGGGCGGCAGCACCATGGCGCTTCCCGCCGGCGCGCGGTTGAAGCGCGACAGCAGCGACGCGGGTAGCCAATGGCTCATCTCCGCGACGATCGTGTCGAGCCGCGCGACCACCGCCGTCCGTAGCGCGATGGCTGCCACCCCAGCCGGCAGGACGGCGCGCACGCTCCACCGCGTGCCCATCGTCTCGCCGCCGAGGTCGGTCACCGCCGCCGCCGGATCGCACGCCGCCACCGCCGCGGCGGAGATCGCCGCAGGAAGCGCGATCCTCACCGCGCCGCCGTCACGGCGTTAGCACTTCCAGCGTCGTGACATAGCTCATCCGCCGCTCTGTCGCGCGCGGCGTGGTGGTCTTGGCGTCGGTGGCGGTGGCGTTGAGCCAATACATGCCCGCCGCCGGCCAGGTGACGCTGACCACGCCATCGGCGCCGGTGGTCAGCGTCATCGCATTCTCGTCGTTGCGATAGCGCTTGCCACCGGGGATGACGGTGACCTTCAGCCCCGCCGCCGGCTTGCCGTCGATCAGAAAGCGGAACTTCGCCGCCTCGCCGGCGATCAGCTCGTCCGGATGCGTGACCGGCGCAAACTCCAGGCCCTTGCCGGTCGGCGCGAACACCGTCGTCGTCGGCGCGCCCGCGGTCAGAAACACCTCGTTGCGCGACGAGGTCTCGGTCAGCGTCACGTCGGTCGCCTTGGCCGGGATGTCGGCGACGGTCAGCGGTGCCGGCTGGCCGGGGCGCGGCGGGCCGCCGCGGCCGCCGACGCGCTTCTCGACGCCATCGACCTTGAAGCTGCCCATCACCCCCGCCATCGCGGTGCCGACCTTCCACGTCCCCGGCTTGTCGAGCTGGACGTCGAACACCGAGCGATAGCGCCCGGTCGCGCCATTCTGGAGCTGCCCGGGCGTGCCGTCGGGCTGCCACACCTTGATGCCGTCGAGCCGCAGCGGCTGGTGATCGAAGAAGAACAGATCGTTCGACACCGCGGCGTCGATCGTCACCCAGCTGTCGGTGCCGGAAAAGACCGTGCCCGAGGGCAGCAGCCACATGCGATGCGCAGACAGCATCGCCGGCGTGGCGAGCAACGCCGCGGCGGCGAGCAGGCGGACGGTGAAGGGCTTCATGATCGGCGCTCCTCTCAACGGGCGGACACGGCGACGGCGCCGAGTTCGGTCTTGCCCGAGCCGCGCGCGCTGGGATTGGGGACGGTGAGCGGCAGCGTCACCAGCTCGCGCCCGCCGGTTTCGCGCGCCGCCTCGACGGTGAGCACATAGGCGCCGGGCTTCAGCCCGTCGGGCAGCTTGACGTTATATTGGCCCGGTGCGCGCGTCGCGCCGCTGATCCCGTCGGCGGGGACGGTCATCGACCGCCCGCCCTTGCGCCACCAGGCGCGCAGATCGGCGAGATATTTGGTGCCCGCGTCCTTGCCGGTCTTCTTGGTCTCGTACCACAAGGCCACCGTCCGTGCCGCGCCGCCGCCGGCGGGCTCCAGCCAGATCGCGACATAGGGCCGGTGATATTCGGCGACGTCCTGTTTGGGGATCGTCACGGTGACGGTCGCGGCACCCGCCGGTGCGGCGATCACGCCGCCCAGCAGGGCAAAGGTCGTTGGGCGCATGGTTCGTTCCCCTTTCAAATCAGTCATTCCCCGTCCGTGCTTTCGGTATCGGCGTCACATTATCAGTGGATGAAGACGAGGATGAGCACGACCGGGCCGATCACGCCGAGCGCGACGATCGGCCAGGTCGCCGGCCGGTGCTTGCCGTGCATCTGCAGCAGCAGCAGCCCGGTCAGCGTGAACAGGATGCAGGCGCCCGCGAACACGTCGAGGAACCAGCCCCATGCGGCGCCGGCGTTGCGGCCTTTGTGCAGGTCGTTGAGATAGGCGATCCAGCCGCGGCTGGTCACTTCGGCGGTGATCTTGCCGTTCGTCCGGTCGATGCTGATCCAGGCGTCGCCGCCGGGCCGCGGCAGCGCGACATAGACGTCGCCGTCCGACCATTCGCCCGGTTTGCCCGCCGCATCGAGCCCCACCGCACGCGCCACCGCCGCCGCGACGCGCGGCGGCAAGGCCGCGTCGGCCGCGGTCGGCGCCTTGAGGTCGCGCAGCAACGGCGGCGGCAGCGTGCCTGCCCGGTCGGTCACCACCGGCGTCACACCGATCGATGCGGCATGGTTGAGCGTGATCCCGGTGACCGCGAACAGCAGCATGCCGACCAGCGACACCGCCGCGCTCATCCAATGCCAGGTGTGCAATTGCTTGAGCCACCAGCCGCGCCATTTGCGCTTGGCCTGACGCGCCGGAGCGGCGGAGACGGATCGGACGATGCTCACCGCTCCCGGCTAGCGGGCAAAGCGGCGTATTTCAACTGTCTTGCGAATGATTATCATCCGCACGCACGCGCCCGGCGCTTGCCCCGCCCCACCGACAAGCGGTAACCGCAGCGCACGCATTACCGGAGCCTGCCCCATGAAGACCCGCGCCGCCGTCGCCTTCGAAGCCAAGAAGCCGCTCGAAATCGTCGAACTCGACCTCGACGGCCCCAGGCCAGGCGAGGTGCTGGTCGAGATCATGGCGACCGGCATCTGCCACACCGACGCCTATACGCTCGACGGGCTCGACAGCGAGGGGCTGTTCCCCAGCGTGCTCGGCCACGAAGGCGCCGGCATCGTCCGCGAGATCGGCGCGGGCGTGACCAGCGTCGCGGTCGGCGATCACGTCATCCCGCTCTACACGCCCGAATGTCGCCAGTGTAAGTCGTGCCTCAGCCAGAAGACCAATCTGTGCACCGCGATCCGCGCGACGCAGGGCAAGGGCCTGATGCCCGACGGCACCACTCGGTTCAGCTACAAGGGCCAGCCGATCTTCCATTACATGGGCTGTTCGACCTTCTCGAACTTCACCGTGCTGCCCGAGATCGCGGTCGCCAAGATCCGCCCCGACGCGCCGTTCGACACGAGCTGCTACGTCGGCTGCGGCGTCACCACCGGCGTCGGCGCCGTCGTCCACACCGCGAAGGTGCAGCCGGGCGACACCGTCGTCGTCTTCGGCCTCGGCGGCATCGGCCTCAACGTCATTCAGGGCGCTCGGCTCGCGGGTGCGAAGATGATCGTCGGCGTCGACATCAACCCCGACCGCGAGGAATGGGGCCGCAAGTTCGGCATGACCCATTTCGCCAATCCCAAGCAGGTCGGCGACATCGTCGCGCATATCGTCCAGCTCACCGACGGCGGCGCCGATTACAGCTTCGACGCGACCGGCAACACCGACGTGATGCGTCAGGCGCTCGAATGCTGCCACCGCGGCTGGGGCACCTCGATCGTGATCGGCGTCGCCGAGGCGGGCAAGGAGATCAGCACGCGCCCGTTCCAGCTCGTCACCGGACGCAACTGGCGCGGCACCGCGTTCGGCGGCGCGCGCGGACGGACGGACACGCCGAAGATCGTCGACTGGTATATGGACGGGATGATCCAGATCGATCCGATGATCACCCACCGGCTGACGCTCGACGAGATCAACAAGGGCTTCGACCTGATGCATGCCGGCGAAAGCATCCGCAGCGTCGTGATCTACTGACCCTCCCGTTCGACGCGACAAGGACCAAATCGATGTTCTCCCATATCATGCTCGGCACCGACGAGATGGCCGCCTCGAAAGCCTTCTACGATGCGACGCTCGCCGCGCTCGGAGTCGCGCCCGGGATCAGCGATCCCAAGGGCCGCACCGCCTATCGGCACGCGGGCGGCCGGCTGCTGCTGAGCACCCCGATCAACGGCGAGCCCGCCTGCCATGCCAACGGCGGCACGGTCGGCTTTGCCGCCGACTCGCCGGAGGCGGTCGAGGCGTGGCATGCCGCCGGCCTCGCCCACGGCGGCACCGCGATCGAGGAGGCCCCGGGCCCGCGTCCGTCGCCGTTCGGCCCGCTCTATCTCGCCTATCTCCGCGATCCCGCCGGCAACAAATTGTGTGCCGCGCACCGTATGGCGGCCTGAGCGATGACGATCGAAACCGTCTCCACCGCGGCGGCCTTCGGCGGCACGCAGGGCGTCTACCGCCACACGTCGACCGCGACCGGCACGCCGATGACCTTTTCGGTCTACGTGCCGCCGCATGCGGAGGGGCAGAGGCTGCCGGTCGTCTGGTATCTCTCCGGGCTGACCTGCACCCACGCCAACGTCACCGACAAGGGCGAATATCGCCGCGCCTGCGCCGAGCTGGGGCTGGTCTTCGTCGCGCCCGACACCTCGCCTCGCGGCGAGGGCGTCGCGGACGATCCCGCCTATGATTTCGGCCAGGGCGCGGGCTTCTACGTCGACGCGACGCAGGCACCCTGGGCGCCGAAATTCCGCATGTGGTCCTACGTCACCGAGGAGCTTCCGGCGCTGATCGCCGCGCATGTCCCCGCCGACATGGATCGCCAGTCGATCATGGGCCATTCGATGGGCGGCCACGGCGCGCTCACCATCGGCCTGACGCTCGCCGATCGCTTCAAGGCGGTGTCCGCCTTCGCGCCGATCGTCGCCCCGGGGCAGGTGCCGTGGGGCGAGAAGGCACTCGGCGGATATCTCGGCGACGACCGGGCAGCGTGGCGCCGCCACGATGCCGTCGCGCTGATTGAGGACGGCGCGCGAGTTCCCGCGCTGCTGGTCGATCAGGGCGATGCCGACCAGTTCCTCGCCGACCAGCTCAAGCCGCAGCTGCTGGCGGATGCGTGCGAGGCGGCGGGCATCAACCTGACGCTGCGGATGCAGCCGGGCTACGACCACAGTTATTACTTCATCTCGACCTTCATGGCCGACCACCTCGCGTGGCACGCCGAACGGTTAACGTAAGGCAGCGAAGCACCCCGTCCTCAACCTTCCCACCCGGCTGCGCCGGGCGGGCCCCTTCCCTCTCCCGGCGGGAGAGGGAGAGACGGCGAAGCCGGCGATGGGTGAGGACGATGTCGGCGTTGAAAGGTTATCCCTTCAGCATTTTCTCCGCACTCGTCTTCACGAAGTCCGCGATCGGGCCGGACATCATCGCCAGCATCATCGGCACCTTCACCGTGCCGCTGACGTTGCCCTCGCCCACCGCCATGTCGACGGCGACCTTCTGCCCCATCGCGACGATCGCCAGCGCCAGCGCATCCGGGCCGGTCCATTCCGCATCGACCGTGCCGCCGCCGGGGATATGCTGCGCCAGCTTGGGCAGCCCCGCCTCGATCCGCCGTCGCGCTTCCTCGCGACCGAGGCTGTGGGGAATGTCGAACGGGATCGCGGCCATCATCGTCTCCGGAAAGCTATTGCCGCGCGCCCTGCCTGGGTCCGTCGGGCAGCGTCAACCGATCAGCGATGGTGACGAACCCGCCCCGTCCCGCTAAGGCGCGCGCATGACCGAGATCACGCCCCAGATCGTCGCCGACCACGGCCTGTCCACGGAAGAATATGAGCGCGTCCTCCACGCGCTGGGCCGCGAGCCCAATCTCGTCGAGCTCGGCATCTTCTCGGTGATGTGGTCCGAGCATTGCAGCTATAAATCGAGCCGCCTCCATCTCAAGAAGCTCCCCACCGAAGGCCCGCAGGTGATCTGCGGCCCGGGCGAGAATGCCGGCGTGATCGACATCGGCGACGGCCAGGCCGCCATCTTCAAGATGGAGAGCCACAACCACCCCTCGTATATCGAACCGTATCAGGGCGCCGCGACCGGCGTCGGCGGCATCCTGCGCGACGTCTTCACGATGGGCGCCCGCCCGGTCGCCAACATGAACGCGCTGCGCTTCGGCTCGCCGACGCACCCCAAGATGCGCCACCTGATCGCCGGCGTCGTCCACGGCATCGGCGGCTACGGCAATTGCGTCGGCGTCCCCACGGTGGGCGGCGAGGTCAATTTCCACCCCGCTTATGACGGCAACATCCTCGTCAACGCGATGACCGTCGGCGTCGCCGATCAGGACAAGATCTTCTATTCCGCCGCCAGCGGCATCGGCAATCCGATCGTCTACGTCGGCAGCAAGACCGGTCGCGACGGCATCCACGGCGCGACGATGGCGTCGGCCGATTTCGGCGAGGACGCCGACGCCAAGCGCCCGACCGTGCAGGTCGGCGATCCCTTCACCGAAAAGCTGCTGATCGAGGCGTGCCTCGAACTGATGGCGACCGACGTGATCGTCGCGATCCAGGACATGGGCGCCGCCGGCCTCACCTCGTCCAGCGTCGAGATGGCGTCGAAGGGCGGCGTCGGCATCGAACTGGTGATGGACGACGTCCCCCAGCGCGAAACCGGCATGACGCCGTACGAGATGATGCTCTCCGAATCGCAGGAGCGCATGCTGATGGTCCTGAAGCCCGGCCGCGAGGCGGAGGCGGAGACGATCTTCCGCAAATGGGAGCTCGACTTCGCGGTCATCGGCCGCGTCACCGACACCGGCCGCATGGTGCTGACCTTCAAGGGCGAGACCGTCTGCGACATCCCCTTGGGCCCGCTCGCCGACGAGGCGCCGCTGTACGATCGTCCGCACGTGCCGACGCCCAAGCCGGCGCCGCTGACCAACGTACCGCAGAGCAAGGACATCGCCGCCGACCTGCTGACGCTGATGGGCTCGCCCGACGTCGCCAGCCGCCGCTGGATCTGGGAGCAGTACGATCACATGGTCGGCGCCGACACGGTGCAGGCCCCCGGCGGCGATTCCGCCGTCGTCCGCGTCCACGGCACCGACAAGGCGCTGGCGATCACCACCGATTGCACCCCGCGTTATTGCTTCGCCGACCCGGTCGAGGGCGGCAAGCAGGCGGTCGCCGAGGCGTGGCGCAACCTCACCGCGGTCGGCGCGACGCCGCTCGCGATCACCAACTGCCTTAATTTCGCCAATCCGCAGCGGCCCGAGATCATGGGCCAGATCGTCGGCTGTCTCGACGGCATGGCGCAGGCGTGCCGCGCGCTCGACTTCCCGATCGTCTCGGGCAACGTCAGCCTCTACAACGAATCGAAGGCGACCGGCGGCGGCAGCGCGATCCTGCCGACCCCGGCGATCGGCGGCGTCGGCCTGCTCAAGGACTGGACCAAGAATGCGACGATCGCCTTCAAGGGCACCGGCGACATCATCCTAACGGTCGGCAAGCGTGGTGGCCATCTCGGCCAGTCGCTCTATTTGCGCGAATGCCACGGCCGCGAGGAAGGCCCGCCGCCCCCGGTCGATCTCGAGGCGGAGCGCAAGACCGGCGACCTGATCCGCACCGCGATCGCCGATGGCCAATTGTCGGCCGTCCATGACGTCTCCGACGGCGGCATCGCGGTGACGGTCGCCGAGATGGCGCTTGCCGGCAACATCGGCGCGATGATCGACCGCAAGCAACCGTTCGACTGCGCCCGCGCCTTCTTCGCCGAGGATCAGGGCGTTTACGTCGTCACCGTCCACGACCACGCGCTGCTCGACTTCCTCGGCGCCGCGCACGCTGCGGGCGTCGAGGCCGAGCCGCTGGGCCGCACCGGCGGCAAGCGCCTGATCTTCGAACGCCCCGACCGCGACGACGTCGTCACGATCGAGGCGCTGCGCAGCGCACACGAAGGCTTCTTCCCGAAACTGATGGGCGCCGATTCGGCGCTCGCTTGAGCTTCTGGTTCCTCCCCCGCCAGGGGGAGGTGGCGCGCCGAAGGCGCGACGGAGGGGGAGGACAGGTGGGAGTTCCGTTATGGAGCTCCCACCCGTCCTCCCCCTCAACCATTCGGCCAACGCCGAACGTTCCCCCTTCGCGTAGCGAGGGAGGATTTTCACGCTTGCGACGAACCGTGCGTCAGCGACTGCGAATTAGTAGCAAATCCACTTGCGAACGTCTCGCAGTATCCGCATACAGGCGGCGAAGCGAGGAGCATCCATGGTTGTCTGCGTTTGCAATGCCATACGAGAATCCCAGGTCCGTGCCGCCGCACGCAGCGGCTGCCAGACGGCGTGTCAGGCCTATCAATCGCTGGGGTGCCGGGCGAAATGCGGCCAGTGCGTCGTGGTAGCGAGAGCCATTATCGACACCGAACGCGCTGCTGCCTGACGTTCGCATCGCGAAAAACCGCAGAATTCTGCGGTTTTTTGCTTGCGGCTTTGCCTATCTGACGCCTAGATCGTCCGCGACACGGACTATCTAGGGTGGACATATGGCGATCAAGGGCGACCCGCGGGTCATCGAATATCTCAACGAAGCGCTCAAGAACGAGCTGACCGCGATCAACCAATATTGGCTGCACTATCGCGTCCTCGACCATTGGGGCGTCTACAAGCTCGCCCAGTACGAGCGCATGGAATCGATCGATGAGATGAAGCACGCCGACTGGCTGTCGGAGCGCATCCTCTTCCTCGATGGCCTGCCCAATTTCCAGCTGCTTGGTCGCCTGCGCATCGGCGAGACGGTGGAGGAGATCCTCCGCGCCGATCTCGCGATGGAGGAAGAGGCCGTCGTCCAGCTCAAGGGCGCGATCGCTTATTGCGAAGAGGTCAAGGACTTCATCAGCCGCGATCTCTTCACCCGTATCCTCGCCAGCGAGGAAGAGCATGTCGACACGCTCGAGCGGCAGTTCGAGATGATCGAGCGGATGGGCATACACAATTACGTGCAGCTCAACTCGATCAGCGAGCACGATTCGCCCAAGTCGGGCGCCGCACCGCACCTCAACGGCTGATCCGCATAGCAAAACGGCCCCGCGTGATCGCGGGGCCGTTGAACGTTCAGCTTAGCGGCACTTGACCTTGCCCCGATCGACCGACCGGCCGAGCAACGCGCCGCCGCCCGCACCGAGCAGCGTACCGAGCGTCCCGCCGCCGACGAGGTTGCCGAGCACGCCGCCACCCACCGCACCGACCACTAGGCCCGTCGTGCCGTCGTTGCGCTTGCAATAGGCGCGGCCGTCGCGACCACGGTAGATCCGGTCGTCACGACCCAGGCGGCGCTCGCGATAGCGACCGTCGCGATAGGAATTGGCGGGGTCCCAATTGCCGTCATTGTCGCCCTGCCAGCGATTGTCGCGCCGCTGGTCCTGATAGCGATCACCGCGCTGCGCGGCGGCCGGCTCCATAGCGATCGGCGACGCCATCGCCACGGTCGCCAACACGGCTAGAAATCCGGTCTTCATCGCTGCTCTCCTGAAAGATAGCGTGATAACCGGGCCGGCGTGCAATGGTTGCACCAGCCCCTTGATCTGCCTCAATTTGGTTTGCGATCGCTCGTCTTGACCAGCCATGGCTTGACCAGTCCCGTCGGGTGCGGCGTGCCGGTCAACCGACGCGCGGCGACCAGCCGGATCGGTTTCAGCAGCAACTGCCCGCCCATCCCGCCCCCGGTCGGCAGCGCGAGGATGCGCTTCACCACCGGCATGCCCGACACGACATGACCGAACGCCGCATAGCCGGGATAGTCGCCCTTGGCGTCCATGCTCGGCATCGCGCCGACGGTGATGAAGAAATTGCCGCCGGCCGACCCCGCATCGGCCCGCCGCGCCATCGAGATCGTACCGTCGACATGACGCAGCCCGGTCATCGCGGTCGTCTCCAGCGGGAACGGCGGCAGGATGCGCCGCGCATCGGTGCGGATACCACCCTGGATGAAGCCATAGGTCGGCGCGCTGCGGTTGCGAGCGGACCGGTAGAAGCTCATCCCGTCGAACCGCCCGTCGTCGACATAGCCCATGAAATTGGCGACCGTCCGCGGTGCGTGGCGTGCATCCAGCGCCAGCACGATCGGCCCATATGGCGTGTCGAGCCGCACCCGGACGATGGCCGGCTCGCGCGGCGCCGCCGCCGGCGTAGCGGTGGAAAGACCAAGGGTTGCAAGCAGGATCAGGGGCAAACGCATGCCGCCCCCGCTATGCCGATCGCGCGGCCTGCACAACCGCTACGAACAGCCGCACGGTTACCGATTGTCCTCAACGAAAGCGTGATTGCGCCTTTTGCAATTGCAGCGAACCGTGCTGCGATGCACAAAGACCGTGCCTTTCAGGCATCCTCTCCTAAAAACTTTTCGGCCGGTCGCAAGACCGGCCTTTTTTTTGGCATCGGACTGGGGTATTCGATCCTTGCCCAGAACGCGCCGTCAACGAAATATACGGAGCGGAGCCAGCCGGTAAAACCGGCACCGGCACGTTTCGGGACGCGGGGGATCGAGCGTAGCGGCCTACGGACTCTCCCCCGCGGTACCTTTTTAAAATCGATCAAATCTAGCCGTCGGGACTGCGTGGCCACCGTAATCCAATGCGACGAGGAAGTTGGCGCGATCGACGAGCACGACGGGGTTCAACCAGAGTTTCCGCGTCGAATAAGGCGAATTCCGATCGGCTCGGACCATCCAAGCGTCGACCGCCCTCTTCAGACCTTCCGCCCGAATCCCCCCGGCACCGGCCGGCGCGGGACCAGCGGGTTGGCTTCGCGTTCGAGCAGGCCGAGCGTTTCGAAGAACAGCGGTCGCAATTGCACGACCAGCTCCAGCGCCTCTTCGCAGGTGTCCTGGCGCTCGACGCAGCCGCGGGCGAGTTCCTCGATCGATTCGGCCAAAGTCGCCAGCGGTTCGGCGCCGAACTGGCGCGCCTCGCCCTTCAGCGTGTGGGCGGGGATGACCATGGCGGCGGCGCTGCTGCTGCGCATCGCCTGTTCGATCGCGACCACCGACTTGACGCCGTCTTCGCGGAAATAGCCGAGGATGCGCACGAAACCGGCGCCGAGCTCGCTGCGCGCCTGCGCGAAGACGGCCCAGTCCACCAATGTGCTGCCTACGAACGACACTGCCTTCTCCCCTCGGCCGTGGGGACATCCCACATCGGTTCGCCGGCGATCCTAAGCCCAAGCGGTAAACACGACGTTGCCAAGTCTTGCCGGTTATTCCTTGTTGTCGAACGGGTTCTTCGGCGCGCGGAAGGTCATGCGGACGGGCACGGCGCCGAAGCCCAGCTCCTTGCGCATCGAATTGACCAGATAGCGTTCGTAGCTTGCCGGCAGCTGGTCGACGCGCGTGCCGAACACCACGAAGCTCGGCGGCCTGGTCTTCACCTGCGTGACGTAGCGCATCTTGATCCGCTTGCCGCCGGGCGCGGGCGGCGGATTGGCCTCGATCGCGCGTTCGAACCAGCGGTTCATCTCGCCGGTGCCGACGCGCTTCGACCATGCCTCGCGCGTGTCGAACGCCGCCTGCATCAACTGGTCGATGCCCTTGCCGGTCGCCGCGGACACGGTCATCACGGTGACGCCCTTCACCTGCGACAGGCCGTCCTCCAGTGCGCGCTTGACGCCGTTGAACAGCGACGAGGCGTTTTCCGCCACGTCCCATTTGTTGAGCGCGATGACGATCGCCCGCCCCTCTTCGAGCACCTTGTCGGCGATGCGCAGATCCTGCGCCTCCAGCCCCAATGTCGCATCGAGCAGCAGCACGACGACCTCGGCGAAGTCGACCGCGTGCAAGGCGTCGGCGACCGACATCTTCTCCAGCTTGTCCTGCACCTTGGCGCGCTTGCGCATACCGGCGGTGTCGATCAGCCGGACGGGGCGCGGTTCGCCCTTGGGATCGTGCCACATCCAGTCGACCGCGATCGAATCGCGGGTGATCCCCGCCTCCGGACCGGTGATCATCCGATCCTCGCCGAGCATGCGGTTGATCAGCGTCGATTTGCCCGCATTCGGCCGGCCGACGATGGCGAGCTTGAGCGGCGCATCGGGACGATCGTCGTCCTCCTCCTCGGGGATTTCGGCAAGCGCCTTCTCGATATGCGGCAGCAGCGCGTCGAACAGATCGCCCATGCCCTCGCCATGCTCGGCGGACAATTGCACCGGATCGCCGAAGCCGAGGCTGAGCGATTCGAGGATACCCTGTTCGCCCGCCTTACCCTCCGCCTTGTTGGCGGCGAGGATCACCGGCGTGGTCGAGGAGCGCAGCCAGCGGCCAATCTCCTCGTCGAGCGGCACGATCCCGGCGCGCGCGTCGAACAGGAACAGCGCCACGTCCGCCTGGCCAATCGCCGCCTCGGTCTGCATCCGCATCCGGCCGGGCAAGGTCTGCGCGTCGTGATCCTCATAACCCGCGGTATCGATGACGCGGAAGTCGAGGCCGATCAGATGCGCATCGCCCTCGCGCCGGTCGCGGGTGACGCCGGGGCGATCGTCGACGAGCGCGAGTTTCTTGCCGACCAGACGGTTGAACAGCGTCGACTTGCCGACGTTGGGACGGCCGACGATCGCGACGGTAGGAATACGGGACATGCCCCGGCTCTTAGAAGAGGTGGCGGGAAATACCAATCCTCCCCGGCACGGGCCGCAAGTCCTCCCCCGCCAGGGGGAGGGGGACCGCTCGGCGTCAGCCGAGTGGTGGAGGGGGAGGAAAGGGCGGGAGGCAGGCGACGAAGCTTCCGCCCTTTCCTCCCCCTCCGTCAGCGCTTCGCGCTGCCACCTCCCCCTTGCGGGGGAGGAATGCCCGGTTACCGATAGGCGGTGATCTTGCCCGACTGCCCCAGCGTGTACAGCGTCGACTTCACCACGATCGGCGGCAGCGCAAAGCTGTCCTTCGCCTCGATCGTCGTCGCGATGCTGCCGTCGGTCGGCGAGGCGAACACCACCTGCCCGAGCGAATTGGTCAGCACCAGCCGGCCGCCCGCCAGCACCGGGCCGAACCAGGTGACCTGCGGCCCCTTGTTCTTCTTGGCGTTCTTGAACCGCTGCAATTGCGCGATCCAGCGCGCCTTGCCGTTCGACCGCGCCAGACACACCAGCCGCGCATCGTCGGTGACGACGAACAGCCATTCGCCCGCGATCCACGGCGTCGAGATGCCGGCGAAATTCTGCTCCCACAGCCGCTGGCCGGTCGACAGGTCGAGGCTGACCATGCGGCCGCCCTGCCCGACCGCGAAGACGCGGCCGTTGTCGATCACCGGTGCAGCGTCGATGTCCGACAGGCTCGACACCGAGGTGGTGATCGACGTGCGCGACAGCGCGTCGCCCCACAGCACGCGGCCGTTCTCGTAGCGATAGGCGTTGAGTTCGCCGCTCGAGAAACCGGCGACCACCGTGCCCTGGCTGGCGGCGGGCGCCGCGACGCCGAACACGCCCTGCGTCTCCAGCGTGCCCGACTGCGCCCATTGGACCTTGCCGTCGCTCTGATCGAGCGCGAAGATCTGATTGTCCTGGCTCAGCACATAGACCGAGCCGTTGGCGACGGTCGGCGCGCCGCGCAGCGGCCCGCCCGGCTTGGCGCGCCAGATTTCCTTGCCGTCCGCGGCGTTGAGCGCGACGACGTCGCCGACGCCGTCGGCCGCGAAGACGCGGCCCTCGTCGTAGCTCGCCCCGCCGCCGAAGCGCGCCGGGCGATTCTCGTCGCCGCTGCTGACCGAGGCGTCCCACAATTTCGCGCCGGTGTCGGCGGCGAAGGCATGGACCTGCGCCGCGACGTCGACGACGAACAATTTATTGTCGGCGACGACCGGCGACGCGCCGAGCCGCTCGCGGTTCGAGCCGCCGGCGATCGACGACTGCCACGCGCGCGACGGCGCCTCGGCGAGCGCGAGATGGCCCATCGACTTGGCGGCATTACCGCCCGGCTGCGTCCAGGCGTCGTTCGGTGCCGCCGCGGGCAACGTCACCTGGATGTCGGCGATCGTGCTGTCCGCCTCGATCGCGTTTTCGGAGGCGAGGATCGGCACGCGCTCGCCGACCGTCGGGGTCTTCTTGGCACCGCCCTTGAAGATGCCGCAGGAAGACAGCGCGATCAGCGCGGCCACGGCCACCGAGGCCCGATATCTGGTCGTCATTGCGCAGGTGCTTCCTTCGATTGTGCCGCGGCCGCGCTGGCGGGGGAGACGATGCGCACGTTCGCGCCGCCGTCGGCACCCGCGGTGTCGACACCCATCGTGCCGGCCATCTGAACCGCGCGTTGACGGATCGAGTCGGGGACGGTGTCGCTCTGCGCGAGCTGGCCGAACAGCCGGCCGGCGAGGTCCTTGCGACCGGTGTCGAGATAGGCGATCGCGACCAGCTCGCCGGCGCTGCCGAAATAGGCGTTGCCCGGCACCGCGAGCGGCCGCAGCCGCTCGATGACGACCTGCGGCTTCAGCGTGTCGAACTCGGCGGTGGTCTGGCGGATCAGCGCGATGTCGCGGAACGGCTGCGCGAGGCTCGCGTCGGCGGCGATCTTGGCGAAGAGCGCGGCGGCGGCCTTGTCCTGCTTCTTGCCGAGCAGGATGTCGGCCTGCGTCATCAGCGCCAGCGCGCGATAGCCCTCGCGGCCCGATCCGGCGATCGGCGCGAGCGCCTTGTTCGCCTGATCGGCCTGGCCCGCGCCGAGCGCGTCATAGGCCGCCTGCAATTGCTCGCCCTCGACGCCCGCCGCCTCGGTCCGGCGGTGCTGCCAGTAGAGGAATCCGGCGAAGGCCGCGAGCGCCACCACGATCGCCGCGATCGTCCAGCGGCCGTAGCGCTCCCAGAAGCTGGTCAACTGATCGCGGCGCAGCTCGTCGTCGACTTCGCGCAGGAACGCTTGGTTGTTTTGCGGCGTGAGGGCCAAGGAGGGCTCCGGAACAGACAGAGGAAGTGGCGCGCACTCTTAGCGGCGACGTCGGCGAAACGAAAGCACGGGAAATGTGGCGGGTTGAGGGCGTACCCTCCCCAGGCGGGATCGACATTCACTATCCTCGCCGACTCGGGACGATGATGGTCGCGGATGCGCCACCCTTGCGTCACCCCGGGCTCGACCCGGGGTCCCGCTTCTTCCCGATCGGCATCCTCGAAGGACATAGCGGGACCCCGGATCAAGTCCGGGGTGACGGACCGAAGCTATTGAAGTCACCGCGCCAATGGGCGTCGATCCCACCTAATCCTTCGTGGGATAGATCTGCTCCGGTCCCGGAAAGGCACGCGAGCGCACTTCGCCGGCATAGGCTTCGGCGGCGGCGGAGATCCGCCCCGCCATGTCCTCGTAGCGTTTCACGAAGCGCGCGGTGCGTTCGAACAGGCCGAGCATGTCCTCCGCCACCAGCACCTGCCCGTCGCATTGCGCCGACGCGCCGATGCCGATCGTCGGACAGGCGATCGTCTGCGTGATGCGGATCGCGATCGGCTCCATCACGCCCTCGATCACCACCGCGAAGGCGCCCGCCTCGGCGATGGCGGTGGCGTCGGCGACGATCTTCGCCGCCTCCGCCTCGCTCTTGCCGCGGGCGCCATAGCCGCCGAGCACGTTGACCGCCTGCGGCGTCAGCCCGACATGGCCCATCACCGGGATGCCGCGCTCGCCGAGGAAGCGCACCGTCGGCGCCATCGCCTCGCCGCCCTCCAGCTTCACCGCCGCCGCGCCGGTCTGCTTGAGCAGGAAGGCGGCGCTCTCGAACGCCTGCTGCGGCGAGGCTTCATAGCTGCCGAACGGCATGTCGATGACGACCACGGCCTGATAGCTGCCGCGCACCACCGCCGCGCCATGCGCCGCCATCATCTCGAGCGTCACCGGCACCGTCGACGGCAGGCCGTAGATCACCTGCCCCAGGCTGTCGCCGACCAGCAGCATGTCGCAATGCGGATCGAGCAATTGCGCGGTGCGGACGGTATAAGCGGTGAGCATCACCAGCGGCGCGCCGCCGCCCTCCCGGCTCGACTTGCGCCGGCGGATCGCCGGCACGGTCAGCCGCTTGCGCGGCGCCGGGGTGGGATTGGCGCGGCTGGTCGCGGTATCGATCGTGTAGGTGGTGGACATCGCGCGGCTGTACCGCGCGGCGGGGACGCGATCCAGAGCGGACGAGCGGCGGCCTTCGATAGCCAACGACCATGGCTGGCGCGACGTCGGGTTTACCGCAGCGTCTGCGCCCACTCCGCCGGCTTGAACCCGACGAGCAGCGCGTCCCCCGCCTCGACCACCGGCCGCTTGATCATCGACGGCTGCGCGACCATCAGCGCCACCGCCCGCGCTGCATCGAGATCGGCCCTGTCCGCCTCGGGCAGCTTGCGGAACGTCGTCCCCGCCCGGTTGAGCAGCCCCTCCCAGCCGAGCCGCTCCACCCAACCCTCCAGCCGCGCCCGATCGACGCCCTGCGTCTTATAGTCGTGGAAATCGTACGCGATCCCGGCCCCGTCCAGCCAGCCACGCGCCTTCTTCACCGTGTCGCAATTGCGGATACCATAAAGGATCATGCCCATGCCGCGCCCTTACCACGCCGGGACTCCGGCGCCACGCCGCCGCGCTGCCGCGCCGCCGCAATCGTCATCCCGGATTGTCATCCCCGCAGGACCCTCCGCATCGCCACGGGATCATCCAACCCGCTCGTTGCACGGCTAGAACCCGCCCGCCATCACGGCTACCACCGCCTCATGACCGATGCCTTCCCCTCGATCCATCGCCACCAGCTCGCCCGCGTCGCGGCGGCGACGCCGCTCGCCAGCGTGGGCGACGTCGCCGCCAACGTCGCCGCGACCGTCGCCATGGCGAGCGAGGCGCATGATCGCGGCGTCGATCTCGTCGTCTTTCCGGAGCTCAACCTCACCTCCTACGCGATCGACGATCTCCACCTGCAATCGGCGCAGCAGCGCGCCAGCGAACGCGCCGTCCGCGCCGTCGCCGACCAGACCGCCGGCCTCGCGCCGCTGCTGCTCGTCGGTGCCGCGCTGGTCCGCAACGGCCGGCTCTACAATAGCGCGGTGGCGCTCCACCGCGGCCGCATCCTCGGCGTCGTGCCGAAGACCTTCCTGCCCAATTACCGCGAATATTACGAAAAGCGCTGGTTCGCCTCCGGCCTCGGCCTGCACGGCCTGACGATCCGCCTCGGCGAGGAGGACGTGCCGTTCGGCACCGATCTGATCTTCGCCGCGGACGATCTGCCCGGCTTCGTCGTCCATGCCGAGATCTGCGAGGATTATTGGGCGCCCACCCCGCCGTCCACCGCCGGCGCGCTCGCGGGCGCGACGATCTGCTGCAACCTCAGCGCCTCCAACATCGTCATCGGCAAGGGCCGCGAGCGGATGCTGCTCGCCGCCGCGCAATCGGCGCGCACGTCCTCCGCTTATGTCTATTCCGCCGCCGGACCGGGCGAGAGCACCACCGATGTCGCGTGGGACGGTCAGGGTTTCGTCTACGAATGCGGCGACCTCATGGTCGAATCGAAGCGGTTCGTGCAGGCGCCCGAACTCACCGTCGCCGACGTCGATCTCGAACGGATCGTCCAGGAGCGGCTGCGCAACGGCACGTTCAACGATGCCGCGATCGCCGCCGGTCATCCCGAGACGCGCGTCCGCCGCATCGGCTTCGCGCATCAGCCGAGCCTCACCGACATCGGTCTCGAACGGCCGATTCGCCGCTTTCCCTTCGTCCCCAACGATCCCGGTCGCCGCGACGAGGATTGCTACGAAGCCTTCAACATCCAGGTCGAGGCGCTGTCGAAGCGGCTCGCCGCCACAAGATCGAAGACTCTGGTCATCGGCGTCTCCGGCGGGCTCGACTCGACGCATGCGCTGATCGTCGCGGCCAAGGCGATGGACCGGCTCGGCCGGCCGCGCGCCGACATCCTCGGCTTCACCATGCCCGGCTTCGCCACCGGCGACGCCACCAAAGGCAACGCCTGGGCGCTGATGCGCGCTCTGGGCTGCACCGCCGACGAGATCGACATCCGCCCCGCCGCGCGCCAGATGCTCGCCGACATGGGCCATCCCTTCGCGAATGGCGAGGCGGTCTACGACGTCACCTTCGAGAACGTGCAGGCGGGCCTGCGCACCGATTATCTGTTCCGCCTCGCCAACCAGCGCGGTGGCATCGTGCTCGGCACCGGCGACCTCAGCGAGCTGGCGCTGGGCTGGTGCACCTATGGCGTCGGCGACCAGATGAGCCATTATGCGGTCAACAGCGGCGTGCCCAAGACGCTGATCCAGTTCCTGATCCGCTGGTGCATCCGCACCGGCCAATATGACGAGGGCACCAATCGAATGCTGTCGACGATCCTCGGCCAGGAAATCTCGCCCGAACTGGTCCCTGCCGATGCCGACGGCACGATGCAGAGCACCGAGTCGATGATCGGCCCCTATCCGCTCAACGACTTCTTCGCGCATTACGTCGTCCGCCACGGCCTCGCGCCGTCGAAGGTCGCGTTCCTCGCCTGGCACGCGTGGCGCGACGCGGCGGCGGGGCATTGGCCGGCGGACTTTCCGGCCGAGGCGCGCACCGCTTACGATCTGCCGACGATCAAACATTGGCTGGAGCGGTTCGTCGTCCGTTTTTTCCAGCTCAGCCAGTTCAAACGCTCCGCTATCCCCAACGGACCAAAGGTTTCCGGCGGGGGCGCATTGAGCCCGCGCGGCGACTGGCGCGCCCCTTCGGACGGCACGGCGGCCGTCTGGCTCGACGAGTTGCGCCGAAACGTTCCATAGAATCTTGCCTTTATAAGGGGGCGGGCGCATTATGAAGATCTGATGACACCGCCTCCCCGGGATGGCTCGCGCGATCGCCGGATCGAGGACCCATCGAATCTCTACCTGATTCACCCAGCGTCGCACGCTTTGCTCCCCCTTGCCCTGCGACACGGCGTTTCGGCCAATATGGTCTCGTTGATCGGTCTTGCCTGCGGTACGATCGCGGCGATCGCCTATGCGCATTGGAGCAATCCGGCGATGGCGCTGGTCGGGCTGGTCTTCTCGGTCGCGTGGCTGGTCGCCGACGGGCTCGACGGCATGATCGCGCGCGCGACCAAGACCGCGAGCGCGCTCGGCCGCACGCTGGACGGCCTGTGCGACCATGGCGTCTTCGCGCTGATCTATATCGCGCTCGCCTGGACGATCGGCACCACCGGCGGCTGGATGCTCGCCATCGCCGCGGGCGGCTGCCACGCGGTCCAGTCGAGCCTCTACGAAGGCGAGCGCGCCCGCTTCCACCGCCGCACCCGCGCCGCGCCGCTCGCGGCGGTGCCGGTGCCGGCCGGCATGTTCCTCGTCCGTCTCTACGACAGCGTCGCCGGCTCGGTCCATCGCATCTCGATGCCGTTCGAGCGCCGCTTCGGCGCCGCCGAGGATCAGGGTGCGTTCGCCGCCGCTTATGCCGCCGCCGCCGTTCCGGTGATGCGGCTGCAGTCGCTGCTCACCGCCAATGTCCGCGTCTGGGCGGTGTGCGTCGCGTGCCTGCTCGGCAGCCCGCGCCTCTTCTTCTGGTTCGAGATCGTCCCGCTGACGCTGGTCTGCGCGGTCGGCCTCTACCGTCACCGGCGCGTCGAGCGCCGTTTCGTTCACGGCGTTACGCCGCATTCCATTCTTTATCCAAGCGAACAGGGTCATTCATGAAGAGCATCAACATCGCCATCGTCGGCATCGGCAACTGCGCGAGCTCGCTCGTCCAGGGGCTGGAGCATTATCGCGAAGGCGCCAACGATCTCGTCGGCCTGATGCACTGGGAGCTGGGCGGCTATAAGCCCTCCGACATCAAGGTCGTCGCGGCCTGGGACGTAGATACGCGCAAGGTCGGCAAGGACGTCGCCGAGGCGATCTTCGCCAAGCCGAATTGCACCGCGGTGTTCGCCGCCAACGTGCCGGCGACCGGCACCGTCGTGAAGATGGGCGCGGTGCTCGACGGCGTCGCCGACCATATGGCCGACTATAAGGACGACCGCACCTTCATCGTCGCCAACGACACCCAGCCGAGCAAGGCCGAGATCGTCGCCGAGCTGAAGGCGTCCGGCACCGACGTGCTGATGAACTATCTGCCCGTCGGCAGCCAGCAGGCGACCGAATTCTACGCCGAATGCGCGCTCGAAGCCGGCGTCGCCTTCGTCAACAACATCCCGGTCTTCATCGCGTCGAACCCCGAATGGGCGAAGCGGTTCGAGGATGCCGGCGTCGCGATCATCGGCGACGACATCAAGGCGCAGCTCGGCGCGACGATCGTCCATCGCGTGCTGACCGATCTGTTCGCCAAGCGCGGCGTCAAGCTCGACCGGACCTATCAGCTCAACACCGGCGGCAACACCGACTTCCTCAACATGTCGAACCACCGCCGTCTCGAATCGAAGAAGATCTCGAAGACCGAAGCGGTCCAGTCGGTCGCCGCCGAGCGGCTCGACGACGACAACGTCCACATCGGCCCGTCGGATTACGTGCCGTGGCAGAACGACAACAAGGTCTGCTTCCTGCGCATGGAAGGCCAGTTGTTCGGCGGCGTGCCGATGAACCTGGAACTGCGCCTGTCCGTCGAGGATTCGCCCAATTCGGCGGGTGTCGCGATCGACATGATCCGCTGCGCCGCGATCGCCAAGGACCGCGGCATCGCCGGCGTCATCGATCCCGCCAGCGCCTATTTCTGCAAGCATCCGCGCACCCAGATGACCGACGACCTCGCGCAGATCGCGGTCGAAGAGTTCATCAAGGCCGCCTGATGATCACCACGGGCCTGTTGCTCGCCGCCGGACAGGGCAGCCGGCTCCGTTCGGTCACGCCGTTCAAGCCGCTCTGCCCGGTGGCGGGGCGTGCCTTGATCGACCATGCGCTCGACGGCATGGCGGCGGCAGGCCTCACCCGCGCGATCGTCTCGCTCGGCTATGGCGCCGATGCGATCGCCGCCCATCTCGCCGGCCGGCAATGGCCGCTCGAGGTGGTGACGGTGATGACCGACTATCACCAGCCCAACGGCGTCTCGGCGCTGGCGGCGCGGGCGCTGGTCGGTCCGGAGGGCGCGGTGCTCGCGATGTGCGACCACCTCGTCCAGCCGCGCCACTATCGCCGCCTGGCGCAGGCCGGCGCCGGCGCCGGCCTGCGGCTCGGCATCGATCGCCGTCTGGGTCATGCCTGGGTCGACCCGCTCGACGTCACCTGCGTCGCGACCCGCGGCGACGCGATCGTCGCGATCGGCAAGGGCCTCGAACCCCACGATTGCTACGACACCGGCATCTTCGCGGTCTCGCAGCGCTTCTTCGAGGTGCTGGCGACGCTCGACAGCCCCTCGCTGACCGAAGGCGTCCGCCTGCTCGCCGCGGAAGGCTCGGCGAAGATCGTCGACTGCAGCGACCTCGACTGGCTGGACGTCGACGACGCCCCCGCCTTCGCACACGCCGAAGGCTGGATGACCAAGCTGGCGGCGTGATCCGCCTGGAAGCAGGCACCGCTGGTCGGATACGCTCAATTTGAACTTAGTTCTTTAACGCATTTGGACTTAGTGCGACGATCCCGGTGCCCCGACACCATGGTCGAGATCGTCGATGCTATCCCTTCGCTGCTTATCCTTATCGCTGACGGTCGGAGTTCCGCTTGCGGCATGCGGTGCGGCGAGTAACGGATCATCCGCACCGGTCGCCGTCACGCCGGCGCCGACGCCTTTACCGACGGCGACCGCCTCGCCGGCGCCGAACGCCTCTCCGACGCCAGCACCCGCCGCCGCGGTCGAGCCTTATACGATCGGCAGCCTTACCTATACGCTCGCCGCCGACACCCCCGCCGACAAGGTCGTCGCGATCCGCGACGCGATGGATTTCGCCGTCGCGCACACCAATGCGATCGCCGACTTTCCCGGTACCGTATCGGTCGTCTACGGCGCCGCGACGCCGACCGCGGACGCCGGCTATCAGGGCCAGATCCGCTTCGGCGGTTCGATCGGCCGCCGCATCGCCTTGCACGAACTGGCGCATTGGCTGGGATCTGGATCGGTCGCGGCATGGGGCGACCTCGTCAGGAACGGCCATTTCGCTGGCGCGCTGACCGCAACCCGGCTCAGGGGGTTCGACGGCGACGACGCGCTGCTCAACGCCGACAGCCAGCATTTCTGGCCATACGGCCTCAACTACGACACCGAATTTCGCGAGACGCAGCGCAACACGCAGCTCGTCAGCGCGCAACGCGTCGACATGGGGCTGGCGACCGATGCCGCCGCTGCGGTCGCCGGCACCCGCCGCTTTCAGAACCGATCGAGCGAACGAGTGCTGCAAGGCGCAACAAGCGGCAGCGCGCCGGTAGGCGCAGCCAATACGACCGGGGCGACGCAGCAGTGGCGGGTCGGTTTCGCCCACGGCTTCGTCACTCTAACCAACGTAGATTCGGGTCTCGCCCTCGCATCGACCGGCGTCACTGGCGACAATGGCCCGACGACGCTGGTTGCCGCCGCCGAGGGCAAGCGCCAGCAATGGGAGATGATGCCGGTCGGCGAGCCGGGCTGGTTCCTGCTGCGCAATCGAGAGACGGGGACCTGTCTCGACAATATCGGCAATCTCGCGATTGGCGCGCCGCTGCGGCTGTGGAGTTGCGGCTTCCACCCCAATCAGCAATGGCGGCTCGTCCGGTAATTGTCCGGGCCGCACCGCCACCGCCACCTTGACCCCCGCCGCCCGATCCCCGACACCGCGCCGCGTGACGCACCTCCCCCCGCCCCCCGCCGACCTGCTGCGCGACGCCGCTTTGTTCCTCGACTTCGACGGGACGCTGGTCGAGCTTGCCGAGCATCCGGAGGCGGTCGCGGTCGACGCGCGCCTCGCCGCGCTGATCGAGCGGCTGTCGGACCGGCTCGACGGCCGCGTCGCGATCATCTCCGGGCGCCCGGTCAGCGGCATCCGCGCGCTGTTCGGCGATCCGCATTTCGCCGTCTCGGGCAGCCACGGCCTCGAGGTGCTCTGGCCCGACGGTCGTCACACCCGCGCGGAACGCCCGGCCGCCCTCGACCGTATAGTGACCGAGATGAAAGCCTTCGCAACTGCAACATCCGGGGTGTTGGTCGAGGAGAAGCCACTCGGCGCCGCACTCCACTATCGCGCCGTCCCCGCTGCCGAAGCCGGGGCGCACGATCTGGCCAGCCGCCTCGCCGCGGACGCCGGCCTCCACCTGCAGACCGGCAAGATGATGGTCGAGGTGCGCGTGCCCGGCGCCGACAAGGGTACCGCGCTCGCCGCGCTGATGCAGAGCCCGGCGATGACCGGCAAGCGCCCCGTCTTCCTCGGCGACGACGATACCGACGAACCCGCGATGATCGCCGCACGTGCGCTCGGCGGCGCCGGCGTGCTGATCGGCGCGCCGCGCGACACCGCCGCCGCTTATCGTCTCGAAAGCGTCGCCCAGACCCTCCAATGGCTCGAAGCCGCAACCGAAAGCCTCGCTGCATGACCTCCACGCCCGATGCGTCCGCTGTGAGCGTCGACCTCTGGCCGATCGGCAATTGCCAGGTCAGTGCGCTGATCGACCGCGCCGGCCGCTTCGTCTGGGCGTGCGTGCCGCGCGTCGACGGCGATCCGCTGTTCTCGGCGCTGGTCGGCGGTGCGCAACCCGACAGCGGCTATTGGTCGATCGGCATCGAGAATTCGGTGAAGGTCGAGCAGCATTACATCCGCAACACCCCGATCCTGGTCAGCACGCATACCGACGATGCGGGCAACGTGCTGGAGGTGATCGACTTCTGTCCGCGGTTCGTGCGCACCGGCCGCACCTATCGCCCGGTCGCCTTTGCGCGCATCGTCCGGCCGACCGCGGGCAGCCCGCGCGTCACCGTCAAGCTGCGTACCACCTGCGGCTGGGGCGGCACCTGCCGCGAGCAAATCGGCGGCTCCAACCATCTGCGCATCCTGCTCGATTCGATGCAGCTCCGCCTCACCACCACCGCGCCGATCGGCATGGTGCAGGAGGAACGCGCCTTCCGCCTCGAACGGCCGCTGCATTTCTTCCTCGGGCCGGACGAGAGCTTCAGCGGCGATCTCGCCGAGACGCTGGAGGCGATGCTCGCGCAGACGATCGCCGAATGGCAGGAATGGGTGCGCGGCCTCGCCATCCCGCTCGAATGGCAGGACGTGGTGATCCGCTCGGCGATCACGCTCAAATTGTGCCAGCACGAGGAGACCGGCGCGATCGTCGCCGCGCTCACCACCTCGATTCCCGAACATGCCGGGTCGGAGCGCAACTGGGACTATCGCTATTGCTGGGTGCGCGACGCCTATTACACGGTGCAGGCGCTCAACCGGCTCGGCGCGCTCGACGTGCTGGAGGGCTATCTCGGCTATCTCCGCAATATCGTCGACAATGCCGCGGGCGGCCATATCCAGCCCTTATACGGCGTGCTCGGCGAACCGACGCTGGAGGAGCGTTTCGCGCCCGGCCTCGGCGGCTATCGCGGCATGGGGCCGGTGCGCGTCGGCAACCAGGCCTATGAGCAGATCCAGCACGATGCCTACGGCCAGATCGTGCTGTGCAGCGTCCACGCCTTCTTCGACCAGCGCCTGTTCCGCCTGTCGGGCCGCGAGGATTTCGAGAGCCTGGAGCATGTCGGCGAACGCGCCTGGCAGTTCCACGACCAGCCCGACGCCGGCCTGTGGGAGCTGCGCACGCGGCAGAGCGTCCACACCTATTCGTCGGCGATGTGCTGGGCGGCGTGCGACCGGCTCGCCAATGCCGCGCATGCGCTCGACCTGCCGGACCGCTGCGCCTTCTGGCAGCAGCGCGCCGACACGATCCGCGCCGAGATCGAGACGCGCGCGTGGCGGCCCGAAACCAACCGCATGTCGGCGACCTTCTCGGGCGACGACCTCGACGCCAGCCTGATCCAGCTGCTCGACCTGCGCTTCTTCGAGCCCGACGATCCCCGCTTCATCGGCACGCTGGAGGCGGTCGAGAAGGGCCTGCGCCGCGGCAGCCACATGCTGCGCTACGACACCGAGGACGATTTCGGCCTGCCCGAGACCGCGTTCAACGTCTGCACCTTCTGGCTGATCGAGGCGCTGCATTTCACCGGCCGCCACGCCGATGCGCGTGCGCTGTTCGACGAGATGCTGGCACGGCGCACCGCAGCGGGGCTTCTTTCCGAGGATATCGACCCGACATCGGGTGAATTGTGGGGCAATTACCCGCAGACCTATTCCCTGGTCGGCATGATCAATTGTGCCGCCCTGTTGTCGAAACCATGGAGTTCGATCCGCTGAGCCGTCTGATCATCATATCCAATCGCGTTTCCGCCCCGAAGGGCTCCGATTCCGGGGCACAGGGTGGCCTTGCCGTCGCGCTCGCCTCCGCGCTGCGCGAATATAAGGGCATGTGGTTCGGCTGGTCGGGCGATCAGACCGACGAATATACCGGCCAGATCACCTTCCAGCGCAACGAGGGCGTCACCACCGCGACCGTCGACCTCGAAGAGCAGGATATCGACGAATATTACAACGGCTATGCCAACCGCACCTTGTGGCCGCTGTTCCATTACCGCGTCGATCTGGCGGAATACGAACGCGAATTCGCCGGCGGCTATCAGCGCGTCAACGAACGCTTCGCCGACACCGTCCAGCCGCTGATCGAAGAGGACGACGCGGTCTGGATCCAGGATTATCACCTGTTCCCGCTCGGCGAGGAATTGCGCAAGCGCGGTGCGACCAACCGGCTCGGCTTCTTCCTGCACATCCCCTGGCCGCCGCGCCGCCTGCTGTCGATCCTGCCCGAGGCGCAGGCGCTGGTGCGCAGCCTGTTCGCCTATGACGTCATCGGTTTCCATACCGAGGAATGGCTGCAGAGCTTCTGCGACTATGCCATGCACGAACTCGGCGCGCATATGGAGGGGAGCGACCTCGTCCTCGACGACCGCCGGGTCAGGGTGATGGCCTGCCCGATCGGCATCGATGCCAGGGAATTCGCCGATCTCGCGACCAGCACGCGCGGGCGGCTCGCCTTTCGCCAGATGCGCGACGCCGCGGTCGGCCGCGACATGATCGTCGGCGTCGACCGGCTCGATTATTCCAAGGGGCTGGAGGAGCGGTTCCTCGGCTACGAACGCTTCCTCGTGGAACATCCCGAGGAGCGCAAGGAAGTCACCCTGCTCCAGATCGCGCCCCCCAGCCGCGGCGCGGTCGGCAGCTACCAGAAGATCCGCAGCACGCTCGAAGGGCTCGCGGGTCGGATCAACGGCGGCTATGCCGATATCGACTGGGTGCCGATCCGCTACGTCAACCAGGGCTATCCGCGCGACGTGCTCGCCGGCATCTATCGCGCCGCCAAGATCGGGCTCGTCACGCCGCTGCGCGACGGCATGAATCTCGTCGCCAAGGAATATGTCGCCGCGCAGAATCCGGAGGATCCCGGCGTGCTGATCCTGTCGCGCTTCGCGGGCGCCGCCTGCCAGCTCACCGACGCGCTGCTGATCAATCCCTATTCCGCCGAGGAGATGTCCGACGCGATCATGCGCGCGCTGCGTATGCCCAAGGAAGAGCGGATCGAGCGCTGGACCAAGATGATGGATGTGCTGATGCGCGAGGATATCGGCTGGTGGCGCAAGACCTTCACCGATGCGCTGATGGGTCCGACAGTGGAGACGGAGCAGGAGCAGACGGAGCACGCATGATCCGTTCGCGGGGCAAGGCCTCGGGCATCTCAGCGCGGATGAAGGCGTAGATCGCCTCGCGCACGTCGCAGCGCAGGTCGAACGCGGTCGAGGCGTCCTTGGCGGTCATCAGCCCGCGCACTTCCATCGTCCCGTCGGGCTTGGAATCGGTCACCTGAAGGTTGAAGAAGCGCTGGTCCCACCGCGGGTTGGCGCGGACGACCTCTTCCAGTCTGGCGCGGATGCGCGGCACGTCGGCGGCGGGGTCGAGATACCAGAACACCGATCCGAGCAGCGCGCTCGTCTCGCGCGTCCAGTTCTGGAAACTGTTCTCGAGGAATTTCGACACCGGCACCACCAGCCGCCGGTCGTCCCAGATACGCACGACGACATAGGTCAGGCGGATGTCCTCGATCCGCCCCCATTCGTTGTCGATGATGACGACGTCGTCGATGCGGATCGGCTCGGTGAACGCCATCTGGATACCGGCGATCAGATTCTTGAGCGCCGGCTGCGCGGCGGCGCCGATCGCGAGGCCGGCGACACCGGCGGACGCCGCCAGCGTCACGCCGATCGTCCGGACGCTGGGAATGCTCATCAGCATCATCATCACGGTCAGCAGGATCAGCACGAACACGCCGATCCGGTGGAGGATGCTGATCCGCGTCCGCCGCCGCCGGGCACGCAGATTGTCGGTCGCGGTGATGTCGAACCGCACCTCGCTGAGGTCGCGATAGGCGGTCAGCGCGGCGAGCAGCATCCAGCCGAACATCGCCGGGGTGAGCAGCCCGATCACCCGCTGCCAGATCGTCTCCCAATAGCGCGGCAGGTCGAGCCCCGGCCCCGACGCCGCGAGCGCGACGCCGATCATCAGCCAAAAAGTCGGCCGCCCCAGCCGAGCGATCAGGATATCGTCGGTCTTGGTCGCGGTCCGGTTGGCGACCTTGCGCAGCACCGCGAACAGGATGCGATGCACCAGCGCCAGGATCAGCACGAACACCAGCACCCCCGCCAACCGGGCCTGCCATTCGGGCAACGTCACGTCGAGATAGGGGATACGCATCCCCCTAACACGCACGACCGCGGTTAAGGCTCCGTTGCCCGTGGCTAATATGCTGCGGGTGCGAAGAGGATTGTTCACGCGAAGACGCGAAGACGCGAAGAGAATGGTTCACGCGGAGGCGCGGAGAATGGTTCACGCGGAGGCGCGGAGGCGCGGAGAAGAAGAAGCGCGCAGAGGCGCAGAGATGTGGCGCCCGGCGCAAAGAGCATTCCTTGTAATTCCTCCCCCGCCAGGGGGAGGTGGCGCGGCAAAGCCGTGACGGAGGGGGAGGTAAGCGATGTCTTGCGTTGCGTGTCCTCCCCCTCCGTCATGCCTGCGGCATGCCACCTCCCCCTGGCGGGGGAGGAATTCTAGCCAAAACCTCGAACGTCGATCGGCCCTACAAGGCAAATGACAGAAAACACGCGCTCGCGACGGGCGTTACCTCTCTGCGCCTCTGCGCCTCTACGCGAATTCGTTTCTTCTTCTCCTCGCCTCCGCGCCTCCGCGCGAACAAAGTCCTTCTGCGCTTCGCGCCTTCGCGTCTTCGCGTGAACACCTCTTCAGCCAGCCGCGGAGCGCGCCCGCACCCGCCACCGCCAGACCCCGGTGACGAACAGCACGGCCGGCAACAGCCCCGACACGAACGCCAGCCACCGCCCGACCAATCCGAACGCCTCCCCGTCGTGCAGCGGATGCAGCCACGTCAGCAGCACGTCGCCCCCGCTGTCCCGCCGCGCGTCGCGCACCGCCAGCACCCGCCCGTCATAGGGGTCGAGCCACACGTTGCTGCGCGGGAAGCGCCGGCTCGGCTCGCCGGGCAGCGCGAGATTGACGCGCACCACGCCGCGCGCATCCGCCGGCGTCTCGATCCATGCCAGCGCGCCGCCCGGCAGCACCCGCTCCGCCCGCCGCACCAGATCGTCGAGCGGCAGGAAGCCCCCCGCCCGCGGCACGCCGACCAGCTTGGGCGGCACGAACAACGGCGAGGTCCGCGCCACCACGGGACGCACCTGATCGGGCAGATCGAGCATCGCCCCCGTCACCGTCACGACGATCAGCACCAAGGCCCCGCCGATCCCCGTCCATTTATGCCAGTCGTACAGGCGCCGCGACCGCACGGCGCGGCGCTTCCACGCCAGCGAGCGTCGCCAGCCGCCCGGCCGCGGCCACCACGCCCACAAGCCGCTGACCAGCATCGCCAGCATGACGATCCCCGCGATCCCCATCAGGATCGCCCCCGGCGCCTCCAGCAGCAGCCGGTAATGGAGATCGTAGATCCACGTCGTCCAGTAATCGCCCCAATAGCCGCGTCGTACGACGTGAAGGCTGACCGGATCGAGCCACAGCATCATCGGCGCGAACGCCCGCCCCCGCGTCTCGACGGGCTGGTAATAGCGCACCGGGATCGGCCCGCCGTCGGGCGTCACCTCGATCCGCCACGCGCCCGTCCGCTCCGGCTCCGCACGGCGCAGCGCGTCATAGACCGCCTGCCACGACGCGGGCCGCCCGCCCGCCGCGACGCGCGCCAGTCCCGGATGCAGCGCGCCGTCGATCGCGGTGTAGAAGACCAGCACGCTCCCGGTCAGCCCGGTCAGCGCGAACAGCGCCCCGACGGTCAGCCCCAGCCACAAATGGATGCGCCGGACGACGACCCGCGCCCTCACAGCGTCAGCCGCACGCTGCCATAAAGCGCGCGGCTGTCCGCCGGCGAATGCAGCACCTGCGTCCCGTCGTACCAGACATATTCGTAACGCCGGTTGCCGATGTTCTTGAGCTGCGCGGCGACTTCGAGCTGCGGCAGCACCCGCCACGCCACCTCGCCGGTGACCACCAGATAGGCGCCGTAACGCGGCAAGGTGTTGGCCGGCGTCAGTTCGTAGCTCGACTGGCCATTGCCCCACAGCGACACCCGCCACCGCGCCGCCGGCACGACGTCGACGCCGCCGGAGAACAGATTCTGCGGCACATGGTCGATCCAATTGCCCGCCTGCGACGGCGTCGCCGGATCGGGGGTGACGATCCGCGCCCGCTGGTACGAATAGGCGCCCCACAGATTGGCCCCCTTCACCGGCGTGACGCTGACCTGCACGTCGAGCCCGCGCCGCCGCGTCGCGCCGAGATTGTCGCTGTCGCCGGAGGGATCGTTGAGCCGTCGCTTGATCTCGCCGCTCGCGGTCTGCTGCCACAGCGCAACGCGCGCCTCCAGCCAGCGCCCGCGCGCCAGCTTGACGCCCGCCTCCCAGCCCTCGTTGATCGACGGCGCGAGGTCGGTGGTGCGCGGCGGCACCTTATAGGCGCCGGCACCCACGCCGATCTGGAACGTCCGCCCGTAATTGCCGTAAGCGGTGACGCCGGCGAGCGGCGTGATCGCGACGCTCAGCTTGGGCTGGCTGATCGTGCCGTAATCGTTGATCGGATACCGCTGCCCGTTCATCCGGTTGCGCAGCGTTCCGGAGACGGTGTCGAACCGCCAGCCCGGCGTGATGCTCAGCCACGCGACCGGTTCGATCACCGCCTGCGCATAGCCGCCCGCGACGGTCAGCCCGAACGCCTGATCGCGCGTCTGGCTGGTGATGATGCGGCTCGCGGTCAGCCAGCGCAGGCTCTGATTGTCCTGCACCTGCACGTCGCCCCCCATTTCGAGCATCAGCCGGTGCAGGAACGCCACTTTGGGGTGGTAATGGAGCGTCGCGAGCCCGCCATATTGGTCTTCGCGCGCCAGCCGCCGCTGCTGCGCCACCGTCGCCGAGAACCGCACGAACCGGTCGTCGTGCAACCCGTTGGCATAGCCCTTGGCGCTCAACGCCAGCGTATCGGTCAGATCGGCGTCGAGGTGCAGGCTGTATTGGCTCATCTGCCGCCGCCCGCCATCGCTCGCCGAGACCGGATAGGAGCGGCGCCGGTCGTCATAAGCGTCGGCGTCGGTGAGATAGCCCGGCTCCTGCGCCTCGACCTGCGCGTAGCGCGCGATCCCGCCGAGCCGCACCGCACCCCAATCGTAGAACCATTTGCCCGCAAGGCTCACCCGGTCGAGCCCGGCATGGTGCCGAAACCCGTCGCTGTGGCGATAGCCGACGAAGTAATTCTGGCTGAACCTGCCCGTCTCGACCCCCGCGGAAAGCTGCCCCTCCGCGGTGCCGAACGCGCCGCCGAGCCCACGCGCATCGAGGTAATCGCCGCCGATCCGCGTCGCGATATCGGCGCTGCCGGCGATCGCATGCAGGCCGTAACGCGGATCGGCGGTGCCGCGGACCAGCTCGACCTGCGCGATGTCGAGCGGCATCACCGCATCGATGAACGGCATGCTGCCGTCGTTGGCGTTGCTCGGCACGCCGTCGATCAGCAATTTCACCGCATTGATCTCGCCCTCGCCGTTGAAGCCGCGGATCGAGAACCGGCCAGAGGTCGTCCCCTGGTTGAAGTCGGTCAGCGAGACGCCGGGCAACCGCGCGAACAGCTCCCACGTATTGTCGACGCTCTGCCGCTGCGCGACGTCGCCGCCGAGCCGGTCGATCGAGGTGACGATGTTGCTGGTCGATCGCGCCATGTCGCGCGCGGTGACGACGATGTCGCCGACCGAGAAACTGGTGTCGTTCCGGTCGGCGTCGTGATCGTGGCTCTGCGCCCTTGCCGGGGTCGCGAGCGCGGGGACGAGGGCGAGCGCGACGCCCGCCGCCGTAGCGGTTCGTAGAAAGATCATTGCAGGCAATTCCCGATCCTGGCGCGTGCCCTCTCCCGGGCCGCACCGTCAGTGTCGTTGTGGATGGATCAGGAGAGGCGCGGCGGTCCGCGCATCGGTGGCCGCAGATGGGCACGGTCGCGCAACGCCGGCCAGCGCGTCGCGCGCACGCCGAGCGCCATGGCGAAGGCGATCGCCAGCACCAGCAGCACCGGGTCGACCGGCGTCGTCGCCGCCTGCGCCAGCCCGGCATAGGGACAGGGCATGTCGGTGGCGGGGTGATCGGATTCGCGATGGTCGCCCGAACCGTGATGGCCGCCGTGCGCCATCGCCATCGGTGCGACCGGACCGTAGCCGCTGCACAATTGCAGCACCGGCCGGCCGTCGACGCTGCCGACCATGAACCCCGCCGGCACCAGCAGCCGCACCGCGAGCGCCAGCGCCGCCAGCCACAAAGCGAGCGTGCGATGATCCAGCAGCAGGCGGCGGAGCGACGTCACGGCCACGTCTTAGGCGCGCCCGCGGCCCCTGTCATCGACTTGCATCAGGTAGGATAATCGTAATGTCCGCCGGCTAATATTCCGTCTAACATGAAGAACATGCATCGGTCCCTGCTCCGCCCGCTCCTCGCTACGCTGCTGCTGTTCGGCACGCTCTTCGGATCTGTCCCGGCGTGGGCGGCGGTGACGATCACCTTCTGGAGCCATGAGCTGGGCAACAGCTTCCCGCACGCCTTCTTCACGCTGCGCGGTGTCCAGGATGGCGGCGGGCCGCCGGTCGACGTCAATTACGGCTTCACCGCCAAATCGGTCTCGCCCGCGTTGCTGATGGGCAGCGTCGCCGGGCGGCTCGATATCTCCCGGCCCTTCTATATCGGCACCAGCGACGCCCAATTCGCGGTGGTCCTGACCGACGCCCAATATGCGCAGGTCCTAATACTAATCGCCGCCTGGGACGATAAGATCGGCGACGGACGCTACAATCTCAACGATCGCAACTGCATCCACTTCGTCAAGGAAGCCGCCCGCATCGCCGGCCTCACCAACCTCGACTATCCCAAACTGATGAAGAAGCCGCGCTCCTATCTACAGGCGGTCGCGGCGGCCAATCCCGACCGCGTCGCCGTCATCCACATGCACGGCAAGGCCTATCTCGCTTCGCTGCCGCCGTTGACGGCGGCGCCGGTAAGCGTGGCAGCGGCACCGGCGCCGGTCGCGATGATCCAGCCGCTACCGGCACACTGACCGCCCTCCCCGTTCGTGCCGAGCCTGTCGAAGCACGGTGAGACTCACCCGCCCTTCGACAGGCTCCGGCCAACGGGCCTTGGGAGTCTGATCCTCCCGCCTACCCCCGCACGATCTCCATCACGTCGAGCGTCGAATGGAAGCCCGGGAACGGCAGCACCAGCCGCCAGCGCGCGGTGCCGATCCGTTCGACCAGCCCCGCCATGTCGCGTTGCCGGTCGCGGCCGTAGCGCATCGGCCGGTCCTCGTCGCCGAGCGCCAGCGTGCCGAGGAAGATGGTGCGCGAATCGGTGCTGTCGAACAGATTGCCGCTCGCCCGCTGGTCACCGTCGGTGACGAAATGGCGGACGATCCCCGTCTCGCTCACCCGGCAGCCCGTCCAGCCGCCGCTCAGCAGCGGCCGCGCGCCCGGGCCGATCCCGCCGAGCCGATACACCCGGCAACGATAGACGCCGGGCAGCAGCGCCGCCCCCTCGATCACGCGGTCGGGATCGAAGAGGTCCGCGTCGGCGGCGAGCCGCTCGCGCCCCTCGGGCGTCGCGCGCACCTTGGTCAGCGCCTGCACCCAGGCATCGCGCCAGCCGCGCAGGCGTTCGCGATCCTGCCGCGTCGCGACTTTGCGCCAGTCGCTGTCGCCCGTGTCCTGCGCGCGCACCGCGGCGGTGGCGAGCATCGCGCCGGCGAGCGTCACCGCCAGAAAGCGCCCCACCCTCATGCCGCGGTCCAGCCGCCGTCGACCGACAGATTGGCGCCGGTGATCGCCTTCGCCTCGTCGCGACACAGGAACAGCGCCAGCGCCGCCACCTGCTCGGGCGTCACGAATTCCTTGGTCGGCTGCGCGGCGAGCAGCACGTCGTTCATCACCTGCTCGCGCGTCATCCCGCGCGCCGTCATCGTGTCGGGGATCTGCGCCTCGACCAGCGGCGTCCAGACATAGCCCGGCGAGATGCAATTGACCGTCACGCCATGCTGCGCCGTCTCCAGCGCGATCGTCTTGGTCAGCCCGACCAGCCCGTGCTTGGCCATGACGTAGGCGGATTTGTTGGGGCTCGCGACGAGGCTGTGCGCCGAGGCGGTCGAGATGATCCGCCCCCAGCCCTGCGCCTTCATGTGCGGGACGGCGGCGCGCATCGCATGCCAGGCGCTGGTCAGGTTGATCGCCAGGATCGCCTCCATCCGTTCGGGCGGAAACGATTCGATCGGCGCGACATGCTGGACGCCGGCATTGTTGACGAGGATATCGACGCGCCCCGTCTCGCCCACCGCCCGCTCGACGAGCACGGCGATCTCGTCGGGCCTCGTCATGTCGGCGGCATCGTACAGCGCCGCCGCGCCGCTCGTCGCGGCGAGCCCGGCGCGGACCGTCTCGATCGCATCGGACTCGCCGAAGCCGTTGATGACCACTGCCGCGCCTTCCGCCGCGAACGCCCGCGCATAGGCCAGGCCGATGCCCGACGTGGACCCGGTGACGATCGCGGTCTTGCCCTTGAGGAACATGGGACGTGCTCTCCTGCTATGGCTCCCGTCTGCGTCGATGCGCGCGCTGTTGCAACCGGGGGCGGTGTTCGGGCATTCGTAACGCAAGCTAAACGGAGCCTTGCATGCGCCTCGACGATTTCGATCCCAATATTGACGTCGGCGACCAGGGGAACCGCGGCGGCGGTTTCGGTGGCGGCGGTGGCGGCGGCGGCCTGTTGTTCGGCCTGTTGCCGCTGATCGGCAGCCGCTTCGGCTGCGGCGGCATCGTCGTCGTGCTGCTGCTGATGGCGGTCTTCGGCGGCCTCGGCAATCTCGGCGGCCTCGTCGGCGGTGGTGGCGGCAGCGGCACGCAGGTGACGCGCAGCGCGCCCTCCGAAGGCGGTTCGGCGACCGCGGTCTGCACCGCGGATCCCGCCAAGAAAGCGGCCTGCGACGCATTCAGCTCGGCGCAGAAGACCTGGACCGCGCTGTTCGCGCAGAGCGGCCAGCGCTTTACCGCGCCCGGGCTGCGCTTCTTCTCGCAGAACGGCCAGTCGGGCTGCGGCGCCGCGCAATCGGCGATGGGGCCGTTCTACTGCCCGACCGACCAGCGCATCTATCTCGACACCAGCTTCTTCGACGAACTCGCCAACCGCTTCGGCGCCAAGGGCGATTTCGCGCAGGATTACGTGATCGCGCACGAATTCGGCCATCACATCCAGAATCTGCTCGGCACGTCCGACAAGGTGCAGAACGTCCAGCGCGGCGGCAGCGAGACCGAGGGCAATGCCGCCTCGGTCCGCCTCGAACTCCAGGCGGATTGCTATGCCGGCGTCTGGGCCGCGCAGAACCGCAGCCGCATGGAACCCGGCGATCTCGAAGAGGGGCTGACCGCCGCGCAGGCGATCGGCGACGACACGCTCCAGAAGGAATCGACCGGCCGCGTCGTCCCCGACAGCTTTACGCACGGCACTTCGGCGCAGCGCATGCACTGGCTGCAACGCGGCATCCAGACCGGCGACCCCGCCCAGTGCGACACGTTCTCGGGCGCGATCTGACGGGCTCCCTCCCTTGCCAGCGCCGTCGCATAGGACCGATCGCGAGCCGCGACGGCATTCATATACCCCGTCATGCCGGCCCTGCGCCGGGGTCCCGCTTCTTCGCACCGTCCGGAGGAAGCGGGACCCCGGCACAAGGCCGGGGTGACGGAGTGACTTTAGAAAGTCGTCCGGCTCACTCGGACGATCATATCCGCCCCCCCTCCCCCGAATGAAGGCGAACTAGACCGGATCGACATTCGAGGTCGTCGACGCAAAAGTCCTCCCCCGCCAGGGGGAGGTGGCGCGGCGAAGCCGTGACGGAGGGGGAGGTAAGCGACCACGTCTGTTTCGTGCCCTCCCCCTCCGTCAGGCCTCCGGCCTGCCACCTCCCCCTGGCGGGGGAGGACTTTGACTGAATGGCTATCCGCTCTAACGCCCCGCCAATTGCCGGGCGAAATGCACCTCGACCGCCCTGGTCACGCTGTCCGCGATCCGTTCGCGGCCCGCCGGGCTGTCGAGGAACGCCGCATCGACCGGATTGGAGATATAGCCCGTCTCGAACAGGATCGACGGCATGTCCGGCGCCTTCAGCACCATCAGCGACGCCATCCGGTGGAACACCGGCTTGGTCGGGATGCGCGGCTTGGCCTCGCGCCCGAGCAGCCGCGCGAAGCTCGCCGAACTGTTCATCGTCTCGCGCTGCGCGAGATCGATCAGGATCGACGAGACGTCCGCGCCGGCATCGCCGAGATTGACGCCGGCGATCACGTCCGCCTTGTTCTCGCGCATCGCCAGCCGCGCCGCTTCCTTGTCCGACGCGACTTCGGACAAGGTATAGACCGACGCGCCGCTCGCATCGCCGCTGCCGACGCTGTCGCAATGGACCGAGATGAACAGGCTCGCCTTCAGCCGCCGCGCGATGCCGTAGCGCTCGCGCAGCACCAGATAGCGGTCGTCGTCGCGGGTCAGCGCCACCCGCACCCGCCCACTCGCCAGCAGCGCGTCGCGGATCGATCGCGCGATGCGCAACGTCACGTCCTTCTCGCGCAGCCCGGTGACCGCGTTGATCGCGCCCGGATCGACGCCGCCATGGCCGGCATCGATCACCACCAACGGCCGGCTGTCGTCGCCGCGCACCCGCGGCAGCGCGACGGCGCGCGCCGGCGGCGGCACGGGGATCGACAGCTTGTATTTCGGCCGCGGTGCCCATTGGCCCAGATCGATCGCGAAGAAGCGCAACGGTGCGGCCGCGCCCGCCGCGGCGAAGCGGGCGGCGGTCGCCGGCGCGATCGACAGCGCCAGATTGCCGTCCGCATCGAAGCCGCCGTCGGCGATCACCGCCGGCCGTGCGAGATCGAGCAGCAACCGCGTGCCGTCGCCCTGCCGCACCTGCCTGATGCTGCGCACCAGCCCGCCGGTGACCACCTCCGCACCGGGGATCGCCTGCGCGACGTCGACCGCGATCTGGCGGCTGCCGCGCAGCACCATGCCCGTCGCGTCGATCACCGGCCCGTCGAACCGCACGACGATGCGGCCGCCGTCGACCACGACGCTGCGGATCGCCGTCGCGGCATGGGCCGGCGCGCTCGCGCACCAGCCGAGGATCAGGGCAACGATCGCGAACATCGGGCGACCTTGCCGCGCCGCGGGGGCGCCGGTCCAGCGAAAAGCCATGACAGGTTCCTTGGGCGCCGGCGTCTGGCCGGCGCCTGAACGAGCGTCATGACAGGCAAGCGCCAACGCCCGGTTGCGCGGCACGGTTAATGCACGATTCGGCATGAATTTGCCGCCCGTCCGGCAGATTCGTGCCAGTTGCGATACGAGAAGCGCAATGCTACCAACGGACTGCACCCGTGCGTCGCGCTTCATTCGTGCAAGCGACGCATCGGTCCCCGCGCCGTCCTGGCGCGGCTTTAACCAGGTTGACGCTCGCATGACGCACTTATCCAACGTTCGACACCGCCCGGCTTCGGCCGGCGGCGTGTCGGACGTGTGGGAGGGCCGTGCCCCCCGACGTGCGCGGCGAGCAGACGCATTCTCACCATCCCGCGCCGGTCCGCCCGGCGCCATCTATCAACGCGCATGCGCGCCCTGCGGCCAAGTTGCAGGAGCGCCACGCGCGCGGAGACCATTCAATGACCACGCGTATGCTGATCGACGCACGCCACCGGGAAGAGACCCGGGTTGCCGTCGTCAAGAATAACCGGATCGAGGAATTCGATTTCGAAAGCGCCGAGCGCAAGCAGCTCAAGGGCAATATCTACCTCGCCAAGGTGACCCGCGTCGAACCGTCGCTGCAGGCGGCGTTCGTCGATTACGGCGGCAATCGCCACGGCTTCCTCGCGTTCAGCGAAATCCACCCGGATTACTACCAGATCCCCAAGGAGGATCGCGACGCGCTGCTGCGCGAAGAGGCGGAGCATGCCGCCGAGGAAGCCGCGCTGCGCGCCGAACATGACGGCGACGACGACGATCACGAGGGCGACGAGCACGGCGACGACGATCACGACGATTTCGACGACGCCGACCATCACGACGACGGCGAGCACGACGAGGGCGAAGGCGCGGCCGAGGGCACGTCGAAGAAGCCGCGCAGCGCCAATGACGAAGAGGTCGAGGCGCTGCGTCAGCGCCGCATGAACCTGCGCCGCCGCTACAAGATCCAGGACGTGATCCGCCGCCGTCAGGTGCTGCTGGTCCAGGTCGTCAAGGAAGAGCGCGGCAACAAGGGTGCGGCGCTGACCACCTATCTCAGCCTCGCCGGCCGCTATTGCGTGCTGATGCCCAACACGTCGCATGGCGGCGGCATCAGCCGCAAGATCAGCAACGCGTCGGACCGCAAGCGCTTGAAGTCGATCATGGCCGACATGCAATTGCCGCCGTCGATGGGCTGCATCGTCCGCACCGCGGGCCTCCAGCGCACCAAGGTCGAGATCAAGCGCGACTTCGACTATCTCGCGCGGCTGTGGGACGGCATCCGCGAGGCGACGCTGGGCTCGGCCGCGCCGGCGCTCGTATATGGCGACAGCGACCTCATCAAGCGCGCGATCCGCGATATCTACAACAAGGATATCGACGAGGTCATCGTCGAGGGCGAGGACGGCTTCCGCCAGGCGAAGGACTTCATGAAGCTGCTGATGCCCAGCCACGCACGCCGCGTCCGGCAATATGCCGACGCCGTGCCGCTGTTCCAGCGCGCGCATGTCGAGGACCAGCTCGCCGCGATGTACCATCCGGTCGTCCAGCTGAAGTCGGGCGGCTATCTCGTCATCAATCCGACCGAAGCCCTGGTGTCGATCGACATCAACTCCGGCCGCTCGACCCGCGAGCATAATATCGAGCAGACCGCGACCGCGACCAATCTGGAAGCGGCGCAGGAGATCGCGCGTCAGCTGCGCCTGCGCGACATGGCCGGCCTCGTCGTCATCGACTTCATCGACATGGACAACAATTCCAATGTCCGGAAGGTCGAGAAGGCGATGAAGGAAGCGCTCAAGGACGATCGCGCCCGCATCCAGGTCGGCCGCATCTCGTCCTTCGGGCTGATGGAGATGAGCCGCCAGCGGCTGCGCACCGGCGTGCTCGAGGCCTCCACCCGCGCCTGCCCGCATTGCGAGGGCACCGGCCTCGTCCGCACCGCCTCGTCGGCGGGTCTGTCGGCGCTGCGCCTGATCGAGGAAGAGGCCGCCCGCGGCCGCGGCTCGTTGCTGACGCTGCGCGCCAGCCAGGAAGCGACGATCTACGTCCTCAACCGCAAGCGCGCCGACATCGCCGAGATCGAGGATCGCTACGGCGTACAGGTCGAGATCATCCCCGATCGCGAGGAAGAGGGCGCACGCATGTCGGTCGAGGCCTCCGGCCCGCCGCCCGCTTACGCTCCCAAGATCGAGGCGCTCGTCGAAGAGGATTACGACGACGTCCCCGAGGAGATCGAGGAGGAAGAGGAAGACGAGGAGATCGTCGAGGCGGAGGAAGAGCCGCGTCGCGAGGGCGGGCGCCGTCCCGAGCAGCGCGAAGCGGGAAGCGACGACGAGGGCGAAGGCCGCGGTCGTGGCCGCCGTCGTCGCCGTCGCGGTCGTCGCGGTCGCAAGGACGAGAATGGCGAGGCATCGCAGGACGAGGCCGGCACCGGCACCGAGGTCGAGGATGGCGTCGGAACCGAGACCGAGACCGACATCGATGCCGATGCCGATACGGACGGTGTCGCCGACGAGGCCGAGACGACCGGCACGGATGCCGGCGATCGTCCCGAGGGCGAGGGCCGTCGTCGCCGTGGCCGTCGGGGTCGCCGCGGTGGCCGCCGTCAGGACAATGGTGCCGAAACGGCGCCGGCCGCCGAGGCCGATGCCACGGCGTCGGACGACGACCTGCCCCCGGCCGATCTCGAACCGCTCGTCGAGGCGGGTGATGCCGGCCCGGTGATCACCGGCCTCAACGCCCCCGAACCGGCGACGGTCGAGGACGCGGCACCGGTCGAGGCGCCGAAGACCCGCCGCCGTCCCCGCGCCCGCGGCGCCGCTGCGCCTGCGACCGACGCCGTCGTCGCGCCGGTGGCCGAGGTCATCGCGCCGGTCGCCGTGCCCGAACCGGTCGCCGCCGAACCGGCCGCGGAAGAACCCGCCGCCAAGCCGAAGCGGACCCGCAAGAAAAAGGTCGACGCCGACGCGGTGACCGAAGCGGCGGCACCCGAAGTGCCCGCCGAAGCGCCCGCCGCCGAGGAAAAGCCCAAGCGCCGCCGCACCCGCAAGCCCGCGGCGACCGACGCCGCCCCGGCCGAGACGATCGAGGCACCCGCCCCGGCCGAACCGACCCCCGCGCCGGCCGAAGACGCTCCCGAAGCCGCCGACGCCGACGCCGAGGCCGCAACCGACGACAGCGGCGAAACCCCGCGTCGCGGCTGGTGGCAGCGCACCTTCGGCGCGTGATCCGTCGCCATCCGCCATCCCCGCCGGTTCGGGGATGGCGGACGGCACGGCCTCCAGTGAATTCACCGCCGCCCTAGCCCGCTGACCATTCTGGACATGACTTCGCGCTCGCTTTAGGCGCGGTGCCATGTCCACCGCCCTCCCCCGTATCCTTCGCCACGGAGGCGTAGCGGCACTCGTTTATTGCGTCGCAATGGCGCTGTTCTTCCGTGTACCAATCCTCAGCGGCTTCGATCTCGGCTTCGGCGAACGCGGCGATGCGATCATCGAGATCGCGATCCTCGAACATTGGCACAACGTCCTGCGCGGCGTCGCGGCGTGGGATACGACCTTCTACTTCTACCCCCACGCCGGCACCCTCGGTTACAACGACGGCTATCTGCTCTACGGGATCGTCTATTCCGTCTGGAGACTGTTCGCCGACCCCTTCCACGCCGACACGCTCAACATCCTCACCTTCAAGACGATCGGTTTCGTCGCCGCCTATCGACTCGTGGCGCATACGCTCGGCTGGGGCCGTGCCGCCGCCCTGCTTGTCGCGCTGCTCTGGTCGGTGGCGAGCAACATCACGCTGCAAGCCGTCCACGCACAATTGCAAAGCGTCGCGCTGCAACCGCTCGCGATGATGCTGGCGATTGGCGCCGTCCGTGCCGAGCGCGATGGTCGCCATGGCCGCGCCCGCCTGCTGGCGATCGCCCTTGCCGCGCTGATGGCGGCGTGGCTCCTCACCTCTTACTACATGGCGTGGTTCACGATTTTCTCCGGCTGTCTGTTCGTGACCTGCTGGATCGTGCTCAGCGGCGACTGGCGCCTGCACGTCATTCGCCGCCATGCGGTGACGATCGCCTGCGGCGGCGGTGCGTTCGCCGTCTTCGCCGTGCCGTTCCTTGCGGTGTATCTGCCCAAGGTCCACGAAACCGGCGGCGAGCCCTATTTTGAGATGCTCGGCTATCTTGTCACGCCGGTAATCGACATGCTCAACGTCGGCGCGGGCAATTATCTGTGGGGCTGGATCTTCCGCCCCCTGCTGGCGCTGGTTCATGCCGTCCTGCCCGACGATCCCGCTTTGCCCGGCCGTGTCCTCGGCGGCGAGCATGAGGCGGGGTTTCCGCTGCTATTCTGCGCGCTGCTGGTGATCGCGGCCTGGCGAATCATCGTGCGACGGCGCGTCACGGCGGATCGACCTGCACCCGTCGAATTGCGCGCCTTCACATTGGCGATGATCGTCGCGTGGCTGTTGACGTTGCAATTCTGGGTCGCCTCGCCCTGGGGGCTGGTCTTCGAACTCGTGCCGGGTGCCAAGGGACTTCGCACGGTATCGCGCTATCAATTGTGGCTTACGCTGCCGTTCCTGCTGATCGCGGTCGCGGCATGGCGGGAGCGGGCAACGCTGCTGGCGCGATCGCGGCCGTGGCTGGCGGCGATACTCGTAATACTGTTAGTCGCCGAGAACCTCAGCGCCGAAACCCCCGCGCAGATCGGCCGCAGCCGGCAACGCGCCGCGCTTTGGCCGATTCCCTCGCCGCCCACCGGCTGCGGCGCCTTCTACGTCGTGGCGAGCAGGGTGGCCGAGCCGGTCTATATCAACGCCGAACTCGACGCGCTCTACCCCCACAACGTCGATGCGATGCTGCTCGCCGAGCTTTGGCGGGTGCCGACGATCAATGGTTTTTCGACGTTCAACCCGCCCGACTGGAATTTCGCCAGCCCGCGCGCCGCCGATTACGACGCACGGGCGATGGCCTATGCCCGCCGACACAGGCTGCGCCACCTGTGCCGGCTCGACGTCCGCCAGCCGCAGCCGTGGACGCGGATCCGGGGGTGATGGATCAAGCGGGGTTAGAGCTTGACCAGCATCTTCCCCATATTGCCCCCGGAGAACAGGCCCAGGAACGCCTCGGGCATCCGCTCCAGCCCCTCGAACACCGTCTCGTTGCGCTTGAGCTTGTCGTTCTTCAGCCAGCCGCCCATGTCGCGATAGAAGTCCGCGGAGCGATCCTTGAAGTCGCTGACGATGAAGCCCTGTATCCGGATGCGGTTGCCGATCAGCCGCGCCAGATAGCGCAATTCGGTCGGCTTGCTGCTGTTGTAGACGTCGATCATCCCGCACACCGCGAACCGCGCGTGCAGATTGGCGTGCGCCAGCGCCGCGTCGAGATGCTCGCCGCCGACATTGTCGAAATAGACGTCGATGCCGTTGCGCGCCACTTCGCCGAGCGCCTTCACCACCGGCGTGCCGCTCTTGTAATCGATCACCGCATCGGCGCCGAGCGACTCCACCCAGGCGCATTTCTCCGCGCCGCCCGCCGAGCCGATCACCCGGCAACCCTTCGCCTTGGCGATCTGCACCACGGTCGACCCGACCGCGCCCGCCGCGGCGGAGACGAATACGGTGTCGCCCTCCTTCGCGCCGGCGACCTCGAGCAAGCCGAAATAGGCGGTCATCCCCGGCATGCCGAGCTGGCCGAGATAGGCCTGCGGATCGACGTCGAGCTCGGGCAAGGGCTGGACCTGATCGGCGGGCAGCACCGCCTCGTCGCGCCAGCCGGCGAAATGCTGGACGGTATCGCCCTCCTTGAACCGGTCCGAGCGGCTCTCGACCACGGTGCCGATCGCGCCGCCGTCCATCGGCTTGCCGATCTCGAACGGCGGCGTGTAGCTCTTCACGTCGTTCATCCGCCCGCGCATGTACGGATCGACCGACAGCCAGCTGTTGGCGATCCGCACCTCGCCATCGCCGAGGTCGCGGCGGTCGAGATCGATCAGCGCGAAATTGTCGCTGGTCGGCAGGCCCTGCGGCCGCGATGTCAGGCTCCACGCTCGTGCCATCGTGTCATTCTCCTCAAATCCGGGCGACCAGTCTGGGCCGACCCGTTGCATATCGCAACGCAAAAGGCCCGGGACATGCCCGGGCCTTCGCGTGGGTCTTCGATCGGGCTCAATAGGTGCCCGAGAAGCTCCGGTTCAGCGTCTTGTCGCCGTCGGTGCCGGTCGTGCCGGTGCCGCTGGTGCTGGCACTCGCCGACGAGGCCGATCGCGTGCCGTCCGCCTGCGTCTGCGTCGCTGCCGAACGGCCATTCGCATAAGGCTCGCGGCGCGTGCCGTCGTTATCGTCGCCGAACAGCGCCTGGTTGCGCTCCTCGTCGCGCCACGCCTTCTTGGCGTCCGCCGCGGTCTTGCTCAGCGTCACCTTGTCGTCGACCGACTGCAGCCAGCTCGACGGGATCGAATGGTGGCGGCCGCCGGCATCGGCGTCGTTCTTGGTCAGCAGGATGCGATCGCCGCGCACCTTGTCGACGGTGCCGACATGCTCGCCGTCGGACCCGACGACGTCCGCATGTTCCTCGACCTTGTTGAGCAGATCGCGCTGCGACTGGCGGTTGGTGCGCCACGAGCTGAACTCATTCTCGAACTTCGAGCGATGTTCGCGGCGATATTCGTCATAGTCGCGGTCGAGCGACTGGATCTGACCGCGGCGCCAGCTGTGATAGTCGGTGTCGCGATCGTCATAGGCGCGCTCGTCCAGCCGCGAATCGAAGTCGCGACGGCGCTCGGCTTCCTCGTCGCCGAACCACGAGCGGACTTCGTCACCCGCGCGGGCGAAGAAGCCGCGATCCTCGTAGTCATAGCCCTGCGGCTGGCGACCATAGCCCTGCCGGCCCTGCTCCTGATCCCGGCCACCGCGCGCGCGGTTGCGGTAATCGTCGTCGTCGGCATGCCGATACGGACCGAAATCCTCGAAACGGTGCCCGCCCGAACCGTAGCTGCCGTGATATTCGCGCTCGCCGGAATCGCGGCCGGCGTCCGCACCATAGCGGCTGCGCTCGCCATAGCGATTGGCCGACTGACGGTCCTGGTCGTAGCGGCCATGGCTGTCGCGGCCGTCGTTGGCGTAGCGATCATAGCCGCCGCGCGCCGTGCCGTAATCGTCGCGCCCGCGGGTCTGGTCGCGGTTCGCGTCATAGCGATCGTAGCGCTGGTTGCCGTAGTCGCGCGCGCCATAGCCCTGGCGGTCGCCGTCGATCCGGCCGGCGGCCTGATAGTCGCGAGCGCTCGAATAGCTGTAGTCGCGGCCCGATCCGTAATCGCGGCCATAGCCCTGGCCGTCGTTGCGTCCGTACGTGTCACCCGGTGCGTTGCTGCGGGGATTGCGTTCGTAGACCATGATCGTCTCCTTGTAGGATAGCTCCTGCGGGTGCCGGTCACGTCGTTGCTGCGCGACCGTGCTCCTGATCCAGATAAAGATCAGGCCGGCGCTTCGTTCCTGAAGTTACGGCGACGCAACGATTTTGCGTCGCACGCAGCGATCAGTCCGTCGCAGGGGAATTTTCGGATCGGTCGATCGGGCCTGTTGCATCGCCGCCGAGGGGCGGCTAATGGCGTCGCTCTCGGGCAAGCCCGAGCCGGGGTGCGGGGCTGTAGCTCAGATGGGAGAGCGCTGCAATCGCACTGCAGAGGTCAGGGGTTCGATTCCCCTCAGCTCCACCACCACCCCGCCATTCCCCGAATCATCGCCGGCCCCTCCCCCGACATCGCCCGCGCTACCAACGGCGCGTTGCCGCGTTACACCGGTCTATGGCCAGTGCACCGATCCCCGCCGCGACGCTCGTCGTCTTTCGTGACCGTCGCGATGGTCCGCCGGACCTGCTGATGGTCGAGCGGGCGAAGGCGATGGTCTTCGCCGGCGGCGCGATGGTCTTCCCCGGCGGCCGGATCGATCCGGGCGACCACGCGCTCGCCGCGACGATCGGCGCGGGGGACGACGGCGCCGCACGCATCGCCGCGATCCGCGAGACGATCGAGGAGGCCGGGCTCGCCATCGGCCTCCACCCCGCCCCCTCGGCCGCGACGCTCGCCGCGATCCGCGCGCGGCTGCACGGCGGCGAGGCGTTCGCCGCGATCCTCGCCGACACCGGGTCGACGCTCAATCTCGACGCGTTGGTGCCGTTCGCACGCTGGCTGCCCGATCATCGAACGACGCGCATCTTCGATACGCTCTTCTTCCTCGCCCGCGCACCGGAGGGCGCGGCGGCGACCGTCGACGCGACCGAGAACGTCCGCCTCGTCTGGACCGGCGCCGCCGCGCTGCTCGCCGAGGCGGATGCCGGCCGCGCGACGATCATCTACCCCACCCGCCGCACCCTCGAACGGCTCGCGCTGTTCGCGGATCACGACGCCGCCGTCGCGCAGGCGCGCGCCTATCCGATCCGCACCATCACGCCGTTCGTCGAGACGCGCGACGGCGTGCCGCACCTCTGCATCCCCGACGACCTCGGCTATCCCGTCACCGGCGAGGCGATGACCCGGGCGCAGCGCGGCTGATGCGCGCGTTGCGCCGCGCGATCGGCTGGATCGCGGCGCTGCTTGCGATCGGCGCGGCGGCGCTGCTGCTATGGGCGATCGCACGCGGGCGACCGCAGGACATGCCGTGGACGCCGCTCGATCTCGGCGCCCCGGTCGGCCTGTTCACCGGCCGCAAGCTCACCGCGCTCACCCGCGATTTCCCGCAATGCCGCGCGCTGCTCGATCGCGCCGGCGTCCGCTATACCGTGCTGCCGCCACGCCGCGGCGCGGGCGATTGCGGTTATTTCGACGGCATCCGCCTGACCGCGGGCGGCGCGCGGGCGATCGGCTTCCGCCCCGCCGGCCTCGGCGTCGCCTGTCCGGTCGCCGCCGCACTCGCGCTGTGGGAGTGGAATGTCGTCCAGCCCGCCGCCCAACGCCATTTCGGCAGCCGCGTCGTGACGATCGACCATTTCGGCAGCTACGCCTGCCGCCGCATCTACGGCCGCGACGCCGGCACCTGGAGCGAGCACGCGACCGCCGATGCGGTCGACATCGCCGGCTTCCGCCTCGCCGACGGCCGCCGCATCACCGTCGTCGGTGACTGGCGCGGCGGGGGCGCGACGGCGGCATTTCTGCACGAGGTCCGCGACGGCGCATGCACGCTGTTCGCGACGACGCTGTCACCCGATTACAACGCCGCGCACCGCGATCACCTGCACCTCGATCAGGCGGATCGCGCTGCGGGATGGCGCGCGTGCCGGTAGCGCGGCGCACTTAGTTCAATGCGGCAGGGCCGCCCCGGTATCGACCTTCTCCACCCAATGCGGGAAGAACACTGGCTGCCGGTTCGACCAGCCCGATGCGGTCGCCGCCGCCTCGCTGATCGACTGGAGCAGCTTGCGCCGCACTTCCGGGTGCAGGTGCGGCAGCGCCGCCGCCGCGCAGAAGGCGCTCGGCAACCATGGCCGCGACGCCGCGCCGATCAGCCGCTCGTACAGGAAGCGGAAGGCCGAGAAGCTGGTCAGCCGCCCCTGCCCCAGGTCGAACCCGACCAGCGTCACCAGCGGCGCCAGGAACGGCTCGACCGCGGAGAGATCGGCATCATCGGGCACCAATTGCCGCAATTCGGGCAGCGCACGGTACAGCCGCGCCTGCGCGCGGATGCTCGCCGCCTCGACGATGTCGCGCGACCAGCGCGTCATCGCATCGTCGCGGTCCAGCCCGATATCGAGGCTGCGGCGGATATACCGCTGCGTCGAACTCGGAAAGCCCGCGAATTCCTTCATTTCCGCCAGCGTCATCGCGCCTTCGGCCGGTCTGTTCTTGGCACCCATGATCGTCACCCACCCCGCCAGAGAAGTCGGGCCGATCCTGCGCCATGGTGGTTAACAGCATCCTTAACGCGGGACCGTCCGACGTAACAAAAGCATCACGAAAGCTGTTGCAGCGCAACATCCGTTGCGACGAGCGGAGTGCATTTGGTCGCAAAGGCGCCCGTGGTGGTTGCGAGCCCTCCGATCGCCACCCCCAAGCGGTCACCCCGGACTCGTCGGAAACCTCTCCGAAACACAGGATGTACCCCGGCGAAGGCCGGGGCACAGTTGGGAAAGCCGCTGTAAAACATCACAAACCTTCACCCAACTAGGCCCCGGCCTCCGCCGGGGTACAATGCAAAAGTGGAGCACACCGACGTTCGCAAAGGTCTCGAATCGCTGCGTCGTCCACTCCGTCACCCCGGACCAAGTCCCGGGCGACCGGTCGTCCGACAAAACGCCGCTGCGCCCGCAAGCCACCGCACAGCAAAACGGCGGCCCCTCGCGGGACCGCCGTTCGCTCCATTCCACCGGAAAGCTCAACCCTGCCGGTCGCGCTCCGCATCCTCGTCATAGCCCGACGAGGGCGCCGGGTCGCGATCGTGGCCCGGCTGCGTCAGCGAGGGCGGATCGCTCGCGTCCATCGATTCGTCCAGTCCGGCGTCGAGCCGCGCATCCGCGCTGCCGGGGTTCTTCTCGAGACGCTTGTTGATCGATTTGTCCTGGCCAGCATCCTGGCGCGGGTCACGCTCCTGGTTGCTGGCCGACGGCGCGACCGACAGGCTGTCCAAAGCCTTTTCGTCGATTCCGGTCATGTGACACCCTCCTGAGTTTACCGAGCAGCAACGATTGCCGGATCGTTTCCGTTCCTGCCGGTCAACCGATCAGGCCGCGGTCACCTGCACGCGCTGGTTGACGAATTGGGCGATGCCGAACACCGTCATGAACGCGATGTCGGTCGCATCGCGGCCGACGCAGACCCGCGCGATCGTCTCCGCCGGCGCCATTCGCGTCGCATCGATCATCCGCCACGCTCCATCCAGCCACAATTCGGCGACCGCGTGGAAATCGGGCGGATCGACGCCCGGCGCATAGGCCGCGACGCAGCGCGCGGGGATCTCCCCCGCCCGCGCCAGCGCGACGAGCAGATGCGCGTAATCGCGGCACACGCCCGACCGGCTGGCGAAGGTGTCGATCGCCGTCGTCTCGCCGCTGCTCGTATTGGCACGATATTCCAGCGCGTCCGCCACCCAGTCGGAGAGCGCCACCGCCAGCGCGCCGCCGCCCATGCCGCCGAACTCGCGACGCACGAAGCCTTCCAGCCGGTCGGACTGGCAATAGCGGCTCGGCAGCAGATAGGCCACCAGAGCCCCATCGAGCGCGCGCGCCGGCGTCGCCGGCAGGCGGGCGAGATCGACCGGCTGCCGGTCGATCTCGACGATTGCGCGATATTCAGCCTTCAGCCAGGACTCGGCGCGGATCCAGCAGCGTTGGCCGATCCCCTCTTCGCCGCGCACCGCCACCACCGGCGTGTCGCTCCACACCGTCAGCGCCTCGGACACGATCCGCTGATCGGGCATCGCCGCCGCCTCGATCTGCAGCAGCACGTCGGCCGGCGGCCCCATGATGGCATAATCCAGGTCGACTTCGATCGAGATCCGCATCGGCCATTCCTTCGGGACAAACGAAAGAGCCCGGCGGCATCGGCCACCGGGCTCCCGACATGACGATCGAACGTCGCTCTTAGTTGCGCTGCGCGCCGAACAGACGAAGGACGAACAGGAACATGTTGATGAAGTCGAGATACAGCGACAGCGCCGACATGATCACGGCCTTGCCGACCATGTCCGAACCCGCGACCTGGAAGTACAGGCTCTTGGTGCGCTGTGTGTCGTAGGCGGTGAGACCGGCGAACAGCAGCACGCCGACCGCGCTGATGACGAGGTTCATGACGCTCGACTGCAGGAACAGGTTGATCAGGCTGGCGACGATCAGGCCGACGAGGCCGATGATCAGGAAGGTGCCGAACGCCGACAGGTCCTTCTTGGTCGTATAGCCGTAGAGGCTGAGACCGGCGAAGCCCGCCGCGGTCGAGAAGAACGCACCCGCGATCGACGTACCGCTATAGACCAGGAAGATGGTCGACAGCGACAGGCCCATCAGCACCGCGAACGCCCAGAACAGCATCTGCAGCGTCGAGGTCTGCATGCGCCCCTGCCCGAAGCTCATCGCGAACACGACGCCGAGCGGCGCGAACATCAGCACGTAGCGCAGAATGCCGCCACCCATGAACACCTGTGCGGCCGGCGAAGACGCCCCGCCCCAGGCGAACAGCAGCGCGACGATGCCCGTCAGCAGCACGCCCGATCCCATGTAATTGTAGACCGACAGCATGTACGAGCGCAGACCCGCGTCATAGGCGCTGCTGCGCGCTTCGGCGCGTGGAGCCCCGAACGGCGCGGCGCTCGGCCGGGGGTCAGACCAGTTAGCCATGGTATCCAAAACTCCTTTACCGACCAGATGTCGGATGACCGAAATATCGGCCTGCCGTGGTCCTATTTCAAGCGAAACCGGCTAAGCCTCGGTTCCAAAGCAACAGAACTTTACAAAGAGACGTTCGTCCCGCCATGCGCCTGTTCGTCGCCCTGCGTCCGCCCCCATCGATTCGCCAGTCCCTGCTCGCCGCGACCGGGGGCGTGCCGCACGCGCGCTGGCAGGACGACGCGCAACTCCATTGTACCCTGCGCTTCATCGGCGACGTCGACCGGCCGCAGGCGGAGGATGTCGCCGCCGCGCTCGCCGGCCTGTACGCGCCCGCGCCGCAGGTGCGGATCGCCGGCGTCGGCCGCTTCGCGCACAAGGGCCGCACCGATACGCTCTGGGCGGGGCTCGCGCCGGGCGACGCGCTCCAGCATCTCGCCCGCAAGGTCGAACAGGCCTGCGTCCGTGCCGGCCTGCCGCCCGAACGGCGCGCCTATCTGCCGCACGTCACGCTCGCCCGCCTGCCGCGCAGCGCCGGCGCCGCGCCGGAGATCGACGGCTGGCTCGCGGTCCATGCCGGCCTCGCCAGCCCCGCCTTCGCGATGCCGCATCTGATCCTCTACGAAAGCCACCTCGGCGGCGAGGGTGCCAGCTATGCGCCGGTGATGCGCTGGCCCCTTGCGCCGCCCGTGGAACCGCCGCAGGTCATGCCGGGTTCGTAAGGAAACCTCGGGAGACCTTTGATGCGCGCTATCCTCATCCTCGCCGGCCTGTCGTCGCTGGCGCTGGCCGCTTGCACCCAGAAGGAGGAGGTCGCGGTCGGCAGCCCCACCGCCGGCGGCGCCCGCGCCACCGCCTCGCTGCGCACCGCCACCGGCCTCGACGCCGGCCGCGCCACCGCGACCGAGGTCGCCGGCGGCATCCGCTACACCGTCGACGTCAAGGGCCTCCCCGCCGGCACGCACGGCGCACACATCCACACCACCGGCCGCTGCGACGCGCCCGACTTCACCACCGCCGGCGGCCATTGGAACCCGACGACGATGAAGCACGGCAGCATGAACCCGCAAGGCCCGCACGAGGGCGACCTGCCCAATCTGATCATCGGCACCGACGGCCGCGGCACGCTCGGCGTGACCGTCCCCGGCGCGACGATGGCCGGCCTGCTCGACACCGACGGCGCCGCGATCGTCATCCACGCCGGCCCCGACGATCTGATGACCGACCCCTCCGGCAACAGCGGCGGCCGCATCGCCTGCGGCGTCTTCGGCGCCGCCTGAGCCGCGCGGTTCACGAAGACCGGAGTGGGGGAATGTGCCCCACTCCGGCATCGCCAGAGCATAGTCTCACGTCATCGTCCCGGCGTACGCCGGGACCCATGGTGGCGGCACGACTGTGGTTACGCACTCACGCTCATGGCGCCGTATCCATGGGTCCCGGCATGCACCGGGATGACGAACGGGAGGCAGAGCATCTGCCCCCTAGATAATCTCCCCCACCGCCCGCGCCCGCGCCTCGCGCGACGCTTCCGCCGCCGGCACCAGCCGATAGGCCGCCACCGCGCACCCCAGCGTCACCGGCACCACCGCGAGCAGCGACAGCATCCCCACCGACAGGCTCCCCGACAGCGTCGAGATCCGCCCCGCCAGATACGGCCCCGTCGCCAGCCCGAGCAGCGTCGTCCCGATGAAGAAGGTCGCCGTCGCCGTGCCGCGCATCCGCGGCAGCACCAGGTCCTGCGTCGTCGCCGCCGCCGATCCCAGCGCGCCGCTGGCGGTGATCCCGGCGAGGAACAGGCACGGATAGAACACCCAGACGCTGCCCGCGGTGAACGCCGCGACCAGGAACGGCACCGGCACGCACGCGCCGACGATCACCACGATCAGCCGCCCCGCCGGATTGCCCCGCCGCAGCCGGTCGGCGACCACCCCGCCGATCGTCAGCCCCAGGAAGCCGGCGAGCGCCCCGCTGCTGCCGAGCAACAGCCCCGCGCGCGCCGGCGTCTCGCCGAGCGCGCGCAACGCATAAGGCGCCGCCCAGAAATTCGCCGCATAGCTCAGGAAGGCGTTCAGCCCGTAAGCCACCACCGTACACAGGAACGCCGGCGTCCCGATTATCAGCGCGAAGGTCGCCGGATCGCGCCGCCGCAGCGCGCAGCCCCATGAGAAGACCGCATATACCCCCGTCCCCACCGCCAGCCATTGCGGCTTGGGTTCGCCCAGCGCGATCAGCAGCGTCACCACGCCGATCACCACCGCCAGCCCGGCCAGATTGACCAGCAACGCCCGCCCGCCGCCGCGCGCCGCGCCGATCAGCGTCAGCGGCGGGATGATCGTCAGCAACTCCTGGAAAAAGGCGCGGAACGGCGCCGGATGCCGCTCCGGCTCGGGCAGCCCCTCGACCAGCCCGCGGATCGGCTCGCGCAGCGTCGCGATCCATACGGCGACGATCAGCCCCGGCAGCCCGACCGCGAGGAACGCCGCCTGCCAGCCGACCAGCCCCAGCGGCCCGCCGCCCGGCCACGCCCGGTTCCAGCCCTGGACGATCGCCCCGCCGATGAACAACGATACGCCGCCACCGACGTACAATCCCGCCGAATAGATCGACAGCGCCGTCGCGCGCAGCCGCTTGGGGAAATAATCGGAGATCAGCGAATAGGCGGACGGCGACGCGGTCGCCTCCCCCACGCCGACGCCGATCCGCGCCAGCGCCAATTGCCCGCCGGTACGCGAGAAGCCCGACAGCGCGGTCATCGTCGACCACAGGGCCAGCCCCACCGTCATCAGCCGCACCCGATGCCAGCTGTCCGCCAGCCGCCCCAGCGGAATGCCGAACAGCGCGTAGAAGACGCCGAATGCGGTGCCGTACAGGAACCCGAGGTCCTCGTCCTTGAGGTGGAGGTCGCGCTTGATGTCCTCGGCGAGAATCGAGATCACCTGCCGGTCGATGAAGTTGAGTACGTAGACGACGAACAGGATGCCGAGCACGTACCAGGCGTAGCGCGAGGCCTGCTGCTCCCCATTGCCCGCATCCGCCACCGTTCCGGCCATCGCTCCCTCCCGCGTATTTCGCCGGAGGCTAACATAGGCGCTCGAAAGCGAAAGCCTGACTTTCAAGCGGGTAACGGTACGAACATCGCCACCGAGGGATAGTAACATTCGCAACTGTTATGTGACAAAATAGCGACATTCTACGCACCTTCTGTACGCCCAGCCCCAATCGACATTGAAATCATGTCCATATCGATCATTCTTTCCGCATCGGATACGATATCCGAAAGCACAGGGTGATAAAGGGGCATGACAATGATGAAAGATAGAAAGGGGATGCGCACTAACCTCCTCGCATCGGTAGCAATCGGAATGATAGCGGTTGCTAGCGTCGGCGGCGGTTTGATGCCCGCCGCAGAAGCGCAGGGTTTCTCCAGTTTCAGTGCGAGTGGAACGGTGCTTGATTCGTCGGGCCGCCCGATACCCAAGGCGCGCGTCACGATCCGATCCGTCGATCAGGGTTTCACGCGCACCGTCACGACCAACGACAACGGCGTCTACGGTATCCCCGAATTACGGCAAGGCAACTATCAATTCACCGTGGATGCCGATGGCTACGATACCTATGTCGAAACGAATATCCGTCTCGCGCCGGGCTCCGCGTCCAATCAGTTCCGGCTCGCCAAGGCTGGTAGCAGCGATACCGCCGGCACGGATATCGTCGTGACGAGCAAGCGTATCGCGACCGCGGATTTTGATATGACGACGACCGGCCAGGTCATCAACGTCGCGGACGTTGCGGCACGGCTACCCGTTGCGCGCGATCTCACCTCGGTACTGCTGCTGGCGCCGGGGACGGCGAGCGGATCAGGCGCGTTCGGCGGTCTCGCCTCTATTAATGGCGGCGCGGTGTCGGAGAACGCTTTCTTCGTCAATGGCCTCAACATCACCGACTTCCGCAAGGGCCTCAGCCCTGCGGGCGTGCCGTTTGACTTCTATCAAACGATCGAAGTCAAATCGGGCGGCTATGCTGCGGAATTTGGCCGATCGACCGGCGGCTTCACCAGCGCGACGACGAAGTCTGGCTCAAACGAGTTCCACGGCGGCCTGCTCTTCTCGTGGAACCCCGACGAGTTGCGCTCGCGGACTCACGACACCTTCTATTCCGACAATGATGGGGGGAGGATCGAGTCGCGATCCACGACGTTCCAGTTGTCAGGCCCGATTATCAAGGACCATCTGTTTTTCTACGGCCTCTACCAGGCGCGCAACGATACGAGTGTGATCGCATCCCGTCAGTTCCTCGGCGATCCGCGTACCGCCGACGTCAATGATCCTAACAAGTATCTCGGCACATCCCGGACGTATTTCGGTACGTCTTCCCCTTTCTATGGCGGCAAGATCGATGCGGTGATCGTCAACGGCCAGCGCCTGGAGTTCACCTACTGGAGCACCACGGGTGACCAGTTCTTCAACACCTACGGTAGTGCGGCGCCGGGCTATGGACGCTACAACTATCTCACGAACAAGGATGGGCCCTACGCCGGGCGAACGCTTGCCTCCTACGGCGGCAAGAATTACGTCGGACGCTACACGGGGGTCTTCAGCAAGTGGTTGACCGTCTCGGCGGCATACGGCCGCAACGAGAACAACTATTTCTCCCAGTCGTTCAATGAGAGCAACGCCAACGCTCCTTCCGTCAGCGACGCCCGCAATCCCTTAGCGGTGGTGCCGTTGACGCGCTCCAGCGGCGGTCGCAGTGACAATAACGACGTCCGCAAATTCTATCGTGGCGACGCGGATATCTATTTCAATTTCTTGGGATCGCACCATTTCAAGGGCGGTTACGATCGTGAGGAACTGACCTCGGTGACCGCATCCCGCGGCGGCGGCGACGGTCTATTCTATACCGTGTACACTGCGCAGGCCGGCAACCCTTACAACCTCGCCGTCGGCACGAATTATGTGCGCCGCACGACCTACTTCAACGAAGGCAGCTTCGCGTCGCTCAATGAGGCCTATTACCTACAGGACAGTTGGTCTCTGTTCAGCGATCGGCTGACGGTCAATCTCGGAATTCGGAACGACCGCTTCACCAACGACAATGCGTTGAAGCAGACGTTCTATAAATCCGGCAATCAATGGGGACCGCGCCTCGGCTTCACCTTCGATCCCATCGGCGACCGCCGCGACAAGATTTACGGGAGCTTCGGTCGCCTGTTCGTTCCTGTCGCCTCAAACACCAATATCCGGCTGACGGGAGGTGAAACCTACTACACGCGTACCGCACTCTTCAACGGACTGACCAATGCCAACGTGCCGATCCTCGGCAGCCCGATTAATTATACCAATGCGGCCGCATGCCCTGACGATGGTGCGCTGGCGTGCAGTGTGACTGGCAACGGCCAACCGAAGTCCGCCGAGACGACCGTGGCCCAGCAGCTGAAGCCTCAGTCAGCCGACGAATATATCCTTGGTTATGAAAAGCGGCTTGGAACGCGCTGGCGGGTAGGCGCTTATTTTACCTACACCAAGCTCAACGAAGTGCTCGAAGACTCGTCGATCGACCAAGCGGTCAATGCCTATTGCGTGAAGCAGAAGGTCAGCGGTTGCAACGCGATCTGGGACGGTTTCCATCAATATGTCTTGATCAATCCGGGCAGCGCGTCACGGATCACCCTGTCTGACCCGATCAACGGCGAGACGACATTGCGCACGGTGGATTTCTCCGCGGCGGACCTCGGCTATCCCAAAGCCCGTCGGACTTACAAGGGCATGACCTTCGAGGCGCATCGTGAATTCGACGGCGTCTGGAGCCTCGACGCCTCGTACACCTATTCAAAGACTATTGGAAACTATGAGGGTGGCGTGAAGACCGACAACGGGCAGAGTGACACCGGCTTGACTACGGACTTCGATCAACCCGGCCTCACTTTAGGCACTTACGGCTATTCGCCGAATGACAAGCGTCACGTCATTAAATTGGCGGGCAGCTACCTGCTGTTTGATCGATTGAACATTGGCGGCAAGCTGCAAGCCTATTCACCGCGTCGTTATGGTTGCATCGGCCGTGTGCCCGAAACTGTCGATCCGTATTCGGCGGCTTACGGCGCAGCAGGCCTGTTCTGCCAAGTCAATGCGGATGGCTCGATCAATACCGATCCGACCGTGTCGCGTCCGGTGCAACTTATCCCTCGTGGCTCAGTATTCAAGAGCGACTGGCTGTTCGTCAATGACCTCGACATCGGCTATAAGTTCGATGTCGGCTCGGCAGCAATGACGTTGCGGGCAACGGTGTTTAACGTTTTCAATCGTCAACCGAAGCTCAATCTGAATGAAAACGGCACCGACGGTGAAGGGAAGGCAACGCCTTATTATCGTACTGTAACCCAATATCAGGATGGCCGCAGCGCACGTCTGCAACTCTCCTTCGACTTCTAAACGGCTCGACCAACAGATCACCGGCTTCGCGCGTCGCGCGGAGCCGGTTTTCTTATGCCCGCGCCTTCCAGCGCGTGCTGCGTTCCAGCCGATCAAGCAGCGACTCGATTGACGGCACCTCCGATGGCCCTGCGGGGGCCGGCGGTGCGACGGGCTGAGGTGATTCCGACGGCACGGGCGTGGGTTCCGCCGCAGCGAGGGCGGGCGGCCGCAGCGGCAGCACCGGGCGCACCGGCTCGCGCGGCACCTCGGGCAAGGCGTCGGGATGGAAAGCGGCGAGCGGCAGGTCGAGATCGGCGGGGATCGCCCGCTCGTCGGGCAATGCCTCCTCACCCTCACGCTCACCTTCATTGTCATCGATCGGCGCGACCGACTGCGGTGACGGCACCGTCTCGATCACCGGCGGCGTCGGCGGCGGCAACGGCGTACCGAGATCGGCGGCGGACATCGGTCGGCGCGCCGGTGCGTCGGGATGCGCATCGGCCCGGCGCAGCACCGGCACACCCGCGTCCGTCGCCGGCCGCGGCGCGAACAGCCCGCCCGCACCGAACAGCAGGAACAAGGCCGACCACGTCACCGCCGCCGCCAGCCCGCCGCCCGCCAGCGCGAGCACCGCACGCGCCGTGTCGCCGAGCGGCGGCGCCGCCACCGCGATCAGCGCCGGCAACCCGCTCTGCCATACCCAATCCTCCAGCACCGCCTGCGGCACCAGCAGGAACAGCGCCGCCGTGGCGAGCCCCGCGAGCGCACCGCCCGCGGGCGCGATCCATGCGGTTACGCGCGAACGCCTCATATACCGGCCGGGGAACGCTGCCATGATCCATCCACTGTCGCGGCCGCCGTCAGCCGCTGGTAAATCGGTTCGTAACGACAAATGTTTGACGACCAGTTACGCTCCTGCTCGACGAACGCCCGCGCCGCCGCGCGTCGCCGGTCCCAGCCGCTGCGGTCGGCGAGCAACCCGGCGAGCGCGGCTGCGATCGCCGCGGGATCGTCGGGCGCGAACAGCGTCCCCGTCTCGCCGTCGCGGATCAGCTCGCGATGCCCGCCGACGTCGGAGGCCGCGACCAATTTGCCCTGCGCCATCGCCTCCAGCGGCTTGAGCGGCGTAACCAGCTCGGTCAGCCGCATCGCCTTGCGCGGATAGGCGAGCACGTCGACCAGCGCGTAATAACGCTCCACCTCGGTATGCGGCACGCGGCCGACGAAGCGGATCGCGTCGGCCGCCGGCGACGCCGCCGCCTGTGCGCGCAGCGCCGCCTCCATCGGCCCGCCGCCGACCAGCAACAGCCGCGCGCGCGGCCGCGCCGCGACCAGCGCCGGCATCGCCGCGATCAGATCGTCGAGCCCTTCGTAATCGTAGAAGCTGCCGATGAAGCCGATCGTCTCCGCGTCCATCAGCCCCAATTCTGCCGCCAGCGCCGGATCGCGCGCCACCGGCGCACCGAACAGCGCCATGTCGACGCCATTGGGCGACACGACGATCTTGCCGCCGTCGACGCCGCGCGCGATCAGGTCGCCGCGCAGCCCCTCGCAGATCACCGCCACCGCATCGGCGCGCCGCACCGCCCAACTCTCCAGCGCCCGCGTCGCGCGATACCGCGCCGATCCCTCGCGCCCGGTGCCGTTGCCGACCGCGGCATCCTCCCAGAAGGCGCGGATCTCATAGACCAGCGGCAATCCCCGCCGCCGCGCGACGCGCAGCGCCGCCAGCGCATCGAGCACCGGCGAATGCGCGTGGAGCACGTCCGGCCGGAACGAATCGACCGCCGCCGCGATCCGCCGCGCGAACGCCGCGATCCCCGCCAGCTCGCCGACGACACCACCCTTCAACGCCGCCTGCGTGCGGTGGAAGGTCAACCCGTCCACCGCCTCCACCGCATCCGCCACCGCCCCCTGCCGCGGCCCGGTCACCGCCGCCACCTGCCAGCCGCGCTGCTCCTGCGCCTTCAGGATCGCGCGCGTGCGGAACGTATATCCGCTCTGCAGCGGCAAACCGTGATCGAGGACGTGAAGGATACGCATCGCACGCGCTTATGCCACACCGGCTTAAGGACGCGTCAACCCACGCCCCCCTTGCCTCGGCGTGCCGAACCCGACCAGCATTCGGGTTCGGGCGGCACCGCCGACACCTTCGTGTAAGAAGAAGATAGGTTCACGCGGAGGCGGGGAGGCGCGGAGATGGAGCGCATGGTGATGCGTGGCCCGCCCTCACACCCCGATGGAAAGCGCCACGGCGCCGACAAACGCAACACCTCCGCGCCTCCGCGCCTCCGCGCGAACCATCCTTCCTCTCGTCGCCCGAAACGTGTCGCCGCCGCTCTCCAAACCCACGCCGTCACCCCGGACTCATTCCGACGTCCACCCCGGGGCGAGGAGAAAGGCTCGAGCCTCAAGCCGCGCTCCGCAGCCCGGTGGAACCCGGAGAGAACCGAGACCTCTACGAAAGTCGGTGCGCTCACCCCTGCATTGTACCCCGGCGGAGGCCGGGCCCCAGTTGGGCGAAGGATGGTAATGACTTACAGCCGCTTTCCCAACTAGGCCCCGGCCTTCGCCGGGATACATCATGTGTTTCGCAGCAGTCTCGAAAAGGTCCGGGGTGACGGATCGGATGTGGAAGCGGCTCGCACACCATCATCGCAGCGACACCCCACACCCCACACCCCCCGGGCCGCACCCCATTAGAAAACACCAGACCCGCAACGCACTTAACGTGGCATCAACCCCCGCCATCCCATAGGCTCGGTGGATGGACCCGAACCGCGCCACCCGATGATCGACAATCTGTCGCTGGCGCTCACCCATGGGCTGATGCTACTCGCCGCGTGGCTGCTGCTCAAGCGCACCGATCTCGATTCGGAGGCCCCGCCGCCCCGCCACTGGCGCGCCCGCGGCAATCCTCCCCAAACTCCGCCCGCGGACGACCAGTCCGGTGCGTGACCTCGTCTTCGTCGCCTTCCTCGCCGCGATCTTCGGCATGGGGCTGCGGCGGCCGTTCATCCTCGTGCTCGCCTATGTCTATATCGACATCGTCTCGCCGCAGCGGCTGACGTACATGCTGCTCAACACCGTGCCGATCTCGCTGATCGCGGTGGCGCTGGCGGTCGGCGGCTGGCTGCTGATGGACGACAAGAGCGACAGCCGCTTCTCGCCGCGCCAGGGACTGATCGTCGCGCTGCTGCTCTATTGCTGGGCGACCACCGCCGGCGCCGACTTCCCGCTCGATGCGAAGGACAAATGGGACTGGGTGTGGAAATGCCTCGCCTTCGCCGCCTTCCTGCCGCTGACGCTGCGCACGCGGCTCAGGATCGAGGCCTTGCTATTGTTCATGATCCTGTCCGCCGCCTCGATCATCATCGTCGGCGGCATCAAGACCGCGGCGGGCGGCGGCGGCTATGGCCAGCTCGACCTCATGGTGAACAACAATTCGGGCCTCTACGAAGGCAGCACCATCTCCACCGTCGCGATCGCGATCGTGCCGCTGATCGCGTGGTTCATGCGCTACGGCACGATCTTCCGGCCCGACTGGAAGGTGAAGGGCTTCTGCCTGTGCCTGATCTTCGCCTGCCTGCTGATCCCGATCGGCACCTCGACGCGCACCGGGCTGCTCTGCATCGTCCTCGTCGCCCTGCTGTCGCTGCGCAACGCGCGGCGCAAAATGCTGTATCTGACGATGATCGCCGCCGCCGCGGTGATCGCGGTGCCATTCCTGCCGGCGAGCTTCACCGACCGGATGAGCACGATCAAGAGCCACGACGCCGACGAATCCGCCTCGACCCGGCTCGCGGTGTGGCAGTGGACGATCGACTATGCCAGATCGCACCCGTTCGGCGGCGGGTTCGAGGCGTATCGCGGCAACCACATCCGCTACGAGATCAAGAAGACCGACGGCGCCGGCCCCGCCCCCGCGGTGTCCGACCAGGCGGTCACCGACAAGGCGCGCGGCTATCACAGCGCCTATTTCGAGATGCTCGGCGAACAGGGCTATCTCGGCCTCGCCTTGTGGCTCAGCATCAGCCTGATCGGCATCGTCCGCATGGAGGTGCTGCGCCGCCGCTACCGCGACCCCGCCGGGCCGTTCGGCTGGGCGGGACCACTGGCGGCCGCCCTGCAGACCGCGCATCTCGTCTATCTGCTCGGCGCCGCATTCATCGCGATCGCCTTCCAACCCTTCGTCTATATGCTGATCGGCGCACAGATCGGCCTCGATTCCTACCTTGCGCGGCGCCGCGCGGAAACCGCGCAGGTGCCGATGCGGCGACCGCGCGCGACAGGGTCGGTGACGGCGTGATCCCTCCGTTGCGCAGGCCGGCCCCCACCCCAAACCACCCCGTCACCCCGGACGGGTTCCGGGGTGACGAATCCTGTGTAGCACCCGCCTGCACCCCACACCGCCGATGACCGAATTGCGTGCGCTCACCAGCGTCCGCGGCATCGCGGCGTGGCTGGTCGTCCTCTACCATATCCGCGGCGGTATCGCCGGCCTGCCCCCCGCGGTGGAGGCGGTGCTCGCCAAGGGCTATCTCGCGGTCGATATCTTCTTCCTGCTGTCGGGCTTCGTCATCTGGCTGAGTTGGCATGCGCGGCTGCGCGATCCCGCCGCTATCCCGCGCTTCCTGCAAAAGCGCATCGCCCGCATCTGGCCGCTGCACGCGGCGATGCTCGTCGCCGCGGTGGCGCTGGCGATGCTGCTCCGCGCGACCGGCCGCACCGACCCCGCCTTTCCCTTCGCCGAACTGCCGCTGCACCTGCTGCTCGTCCAGAATTGGGGCTTCACCGATGCGCTGCGCTGGAACGATCCGGCGTGGTCGATCAGTTGCGAATTCGCCGCCTATCTGCTGTTCCCACTGCTCGCAGTCGCGGTCGATTGGCGCAAGCTGCCGAGCGTCGTGCTGGTCGTCCTCGCCGCCGTCCTGTTGCTCGCCCTCCATGCCGCGATGCACGGCGCGCCATCCTTGGGAGAGGACATCCCCCGCCACGGCCTCACCCGCTGCCTCGTGGAATTCGGCACCGGCACGCTGCTCGCCGCGCTCTGCCTGCGCCGTCCGCGCGCGCGCTGGCCGGCACTGGCGGCGCTGACGACCGCCACCGCATGGGCGCTCGGCACACCGGAGACGCTCGCCGCCCCCGCCACCTTCGCCGCGCTCCTGCTGCTGCTGGCGCTCACCGCCGGCCGCCCCGGCCATCCGCTCGAAGGCCGCCGGCTCCACTGGCTCGGCGAGATCAGCTACGCGACCTACCTCTCGCACTTTCTCCTGTGGAAGGCGTTCAAGCTCCCGCTCGCCACGCCCACGCTCGACGCTCCGATGATCGCGCTCTACCTGCTGCTCGTACTGATGGCATCGGCGACGCTCTACCGCTGGATCGAACGCCCCGCGCAACACCGCATCAACCGCCTGTTCGTCCCCCGCCAGGCGGAAAGGGACCGTTCGGCGTAAGCCGAACCGTGGAAGGGGAGGACACGGCACGCCTCGATCACGAAGCTGCACCCTGTCCTTCCCCTCCGTCACCGCTTCGCGGCGCCACCTCCCCCTTGCGCGGGAGGACTCCGCCTCACGCCTCTTCGCTCTCCTCGGCCAGCTCTTCCGCCAGCGCGTCGAGGATCGCCTGGTTGAACGCCGGGATATCGTCTGGCTTGCGGCTGGTGATCAGATTGCCGTCGACCACCACCTGCTCGTCGACCACGTCGGCACCGGCATTCTCCAGATCGGTGCGCACCGACGGCCAGCTCGTCACCCGGCGTCCGTCGACCACGTCCGCCTCGACCAGCAGCCAAGGCGCATGGCAGATCGCCGCGACGATCTTGTCGTCCTCCATGAATTCGGTGACGATCTCGATCGCCCGGTCCTGCAGCCGCATCTTGTCGGGATTGCCGACGCCGCCCGGCAGCAGCAGCGCGTCGTAATCGTCGGTATCGACGTCGTCGAGCGTCAGGTCTGGGGTGATGCTCTCCCCCTTCTCGCTGTCGTTGACGACGCCCTGGATCGGATCGGTCTTGATCGAGGCGAGGCTGATCTGGACACCCGCATCGAGCAGCGCCTGGCGCGGCTTGAACAGTTCGTCCTGTTCGAAACCGTCGGTGGCGAGGATCAGCACGCGCGCTTGGGCAAGGTCGGCCATGTCATGTCTCCTGTGGGGATGCGACGCACCAACAGTCGCGCCCGCCGCACGTTCCGGAACAGACGGCGACCTCCGCGCATTTTCGGACGACCCGCACACGAGGAGCAAAGGGTGGCATCCCGAATAGTCTATTGCGACGATTCCAAACCCGGGATCACCCGTAAGAAGGTGCGCAACGGCTGGGCCTATTTCGCCGCCAACGGCGCGCGCATTACCGACCGCGACGAGATCGACCGGCTCAACGCCGTCGGCCTGCCCCCGGCCTATCGCGACGCCTGGTATTGCCCGCGCGCCAACGGCCATATCCAGGCAATCGGCTGGGACGAGAAGGGCCGCAAGCAATATCGCTACCACACCGGCTTCCGCGAGGCGCAGGAGGCGGCGAAATACGAGAAATGCGCCGATTTCGGCCATTGCCTGCCCAAGATCCGCAAGCGCGTGGAGGCCGATCTCGCCAGCCACGGCCTGCACAAGGACCGTGCCGTCGCCGCCGTCGTCCGGCTGCTCGACATCGGCCATATCCGCGTCGGCAACGAAGCCTATGCGCAGGCCAACGAAAGCTACGGCGCGACGACGCTGCGCAAGCAGCACGGCGAGGTCCGCGGCGCCACGCTCAAGCTGCGCTACAAGGGCAAGTCGGGCAAGGAGCGCGACATGCAGGTGACCGACAAACGGCTCGCCGCCACCGTCAAGAAGATGCAGGATCTCGACGAACAGCATCTGTTCGCCTGGGTCGATGCCGCCGGCGAGGCGCATCCGGTGACCTCGTCCGACGTCAACGACTATATCCGCCGCGCCGGCGGCGGCGACTTCACCGCCAAGCATTTCCGCACCTGGGGCGCCAGCGTCACCGCGTTCGAGGCGCTCGCCTCGGCCGAGGCGGACCTCAGCCTCAAGGCGCTGCTCGAACCCGTCGTCGCGCGGCTCGGCAACACCCCGGCGATCGCGCGCAAGAGCTACGTTCACCCCTCGCTCATCGACCTCGTGAAAAAAGGGCAGAGCGCCTTTCGCGAGGCGCTCCGCCTGCCGCGCTCGGCGCGCTATCTCAGCCGCGCGGAACGCGGCCTCATCGCGTTCCTCGAAGCGGGAACCCCGGCCGCGCTGCCCGTCCTCAAGGCCGCCGCCTGAAAAGGTTCGTCATGTCCACCAATGCTACCGCCGCCGCCAAGGCGCCGATCTTCGACGCTGGCAACGTCCAGGCGCAGATCGGCGAGCTCTACACCGCCAGCGAGATCTGGCTGCACACCCATTGGCTGCAGATCCTCATCGCCTTCGCGATCGGCGCGGTGATCGTCATCGCGCTGCACGGCCTGCGCCGGCTCGGCCGGAAATTGTGCGGTAAGGACGTCGGCCGCCGCGGCTGGGGCACCATCCTCGGCCGCGCGATCACCCGCACCAGCAATTTCTTCATCGTGATGCTCGCCGCCAAGCTGGTAGTCGGCTATGCCGGCGCCCCCAGCCAGGTCGCCACCACGGTCAATTTCCTGTGGACCGTCGCCTCGGTGTTCCAGGCGGCGATCTGGGCGCGCGAACTGATCCTCGGCGCGATCGAACATCGCACCAGCAGCGAACATTACAGCGGCGAGGCGCTGCTCAGCGCGATGGGCCTCATCCGCCTGCTCGTCACCGTCGCGCTGTTCGCGGTCGCGCTCGTCGTCGTGCTCGACAATCTCGGCGTCAACGTCACCGGCCTCGTCGCCGGTCTCGGCGTCGGCGGCATCGCCATCGGCCTTGCCGCGCAGGGCATCTTCGGCGACCTCTTTGCGGCGCTGGCGATCATCTTCGACCGCCCGTTCCGCCGCGGCGACAAGATCAGCTACGGCACCACCAGCGGCGTCATCGAATCGATCGGCCTCAAGAGCACCCGCATCCGCGCCTTCACCGGCGAGCTCCGCGTCATCAGCAACAAGCAATTGCTCGACAAGGAAATCCAGAACACCAGCGTACGCGACCACATCCGCATCGGCTTCACCATCGGCGCGGCCTACGAGACCTCGCCCGACACGCTCGCGCGCATCCCGGCACTGCTCCGCGAGATCGTCGAGGCGGAGGGCGGCACCGTCGCCCGCTCCGGCTTCGAGACGTTCGGCGCCTCCAGCCTCGATTTCGCGCTGCAATTCGACATCCCCGGCGACGATTGGGCCACCGCCCATCCGATGCGCGACCGCATCATGGTCGGCATCATGACCCGCTTCGCCGCAGAAGGGATATCCATCCCCTACCCGACGCAGACCAACTACACCGCCGCCCCCGACGGCACGCTGGTGATGCCCCATGCGGCGGCGACGGATGCGCCGGTCAGTTCGCCGGCAGCCAATCCTCGCAACGCAGACCGTCCAGCCGCGTGAACTCGCCCCTATTGCCGGCCTCGGGCTGCTCGCGCTCGCTCAATGCGACCCCGGGCGCGGCGAAGAAATCGTCCCAAGACCGATCGGCCGGCACGATCACGCGCCGAAGCCCGCAACGCAGGATCGTCACCTTCCAAACATCCTCGGGAAACGCGACATCCTTGGGCAGGCGTACGGCCAGCGACCGGTTTGATCCGAACAGGGTCGTACGGGCCATACCATCTCCTTCAAGGCTAAAGGGACAGCGGGCATATATAACGGCGAACACCGCCGCGCGAGACATCTACGCGCCGCCGCGTGACAATGTCTTCGTAGCCGATCGACCTCCGCAAAACGCTCGCTGTACCCCGGCGA